>NZ_SMAN01000046.1 GCF_004342905.1 Melghiribacillus thermohalophilus | reverse complement strand
TATTGTTAATAGTAACCCAAACCAAAACCAATAGAAAGGAAGATCTGCATGTATAAACAGTTTACTACAGATATCCTTCACTTACAAAATTTTCGTCTAACCCATCAGGGGGAGCGTGTTCAGAATGGGTGGATTCTGGACGTTGAACCTTATCCTCAAACCCATATCTGCCCACTATGTTTTCAGTGCAGCACCAACCATGAAAGAGGGAAGAGAAGAGTATTACGCCATGCCTGGGTTTCAACAGGAGAAAACATTTATCTTCGAATCCCTGTTCATCGACAGCGCTGCGATGACTGCGGGATCACCTGGACGGTGGAATGGCCTGGTATTCCTGCCCGAAGTAAAGTCACCGCACACTTCAAAAAAATGATTGCCCGTAAATGCAATGGACACACGTTCGAGGCGGTGGCAAAGGAGATGGGGGTACCCCCATCCACGGTTGCCCACTGGTTCTATGAATATGCCAGAGAAGCATTAGCTCGGCCAGAAAACTATGAAGCTCCTACGGCTCTGTGTATGGATGAATTCGCCCATAAAAAGGGACATCACTATAGTGTCGCTCTTATGGACGCTCATACGGGTCATGTCTGGCAGACTCATCCCGGAAAGAGCCGGGAAGCCATTCAGGAAGCTCTCAAACAGTATCCCTTTGAAGCACCAAACGTAGTGGCTACCGATTTAGTTCCAGGAATGGTGAATACAATTCAAGAGATCTGGCCCGAAACAGCCCTCGTAGCCGATAAATTTCATGTGATTCAGTTGTTTACCAAAGCCCTGGATCGGGCTCGTAAGCTGGATCAAAATTACGCAACCAATCATAAAGAAATCCGCCATCAGCGCCGTCTCTTAATGACGAAGCCAGAGAAGCTAAAACCAGACGAGAAAGAAATTCTTCAGGAATGGCTGAAACAAAATGAAGATCTAAAGAAGCAATATGAAGCCCTTCAAGATTTTCGCTCCATCTACGAAAACGAGAATGTGCAACAAGCCAAAGCAGAGCTGGAAGCCTGGTGCCGCTATTATTTGACGGAAGGTGCTGGAGCTACGAAAAAGATTGTCAAAACCATTCTCCAGTGGAAAGATCCAATATTAAATTATTTTCGCTTCCGTCTGACCAATGCAAAACTGGAAGGCACCAATAACCTGATCAAGACCTTAAAGCGTAGAAGTTTCGGATGTCCCAACCTTGAAAAATTTGATATGCGTAT
>NZ_SMAN01000045.1 GCF_004342905.1 Melghiribacillus thermohalophilus | reverse complement strand
TGAAGTGACCCCTGTCAAGTAGACAGGAATAAAAAAGCACACTTATGCAGCCTGAGTCCTATATTCATAAGGACTCAGGTTATTTAATTTCTTTTGGAAACGTTGGTGGTTATAAAAACGAATGTATTTGTGTACGGCATCCTTGACCTCTCTGGCTTTGCGAAAAGAGTGCAGATTAAAACACTCTGCCTTGAAATGGCTGAAGAAGTTCTCCATGCTGGCATTGTCTAAACAGTTTCCTTTTCTGGACATACTGGCTTTTATATTGTATCTTTTAAGTAAGTTGTTGTATTGACGGGATGTATACTGGAATCCTTGATCACTATGCAGGAGGAGTCCATTTACATTCCGTTTTTTTATGGCCTTTTTTAGCGTATCAAGCACCAGTTTGTTGTCATTTCTGGGACTAATGTGGTAGGCAACAATTTCATGATTGTATAGGTCTTTAATGGCAGATAAATAAAGCTTTTGCCCATTAAAAATCAAATATGTAATATCTGTCACCCACTTCTCGTTTGGTTTTGACGCGTGAAATTCCCTGTTTAGATGATTGTCCGAAATGACATAAGGCTCTTTCTTCCCATAATAAGGCCGTTTCTTCCGAATCACCGCACGAATTCCCATCTCTTTCATCAACCTTTGTACGCGTTTATGGTTGATATCCAGTTTGTATTTTCTCTTAAGCCAGACTTTGACTCTCCGATACCCATAGATTCCTTTCAGTTTTTTATGGCACTCCTCGATTTTTTTCTTTAACTGCTCGTCTTCTAACTGCTTTTGAGAAGGGTATTTCTGCCGTTTTACCCAATTGTAATATCCACTTCGGGACACGCCTGCAATCTTACATAATTCTTGAATAGAAATGAGGTTGCCAGCCATTTCATGAATGATGGTGAACTTCTTATGAGTTGGTACGGATTCCATTCCCCCTTTCACATTATTAAGAGCTTTTTTAGCATCTCTACTTCCGCTTCAAGACGCTTGATTTTCGTTTCAGGATCTTCTGGACGAGTTCTCGGTCTCCCTTTTCCCGGACCTTTTGCCTTCCCGCGTTTTTCCTCCAGACCTTTCATTCCTTCTTTGTCATAGTGTTCTACCCATCGACGTACCATGGAATGATCAATCCCTAACTCTTTAGCCACCGATTTGTAGCCCATGCCCGCTTTTTTATATAGATCCACAGCTTTCTTTTTAAACTTTACATCATATGTTTTTCGTATTTTCCCCATAGAAAAAATCCCCTCCATAGTAGACAGATTAATGTGCTTTCTTTTTTCTGTCTACTATAAGGGGATCATATCA
>NZ_SMAN01000044.1 GCF_004342905.1 Melghiribacillus thermohalophilus | reverse complement strand
CTTAAACGGCACAACTAACACAATAAATTAGTTGTGCCTTTTCCATTTCTCTTCAATAGTGTTTAAATATTCATTTGGCTCTTTTTTGAATCTTCTATGTTTTATATGCTCGCCAATACGTTGTTCCCATTTATTTGCTTCAGTTTTATATGCTGAATAATTAACATTTTTTATCATTTGTAGCCCTTCCTGATTACTAGAGACATTTTCTACAAATACAATGTTTTCACCGTGTCGGATAATATATCGATTCCAAGTCCGACTACCTGTGATTCTTCGGTGTTTTTGCTTTATTCTTCTAAAAAAGAGTTCTAAATCATTGTTCGTTCTCGGTATAAGTGGATAATCATAAAATGTGAAAAGTCCTTTCCAAAATCCTTTACTATACTTTAATAAGTTCTCTACAAACGGTTGATCTTCTTTCCGATTCAACTCTTTTTCCATTTGGTTTATGTATTGCTTTAATCTGCTTTCGACCCAAAAACTTGTTTTATTCTCAGAAGGCTCCATAATGGTAGCTATCCTTTTAAATCGTGTATCCCAACGTATTACGAGTTGATAATCTTCCTTATAGTTATCCACATTTCTGACTATTCTGAACAACTTTTCAAGTAGAGGAGTCCCCTTTTTTATCCAGGCATTTTTCAATCGAATCTTTAATCGCATTCGTTCGTTCAAAAACACAAGTGCCTGGTAATTCGAATGGTGGCTTACCATCTTCTAGAAGAACGGATCGAATAGCCGCAATATAGTCACTTGCTACCTCTTCTTCTATGTTTTTAGATGGAGAATTTTCAATTTTTCTTTCAACTTCCCTTATTCCCCTTAGCTTCTTTTTGATATTCGTTTTTAGTTTTCTATCTTTTTCAACTAATGGTTTGGCTATGTCTTTAAAGTAATGAAACTGACAATATTGATACGGAATATCTGGAGCTATTTGTTCAATTGCTAAACGAATGGATTGTTGCCCATCACTGATAAAACCTTGGATTGGATAACCCCAGTCTAAAATGGGTTGAATAATACCTATCAGTTCTTGAGAAGCACTGCTTTTTAAATTATGTGCAGCTAAAATAGTACCACTAAGAACTTCACGGATGACATACAATGTTTCGTTACCTTTTTCGGGTTGGACACCATCAATAGATAAAACAAGTCCTCCATGTTCTTTCACAATATTTTCTAATGTCTCTTTCATATTTTCTTTAACGCTTGCCCGCAATAATAACGCATATCTTTCATAAAGTTTCTGTACTTGCCTCTCAGAAATTTTCACTTCTTTTTCCGATAATATAGTAGCTATCTCAGATCGAGTCTTATGTTCTTTAAACCGTAAATATCCGATATATGCGATGACATCCATTCCATAAGTAATGTGCTTCATACTTAATTGTTCGGCTTCAGCTGAACGATATACTGTGTCATTAGAACAGGAGTTATTCTCACATCGGTATCCTAGATTTATGATTTTAAATTCACCTTTTAGGGTAGAAATTGTTTTTCTCCAAACAGGGTGACAGTATATTAATTTACCACCACATTCTGGACAATTAGTTATCTCGGGTCTAAAGTATTTTGATTCGATTGGATTTAATCTATTTTTGGTACGCATAAATAATCACCAACTTAAATAAATTTCAGGTCTATTATAACCTAAATTTAATGTTGGTGTTATTTATTCCGTCTAAG
>NZ_SMAN01000043.1 GCF_004342905.1 Melghiribacillus thermohalophilus | reverse complement strand
AAAGAAATTAAATAACCTGAGTCCTTATGAATATAGGACTCAGGCTGCATAAGTGTGCTTTTTTATTCCTGTCTACTTGACAGGGGTCACTTCACACACTGGTGGTTTTGTTTTTGAATCTTGCCATCCTGATCGTTAGAAGTTCTAAGAGGCGATTGCCTGCGGATGGGGGAGGGACTTCTTACTCATGGATGAAGAAAACTGCTGAATATTTAAAGATCATTTGCGAATGAGAAGGAAGATAGCTAGATGTATAGAAAGGAACTGGAGATCAAAAAAAATCCTCGGAGTTCTTGCAGACAGGAACCGGTTTGAGTAAAATAGGAGTGTAAACGTTTTGATACATTTGCCTCATTTCAACGATGCCGGGATGTGGCGTAGTTTGGTAGCGCGCTTGGCTGGGGGCCAAGAGGTCGTCGGTTCAAATCCGGCCATCCCGACCATTTCCAACTAAACACTTCAACACCTCCTTTAAGCGAGGTGTTTTTTTATATGGTTTAGGAAATGATAACAATCTGTGGCTTTGGTACAGTTGCAGTGTCCGTCCCCTTTCACCTGAAAGCGCAGCAGCCTTATCTGGAAGTCTTCATTGACTTTCAGGGCTAAGTGGTCACTTGCGCTTTTCTTGGATTTCTGGGATATGAGAATATAGTCCCGGAATTTTTTATTAATAAAAGACCTAATATTGGAGGCATTCAACCGTCTGGATGCTGTCAAAAAGTGTCCATAATTGAAAAATGCGGTTTATGCAGGAATAGCTCAGGGTATGATAGAATATAAGATACATAAGGATGAAAGGAGTGGTCTTCTTATGAATTACAACATAAGGGGAGAAAACATTGAAGTTACTGAAGCCATCCGTGATTATGTGGAGAAAAAGGTTGGAAAGCTTGAGAGGTATTTTGACACCCCGCCAACTTCTGATGTGAACGTGAATTTAAAAGTGTATAACGATGAACAGCGGATTGAAGTAACCATTCCTATGACCAATTTACTACTTCGTGCCGAAGAAAGTCACACGGATTTATATGCTGCGATAGATTTAGTGGTTGATAAGTTAGAAAGGCAAATTCGTAAATATAAAACAAAAGTCAATCGCAAATTCCGACAGATGGGATCCCCCAAACATGCCTTTGCTGAACTGGAAAAGGAAGCTCAAAAACGAAAAGAAGAAAACGATGACAGCATAGAAATTGTGAAAACCAAACGATTTAACCTGAAACCAATGGATTCTGAGGAGGCTGTACTGCAGATGGACCTTCTCGGTCACAACTTTTTTGTATTTACCAATAGTGAAACAGGCGACACCAATGTGGTTTACCGCCGCAAAGATGGGCGTTATGGATTGATTGAGCCGAATTCATAACTGTGCAAAAAAGAACCTGTCCACAATCGGGCAGGTTCTTTTTTGCCGTCTGAATGTTTTTTGGAAAATCATATATTTTTACAGATTTGCCTCTGATTATCTCTTCATTTTTCGAAAACCTGCCAGGGGTTTCAAAATAATAAACAAGGATGTTGAAATGATTTTTCCATTTTGTTGATTAGAAATGAATGTGAATCCATGGTATAACAGAATCAAACAAAACAGGGAGGCGTATTCATGTCCCAGATTAGCTGTCCCCACTGTAAAGAAATAGAACAGCGTGTAAATCAGCACGAACAGTTCATCATGCAGTTGCTTAAAATTATTGCCGCTACCAACGAGAAAGTTTTGGAAGTTGAAAAGCGGCAGGCCCAGCTTGAGAAACCTCCTTTCTTCCGTACCCGTCCATAACAAGGCTCGTCTCTCTTTTTGCCCTCCACTGACGTACATACGTCTCCTGTTTTGTTTTCTGACTCGGTTAGGAGTCAGTTTTTTTTTTCTTAGACGGAATAAATAACACCAACATTAAATTTAGGTTATAATAGACCTGAAATTTATTTAAGTTGGTGATTATTTATGCGTACCA
>NZ_SMAN01000042.1 GCF_004342905.1 Melghiribacillus thermohalophilus | reverse complement strand
GTCCGGTATACTCATAAGCCATTCACTTTCCTGTAGATTGAAGGCCTCTAAATAATCTTCCAGTTCGACATCAAGGGTTTCTGCCTTGATTTTCATAAATAAAGGAATAGTTAAACCATCTCTTTTGAGCACCTTAACAATGTGCGGGTCCCCATAGTTTTTTTTCAAGGCAGATAACCAAAAAGGTTTATCTGCATTATGAAAAGCTGAGAAATCAATACCTGTTAGTTGTTCTTCACTTTCAATATCTATGGCCACTAGAAGATAATAATTAGGAGGCATAATGACAGTCATAAATCGATCCCCAAACGACCTTTGTTTCAAATCAGGATCTGCTATATATTGAATAGAACCTGTCTCTGTCTCTTCAAAATAGACTAAAGATTCTGGTTCACTAATCGGGTATTTTGTCAGTCCGTCCGATGTGAAAAACTGCCAGGTAAATCGAGTAGGCTCAGGTAATCTTGGTAATTCAATGGACATTTGATTCCCACGAAAATACCCGAGGGAAGCCACGGGTGCAGCCACTTCGATGCCTTCCATCTCCTTTAATTCTTCCCATTCAGAAATGGAAATGCCACCCTGGCTGTCTCCGATATAATTATCTTCCACCACCCCGAGTTGTTTTTCCGTTTCCGTACGAGAACCCCCAGGGCGGACCAGTAGATCGTACGTCCCTCTGCCATATTCGGTGATGGAATGGTCTACAGCGAGTTTTGTGTCCCTGGATTGCTGGAGGCCGAATGGAATGAGTGCAAACAGGGCTGTCAGAGCGATGAGAAATGTGAGGGTAGAACCTTTTCGATTCAACAACCGTTTGAAGGATAGCCTGATCATGCGGTCACCTCGTATGGTACCAGGGAGCCACTGGTTAATTGATAAATATCATCCGCTTTTTTTGCCACTTCCATATCATGGGTAACAAGTACAATGGTCTTTCCTTCGTTTCGCAACCTGTCAATCAGTCCGGTAATGATATCCCGATTGTCCTGATCCAGATTCCCGGTCGGTTCATCACAAACGAGCACATCCGGATCAGCAATTAAGGCTCTGGCAATGGCTACCCGCTGTTTTTCTCCCCCGGACAATGACCGGGGCAAACGAGTAAAAAGCTGCTCATGAATGCCGATATGTAAAAGGATTTGTCTGGCTTTCTCATAAAGTTTCTGTTTGGCTTCATCGTACAGGAGAGGCAAGATGACGTTATCGATTACAGAATAGTAGGGTAATAGTTTGAAGTCCTGAAAGACAAAGCCAATATGTTTTCGCCTGAAGTGACTTCTTTCCTTTTCTTTGAGCCGATAGAGATCTTTGCCGTCATAGTTCACATGACCGAAATCCGGTTTTAATAATCCGGACAGACAGTTGAGCAAGGTGGACTTGCCGGACCCGGAAGGTCCCACAATAGCCGTCCATTTGCCGTCCGGGATGGTTAGATCGATATCCCGTAACACTTCCGTAGCATTTGTTCCTCGCCCAAACGATTTGCGGAGATTTTCCACTGTAATCATGTGTTCACCTTCCTTTAAATGTACCCCGGTCTGTTTTCACAGACCGGAATAATGAATGATTTACCTATCTTTAAGAGTAACTGTGCCATATGCATATGCGGTATCACCATTTGAAACACGAAGCTGTGTATACCAGGTTTTAATACTTAGATTTCCTTTATTATAATATGAGCTAACTCTTTTGCTGTAATAGTTTGCTGATGGGTCGTAAAATAATGTCTTGTTACCATCATAGTATTCAACATTATATGTGTTAGATAACCCACCGTCCCATGATAGATTTTTACTAAAATACCCTGAACTAGCTATTCTTGATTCATTGGTTGGAGACATACTAGCTTCAACTAAAGGATAAGCTGAAGCTGTTGAAACACCAACAGTTAAAATTAGAACAGATATCACTGAGGTTATAATCAGTTTTTTTACTATTTTCATAGATTTCACCTCCTTCTATTCTTTGTGGTTAATATTACCACATTATGTTTATATTTGCTACTACAAGAGTATTTTTCCATTCATTCAATGACTAATGTAATCGATTTTAACTCTCTTTTGCATCATGATGACATTACTAATTTTACATATAAAAGAACAAATTTTTAGGTTAGACCCGCCACCGGAAAAAATAAACAGACAGATGACTATACAGGTTCTTTTGAACGGACTTATACCGACAAAGCTTATTCCTAATTCAAACATGTATTCGTATAATGCTTACAAGCAATTTTATCGATGGCTCTATATCCTCCTCGTTAAAACAATCAAGAAGATCATCACGAGAAACAGGGTCATGGTTATCAGTAATCCAGTCAGCACCCACAAAACCGAC
>NZ_SMAN01000041.1:1789-3087 GCF_004342905.1 Melghiribacillus thermohalophilus | reverse complement strand
TAAGTCCTCGATCGATTAGTACCCGTCAGCTCCACGTGTCACCACGCTTCCACCTCGGGCCTATCCACCTCATCGTCTCTGAGGGATCTTACTCACTCGAAGTGATGGGAAATCTCATCTTGAGGGGGGCTTCATGCTTAGATGCTTTCAGCACTTATCCCTTCCACACGTAGCTACCCAGCTGTGCTCCTGGCGGAACAACTGGTACACCAGCGGTGTGTCCATCCCGGTCCTCTCGTACTAGGGACAGCTCCTCTCAAATTTCCAGCGCCCACGACGGATAGGGACCGAACTGTCTCACGACGTTCTGAACCCAGCTCGCGTACCGCTTTAATGGGCGAACAGCCCAACCCTTGGGACCGACTACAGCCCCAGGATGCGATGAGCCGACATCGAGGTGCCAAACCTCCCCGTCGATGTGGACTCTTGGGGGAGATAAGCCTGTTATCCCCGGGGTAGCTTTTATCCGTTGAGCGACGGCCCTTCCATGCGGAACCGCCGGATCACTAAGCCCGACTTTCGTCCCTGCTCGACTTGTAGGTCTCGCAGTCAAGCTCCCTTCTGCCTTTACACTCTGCGAATGATTTCCAACCATTCTGAGGGAACCTTTGGGCGCCTCCGTTACCTTTTGGGAGGCGACCGCCCCAGTCAAACTGCCCACCTGACACTGTCTCCGGACCGGATCACGGCCCTGGGTTAGAATGTCCGTACAGCCAGGGTGGTATCCCACCGGCGCCTCCACCGAAGCTAGCGCTCCGGTTTCTCTGGCTCCCACCTATCCTGTACAAGCTGTACCAACATTCAATATCAGGCTACAGTAAAGCTCCACGGGGTCTTTCCGTCCTGTCGCGGGTAATGCGCATCTTCACGCATAGTATAATTTCACCGGGTCCCTCGTTGAGACAGTGCCCAAGTCGTTACACCTTTCGTGCGGGTCGGAACTTACCCGACAAGGAATTTCGCTACCTTAGGACCGTTATAGTTACGGCCGCCGTTTACTGGGGCTTCGGTTCAAAGCTTCGCCCGAAGGGCTAACTCATCCCCTTAACCTTCCAGCACCGGGCAGGTGTCAGCCCCTATACTTCGCCTTTCGGCTTCGCAGAGACCTGTGTTTTTGATAAACAGTCGCTTGGGCCTTTTCACTGCGGCTCCTCCAGGCTTGCACCTGAATGAGCACCCCTTCTCCCGAAGTTACGGGGTCATTTTGCCGAGTTCCTTAACGAGGGTTCTCCCGCTCACCTTAGGATTCTCTCCTCGCCTACCTGTGTCGGTTTGCGGTACGGGCACCATCTGTCCTC
>NZ_SMAN01000041.1:0-1691 GCF_004342905.1 Melghiribacillus thermohalophilus | reverse complement strand
TGCTAGAGGCTTTTCTTGGCAGTGTGAATGCGGAGACTTCGGTACTCTAGTTCCCTCCCCATCACAGCTTGAGCTTCCGGTGAACGGATTTGCCTATCCACCACTCTCACTGCTTGGACGCGCTCTTCCATCCGCGCGCTTCCCCTATCCTCCTGCGTCACCCCATCGCTCAAACGGAAGATGGTGGTACAGGAATGTCAACCTGTTTCCCATCGCCTACGCCTTTCGGCCTCGGCTTAGGTCCCGACTAACCCTGAGCGGACGAGCCTTCCTCAGGAAACCTTAGGCTTTCGGTGGAGGAGATTCTCACTCCTCTTTCGCTACTCATACCGGCATTCTCACTTCTAAGCGCTCCACCAGTCCTCACGGTCTGGCTTCCACGCCCTTAGAACGCTCTCCTACCACTGTTCGAAGAACAGTCCGCAGCTTCGGTGATGCGTTTAGCCCCGGTATATTTTCGGCGCAGAGTCACTCGACCAGTGAGCTATTACGCACTCTTTAAATGGTGGCTGCTTCTAAGCCAACATCCTGGTTGTCTAAGCAACTCCACATCCTTTTCCACTTAACGCATACTTGGGGACCTTAGCTGGCGGTCTGGGCTGTTTCCCTCTCGACTATGGACCTTATCACTCATAGTCTGACTCCCAGGGATCAAGTCACTGGCATTCGGAGTTTGACTGAATTCGGTAACCCGATGAGGGCCCCTAGTCCAATCAGTGCTCTACCTCCAGCACTCTTCCCTGAGGCTAGCCCTAAAGCTATTTCGGAGAGAACCAGCTATCTCCGTGTTCGATTGGCATTTCACCGCTACCCACACCTCATCCCCGCGTTTTTCAACACGCGTGGGTTCGGGCCTCCAGTAAGTGTTACCTTACCTTCACCCTGGACATGGGTAGATCACACGGTTTCGGGTCTACGACCCCATACTCTGTCGCCCTGTTCAGACTCGCTTTCGCTGCGGCTCCGGATTCACTCCTTAACCTCGCATGGAATCGTAACTCGCCGGTTCATTCTACAAAAGGCACGCCGTCACCCATGAACGGGCTCCGACTACTTGTAGGCACACGGTTTCAGGTTCTCTTTCACTCCCCTCCCGGGGTGCTTTTCACCTTTCCCTCACGGTACTGGTTCACTATCGGTCACCAGGGAGTATTTAGCCTTGGGAGATGGTCCTCCCAGCTTCCGACGGAATTTCACGTGTTCCGCCGTACTCAGGATCCACTCCGGAGGAAACCGGGTTTCGACTACAGGGCTGTTACCTTCTCTGGCTGGCCTTTCCAGACCGATTCATCTACCCGATTTCTTGGTAACTCCATGTGGAGTGTCCTACAACCCCAGTAAGACATGCTTACTGGTTTGGGCTGTTTCCGTTTCGCTCGCCGCTACTCAGGAAATCGCTGTTGCTTTCTTCTCCTCCGGGTACTGAGATGTTTCAGTTCCCCGGGTTGCCCTCCTTACCCTATGGATTCAGGTAAGGATCCTGCCCCATGACGGACAGGGGGTTGCCCCATTCGGAAATCCCCGGATCGACGCCTACTTACGGCTCCCCGAGGCATATCGGTGTTTGTCCCGTCCTTCATCGGCTCCTGGTGCCAAGGCATCCACCGTGCGCCCTTCTTCACTTAACTTAGCGTGATTCAGCGCTTTTTGATGCTTCATCTTCATGTTCTTATCCAGTTTTCAAGGTACAA
>NZ_SMAN01000040.1 GCF_004342905.1 Melghiribacillus thermohalophilus | reverse complement strand
CTGAGCCAGGATCAAACTCTCCAAAAAATCGTTTGAATCATTTGATTCTCGCTTCTGGCGTTACAAGTTGTTTTGTTCAGTTTTCAAGGTTCGAACTTTTTCGGTGCTCTTAAATATAACACAGAGATAATATGCTGTCAACATTTCTTGTTGTAAATGCGACAGCAATAAATATATTATAAAAAGATAAACCCTATGTCAATAGGTTTTATACATTTTTTAAAAAATATATTTTATCCCGTTTTTGTTTTTGGATGAATTTTGCAGCTAAACGGGCCGTCCGCTTATCTTCAGAGATTAATAAGATTTTCTTATCGCATGGAAAGTTTTTTTCCAGTTCTCGCGGAAGGTAAGACAGTGGGATATTTCGAGCATGTGGAAATGGGTTTTTATCCGCTGTTATATAATCCCTTAAATCGATTAAACAGTATTTTTTACATATAGTTTCAAGATCCATACCGGTGTTTAGTTCTTTCAAAAAAATAAGGGGCAATATAAAATTTTTCACAATATATATGATGGCTAGTACGGTAGCCGTAATAACAAGAATTTCCATATCCATTCTCCTTTCCATGAAGTTTGCACAAAGATGAGGTATTATTTTCTGGTGATCATTCACCCAGCCTCGATTCATTTTATCTGTTTTTCACTAAAAGTCAAGAGATACGATTAGGGGTATTATACGAAAAAAAGTAAACATTCACAGCTTGTTTATCCCCCTGGCAAGAAAAAGATTCGGATGTCCCTCTAATCCCCGGAAGGCAAAACTAAATTCTTTCAGAGGACTATCACCTGCTCATTACAAAAGAGACCACAGTCTCGAAGTTCACAAAAAAATGTCTGAAGAAGATCCATGCCTTCTTCAGACATTTACAAAAGTCACTGGAATTAATTGGCTACTATATTTACCAGTTTACCCGGGACCACGATGACTTTGCGAACTGTTTTTCCTTGAATCCATTCCTGTATCTTTTCATTGTTCAGGGCCATTTTTTCAAGTTCATCTTTTGAAGCATCCTTTGGCACCATGATTTTTGCCCTGATTTTTCCCATGACCTGAATAACGATTTCCACCTCATCTTCTACCAGTCTGGTTTCATCATATGTTGGCCACGGTTCATAGCTGATGGAGCCTGAATGTCCGAGCTTGCTCCAAAGTTCTTCTGCAATATGCGGAATAACCGGTGAAATCAGTTTTACAAATCCTTCTGCAAATTCTTTTGGTACAAATTCTGCCTTGTAACTTTCATTAATAAACACCATCAGCTGGGAAATACCTGTATTAAATCTCAGATGTTCAAAATCATCCGTCACTTTTTTTACTGTCTCATGGTACACTTTGTCGAGCTTGTTGTTTTCTTTGTCCTGAAGCCGGTTCGACAAATTACCATCTTCATCCACAAACAGGCGCCAGACGCGGTCCAGGAAACGTCTTGCACCATCCAGTCCTTCTGTGCTCCAGGCAATGGAAGCATCCAGTGGTCCCATAAACATTTCATAAAGTCTCAGGGTGTCTGCTCCATGGGATTCAACGATTTCATCAGGGTTGACAACATTTCCTTTTGATTTACTCATCTTTTCATTATTCTCACCGAGAATCATACCCTGGTTAAACAGCTTCTGGAATGGTTCTTTCGTCGGAACGACTCCGATATCATAAAGTACCTTATGCCAGAAACGGGCATACAGCAGGTGAAGAACGGCATGCTCGGCACCGCCAATGTACACATCAACCGGAAGCCATTTTTTCAGCTTTTCTGGATCTGCCAGCTGATCTGAATTGTGCGGGTCGATATAACGCAAATAGTACCAGCAGCTGCCGGCCCACTGTGGCATGGTGTTGGTTTCCCTGCGGCCTTTCCGCCCTGTTTCAGGATCAGTGACTTCCACCCACTCTTTAATATTGGCCAGTGGTGATTCCCCTGTTCCTGAAGGTTTAATTTGATCAGTTTCAGGCAGGGTGAGAGGCAGTTCTTCTTCCGGAACTGGTTCCATGGTTCCGTCTTCCCAGTGAATGATCGGGATCGGTTCACCCCAGTAACGCTGACGGCTGAACAGCCAGTCACGGAGGCGATAGGTCACTTTTCGCTCCCCTTTTTCGTTTTCCTCCAGCCATTCGATTGCTTTCTCGATAGCCTCTTCCTTGTTCAATCCGTTTAAAATACCGGAATTGATATGTTTGCCGTCTCCCGTGTAAGCTTCTTTTTCAACGTCTCCGCCTTCCACTACTTCTTTAATTGGTAGTTCAAACTTTTTTGCAAATTCATAGTCCCGTTCATCGTGAGCAGGTACTGCCATAATAGCCCCTGTACCATAGCTCATCAGCACGTAATCAGCAATCCAGATGGGCATCTTTTCCCCATTTAGCGGATTAATGGCGTAGGCTCCAGTAAAAACACCGGTTTTTTCTTTATTTAAATCTGTCCGCTCCAGATCGCTTTTTGCAGCCACTTCCTCCTGATACTGTTTTACCTGATTCTTTTGTCCATCTGTTACAATTTTGTCAATTAGCGGATGTTCTGGAGAGAGCACTGCATACGTTGCACCATATATGGTATCCGGACGGGTTGTAAATGCTTTAAAAGAATGACCCGTTCCATCAATTTCAAAGGTAATTTCAGCACCTTCAGACCGTCCGATCCAGTTCCGCTGCATTTCCTTAATGCTTTCCGGCCAGTCAAGCTCTTCCAGATCTTCAAGCAGGCGATCTGCATACTCGGTAATTTTCAGAACCCACTGCTTCATCGGTTTGCGGATGACCGGATGGCCGCCACGCTCACTTTTGCCGTCAATAACTTCTTCGTTGGCGAGAACGGTTCCCAGAGCCGGGCACCAGTTAACCGGAACCTCGTCAATGTACGCCAGGCCTTTTTCATACAGCTTCAGAAAAATCCACTGGGTCCATTTATAATAATTCGGATCTGTTGTATTCACTTCCCGGTCCCAGTCATAGGAAAATCCCAGTGATTTGATTTGCCTGCGGAAGTTTTGAATATTTTTATCGGTAAATTCCTTTGGATTATTTCCCGTATCAAGGGCGTACTGTTCAGCAGGGAGACCAAAGGCATCCCAGCCCATCGGATGAAGCACTTCATATCCCTGCATCCGCTTCATCCGGGCTAAAATATCGGTTGCCGTATAGCCTTCCGGGTGGCCTACATGAAGACCTGCTCCTGATGGATAAGGGAACATATCCAATACGTAAAATTTCTCCTTATCACTATCAGTATCCGTTTTAAATGTTTTGTTTTCTTCCCAGTATTGCTGCCACTTTTTCTCAATCTTTTTGTGATCAAATGACATTCTTAAACCTCCCTTTTTATTTCGCCAGATCAGCTGGCCCCGGTTCAATCTACCATTCATTTGAAATTGTCTGAATCATTAAACGTATAAAAAAACTCCCATCCCATAACATGGGACGAGAGATTGTTCCCGCGGTACCACCCAAATTAGCACTTTAAAAAGTGCCCGCTCATATCCTTAACGCGGATTAACGGCAAGCACTACTGTTCCTTCGCACTTGCAACTTAGAAGGCGAGTTCGTGAAGATTAAGGACAGCTCACACCAGCCGCTGCCTCTCTGAATGCTTAACCGTTCACTACTACTCCTTCACATCGTTTTTGCCAGTCACTATTTGTAACCGTATTTTAATGAAGGGAGTCAGGAATGTCAAGGTATTTTCGTTTAAATCTGACAAGAAATGTTACCTGTAGTCATTTATATCATTGCGGTCCAGAATCATGTCATTTAATATCTGATAAATCCTAAGATGCATCCGGTGAAGCTCTTCCCTCTGCTCGGCATTCGCACTATTTTTCATTTTTTCAATATCCCTTTCTGCTTGCTGGAGCAGAGACTGGGCATTGGTGTACTGTTCATCTGTGTTGTGTCCTAATTTTCTTGCTTCATCCAGTTCCTCTTTGGCAAATTCAATTTTGTCCTCAATATTTTTTTTTAGTTTTTCCATGGAGTTCCTTGTTGTCATCGCTTGATCACCTCTTGACTATTTTGTGTTTTCCATGGGTTTTGTATTCATGTTTCAATCAGACCAAAACTCTCGCTTTTAACCGGCGTTTTTACATGCTAAAATGGCTGTTGGATAGTGATGAACGCGATCAATTCACATAAAAGAGGAGCCTAACAATGAACAATCCTTTTCCTTATTCCTTTGATCACAAGCGATATCATTCCTGGAATTATCATTTAAAAACGATCTTTGGCCATAAAGTTTTCAAGATCTCCCTGGATGGCGGGTTTGACTGCCCGAACCGTGACGGAACGGTTGCCTATGGAGGGTGTACGTTTTGTTCAGCAGCCGGCAGCGGTGATTTTGCCGGAGATCGTACAAATGATCTGGAAACCCAGTTTCAAACAATCAGACAAAAGATGCATCATAAATGGAAAGACGGCAAATATATCGGTTATTTTCAAGCTTATACCAATACTCATGCTCCGGTTGAGAAACTTCGAGAAAAATATGAGACCATTTTAAAACAGGATGGAGTGGTTGGATTATCGATTGCTACAAGGCCCGATTGTCTTCCCGATGATGTCGTGGATTATCTGGCCGAATTAAACGAACGGACATATCTCTGGGTAGAGCTGGGACTGCAGACGATCCACCAGAAAACAGCCGACCTTATTAATCGTGCCCATGACCTCGATTGCTATCTTGAAGGAGTGGAAAAATTAAGAAAGCATCACATCAGAGTCTGTTCCCATATTATAAACGGTTTGCCAGGAGAAGATGATGATATGATGATGGAAACCGCACGAACCGTTGCCAGCATGGATGTTCAGGGAATAAAAATTCATCTTTTACACCTGCTAAAGGGAACACCGATGGTCAAACAGTATGAAAAAGGGATGTTCCAATTTTTAACAAAGGGAGAATATGTGAAGCTTGTAGTTGATCAGCTGGAAATTCTCCCCGAGGAGATGATTATTCACCGGATCACCGGTGATGGCCCTGCAGAACTAATGATTGGTCCGATGTGGAGTATGAATAAGTGGGAAGTATTAAATGGCATCGATCGGGAACTGGAACGCCGGAACAGCTGGCAGGGTAAATATTTTCACAAAAGGAGTCAGAAGAAATCATGTTAAAACGGGTTATTCCTTTTGCTCATGAGCTGCTGCAGAACAGTATGCAATCAGGAGACTTTGCTATTGATGCCACAGCCGGAAATGGGCATGATACAGTCATGTTAGCAGATATTGTTGGCCATTCTGGTCATGTCCTGGCCTTTGATGTTCAGAAACAGGCAGTGGAAAACACAAAGACCCGTATTCAGGAAATGGGCCTGAATCATGTCACAGTTATCCATGATGGACATGAACACCTTGAGAGATACTTGCCGGAAAACGCCAGATACAATCTGGGAGGGGCTATTTTTAATCTGGGATATCTGCCAGGCAGTGATAAATCCATCGTGACCACGCCGGAAACCACCATAACCGCTATTCAACTTCTTCTGAAACATTTGAAGAAAGGCCGCCTGATCGTGCTGGTCGTATACCACGGGCATTCAGGCGGAAAAGAGGAAAAAGATGCTTTAATCCGTTACTTATCCCAACTTGACCAAAAAGTTTATCAGGTTTTGCAATACCAGTTTTTAAATCAAAAAAATAACCCTCCTTTTATTCTGGCAATTGAAAAGAAAGAGACCCGTTCATGAATGTATGAACTGTACCCCGAAAAGTGGACAGTTATAAAAACCCTATGCAGCTAAGAGATGATCCCGATATTGATTCGGGGTCATCTTTTTTAATGTCC
>NZ_SMAN01000039.1 GCF_004342905.1 Melghiribacillus thermohalophilus | reverse complement strand
TCCATTAATATTTCATTCATTATAACAGGTTAATAAACAAAAAACCCCAGCTAGGGACTTTTTGTTATTTGTCCACTAACTGGGGTATAGTTCAGGTTTATAAACCCGATTTCATGCGGTTTTTTCATTTTGGAAAGCGTTTGATCCCTGCCTCTTCTTTTGGTTGTATTCGTTTTATGAAATTCACCCTAACCCCTCTAATCAAAAAGGGGAAATTGCTCTCTAACTGAAATTTAAAGAATGGATGTGATGATCCACTATAATACTTTTTATCAATGCATCATTTTGATAAAATAAATAACAATCAACATCCTCTGGAGCTGATCCCTTTTATGAGAAAACGGATATTTTTTTTGCTGCTCCCCATTGCCTTATTGAATTTGTCTGGTTGCACGACAGAAGATCCTTATGCCGACCAGTTCATCAGAGTATCGGATCAGTCCAGTATAGGGCCTGATATTTCTGTGATCAAAGACGAAAAAGTTATTTCTGAAATCATGAAACTAATGGACCAGGTTAGCTGGAACAGTCAAACAGATATACCGGACAGGGATGAAGATTATCAATTTTGGTTAGAAAAAGAAGACAATGAAGAAAGGTTGGCCGTCTATGAAGTATGGTTTGAAGGTGACCAATCCATCATTTTTGATTCCAAAAAAAGAAAAGCCGGATACTTAGAACGTTCAGATGCAGAAAAGTTAGAACATTATTTCACCAGCGGTTCTAAAAAGCAGTAAGCTGCCTTAACTTGAGGCAGCTTTTTTCTTCTTCTCAAGCAAGAACATTTAAGGAGATTCAAGTTAACTCCCTACCCTACAACATTTCGCCTCCCAAAACATTTTCATTGATTTTTCCTCTTCACCGAATTAAACTATGATTATATATTTTCTGGAGAGGAAATCCGTTATGAAAATGGATGACTATAAATTAGGTGTTGTATATGCAGCAGGCGCTTATATTCTTTGGGGATTTTTGCCTCTTTACTGGAAAATGGCTGAACATGTGCCTGCATGGGAAATTCTTGCCCACCGCATTGTGTGGTCCTTTCTGTTTATGATCGCAGTCGTTATCATTCTAAAGAAATGGCCTTCATTTGTAATTGAATGCAAATCCATTTTTAAAGATGCCAAAAAACTGGCTGGAATTACGCTTGCATCCATTATCATCAGTTTGAACTGGGTTACATATATCTGGGCAGTGAATAACGCCCATGTCGTTGAAGCAAGTATGGGATATTATATCAATCCGCTTATCAGCATCTTGCTTGGGATCCTGGTGTTAAAAGAAAAACTGACCTACTGGCAGTTTATTGCCTTTATTCTTGCAGGAATTGGCGTTTTGTATATGACCTTTCAATTCGGTTCGGTTCCATGGGTTGCTATTTTGCTGGCTTTCAGCTTTGCATTGTACGGCCTGCTAAAGAAAGTGGTTCAGCTGGGGGCTATGTTTGGGCTTACGATTGAAACCCTCATGATTACCCCTGCTGCTATTCTATATTTGACTTATGTTCATACTGGCGGCGGTTACGGCGCTTTCACCTTCAGCAGCCTTGACGGACTCATCCTCGCCGGTTCTGGTGTGATGACGGCTGTTCCCCTTCTGATGTTTGCAAGCGGAGCTAAACGCATCCCTTTGTCCATGGTTGGATTCCTGCAATATTTCGCACCGACCATTATGCTTTTACTTGGGGTGATTCTGTTCGATGAACCATTTACCTCGGTTCATCTGGTGACCTTTTCCCTTATATGGCTGGGACTGATCATCTATAGCCTGGCGAATACACGGATGTTACAAAAACTGGAATATAAAATTCGGTTCAGAAACAAAGGACTTGAAAAGTAGGATGCATAGAGGAATCCTGTCAAGTATCCTCAGGTAAAAGGTAAGATAAGAGAGTAATAAAATTGTCTCCACCATGAAGGACATTTTTTGACTCGTTTAGTCGGGGCATATCCGTCAAAAAGGGTTGACGGACATATCGAGCAGAGTCCTTTGGAGTTTTGTCCTTCAGGGGGCTGATGATGGACAATTCTAAATCGTTTTTGTACCATTTGGACCTTCATCGCACCGCTGATGGACAATCGGCAATCATGTTGATCCTTTTTTGTCCTTCACCAAGTCGATGATTTTTCCGATCAGCTTGATCAATGATCGCTGCACCGAATCAACCTTTTCACCGATTTCTTCTGATCTGGCAAAAAAAGATGTCCCGGGTGGGACATCTCATCGTTTTTTCCAAATGATATTAGTGTTTAACGGAAGCCCGAGTATCTTTCCTCTGGCGGATTAATGTTTCCCTTAACTTCTCCAGTTTGGTAATCAGTTGACTGGAGACCCCTCGAAGCTCATCCAGACATTCGTTTGCATAACAGATATTGTCATTGTTTACTGCACGTACGGCATCTTTTGCAAGTTCGTGAACCCGAATATGGAGGGGCTCGATTTCCCTGTATGTTTTAATATTCCCGAAAGTCTCTTTCATTGGACCGTAATACCACTTTCCAAGACGACAATCTCTGAAAGATGAAACTTCATCTTCTTTTATTTCCTCAAAGCCAAGGATGAGGTTATATATTTTCCAGCTCCATAATAAATGGTCTGTAATGGCCAGCTGAATCACATCTTCCTGACTCAAAATTACATTTTTTGAAATGGAATTCGCACGATGCTCATCGATTAACTTACTGAGATCATAAACGGCCTGTCCTGTGCGTCGGATTACCTCATCACCGCCTTCAACCAGTTCGGATATGGTCTGGTTTCGATCGGATATATCACTGGTGGTAGCTGCCTGTTCTTCTGTAATGGCAGAAATCCCTTCAAAATGATTTCCCAGTTCCTGCATTGATTCATTCATCTCTTTTAAATTACCGGTCACATTCTCCAGATCACTGCGGGAATGGTGTATTTGTTTAAAAGAATCCTCGATGACATTTACAATTGAGGTAGTAATGCCAGTTAAATTTTCCATATCCTTTTCGATGGATTCCACTGAATCGGTTGTATGATCCGCAAGTTTCCGGACTTCATCCGCAACAACCGCAAATCCTCTTCCGTGCTCTCCAGCCCGTGCTGCTTCAATCGATGCATTAAGCGCCAACAAGTTCGTCTGTTCCGCAATATCTTTTATTAATTCCATCACTTTTTCCATGTTTTTGACTCGATTTGTCAGTTCACTTGCATGCTCGGAAATTTTCTGGCTTCCCTGGTCGATCTGTTTCAAAAATTCGGTGACATCTGCCAGATTTTCAATTCCGTCATCCAGATGATTTAAGTTTTCCTGCAGGTTTTCCGTTGATTCCGAAACCATTTTAGCAACTTCTTCAATACTCGTGCTTAACTCCTGCATCGAAGAACTGACCGACTGGGTTTCGCTGCGCTGCCGCTCCTGGTATTCGATGAGATGATTAATCTCGTTAATATTGACGTTATAGGAAATGATGTTGGATAAACCGGAGACAAATTCTTTTGCCAGTAATTCAATGTAAGTTTCCACGACAATTTGCTGGTCAAAAGAAATTAAATTGTTATATGTAATGATCGCCTGGCTGAGTTTTTTCGGTTTTTTTCTTAATTTTTTCAGGACGTAGGACATGAACAATTGATTCAAATGCCCGTAAGCTGCAATCATCCGATCCGGGGTAAGTCCTATCCGCGCATGGGCTTCAGCAATAGCCCGGCGCTGATTTACATAGTGGACATTGATCTCATCATCCAGAAGACTCACCATGTATTGATGAAATGTCTTTTTTAAAGCTTCATCACGGGAATTTTCCCGTATCATTCGGTCAAGTTCAGGAACAGTATGGAGTTTTGCATAAAACTCATCAAGAATATCCTGATGGTATTCCAGGTAAACCTCCTTTAAACTCACGATTTCTTCTTTAGAATCGTTCAGGCCCAGGAAACTTAATTTTTCCTGTAAACGGTTCCAATCATCTTGACCGACACTATTTTGTTGCAAAGCCTTTGCCATAAATAAATCCTCCTAAATTATAATACGTTCAATTAAAAAATTATTACTATTATTATAACGTATATATTCGACAAAAAGTTTCAATATAAGACAAACAATTACTAATTTTCACGAATTTCATCGTTTTTTTTGGAATATCGGCTGAATTCACTGTTAAAATACCTGATATAAATAAGTATGTAAATGCTGGGAAACAGAAAACGGATAAATCTTTTATGGCTCAAGGCTAATCTATTAATCTTTCAAGAAACACTCCGGGTAAACATCGTTTTAACGTTCAATAGCAACTGTCCTCACAAAGGGTATGATGAACAAAATCTTAAAATCAGCCAAAACAGCTGACCATTTCTCTTAAAATAGCAATTTATCACGACAACAAAAGATCAAAGACGTTCTATTCATAGAGGCAGAGGATTGTTGTTTAAATTCTGTTTCATCCTGTTGGCATAAGCACACCATTTATAAAAGATGAGAAAAGCATATACAGGTAGAATGGGTTTTTCGGGTTTAAAAGGATTCGGGGCACCATATTGCCATTAACTTAAGTATATTCTAGGGACAGGGGAAACAAATAGATTATTTCCTGGACCGGTGGATACCATAGCTGCAATATTTGTCGCAAATTAACAATGGACAAAAAGAGGAATTTATAGATAGAGGGGGAAGAATATACATGACAAACATTTCTGCCAGACTCCATTCTATCTGTGGCTCTGGAGTACATGCTTGGTTTATCCATCTCATCTCCAAGACTTTCTAACCAGAATCCGCATCGTTTAATTCCCAAAGGAGGACTTATGGATGATATCAACGGTTACTAAAAATCCCACGAAAACATAAAAACAAAAGTTTCTAAATATAGTCCAATTTTTTTGGGAAAAAATACGTTTCTTTTGTCTCAGGACAATAGTTTTACGCAATATCACTATAAAAATTGAATCACCTTATGAAAATCTGGCTTGTTTTAGTATAATAGGAAATTGAAAGAAACGCCTAAATTATATATAGTTGGAAGTGATAAAGGTTGCATATCGGAAAACGAATAAGCATATTGAGAATGGAAAAGGGATTCTCCCAGTCAGAGTTAAGCAAAGGGATTATTTCCCCTACACACTTAAGCAATATTGAAGCAGGCAGATACCTGCCTTCGAAAGACATCCTGGAGTTATTTGCTGAAAAGCTGGGTGTTAAAAAGGAATACTTAACCGATTATGAAGACCTGGATCAAGAGCTGTATAACGAGTTAATTTCCTGGAAAGAAAACATTATATTGGATATTGACAAAGCGAAAGATCAATTATCCACACTCCATGAAAACTTCGACTTCCCCATTCGAAACATCTATCTCGAATGTCTTTATTACCTGCTGCTGGGAAGTTATTATTTGAAAATTAATCAGATGGAAGATGTGGAAAAGGTTCATAAGCTGTATATTACTGGTTATATTGACGACGAAACCATACACCAATACAATCCATTCTTACAAGAATGTTATTACTACTATTTTGGATTATATCACTTTGTTAAAAATAACTTTTCAAATAGTTTTTTCTACTATAACAAAATGTTGGATTACATTAGTAATAATTTTGTTAAAGCATCGATTCTTTATAATTTAGCATTAATAAATTATAAAAAGAAACAGATCTTCGAAGCTATAACTTATGCAAATCAATCTATTGAATTGCAACTTATGCATCACGATTGGGAGAAGTTAGCAGTTACTTATAACCTACTTGGAGTTCTTTATTGGGAAAAAAAACAGTTTGATAGTTCTTTAGAGCAATTATCAAAATCTGAAGAAATTGCTGAGTTAAAAGGTTTAACAAATTTAATGGAGCAAGTCTACCACAACTTTGGTTTAGTATACAAAGATAAAAAGGATTTTAATAAGGCAATATTTTACTTTAAAAAGTCAATAGATCTTAAAATAAAGAATAGTCAAAGATATATAGTATCATCTTACTATTCAATGATTGGATGTTACATCTCGCAAAAAAGATTTGAAGAAGCCCAGGAACTTCTAGAGAAAGCATACGTATTTTGTAATCAAGAGAAGGATTACTATTTATTAAATATATTAAAAGCAAAAATTGCCAAAAACAAAGGTGATTATCAAGATTTTGTTCAAACTCTTAATGATAGTATTAAGTTTTTCGAAAAGCATAAAGATTATATTCATCTTAAAGAACTTCATGAAACTTTAGGAGAATTTTACTTTAAGAATAGGAAATATAAATTAGCAGCGTACCATTTTAAAAGACAAGTTGAGTTTTACAAAAGTATTTTGGATTAGTTATTAATTATTAATAAAATATATTTTTAATAAAGGAGGTTAAGATAATGAAAAAGAAATTTTTGGCAACAACATTATTAATTGGTGGATTATTCGCCTTCTCTTTTAGCGGCCTTAGCCTATTTGCTGCAGACGAAGGTAATGTTGGTGGAATCAACTCTATAAGTGATATTGCTGCAGACGAAGGTAATGTTGGTGGAATCTATTCAATTGGAATTGGAGACCTATAAAAAGTTAAATAAACCTGCTTCCAAGCAGGTTTATTTTTTTGCTTGATTATTTTGTTTTTTTTGTCTTAGGGCAAAAAGTCCCTTAAAAAGTTTAAAAAAACTGCTCAAAAAAACCTATGTTTTGTTTTTGTCGAAAGGTGTATGCTTCCTCTCTTCCTTGTATTATAATGAAGGCACAACAGGGAAAGGGAGGTGTTACATGGGTGGATGGTACGAAAAACACCCAGAAGCCAATAACAAAGGAAGAAATTGACGCTTTGATTAAAGAGTTAGACCGCCATTTGAAAATGAAGAAAGATCTAAAAGAAGAAAGAGAGTAAATTACTTTTTATATAGATAAGTTTTATCCTAGCCCGATAAACCTTTCTCCTCTCTCTTTCTTTCAGATCTTTCTCTTTTTTTTTGTAAAAGTCTTTCTGCATGATTAATAATAATCTTTAAATTCAAAATCAACTTATATTTTATACTTTTTTGGCTCTCCCCAATGAAGTGTGCTGAAAATTGAAAAATGCAGAATCTTCCTCTATTGTTAATAGTAACCCAAACCAAAACCAATAGAAAGGA
>NZ_SMAN01000038.1 GCF_004342905.1 Melghiribacillus thermohalophilus | reverse complement strand
GAAATTAAATAACCTGAGTCCTTATGAATATAGGACTCAGGCTGCATAAGTGTGC
Organism: Melghiribacillus thermohalophilus; assembly: GCF_004342905.1. GTDB lineage: Bacteria > Bacillota > Bacilli > Bacillales > Alkalibacillaceae > Melghiribacillus > Melghiribacillus thermohalophilus. The sequence continues at coordinate 11,467 of NZ_SMAN01000038.1, read as the reverse complement.
TTTTTTATTCCTGTCTACTTGACAGGGGTCACTTCAAATCGGCCCGGCGATTTTTTTATGCGTTTCCATCAGAGCCCCGGTTGAATCCGCATTTTCTTCAATAATTATTCGGGTTTCTGCTTTCACCGATACATATGTTTAAAACGATCTTTTCCCGTTAAAACTATGGTTGGAAAGAAAGGAAAGGGAGCTGCTATCGGTGAAAAGATTCATACCTTTGGTCATGGTGTTAATGATTGGCTCAGCCTGCAACAGTCAGGTGCGTTCACCACTGGAAATCGAGATGTATAATGCTGCAGGAGACTCCCTGGGTACAGCTACTCTGTCAGAACAGCCGGATGGAGTTCAAATTAAGTTAAAATTAGAAGGTCTAACCCCGGGGTTTCATGCCATACATGTCCATGAGTTTCCGGAATGCGACGGACCTGATTTTAAATCTGCCGGAAATCATTACAATCCTGACTCAAAAAAACATGGACTGATGCATCCGGAAGGTCCCCACTTAGGGGATCTCCCAAATATCGAAGTGGAGGGGGATGGAACGGTGGATGCCGAAATCATGGCGAATAAAGCTACTCTGAAAGACGACAAATATTCCCTCCTTACTGGTGGCGGTACGTCACTGATCATTCATGCCGGACAGGATGATGGGGTAAGCCAGCCTGCTGGAAACGCAGGAGAGCGAATTGCCTGCGGTAAAATTCAGCTGGAAGAAAAGGATCAGGAACAGGATCCGCAAAATCCGGCAGAAACTGGAGAAGAACAAAACAAGGATGAGGAATAAACACCTCATTCTCCGTCCTTTTTGTCATAAGAGTTTAAAGCCTGGATGATTCGATAGACCCCTTCTTCAACGGTTTTTTTCGGACAGGCTATATTCATCCGCATAAATCCGTTCCCTTCATCACCGAAAGAAGCCCCGTCGTTTAGCCCCACTCTGGCGTGTTCAATCATGAACTGGTTGAGTTTTTCCTGCCCCATTCCCATTTTTCTGCAATCCAGCCATAATAAATAGGTGCCTTCTGGTTGAATAACCTGTATTTGATCGGTCTTATGATGAAAGGAGTCCATCACATACTGTTTATGGTCCTCAAGAACGCTTAACAGTTCTTCGAGCCATGGCTCCCCGTGAAGATAGGCTGCTTCAAGTGCTGTTACGCCAAAGGTGTTTAACATCCCCATCCCCTGTTTTTTAAATCCTTTATCAATTTTTTTCTTCAAATTCTCTTCTCGCGTGATGAGATAAGAAGCTTGAAGTCCGGCCAGATTAAAGGTTTTTGAGGGAGACATACAGGTAACCACGTGTTGGCTGATTTCATCGGATAGGGATGCTACAGGAATGTGCTCATACCCTTCGTAGATCAGGTCACCGTGAATTTCATCAGAGACAATCGTCGCACCGTATTGTATGCACAGCTCAGCCATATTCCTTAATTCCTGCTTCGTCCATACTCTTCCAACAGGGTTATGGGGACTGCAAAGAATAAATAATTTCACACCATTTTTTAACCTGGCTTCAAAATCCTCAAAATCAATCTCATATCTGCCGTTAACCAATTTAAGAGGGTTTTTGACAAGGGTGCGGTTATGATGGTTTACTGCGCTGTAAAAGGGAGGATAAACAGGAGTCTGGATCATAACCTGATCTCCCTGTTCTGTCAGTGATTGAACGAGAATATGTAAGGAAGTGACAACTCCAGGACTATATGTCAGCCACTGTTGATCAATATTCCAGCCATGCCTTTTTTTGAGCCACTGCTGAATGGCTTCTGCGACTGATTCATCCGTTGCCGTGTATCCATAAATATGATGTTCTGCCCGTTTCATAATGGCATCCTTAACAGCATCAGCCGTATAGAAATCCATGTCGGCAACCCACATCGGCAATACATCCTTGCGTTTAAATATTTTTTCCCTTAAATCCCATTTCACCGATCGTGTACCTGTTCGGTCTATAATTTGCTGAAATTGTTCCAACAGCAATCACCTCCAACTTTTTCGTTAGTATCATCATACATAATATTGAGAACAAAATGAAAGGCAGACGATTTGTTTTTCAATACTGGGTGGAAAATAAAAAAAGCAAAGCGCTTAATGGTGCGCTTTGCCTTACACAGGGGGAATACGAGAAAGTTGGATTTTACATTCCTTATTATCAACAAAAAATTTTTGTTTTATTCAATTCATGGAAAATTTTTAATTTAACCAGGTGATTCCATCACTCTTTTGCTAGAATGAAGGGTTTATGTTAAAATGTTATATTGCGTGAAAAGATACGAAAAAATAACGGGAGTTGTTCATCATGGCAGAAAAGTTGGAAGTAGGTCAGATTATTGAAGGAAAGGTTACAGGCATTAAGCCATATGGTGCATTTGTTGCCTTAAATGATGAGGTTCAGGGACTTGTTCACATCTCTGAAGTAACCCATGGATATGTCAAAAATATTCAGGATCATTTATCCGTAGGTGACGAAGTAAAAGTAAAAATTTTAAATATTGATGAAGAAAAAGGAAAATATTCCCTTTCCATCCGTGCGACAGAAGAACCGCCAAAGAAAAGCAAAAAGTCAGATAAAACTCGTCCTAAACGGGAGGAAAATACTGAAACAGCGGGTTTTAATACCCTTAAGGATAAGCTGGAGGAATGGATTCAGCAATCAAAGGAACGTCAGGAAATGTACCGTAACTGATCAAAAAAGGCTGGATATACATATCCAGCCTTTTTTATTAGGATAAGAAGTGTAGCGTGATCATTCAGTTTATCATGGCAGCTCCAGCGCCAGGCCCCCTCGGACCAGTTCAGCTCCCCAGATGGCGACACAGCCTGCCCGGGAGCTTTCAATGCTTTTGGGGCCTGGAGGCTTCAAGCTGTTCGATTTATTCATTCGTTCTAGGTTCTGCACGCGGCACATACGTTTCTTCGGTATCACGAAACAGTAACGGGATTAAAAATAACCCGGCAATACCAACAATAGCATAAATGGTTCTCGCCAGTGCTGCGGTCTGTTCTCCTCCGCCAAATAAAGCAGCAACGAGATCGTATTGGAAAAAGCCGATAAGTCCCCAGTTTATGGCGCCAATGATGGCAATGGTTAAAGCGATTCTGTGCCAGGTTGTCATAAATGAACCTCCTTTTATACGTGGTCTACTTTAGGTTGTGCCACATGATAAAAAAATATTCACAATCAGGAATTTTGATTTTACTGTTTGATTATTACATAATAGGAAAGTAGATACATACGGGAAAGGAGAGGTTACGTTGAAAAATTTTGTGTATTATAATCCGACTAAATTAGTTTTTGGGAGAAATCAATTGGATCAGCTTCCCCAATTAATTCCGGATGATGTCCATCGAGTTCTTCTTGTTTATGGTGGCGGAAGTATTAAAAAGAATGGAATTTATGAGAATGTATTGGAAAAACTAAAGGAGCGTTCCCTGAACGTTTTTGAGCTGTCTGGAGTCGAACCAAATCCAAGAATTTCCACGGTCAGAAAAGGTGCGGATATTTGTAAAAAAGAACATATTGACTTTTTGTTAGCAGTAGGTGGCGGAAGTGTCATTGACTGTACAAAAACCATTGCAGCAGCAGCAAAATACGAAGGGGATCCATGGGATCTAGTGACAAAACAGGCAAAACCAGAGGATGCCCTTCCTCTGGGAACGGTTTTAACCCTGGCTGCAACGGGTTCTGAAATGAATGCGGGCGCTGTGATTACGAACTGGGAGACGAATGAAAAATATGGATGGGGCAGTCCCCTTCTGTTCCCGCAATTTTCGATTTTAGATCCAGTCCATACGTTTACAGTACCGAAAGATCAGACAGTTTACGGTATTGTTGATATGATGAGCCATATTTTTGAACAATATTTCCATCAGCCTACCCATTCTCCTGTACAGGACCGGATGTGTGAAGGGGTACTGAAAACCATTATTTCAACAGCTCCGAAACTTCTGGAAAATCTGGAGTCATATGAGCATCGCGAAACCATCATGTACGCCGGAACGATGGCTTTAAATGGCATGCTGCAAATGGGTTATCGGGGAGACTGGGCAACTCACAATATTGAACATGCCGTATCAGCTGTATATGATATTCCTCACGCCGGTGGTCTGGCAATTCTATTCCCGAACTGGATGAAATATCATGTCAAACAGGATGCCCAACGTTTTAAGCAAATGGCGGTTCGGGTATTTGGGGTGGATCCAGAAGGGAAATCAGATGAAGAAGCTGCATTACAGGGGATTGACCGTCTCCGGGAATTCTGGTCTGCCCTTGGGGCTCCATCACGGCTGTCTGATTATGATATCGATGATACGAAACTGGATCTGATGGTGGAACGGGCAATGGCCAATGGCCCATTTGGAAACTTTCATAAATTGGAAAAAGATGATGTAGAATCGATTCTGCGCATGTCGCTGTAGGCAGGAAGGCGCACAGGTCAGCGAATGGAGCTGACCTTTTTTCGGTTTCTGGCAAATTGACGAAATAAACGTTGTTTTTTAAGCATGAATCATAAAAATACATTTCTTTTCATCCGTTTCTTGATTTCATCATTTCCTTTCGATAGAGTTGTATTGGACATAAGGAGAAGCGGAGGGAATGAAAGATGACCCATATTCGTCTGGAATCGGAATATGTAAAGAATTTTATAAAAGATCATGAATGGCAGTATTTGAGTACAGCAGTCGATCAAGCTCACGCAATGCTAAACAGTAAGACGGGACCAGGAAGTGATTTCTTGGGCTGGCTTAATCTGCCTGAACGTTATGATAAAGAGGAATTTGAACGTATCCAGAAGGCTGCGCAGAAGATTCGGCAGGATTCTGATGTGTTGTTAGTCATTGGTATAGGCGGTTCCTATCTTGGTGCGAGAGCTGCTATAGAAATGCTGAATCACTCCTTTTACAACGTTCTTTCAAAAAAGAAACGGAAGTACCCGCAGATCTTTTTTGTCGGGAATAATATCAGCAGTACCTACATGAAAGAACTCATGGATGTTCTTGAAGGGAAAGATGTGTCCATTAATGTGATTTCCAAAAGCGGCACGACTACGGAACCGGCTATAGCGTTTCGAATGTTTCGCAAATTCCTGGAAGAGAAATATGGCAAAAACGAAGCCCGGACACGGATTTATGCCACAACAGACCGCAGGAAAGGAGCGTTAAAACAGCTTGCGGAGGAAGAGGGATATGAAACCTTTGTCATTCCGGATGATGTTGGTGGCAGATATTCGGTACTGACGGCTGTCGGATTATTGCCAATTGCGGTAAGTGGTATTGAAATTGAAGACGTGATGAAGGGGGCAAAGGATGCCCACAGCGAGCTGCAAACCTCTGATCTGAGTAATCCTGCATTTCAATACGCAGCCATTCGGAATATCCTGTACCAGAAGGGGAGATCGGTAGAACTTCTCGTTTATTATGAACCCGCTCTTCAATATTTCGCAGAATGGTGGAAACAGCTTTACGGCGAGAGTGAAGGTAAAGATCAGAAAGGGATATTCCCGGCATCTGCTGGATTTTCAACTGACCTTCATTCACTGGGGCAGTATATTCAGGACGGCCGCAGGCATTTATTTGAAACGGTACTCCATGTGGAACAGCCACGGGAAGAACTGATTATTGAGACGGATGAACAGAATCTGGATCAGCTGAATTATCTCGCAGGAAAAACAGTCCATCATGTAAATGAAAAAGCCTATGAAGGAACTTTGCTCGCCCACACCGACGGCAGTGTGCCGAATCTGGTCATCCATATTCCGCGTCTGGATGCTTATTCCTTTGGCTACCTCGTGTATTTCTTTGAAAAGGCCTGTGCATTAAGCGGCTATTTGCTGGGGGTAAATCCATTTGATCAGCCGGGAGTAGAAGCCTACAAGAAAAACATGTTTGCCCTTTTAGGGAAACCAGGTTTTGAAAAGGAAAAAGAAGAGCTGGAAAAAAGGCTGAAATAAGGAAAGCTAAGAGGACCCTGTCACAAAATGGCAGGGTTCTTTTGTGTTTAAGAATAACGGTACGTGGATACGATAAAACAAAAATGAAAAAGGAGAATACACATGCGCACCATAGAATCTGCATTGACAAATCAGGTTTTTTCCCTGGAAGATATGGAAAATAAACTAAAGCCGTTAGGATTTGATATTGGCGGCGGCTGGGAGTATGATCATGGCTTTTTTGATTACCAGCTCCAACAGGAAAAAACGTATTTCTTTTTACGTATTCCATTTACCGCCGAAGTGGGGCAGCTGGATGAGCAGGGAGTAGAGGTAAGGGTAGGACAGCCATATATATTGGGTCATCAGTTTCAGACAGGGATTGACGAAGAAGGGCAGACGGGGAACTTTTCGGCATCGATAAATCAGTTCCAGGATCCCGTCGATCAGGATACGTCGGTACCGGAAAGGTTTGTGGAAGCGGGCAGGAACGTGCTTGAATCAGCAGAGAAAGCATTACTTTCCTAAGGAGGATAAAACGATTACACGGTCATCTTTCTCCAGTTTCATTTGAAATGGAGGATTGATCTGGAACCTGCCATTGCGAATAATGCCAACCAATAGCTCGTCCTTTTTAGCATATTTATGGGAACATTCCAGAAACGTGATTCCCTGAAACTTTTCCGGCAGTGTATCCTCTCTGTATTGCTGACTTGCTAATTGTTCCAGAATAATATCAAACGGTTTCACTGGTTTCGGCCGATATATTTCATGGAAAAATAATGTACCCATAAAATCGTTGGTGCGAATGACGGAAGTGGCTCCCGCCCGTCTGGCATTTTCAATCTGATCTTTCATTAATATTTCTGTAATAATTGGAACGTCCCCATTTAAACCTCTTACCGCAACAGTGGCCAATACACTGAGTTGATCAGCCTGAAATTCGTTTTTGGATTGATCAGAAGTAATGATGACACACTTTGCTTTGGTGATATTGGCATGGTGTAATGTATGATCAAGGGTCGGGTTCCCTTTTATAAAATGGATGTGTTCCTTTCGGTAGTTGATTTTTTTCAGACTCTCATCAATCAGGACCATTTTTTCATGAGGATGAAACTTCCAGATCATTTCAATGATGTGCCTGGACCGTTCATTCCAGCCAATAATTATTACATGATCCTGATTTTTATAGGGAACAGCCCCCTCGGATAATTTTTGTTCACGCTGAACCGTTTGAGATGATACGGTTACCATATAATATGTCAACAGCCCCCCTCCAGCTAAAATCATCCCGATCCCCACCAGTTTTCCTGCTGTGGTTGCCGGTACATAGTCCCCATAACCGACGGTAGAGCCTGTGATAAACGCCCACCAGATTCCTTCGAATACGGTTGAAAAGGTTTGGGGTTCAAGGATATAAATGACAACGCCAAACAAAATCATAATACAAAAAATCGTTAATAAAAGACGAACGAATATAGGCAGATGAAAATACCAGCTCCATAGCGATTGGACCTTCATGGCAAATCCCCCAGAAGAAGATTGTTTTGCTGTTAGCATTATTCACCCCGCTGGAAGGGAATATACAGGCAGGAAATGTATCATTCATTAACAATTTTTTGTTCGGCCTGGCTTTCTCTTCACTCTTTGGTTATGTTTCATGAGCTTCCTGCAACATGAAGCAAATTAATTACACAATTTAAATAAATCGTATAGGATAGGTGAAGGAGGTTTATCATCGAATTTTAAACGATCTTTATAGGGGTCCTGTATATGCAATCATTCATCAAATGGGGATTGAGGCTATCTATCCTGACGTATGGCTTTATGCATGTAATGACATATTTCAATCCAGTTCCACCTCTTCTTGAATTGCTGTGGATCAGCGGCTTGCTTATATTCTTATTTACTACCTTACATCTGGGAATAAGATCTATTAAGCTTCCCCTTTTTCTGTTTTTATGCGGGGTGGCTGTTTTCCTGGCATCAGACGAAAACATGATCGAAGGATTTCGAAACGGCTTCCTGCAAATGAGGAGTATTGTAGGACTGTTAATTGTCATTCCATTAATCAGCTGGGTTTTACGGGATGAGCCCTACCTGGAAGCCATCATGAACGTTGGCCATCATTTTCTGGACACTGGCCGAAAGTTTTATGTTGGGATGATTTCCTTTATTCAGATTGTGGCGTATTTTCTTCTGTTCGGCTCGATACCAATGATGTATCAGTTTGTCAATATGATTTTGAAGGATGAGACGGGGGAGGCATGGGAGAAGTTTAAGGGAACTGCCCTTCTGAGGGGGTTTGCCCTTTCCGTCTTGTGGGTAGTAAGTATCCCGAGTTTTATTTATGTTGTGGAAACCATGGAAGCATCCCTGTGGGTTTCCATTTTTCAGGGGCTTGTCATTTCAGCCGTCATGGTACTGATTTCACTCCTGTTTTTACAGGCTGATGAGAAAAAATATCAGATCGACTTTACTTCTGGTATACGAAATGAGATTGAACACGTACTGGCAAAGGGAAATAGTCATGAAGAAAACAGAAGAAAAGCCGTTGAATTTATTGTCCTGTTTATCACTTTGTTCGGAACCATTCTTGTCATTCATGAATGGCGGGGAATAGAATTAATGATCGCTATACCGCTTGTCGTTTTGATCTGGACCGCAGTGTTTTATCTGCTGAAAAAAAGACCAGGGAAATTTCTTCAGGAATTGAAAAGCCATGTGGAAAAGGATATGATTCACCAGGGGTATCAGCTCAGCATTTTACTTGGGGCGGGGGTACTGATTGATGCATTAAATCAGACCCGATTTGCCGAAGTAGCTGTGAACGGAATAAATAGCTTGCAGGAACATTTACCCTTCTTGAATATGTTATATTTTCTCCCTTTTATGGTGATCATCCTTGGTTTTTTTGGTCTGGGGCCATTAACGGTCATGGTATTGATCGCTGGAATTCTGGAAAGTCTTTCCCTTCCATATCCGCCTGAATTAATTGTACTGGCCATTACATCTGGAAGTGCTATTTCCATTCTACTTTCACCGCTGATTTTACCGCTGATTGTCCTGAGCGGTTCGAATGGTTTAAACAGCTATAAAAATGGGATCGGTTTTAACCTTATGTTTGCCATTATGCTTTATGTCATTGTACAGATCTATATCCAGATGATGATCTATATGTTCTAATCATGTACATCTTAAAAAAGCTGCCCCATGCATGTTTATCATTGAAGAGCACATCCCTTCATTCCCCGTTTTCCCCTCATGCATGGAGACAGCTTTTCATGAATGATGATGCTTTACAGGTAATTTAATGTTTCTTCTTTTCAAGATCATCCAGTCGTTTTTCGATTTGCTCAAGCTTTTCATATATCGGTTTCAAGGCATCCTGCAAAATATCATATAGCTTTTCAGTACGGTTTGACTCCATGAGCCATCCCCCTCTTTCACCCTATTCCAGATTCCCCATTGGGCCAAAAAATTCATAATGAATTTGTTCTTCAGGTACGTCCCATTCTTTAAGAGCTTTATAAATTGCTTTCATAAAAAGTTCAGGTCCACAGAAGTAAAAATCAGCTCGATTGGATGGTAAAATGGAACGAAGCCATTCAAGGTCAATGTATCCTTCTCTGTCAAAGAGACGGTTTTCCCTGTCTTCTTCAGTCGGTGACTGATAGCAAACATAATAGTGAATTTGCCTGTTTTGTTCTGCGAGCTGTCGAATATGCTGATCCATCGCATGAACGTTACCATTTCGGGCAGCGTGGATAAAGATCACCTTTCGTTCAGAGTCCTGTTCTGCCAGCGTGTTTAGCATGCTGATCATCGGAGTTATACCTACACCTCCGCTGATCAGCACAACGGGTAAATCATGATCTGTCTGTAAAACAAATTCACCTGCCGGGGCTGTAATTTCCAGTATATCTCCTTCCTGAACTTTTTTATGCAAATAGCTGGAAACGATTCCGGACGGATTTCCATTTTCCCCGTCTTCCCGTTTTACAGAGATCCGATAATAATCTTTTCCGGGCGCATCAGACAGACTGTATTGCCTCATGTGCGTGTGAGGTTCCCCGTCGATGTCACATTTGACTGTAATATATTGTCCGGGATGAAAATCTGCCAGTTCCTTTCCGTCCTCAGGTTTCAAGTAAAAAGAAGTGATGACTTCACTCTCTTTCACTTTCCTTGTTACAGTAAACCGCCGAAATCCTTTCCATCCCCCAGTTTTGCTCTCAACCTCTTTATATAGCTCCTGTTCCACCTGAATGAATACATCCGCAATCACATCATAAGCTCTTTCCCAGGCTTGCATGATCTCATCTGTAGCTGCTTCCCCAAGTACATCCTTAATGGCTAAAAGCAAATGCTTTCCCACTATTGGGTAGTGTTCCGGCTTGATATTTAAACTTCGGTGTTTATGCCCGATTTGTCTGACGACCGGCAAAAGATCTTCGAGACGTTCAATATGGCTGGCAGCTGCATAAACGGTGGCAGCAAGTGCTTTTGGCTGACGCCCCATTTTTTGATGGGTCTGATTAAAAATGTTCTTTAGCTCAGGATGATTCGAAAACATCTGTTCATAAAAGCGTTTGGTGATTTGTTCCCCCTGTTTTTCTAGAACAGGAACGGTCGACTGAATGATATCGATCGTTTGAGCGTCCAGTTTTTCTTTTACATCTGTTGACAAGGTAATCCCCCCGGTTTTGATAAGATGTATTTTAAATGCATGTTTATTATAAAGTGAGGGCAAGTTAAAAAGCAATATTTAAAATACATGTTTAATAAAATGTTCACAAAGTTGCCGGTGGGCTGTTTTACTGATATTTTAAGAATGTGTTACGATTATGGTAGGATTAGACTGGCTAAGGACCGGGGTGATGGTATGCGGTTAACATCTTTTACAGAATATTCCCTCCGAGTACTATTGTATTTAGGAACCCGACCGAAGGGGCAGCTGTCAAGTATAAAGGAAATTTCATCCATTTACCATATCTCTACCAATCATTTAAGTAAAATCGTTTATGAACTGGGTAAATTAGGTCTTATCCAGACCATCCGGGGAAGAAATGGCGGCATTCGTCTGGCAAAAGACCCTGAGGAAATTAACATCGGGTGGGTGGTGCGTCAGACGGAGGAGGATTTCCATCAGGCGGCATGTTTTGATGAATCGAAACAGGGATGCATCATCAGTTCAGCATGCAGGCTGAAATCCGTTCTTTCGGAAGCACTCAATGCTTATTTAAATGTGTTAGATTCATATAGCCTCCAGGACCTGCTTGTAAATCAGAAAACACTGCAGCGGCTGTTTGAACAGACGGCGCAAATCCCCCGAAGGGAGTTGACCGAATAAAATATACCTTTAACCGTGTGCTTAATGAATACGATCGAACAGGAGGTCTTTCATATGGACGCAAAAAGCAGACAATTTTTCATGGAATTGGTTCTCCGCAACAAAATGTGCTTGATTCTTCCTCTATCGTATGATTGCTTTCAAATGCTAGGCTGGTTGCTGACATTCCATGCGAATACGC
>NZ_SMAN01000037.1 GCF_004342905.1 Melghiribacillus thermohalophilus | reverse complement strand
CTGAGCCAGGATCAAACTCTCCAAAAAATCGTTTGAATCATTTGATTCTCGCTTCTGGCGTTACAAGTTGTTTTGTTCAGTTTTCAAGGTTCGAATAACGTCGCTTTCGCAGCGACGAAGTATATTATATCATACACCAAATCAAAGTCAACATTTTTTTCAAAAAAATATCCTGTCACACTTATTTAAGCTTTTTATGACTTTGTGGCACAAGATGTAATATAGCATAATCTTTTTTTCTTATCAACTAGTAAAATAACCCTTTTTGAAAATAATTAAAACCCCCCTATCTAACATTAAGGGGAGGCTTGAGTAAACAAATTGAATAACGAATTTCGCATGAATGGGCATCTCAATTGGAATTTTGATACCGCTGATATAACTCATGTAATGAAAGTTCCGCTGGTGCAGATACAATCCAGTCCGCCTCTGAAAGGGTATTCTGATCCCCAATGCCGACAGCGAACATTCCTGCACGTTTAATCGCCTGGACGCCCGCTTTTGCATCCTCCACACCGACACATTTCGCCGGCTCAACTCCCAACTGCTTTGTCGCTGTTAAAAAGATTTCTGGATCCGGTTTTCCTTTTTCTACCTTAGTGGCATCGACAACTGTGTCTAGCAGATCCTCAATCTTGAGCCGCTTGATGACAAAGGGGGCATTTTTGCTCGCTGAAGCAAGCCCTGTAACTATCCCCTCTTTCTTGATTTCTTTTATAAAACCTCGAATGCCGGGCAATAAATCATCCGGAGTAATCCTCTGAATAAGGGTTCGGTAATGCTCATTTTTACGTGATGCAAGCCTTTCCTTTTCTTCAACCGAAAACGTTTTCCCTGATTTTTCAAGAATCAGCTCCAGAGATTCCATCCGGCCAATTCCTTTCAGTTTTTCATTAAATTCACGGTCAAAAGGTACATCCAGATCATCCGCAAGCTTTTTCCAGGCTAAAAAATGATATTCTGCCGTATCTGTTATCACACCATCTAAATCAAATATGACTGCCTTTATGGAACCCAATTCCTTTTACACTCCTATTTAAGAAATTTCCAAACGCAATCATACCACATTTATCCCGGTTTGACTATTTCCTTCTTGAGGACATGGGGAAATAGCGGGATGGAAGGTAACGGATACAATCGTCATTTGACGCAAACCGTTTAAATAATTGAAACAAAATTTCATACCGTTCCTGTATAGAGCGCTTTACGATATGTTCCAGATAGCGGTTATTTAAGTCATGAATGAGTTCATCCATTTCTCGTTTCAGCAAATATTCAAGTTCTTTTTTCTCTATATCGTTTAAAATCATGCCGTGCATCCTTTATTCTCCTTGTAACAGATTTGTTTTTCATTTTTTCCTAATTCGCCATTTTTTATTAAGGAGAACGGAGGAAGTGTTTGATGGCTGAACAATGAACTTTGCCGACGCTATTAAGGAAAATTTCTACTTTGACAGGTTACCTTCACAAAACCAGAAAATCCCCTTATATATACCTTCATTCTCATATCCTTCTGTGCCTGTACATAGTCATATAATAACGAATGTCAGGGAGGGAATACTGTTGAATGTATTCTTTGTTTTCAAATTCAAGCAATGGAAAAAGTGGTTCATGATTATTGTACTTGCGCTTTTTACAGCTATTTTTATCTGGGTTGAAACCAAAAGTTCATTTTCGGTTTTTTCTTCAAGGGACGATCCGGGTGCATTATTAAAAAACAGCAAATCAGAAAAACAACTGGCCTTAACCTTTAATATCAGCTGGGGACAGGAAAAGATTTATGACATTCTGGATGTGTTAAAGAAAAATGATGTACAGGCTACTTTTTTTGTCAGCGGTGAATGGGCTGTACGTCACCCGGACATTCTTGAGGAGATAAATGAAGGAAACCATGAAATCGGATCACTTGGATATGAATATAAAAGTTATGTAAAGCAGGAGTTGAGTGAAGTCCGAAAAGATTTGCAAAATGCGCGGAATACGTTCAGCAAGTTAGGATACAATACCCAGTGGCTGAGGCCTCCGAGCGGTCATTTTAATGAAGAAGTGTTAAAAGCTGCAGAAAATATGGGTTATAAGGTTGTACACTGGAGCATCCATCCAGAAGACTGGAAAAACCCTGGAACGGAGAAAATCGTAAAGCGCGTTCTGGAGGAAACATCAGGCGGAGACATCATTTTGATGCACGCATCGGATGCTGTTAAACAAACGGACAAGGCTCTGACAAAAATACTTCCGGCACTTAAGAAAAAAGGGCTGGAGTTTGTTACCATTTCTGAACTGGTCTCCAGCGGAAAAGCCGAAAGCGAACCCGTTAAATAATAAACTGGATTTTCTGGTATCCCAGTACAGAATGGAAAAAACTCCCCCGGGAGTGGGGGAGTTTCTTCCCTAACCGTCTAATCCCCGCATGTTCTTACGATTGTTTTGCCGTTTCAGCTTGATCTTCATCCGTTTTTACAAGACGGTGCAAAATCAGCAATTGATACGTATTGCTAGCTAAAAGTGCTGCAATCATAAGCAAAATCCAATCCGGATCATTCGTGCGTAACCCCGGAACCCACTCAATCACCGTGATAACGACCATAAAAAACAATGCCGGGACAAACGCCTTTTGACTGGTTTCTTTGGCCTTCACATAGGATACAGCAAGTCCATAGACGAAAATAACGAGTGCTGTGATCACATAAGGGAAGAGGGATACGTTCCCTTCTGCCCCGATATACCGGAAATATACAAGGTCAAACAGTGTAAATAGAATTAAAAATACCTGGATGGGGTTCCACATACTCCGAAACATGGCTAATCCTAATTGATTCAACATTAAATAAGCAAAAAAGCCCATCTGGCTGATAACACTAAATGTAAATCCCATTGCCATAAACCATATGATAGCTCCAAAAATCTCCCACATATTAAAGGGATCTAAATAAGCTGTATATGATTCCGGTTTTACAAAAAAACTGACAACGGCCGTGACGAAACCTCCGATAAACAGTGTCGTAAAGAACAGTCTCACCCATTTTTTAGTAGTCACCTTGCATCCTCCTAAATTCATTGGCTGTCCTCTGGTATTTTACCATGATTACAGGCTTTTTTCCTTAACTAACCAGACATATTTTTTCCCTGTCACTCCATATTAACAAATAGACGCCTTATAAAGGGGAGTTCGATATGCAAAAGATATGGTTGTTAGGGTTTACCATTATTTTTTTAATCATAAGTGGATGTGGAGGCAATCAGGCCTCACAGGGTGAAAATGCCGAATATGAGACCACGAAAAAAATGGTCGTTGATATTATAAAAACCGATGAAGGGAAAAAAGCCCTTACGGAAATTATGTCCGATGAAGAAATGCAGCAACAATTAACCATCGAGTCCAGTGAAGTTCAGAATGCTATTCAGACAACTCTAACCTCAGACCAGGGAAAACAATTCTGGACGGAATTATTTAAAGACCCAGATTTTGTAGAAAGCTATACAAAAGCGGTTCAGGAACAGGAGAAAGAATTGCTGAAAGGCCTGATGAAAGATGCCGAGTATCAGAAAATGATGCTTGATATTCTTCAGGACCCGCAGATGACCGATCAAATGCTGGAAATTCTTCAGAGCCAGGAATTTCGTTCTCACCTGGAAAAAACCATCCAGGAAACGTTAAACAGTCCTCTATTCAAAGCAGAGATGACAAAAGCACTGCTACAGGCCGCTCAGGAAATGCAGGGACAACAGCAGCAACAGGGAGGACAGCAACAGGGCCAGAATCAGCAGCAACAGCAGGAACAGCAGGGTCAAGAAGGAGGCGGTGATGGTGGTTCTTAAAATGAATAAAGATAAAGCCCAGCCCTTCTTCCATCTGATGACAAAAGGCTGTCTCCCGTAAAGGAAACAGCCTTTTAATCCTTAATATTTTTTCGTAATTTTGTTAGCAATGGATAAAAAGATTTTTCCTGTCGGGTGGTCCTCCTGGTAAACACCGGGGGCAAATACATCTTCCTCTTCATAGGGCTGCTGGAGGGGCAGACGGCCAAGTACCTCTGTTTTTAATACTTCAGCAAGCTTATCTCCCCCGCCGCGGCCAAATACGTATTCTTTTTGACCGGTAACCCGGCTTTCAAAATACGCCATATTTTCAATAACGCCAAGAATTTCATGTTCCGTCTGCAAAGCCATCTGACCAGCCCGGGCTGCCACAAATGCTGCGGTCGGATGCGGGGTGGTTACAATAATTTCTTTACTGGATGGCAGCATAGAATGAACATCCAGTGCTACATCTCCCGTTCCCGGCGGAAGGTCCAGCAATAAATAATCCAGATCTCCCCATTCCACTTCTTTAAAGAAGTTTGTAAGCATTTTTCCCAGCATTGGTCCACGCCAGATGACAGGCGAATTGTCTTCTACAAAAAACCCCATGGAAATTACCTTTACCCCAAAGCGTTCCACAGGAATAATTTTTTCACCTCTTACCTGGGGGCGATGTTCAATACCCATCATATCCGGTACACTAAAACCATAAATATCTGCATCCACTATGCCCACTTTTTTGCCGAGACGGGCAAGAGCTACTGCCAGGTTTACCGTTACGGTAGATTTTCCGACTCCGCCTTTTCCGCTCGCTACAGCAATAAATTTCGTATCTGCTGTCCCAAGCAGTTCTGCTTCCTGCTTTTTCTTCGCAGCTGCCTCAAATTTTTTCATGACCTCATCGGACAGTTTGGTGAAACGCAGCCCAACTGTAGCTGCACCGGCCTGCTTCAGTTTATTGACGATTTCCTGCTGAAGCTGCATCTGTTCAGCAGAATTAGGGTTTCCAATCCCCAATTTTATACTTACATGATTTTTATCTTCCTTGATTTTAATGTCTTGTATGGCACCCGTTTCCTCAAATGTTTTATGTAAATATGGGTCTTTCATCTTGTTTAACAGTTCCGTTACTTTTTCTTTTGTCAGCACATTGAGTCACCGTCCTTTTAAGATTCCTACCAGGACTAGTATAACATATCTGCCATCTTTTCTAATGAATATGCTCTTGCCCGTTCAAGTCCATTAATCCTCATTTTGTCCCTCGGCCTGATGATTCGTGTCTGGCCCTTTCCCTTCTGTGACATAGCGCAAAATACCTTCATAAATCGCAGCAGCCATCTTTCGCTGGTAATTTCTCGTTTCTAATAGTCTTGCTTCATGGGGGTTAGACAAGAAACCGATTTCCACCAGTGCACCTGGTTTACTGGCATGTTTGAGCAAAAACACTTGATGAATGGCAAGGGCTTCCCGTTCCGTATTGTTCAAATTCCGGCGTATTTCTGACTGGATCAGCTTGGCCAGCTGCTCACTACCATCCATCGCAGGATAATAAAAGGTCTGGGCTCCGTTCCACCGGGATGAACCGATGGCATTTAAATGAATGCTGAGGAAAAAATCCGGGTTTTTTTCCTGTATAAACTCAACTCTCCGGCGAATATCCTCAGCCTTTCTTTTCGACAGTCCACTGGTGCCCTCGTCCGCTAAATCCGTGTCTGTTTCCCTTGTCATAAACACTACTGCTCCGGCCTGCTGCAAAAAATCACGCAAAATCTGAGAGGTTTCAAGAGCGACATCCTTTTCCAGGACAGTCCCGTCTGAATTCACGGCCCCTCCATCCGGACCGCCATGTCCGGGGTCAAGCACGATTACCTTCCCTGTTAATGGAAGAGACCAGGTTTCCCATGCCGGTTGGGTTTGAATCGGATACTGTATTAAATAAATAAGCATAAAAAATCCACATAACCAGAGTACAACAAACAATCCTTTGCGCATCATTCTACTCCCCTTTTATCCGCTCGTTCCATTATATGGGACAAGGGGCTCTTTTATGTTATGATTACACTAAAAAGGTTGTGTCATTCTTATACATTTTATTCCATATTTTCGAAAAACTAATGAATTTTGCGTCCGCTCTTGTTAGAATGGTATCAAACCATTGACAAAGGAGCATGTTTTCATGGATTCGATAACAAAACTATCTGAAGCGAAACAGGAAATTCAACGAGTCATCATTGGTCAGGACGATATCATCGACATGCTGTTCATCGCACTGCTGGCCAGAGGTCACGTTTTGCTAGAAAGTGTACCAGGATCGGGAAAAACGCAGCTTGCGAAGAGTTTTGCCAGAGTTATTGAAGGGGATTTTAACCGAATTCAGTTTACGCCGGATGTGCTCCCGAGTGATGTAACGGGTATTCAGTTTTTCAACCCAAAAACCCAGGAATTTGAATGGCGAATCGGACCGGTTCAAACCAATGTGCTTCTTGCTGATGAAATCAACCGGGCTACCCCGAAAACCCAGTCCAGCCTTCTTGAAGTGATGGAAGAAATGCAAACGACCATTGACGGAAAAACCATCGCGATTGAGCCGCCGTTTTTCGTGATGGCTACCCAGAACCCCATTGAATCCAGCCATGGAACTTTTCCCCTCCCGGAAGCCCAGCTGGACCGGTTTTTGTTTAAAGTCCATATGGGTTATCCGGATCGGGAAGCGGAAAAGTCGATTTTAACCACCTATCGCCTGCAGGAGCCGCTTAGGGAACTAAAACCTGTTT
Organism: Melghiribacillus thermohalophilus; assembly: GCF_004342905.1. Taxonomy (GTDB): domain Bacteria; phylum Bacillota; class Bacilli; order Bacillales; family Alkalibacillaceae; genus Melghiribacillus; species Melghiribacillus thermohalophilus. Next base: position 7,769 of record NZ_SMAN01000037.1, on the reverse strand, counting down.
TAACAGCAGAGAATATTTTGAACTTCCAGCAGAAAGTTCGCCAAATCAATGTATCGGAAGCAGTAACGGATTATTTGCTAAGTCTGGTTGAGGCAACCCGACATCATCCCGATATTGAGCTTGGAATCAGTACAAGGGGGGCGCTGGCTTTGATGCGGGCCAGTCAGGCCAGGGCATTCATCAAAGGGAGAACCTATGTCAATCCCTCCGATGTCAAGGAGCTGGCGCCTTATATTTTTGTACACCGTTTGATTCTGACAATGGAAGCTTCTCTGCAGAGAAATATGGAAGACCTCATAGAAGACGTGCTGGGTCAGGTCGAAGTTCCCGTAGAAGCCGGGGAAGTGGAAGCATGAACTGGAAAAAGGAATTTGGACCAGATCACGAAACATTATACCAGGCCTTTTCCGTGCTTCTGTTAATCGCTGTCATTCCGGCCCTCCTTTTACGGCTCCCGCTTCTGTTTCTGATCATCAGCCTGTTACTAGCCTTCGTCCTGATCAGCCGTTATTACGATAAACAAATTGGGGTACGTCTCACGCTCACGAACGAAAAACGGACTATTCGTTTGTTTCCCGGCCAGCAAACAGATGTGAAGCTGACGCTACATAATGAATCGTTCCTTCCGATTATCAATGGCCGCCTATCTTTTAGAATTGGCCAGGAAGTTTCGAGCAGCCTTGAAAAACAGACCAGACACCATGGTGATGTGACGTACAATATTCCTCTGTCGATATTGCGAAAAGGGAACGTACAGATGCCTATTCCAATCAAGGCACAGTCACGGGGGACTACCAGGTTTACCAACATTCGATACGACTTTCCCCATCCATTAAATGCCCGGTCCATCAGCTTAACGTATAACCGTCTGTTTCAAACGGAAATCATCGTTTACCCGGAACCTATTCCTGTAACAGGCTTAAAGGAGCAATTATATTTGACACCCGGGGAAGAAAGAACACCTTACTCACCGTTTGAAAATGTATTAAATCCCTCCGGCACGAGGGACTATGTCCAGTCAGATCCTTTTCACCGCATCCACTGGAAAGCATCAGCCAAAAAACAGACCCTGCAAACGAAAGTATACGAACGAACCTGGCATCACAGCTGGTCCATTTTGATTAACATCAGCAGCAAAAGCCGCCTCGGAAATGCCTACGTCACATCAGAGCTGGAAAAACTGCTGTCTTATGCTACATATATCTGTCATACATTAACCGAAAAAAATCAGCCTTTTGAGCTGATGATTAACGCTAGAAAAATAGGTGAGGCTCCTTATTTTTATTATTTACATGAAGGACAGGGAAAAAGTCATTTACGAAAGTCTCTCGATCTTCTGGCGAGACTGAAGCCATCCGCCATGCTCATGCCCTTTTCCAGTCTTCTGCACAAAATCGATCAAACGCTAAACCACCCGAAAAGGATTGTGGTGCTGGGCAAGGTAGACGACGAAGATGTAACCTTTTTGCGTAAATGGCAGCAAAACGGAATGGGAATACTCGTCCTGCAGGAAACCGAAAACGGCCCTGTACTGACGGAATCCCTGAAGGAAGGCGATCGGTATGCTCAACGTTAATCTCACCATCAGCCGGATCTATCAATTTATTGGGGAAGGTATTTTTCTATACCTTTTCATCATTCCCTTCTATCTGCCATCAGAAGAAACCGGTCCGTTTTGGAGTTATTTGACAGTGTTTACCGCTTCATCCCTTTTCTTTTTATTTGCGGAAAAAATCAGAACGTACATGCCTGTCATGGCATCAGCCATTTTCCTCGGACTGTTTCTGTTGTTCATTCTTCAGTATCCACTCCTGCTGTCTCTGGCTACTTCCGGTTTTATTGGCTGGCGGTGGGTTGTTCACATGATGCATGGAGATCTGGAGAATGAAAGAGGACTGCTTTCCCTAACGATGACAGTAGCAGTGATCGAATATATGTTTACCGGGCAGAGCCTTCTGATTTTGCTCGGTACCATTCAATTTGCTTTAATCATTTTTGGATATATGCTTAAACACCTTACGATGATTTACAGAGCCGATCCTGAAAAAGAGCTGCATCTGAGCAAAATTCCCCTGCTTTTGACAGGTGTATTTGTGGTTTTCAGCGTTCTTACTTATGTTCTTTTTGATCCGGTCAAAAAAGGTGTATCGATTCTCGTCGGGTTCTTTCTCATGACGGCAGGATGGCTCGCTGAGCAGTTGTATGCGCTTCTCGGACTGGATGATTATCAAAAGGAACCTTCTTCCTCCAGCACGGATTTGAATATTCAATATGAGGAACCTGGAGACCCTGTATTAGAAAACCCCGGTTCGATCGATCAGGGGGAAGCGTCCTGGCAAATCATCGATTACTTGCAAATAGCCGGGGTGATTCTTATGGTGATGGCCATTATTGGCGTTTTCGTTTATTTTTATAGAAAACGCATGTCCGTTTATATGTCTTCTCCGGAACAATCCCATTCGGTTTTACAGCGTTTCACCCCAAAAGAAGGACAGAACAGGCATCATCAGAAAGGGTTATTCCGCAATCGATTTCGACAAAAGCCCGATCATCCTGTTCGGAAATGGTTTTATGAATTTGAACAGTTTACTCAAAAACACGGTCTGGGCCGCAGACTTTCAGAAACCATTGAAGAATGGTTTGCGCGAATCGGCTTTTCCCCCGAAAGTGTAAGTATATACCAAAAAGTGCGTTACGGGGATCAGACGTTAACAGAGGAAGAAATTGAACAATTTCGGGATAACCTGGATTCGTTAAAGAGACAGGTTCTGGAACAAAAAGAGGAGGAATAACCGTTCATGAATGCCAGTCTCTTGCAGCTGGCTTACCATCTATTCCTTCATTGTCTGTATAATCACTATGAATCGCACCCCTTATGAAAACAGGTGGTGGACGATTCACCTCGTTGTTTTTGGACGATTTCCTATTTCAGCAGAGAATGAATACGATTCAGCGGGGGAACTACACTACTCCTGCTTCACGAAAAAAGAAAAACCCTCTTTGCCACTGTACGGCAAAGAGGGTTTGAAGCATTGTCCAGACTGATTAACGTTTTGAGAAATATACAGATATATTCTGAGTATATTGAATACATTACAATCCATTTATATCAACGTTTTTGGAGTTGTTATATGGATAAAAATGTATGGAAAAGGATTGAAATTGACATTACTTGAACCAATTTGCACCAGCATGATAGATGTTAGTTGAATACACTACTTACTTGCCTTCCAGAATTCTGGGCGTTGTTTGTCCTACAATATCGCCTGATTGAGGCATAACCTTTATTCTCTTAAACCGCACCATAATTGCAGATATTCATTTTTTATAAAAGTGATAGTGTGGGCTTACAATAATCCTGAAACCCACACTATTACGTTTTACTCCACTATATTTCGAACAAACAAATGTTTATCTCTATATACAATCACGGTAACGATAGCAAGCAACACTCCTGAAACCAGAAAAACACTTCTAACTCCTACCAAGTCAGCCAATATTCCCATTACAAGAGATGCCACTCCGAATACACCTGTTGATAGAGCTCCTAAGGATGTATAAACTGTAGTTAATTTTTTCTTTGGAATACTTGTCTGGATTATTGTTTGCAAAGGAATTGCCCTTATTTGTTCAGATATTCCAATTCCAAGGGAAAGTAGTAAAGCTATAATTGGAACGCTAGTTACGCCGAACAGAATTGTCATCACAAAACTAAATAAGGAACTAATTAAAATTAGTTTACTTAGATTTTTTTCCACCACAGCAGAATACTTTATACAATATATACTTCCGACTATTAACCCTAAAAAGAAGGAGCCGTTAATAAAACCCCACCATTCTTCGCCAACTTGTAGTGCCTCATTAACAAACACATATAAAATAGCAGCAATCCAAACGGTTCCGGCTATGGTTTCTAATATCTCCATTACCGCTATTTTTCGTAACACAGGGGTAGATAATAAGTCGTTCCAACCCTTTTTAATCTGATCCAATTTGCCTTTTTGTGCTTCTTCTTCCTGTTGGTCAACACTTTCAAGGAAACATAACAAAACACTTGATATTACAAATAGAATAGTAACGATCCAAACAATTTGTTGGGGACTCGTCAGTACCAAAAACAAACTCCCTACAAACCACATAACTGTTTGGATAGTTTGGAATACGGTTTCAGCTATTCCATTTGCTTGTACTAGCTTATCTGAATTCACATATTGCGGTATCATTGAATGCATTATTGGTTTAGCGCATCCGTCGAGCAATGCAACACCAGATATTATAAGGAATATAAAATAATAGTTTGTTTCCGACAATCCAGTTAATAATAACCCTAATACAACAATCAGGATTGTTTTTCCTAATTGTGAACCTGCCAATAACCATTTCAAGTTCACTCTTTCAATCAATAAAGGTGTTAATAGATTGGACACAAACATTGATGTTGTTATAGTAAATGGTACAAAAGACGCTGCTGTAGCAGATCCTGTTAAACCAAAAATCGCACTGATAATACCTACCATATAGAGGACATCACCAATATTTGCAAGTGACTGTCCTGTTAGTAATAATGAAAAGTTTTTATTCATATTAATATCCCCCAAATTAAACTTTTTTGCGTATAAAAATGAGGGTTTTTAAATTGGACTAATCATCTTATATGGCTCCTTAACTCAAACAGATAAACCCTGGGGGATATAGGTTTATCAATATTATTTATTAATTAAAATTAAATGCAAAGGCATCATTGTTTTCTTTTAGGTGATTTCTTTCGTTGTTGATTACGTTATTATAATCGATTTCTAAAAAATACATAGCTTTACTCCAAACATCATAGAAGAAAGGAATGAATTCAAGTTCTTTAAATACATATACTTCAATTTGTTCCTTGTTTTGGCGATATGCCTCAAATATTCTATGATTCCCATTGATACAATGTGGCTTGTTCTCGGTTAGGTACTGACTTTGAAGTACCATTACAGGATTTTTATGATTAGTTTTTATATTACTTGTATCTTTATTTATATTACCTTCATCAACTGATGCTATAATTTTGGATGGCTCATAGATTACAGGAGTAATACTATTTTCTTTAATAAGTGAGGTTGCTCCATCTATATATAAAGCGTATTCAAACACCCCTGTTGGAAATTCTTTATATAAGGAAAACGTCTCTTGCCCAATTGGATGAACTGCTGGATAAATCTCATCGATTAAAAACTGGTTGACAACTTGGCTCCACTTAGATGCTATCTTTGTTCCATATTCCGATTTATTTGCCATTTCCATAATACGCTTCGAAAAATGTTCGAATGGATTAAAATACACTGATTCCTTTTCGTAATATTCGATCTTACTTACGACCACATTACTCCCTCCCTTTTAAACAAACGGGCCCTTTTGCTGGAAAAAAGATCATTTGGAATCTTCATACTAACAATCATACTGCCTAATTTATCAAATAACAACTACAAATATATCATGAAGAAAAAAGGGAGTTGTTTCTCCCTTTTAAATATAGCCTCTTTCTTTCAGGCTAGTAAAACTGTTATCACTGTTTACTACTAAGTGATCGAGCACTTCGATGCCTAGTAACTTTCCAGCTTCGACTAATCTTTTTGTAACGTTAATATCTTCCATCGATGGTGTAATATCACCACTCGGATGTTGATGGGCTAAAATCACGCTTGCGGCGTTATTAAGTATTGCTGATTTAAACACCTCGCGCGGATGAACGAGTGAGGCATTCAATGAACCAACATGACAACGATGAACTGCGCTTACATTATTTTTCGTATTTAAACACATAACAAAAAACACTTCACGATCATCATGACCAATAAATCGAGACGCTATCTTTGCTCCATCTTCTGGATTACGAATAATGTAATTAACTCCTTCTTCTGCCTCTCGAACTACTTGTTCAATGCGTACAATCTCTATAATGGTTTCCATCTAGATCAACCTCTCTATTATTTTTTGACCTTTTTGGTCACCACAGAAAGAATCTTCGCATCGATTAATGTCAAGTGGCGTAAGTAGCAAAGCTATCAAGTGATTCGTATATGTTTTGGGGAAGCCCAATGAATTAGGGTGCGTTAAAAAGCGTTAATTGCTTTCTTACGCACCCTTATCCTACTTGACTGACCCATAACATCCGAAGAACGCAGACCCTTTACATAATCGATAATTCGTCTCTGCATATTAGACGAATTAGAAGATTATAATTAGGGGAGCTGAAAAGGAAAATTAATAAAGATATCTATTTTAAAACCTATCGCTTATTAGTTCCCTGCAATAATTTCAGTATCTCGTCTAACTTGTTATTTACTTTAAGTGTTTGATCCAAGTGATAAACCTCTTTTCTACTTAACGCTGACGAGGATTCGGAAATATCGTTTTTTATATGATTGGCAATATTATTTAATACATTTGCGTTCTCTTCAACACCTCGGTGTAAAGCAATATAATATTCTTTGGTATCTTCTAATTTTTTATTTTGATGTACTAATAATTTATTTTGTCCAACTAAGGCATTGCATTTTTGTATAATATCATCATTAACTATACTTAAAAGTTCTTCAACAATGATATTGATGTAGTTTTGTTCAACTTTATAGTCTTTCAATGTTTTTTGGAATTTACCTTTAATCATGTCTTTCCATTCATTGTTTATAAAGAATTCTATAGGTTCCTCCTCGACTTGTTTATAAGAATCGCTTATTGCAAATGTTCGAAGTGCTTCAACAAATGCGCGATTATACACTTTTCTTGGTCGCCCTTTACCTCCCAATTTCTCCTCTTTTACAATAGGCTTTCCAATTTGGGCAAACTCTTTATTAGTATTAACTTTAGCTGCATCTCTGCGAAAAGATGATTCTGAATAATTTTTTCCGTCAAATGATAATTCCTCAATTGCCTCTTCCATAGTGAACCATTGATTCTTCAATTCTTTTATTTGTTCAGAATTTAATTCTTCCTCTTTAGTAAATATCCACATTTAAATTCACCCCTCACAATAAATAACGCTATTATATCAGCCATTATAGCATTTTTCTTCATTAGTTATAGAAAATCAGATGCCTTACAATTGAATTAGAAAGTTAATTGCGCAATGCTTTCAAAAAGATATCGAGAGGATGAAAGTTTCAGATGAAGAAACTACGAGAGTTCAATCGCTTTGACTGTGAGGCATTTTTCAAAGACAAGGACGTACGAGTGATGTCACATGAGGACTGGCTAGAATACGATGCGGACGGAAAGAATCCTAAAGTCGTAGGCACTAAGTATAAAACAGTAATTGCAACTGATCGAACAGAATACAAAGGGGCAGATGTAGCACCTGATCTTAATGCAGGTGAGCAAGTTATTGTAAAGGTGCCTAAACCTCCAAAAGAGTATAAAAAGTTCAGTAAAATCACATTTGTGAATCCGACAGCTAGTGTTTACGGAACGTTCATGAGTGAACTTTCTGTCAAAGCAAATGATGTAGACATTGTTCAACCAAAATAAAGAACGAAGGACAGTAAGTTCCCTTCCTATCAATAAATACGCTTTTATTCCTGTGACCGCCCCTGACAAGGGGCGGAACCACGATAGTAGGATGTGGATTATATGAAGAAAACATATAGAATGCAACGTGGTTTTATTTCATTTCTATTCATTGGATTCTTTCTCGTTTTATGGCTCTCCCCAATGAAGTGTGCTGAAAATTGAAAAATGCAGAATCTTCCTCTATTGTTAATAGTAACCCAAACCAAAACCAATAGAAAGGA
>NZ_SMAN01000036.1 GCF_004342905.1 Melghiribacillus thermohalophilus | reverse complement strand
ATGCGTATTCGCATGGAATGTCAGCAACCAGCCTAGCATTTGAAAGCAATCATACGATAGAGGAAGAATCAAGCACATTTTGTTGCGGAGAACCCATTGTTTCTAAATATGGTAAAATGAAGGTGTATTTGCAAAATATTGTAGTATAGCGGGATGATATGATGAAGTATGCGATTTCGGTAACAGATATAAATAGAGCGGAAGAAATTGAAGCAAATGGTCGGAAAATAATCGAGAAGGTTGAGCAGTATGGTCGATCATTACAGAAATTAACATCCTATGAGGAGCCGAGGGGTTATGTGTTTCACGATTGGTCATCTGCGACGGAAATCTATTCAACCATTCCTCTACCTGCTTATACATCCAGGGATTTAATCCATATTACCCCGTTACTGGATGTATGGAAAACGATATTTTTAGATTCTGCAGGGGACGTGGTTCAGGCGATTGACTATTCCCGTCAGTTAGACCTTGACGATATCGCTGTTATTGCTGCACATGAACTGACCCATCATGCCGATCTGTTTCATGATGATTTTGATGAAATAGATGAAGAAAATATGTGGTTCGAGGAGGGGATGTGTTTTTATTTGCCAAGAAGGTTCATGTTGTCACGTGAAAAATTTGATTCCATTATGGAAGTAGAGCAATACCTGATAGAAGCTTATAGACATAAATATGGGGAGTATACCTTAAACCGGTTTGGCGCATGCGGCTACAGGGGAGGACAGAACCAGGAATATTCTGCAGCTTTTTATGATTACTGGAGAAGCACCAGGGTCATTTACATGCTTGTGGAACATTTTTTTGACCGGGATATAAGTGGATTAATCGGTGTCTATCAAAAATGGACAGATCATAAAACATCGATCCCACTGCATCAATATTTGAAGGAAACCTTCAATTTATCCCGGAAGGAAGCACAATCTCTCTGGCTGAGTGAAAAAGGTTAAGATTGGAGGAGTCTGGATGAATTCAAAAGTAAAGGAAAGGATGGAACAAATAAAAGAACGGTACGGACTCGACAAGTATCGCTTTCATTCTTATGACATTTACCGGTATGTCACTGCCCATTGTGAAACCGAATATATTTTGTCAACAGAATGGATTCCTGATCATGAAGAAGGTGTTCGGGATGGGGAAACCTTACCTGAGGGAGCGGCTGTTGTTGAAGTCAATCTTCATTCGGACAAATTGAAACGGCTGGTTTTTGTGGAAGGCAAGTCCTTTGCAGAACCGACTGGCATCAATCCGGAAGAGATCGAAGAAGTCATAAGCTGGATTGAAGAGCTGACGGGACTCATACATAACCAACAATTTCACCTAAAAAGTCAATCTGGTTCATCGTACGTGTTTCAAGAGTGTCTGAACGGTGTTCGTGTATATGGTGGAGGGACGATTGAAGTAACCTTTAATTCTGAGGGTGAACTCGTCCTGTTTTCCGTAACAGGATCATACCCGGATGAAGATCTTGTCCAGAAGGAACCTTTCACCCTTCAATTAGAAGAAGTCCTGGATATAGCTTATGAGCAGTTTCAATATTTTGAATATCCCATGATTAAACGAAAACAGTGGATTCCGCTATATGGTCTGAAAGAGGCCGTATTGATCACCAATCAGGAAAAAAACCTGTTTGTCCCGGACGATCAGTCCTGTATACAAATGGATGAGCTTCTGTCCTGGGATACTCCGATTCAACAGCCGTTTACGAGTCGAAAAAGTGTCCTTGAACCTCATTTTTCCTTTGAACAGGCGGTTGCCCGTGAGCCTCATCCAGATTTAACCCCGTTGACAGACAACGAAAGACAAGAATGCCTGGTTTCCGTAACAGATGTGATGCGGGAGGCATTTTCAGACGAATCAGGAAAATGGAAACTGGTGAAACTGTACCGGGACAGAGGAAATATTACAGCTGTGGTGAAACCCGTTCAGCCAGATCGGAAACTGTTTAGCCGCAAGATTATCATGATTATCGACCCGGAAACGTTTTCCGTACTCCATTACATGGACACAGGGGCCTTTCAGCAGGCATATGAAGACTTTGAACATGTTCCATCCCCGAAGATGACAATCGAGGAAGCATGGAAAAAGGTAAAGCCGGAACTGGAACTCAAGCCGGTATACGTTTATCATCGAGATGAACAGCAATATATTTTGTGCGGGAAAATCGATTGTTCCTCTGCCGTCGATGTCAGTACCGGTGACATCATCAAGTTTTAATGCGGAAGGGGTTTCAAAAATCATCTTTGATGGATGGCACAGTCAGGTTGTTTTCAGCATAAACCATCTTCTGGCCGATATTACAGTAGTCTTATTTTCTATCCTTCATGCGCTGCAACTTTTTTACCAATCCCCCAATTTTATACATTACCAATGGCTTAATTCCTTCGATCATAGAAGGAATTTTTTTATGGTTTAAGAATGATAAACATTCAAATAACTTGAATGGCTCCGGATTCTTCTGGATCAAACGTCAGGCCCATCAAGCTGCTTCGGTCCCGCTGTAACGGCGGAAAGCTTTCAGAGATTTTTTGTTTTCAGGGTTAAGTGCAGGCGTATATGTTTTTTGCGATGGTTTCTATCCCAAAAAGGATCATGGAGGGGTGATGATGATTAAGAAATATCAAAGGAAGAGACTGCTGTCGATCGTTTCTAGCATGCTCATATTTTTTTCTGCGCTATTTCATCCGGGATGGATGATTCAAACGAATGCGAATGACGAGAATGAAAAGCCATCCGAGCTTCAAATCGAAAAAGAACGTGAGCAAATGGCATTAAATGAAGAATCCGTATCAGAAAAATCTTCAGACGAGCTCGCCTCATTACTCTCAGGAATCGGTTTTGAACCGGCACTTCAAAATTCGAAAGCTCCTAAGAAAACCAACTCCCCGCCAAAAGTAGACGAAAAGATTACCCAACAGTTAGATGAAAACAAACCGGTCGATGTCATTATCCAATTAAAAGAGCAGGAAAACTTTCATGCACTTTATAAAGAAAGCAAAGGCAAAACGAGAGCAGAACGGGCTAAACTTGTGAAAGAAGCCTTAGAATCCAGAGCAAAGGCTTCCCAGAAAGGAATCAAACAGGCATTAGAAGCTCTTGAGAAACAGGGGAACGCAAAGGTTAAAAAGGAATTATGGATTAATAATAGTATCGTTGCGACCGTTGACCAAAAAGCACTGGAAGAATTACAACAGCGCGATGATATCAAAGAGATCAGACTGGATGAAGTTGTAAAACTTCCTGACATTACGGTCGAGGATGCCGATCCCCGGCTGCCGGAATGGGGGCTGGAAAAGATTAAAGCTCCGCAGGTATGGGGAGAATACGGCATGAAGGGAGAAGGAATAGTTGTCGGTATTATGGATACAGGTGTGGATGGTGAACATGAAGCACTGAGGCACAATTATCGCGGTCGTGATGGAGAACATCAATATTCGTGGATCGACCTTTCCGGACATGGATATGAAACCCCAACGGACGGCAATGGTCATGGGACTCATGTGGCCGGGACTGCTGTAGGCGGTGGAGAAGGAGAACCGATTGGGGTGGCTCCGGAGGCGGAATGGATAGCTGCGAAAATTTTTAATGACAGTGGATCAACCACCCTGTCTGCCATTCACGAAGCCTTTCAATGGTTTATTGCCCCTGGCGGTGATCCATCGAAAGCCCCGCATGTAGTCAATAACTCATGGGGAAATTCAAATACGTACAATCTAGAATTCTATGAGGATGTCCAGGCCTGGATTTCGGCCGGTATTTTCCCCCTATTTGCAGCAGGCAATGATGGTCCCGGTTCGGAGACCATCGGCTCACCTGCCAGTTTGATAGAATCTTTTGCCGTAGGGGCAACGGATCGTTATGACCAGGTAGCCTCCTTTTCCAGCAGAGGTCCGGTCTACTGGGAAGATGAAAATGGGGATATGGTCCGTCATATTAAGCCGGATATTGCTGCTCCAGGTCATGAAATCTATTCGGCGTGGCCAACCAAGCTGGATCAGGGGAACTATCGCACCATCAGCGGGACCTCCATGGCAACGCCTCATGTTGCCGGTTCCATTGCCTTACTGTTAAGCGCAAATCCGGATTTAACGATTGATGAAATAGCCGAATTGCTGAAGCGGACAGCAAGAACGGAAGATCATATGGGAGAAATGCCTAACTCGTTATATGGTTCCGGTATTGTCAATGTGTATCAGACGGTAACGGAAGCGGCGTTTGCCGGGGAGTTAAGGGGAAGTCTGGAGAATGAAGCCGGGGAACCTGTTTCCGGACAGATTGTCATAGATGAGCTGGATGTAGTGATTGAGGCAGGAAATGACGGGAATTTTTCTTATGCCATCAGAGAAGGAACGTATGGTGTGGTCGTTCAGTCTTTTGGTTATGAGGATTGGCAGACGACCATTTCCATTGAAAAAGACGAGGTTACAGAGGTGAGCTGGCAGCTTCAGAAAGCCGAAAGCTATACCGTAAGCGGAACCGTAACGGACAGCGAAAACGGTGAAGGAATTCCCTATGCCTTTATTCGCGTGAAGGATACTCCTCTGCAAACGTTTCGTACAAATTCGTACGGGGAATTCGAAATCACTGGATTGCCGGCTGGCACATATGAATGGCACATATCAGGGGAAGGGATTGATGGAACAACCGAAACGATTCAAGTAAAGGATCATCTCGACGTAAACATTCAGGTTGAAAAAATTTCAGTGGAAAAGAATCGGAGCTGGCCGACTGCCAATCATAGTTATCAACGAAATGCCCTTTCACCGAATAGTATTGATGTGGAACATCTGGAGAACAGCTGGTCCTATCAGACGGAATCAAAAGGACAACTATTATTTTCCAGTCCAGCAGTTGATGGCCAGATGGCTGTTTTCACCACAGATCGGGGCTGGGTAGTGGCAGTGAATGTCCAGACGGGGGAAGAACGATGGAGCATCCGACTTGGCAGCACGAATCGCTCCAGTCCGACTATACACGATGGGACCGTTTATCTGTCAGGAGGAGAAGATCAGCACATTTATGCACTGGATCTGAATACAGGCCGTACGATCTGGAGCACGGACATTGGCCAGCCTGCCATCTATGAATCACCGGTGGTCAGGGATGGAAAAGTATATGTTGCTTCAGGAATAGAAGAGAATGCTTCCATTCATGCTTTGCATGCGGAAACGGGTGATCTCATCTGGACAACCGAATTGGGTGCATCTTCCTTTTCAGGACCTGCTGCAGGGGAAGAACATCTGTACGTGGGAACTTATGATAACCAGACGTTGCGGGCGATTCAACCGGAAGACGGATCGGTGGTGTGGGAATATCAGCCGGAAGAAAATGAGGGTTTTTCATCCCACCCGGTCTATCATAATGGGATTGTATATATTCTTAGCACGAATTTTAACACTGAGACAGGAACGCTGCATGCCGTTCAGGCGTCTGATGGAAAACGGCTCTGGAAAACGGCAGGGATCGGGGATTCCCAGGCGGCATCTCCGGTCATTTATGGGGATATGATCATCGCCGGTTCAGCCAGTCAGCCTTTACTCAGGGCGTTTGATCTGGTGACCGGGGAGGAACGATGGAGTAGCCAGGCTGTTGGAACAGTATTAAATAATGGAGCAGTATCTAGTAATGGGATTTTGTTTATCGCGAATACCAATGGCTCATTTTTCGCTGTGGATGTTTATAGTGGAGACGTACTTTACGAAGAAACCCTGCCCAATTATAGCAGTTCCTCGCCTATCATTTTGCCAGGAATGGTACTGGTTCCTCATTTAGATGGACTGGAAGGTTACACTGCTCCCGGAATATTAACCGGTACAGTTAGCGATGAATCAGGCGAGCCCCTTGAAGCGGTGTTAACGGTTGAGGAAACCGGACAAACGGTAAAAGCAAGTGAAGACGGCAGCTTTACATTGCTCCAGACACCGGGCACATTTAACGTGAACGTTTCCCGATATGGATATAAACAAGTGACAGAAGAGGTTACGTTTGTTTCAGGATATGGTGAAGAGAGACACTATACATTGCCGGCAGCTGAAACAGGATCATTATCGATCCAGGTCAAAGCTGAAAAACATGATCAGCCATTAGATAATGTTTCGGTTAAACTCATGGATACCCCAATTGAAGGTACGACTGATCAAAACGGAACCTTTGTATCACCTTCCGTATACGAGGGGACGTATGAGGTTTCACTGGAGCTGAGCGGATTTCAACCATTTACAGAAAGGATTACCGTTGAAAAAGAGACAGAGAACACATTTACATTCTACTTAAAATCCTATCATGTCGCCGTTTTAAATGATTATGAATCAGAAATTACCGAATTCCTCAGTTTAAACGGTTATGCAGCTGAAGAGCGGGACTGGGATATCATTGAGGATATTGGCCGATATGAAATCGTATATGTGAATGGGGCGTATTCGACAGATGGATGGAAGCCCGATGAAGAAATTTTTCAAGAGCTAGTCAATGCGGCAAACGAAGAACAGGTCAGTCTCATTTTTGCAGATACATGGGGAAGCAGCTATGGGTCCATTCATCATTTAGTCGATTATTTTGAAGACCCGCAGGAGGTCATGCATGATTACTCATCAGGTACCGTGCTGATGCGGGTAGACGAGGAGCACCCCATTTTTAGCGGATATCAGAAAGGAGATTATTTAACACTGATCGGCCGCAGCGGCGATTTTGCATGGTTCAGCCAGTATTCCGGAAGGGAACTGGCCAGCATCGGGTCATCTGAACTCGGTTTCGTCGGAACGGGTGTCGCGTATAAACCGGTTACGGAAAATAGTGCCCATTTACTCCTTTCCGCCCATGCAGCATCTCCATGGACGTCACCTTTCCAGGGCTGGATGCAGGATGCACAAAACATACTCCTGAATAGCATCGATTATTTACTGAACGCAGAGTTCGGGAAAGTGACCGGTACGGTTAAAAATGAGGAAAACGAAACGCTGGATGCGACCATTGAAGTGGCGGATACCGGTTATGTTTTTAAAAATCAAGGAACGATTCATTTTTATCATGATGAAGGAACCTATACACTAACCATTCGGGCGCCCGGTTACGAAACAGAAACGGTCGAAGTGGAAGTAGCACACGGAAGTCCTGTTGAGTTAGACATGACCCTTACATCGACAAATGGGGGTTCCATGATCGGCACGGTGACTGATGCGTTGACGGATCAGCCTCTTGCGGATGCAACGGTAACCCTTCATCAGGGTGATGAAATTGTCAAAGAAGTGGTTACAGGAGAACACGGGCGGTATGAGATGTTGGATCTGGACGAAGGAAACTACGAACTGCGGGCAGTGAAAGACGGGTATATCCAGGAATCCTTTGATGTGGAAATCCGTTCTGTACCGAATGAGCAGAATATACAATTGACTCCAATTCCTGATATTGCCGTGCTGGATGATTATTATGCTGATGAACGGAACTTTGCCAGTGTGTTCAGAGAAGCAGGGATGGCAGTAGAGGAAGTTTCCTCGTATGACGTGCTGGATCGGCTGGATGAATTTGATGTTCTGTTTATAAATGGATTAGGCTACGGATTACGGGACAATGTAGCGGAACTGTTTGAACGGGCGGATGAGGCCAGGACGAGTCTGGTATTTGGGGAAACGCTTTATTCGTCATCGCCACTGAATCAGCTCGTTGAATTTAGGGGAGATCCTTCTAGCCGGCATACGGCAGACCATAACTCCAGTGCAGGTTATGTAGTAACAGAGGAGCATCCGATTTTTGCAGATGCTGCAGAAGGAGAATTTATTGAAATTCTTGTTCCATCCAACAGCCGAATTGGTTACTTTGAAGGATATAGCGGCTATTCACTGGCCAGTATGAAACATCGGGATGGAGAAGAAGCATACGGCCCCGGTTTAGCATATAAACCGAGAACCGAAAGCAGCATGGAAGTATTGCTCGGCGGATACGGATTTACGTTTTCCCACCATGCTGATCATTACACTGAAAAAGGGAAACAACTCTTGATTGATACAGTAGTCTGGGCTGCCCATAAAGAGTTTCCGGTTATAGAGGGAACGGTTACGGATCCGGAAGGAAATCCTCTCGATGCAACGATCGAGGTAGTCGGAGAATCGTACCATACAACGACCGATGAACAGGGACAGTTCTCCATCGCTCTCCCAGAGGGTGATTATGAGATAAATGTTAAATCCTTCGGCTATGAATCGGTGACACTTCCGGCTGCTGCCAGGTTTAATGGGGGACCGTTAGCCATCCAGATGGAAGTACATCCGGATGCTGGTTCGATTCAAGGCATCGTACAAAATGAACAGGACGGAAATGCCATTTCCGACGTGGAGATTGAACTGGAAGGTCATTCGAGAGGAACATCTACGAATACACAGGGCGCATTTCAAATGGATCGGATTGAACCAGGGGAATATACATTGATGTTTTCAAAAGATGAATATGTGATGAAAAAAGTGGATATCGAACTTGAGCCGGGACAGCAGCTGGAGTTGACTGTGGACATGAAGCCTTCACCCCTTGTCGGAATCATTGTTGACAATCAGTCCAACGATGCAACCTTAGCCGACTATTTAGAAGAACGCGGATACCGAACTACAGATCTTTTCTATACGGATGTTGATCGGTTAAAAGATCTTGACCTGGTCATCGTCAATGCAGATTACAACCGCGACCTGGAGCCGAATGAAGAGGAGTTTTCGGCTTTCCTGAAGGCCATAGACGAAGAGAAACTGTCTGTCATCTGGACAGGCCATGTAAACGGCCGGGGAGGCATCCGTTTCCTGCATGAATTTGAACATAATCCGGCTTATGAACGCCAGGGCACCCGGGAAGATATCGTGATTCAGGCAGGACAAGACCATCCGATTACAGCAGGAATAAATCAGGATGAAACCTATCCTTTGAAAAATCGATTGGATTACTATTATGCTTTCGATGAATATGATGGACAGACTGTGGTAACCCTTGAACATCCGGAAGAAGGCCACATCGGGGATATGGTGGCTTATAAAGGACGGACCAGCGAATCGGTGGAAGTGTTATTGGCAAATATGACATTTGGTTATTATTACAACCCTGATGCTCCGGATTATTTTGATCCGGTCCGTGAACGGTTGCTGAACAATGCGATTTTATGGGCTCTGGATCATGAAGAACCTCTGGCAGCCGATCTCTATGGAACCATTACGAATCATCTTGGCCATCCCGTACAGGGAAGTGTCACCGTGGCAGAGACAGGAAAACAAATGGAATCCGACGGAAATGGAGAATTCTACCTCGGTCTGCAGGAAGGCACCTATACACTTCAGATCGAAGCTTTTGGTCATGACTCCAGGGAATTTACGGTGACCGTTGAAAACGGGGAAGTCTATCATGAAACTTTTGAACTGCCGTCCCATGAGCTGGGATTGCTAACAGGAACCGTTCTGGATGGACAGACGGAACAACCGGTTGAAGGAGCAAGCGTTTCAGTAGTCGGAACCCCAATAACTGCCGAAACCGATGAATCCGGTCATTTCCAGCTGTCGGTCCCAGCGGGTGCGTACGATCTCCAGGCAAAAGCACCCGGTTACACGAGTCAAATCCTATCCGATGTGACGATTCATCACGATGAAGAAACCAGTGTCACATTTTACATGGAGGAATCTGAAAAAATTGCCGTTGTGACCCAGTCATACAATCAATACCGATTTGAGAGCATTCTGAATGAATACGGATATGAAGCAGATTTTATAGATGGTACTGAGCTGGAAGAGCTTACTGGACAACTGGAAGAATACGCACTGGTCATCTATAATCATTCATCTTATCAGGTCACCGATGAGGTATTTGAACAATTTGTAGAAAAGGCGGATCAACAGGAAGTCAGTATCATATTTGCTTCTCAATACGGAGGAGGAACCATCAAAGATTTAAGGGATGTATATGGCAATCCAGAAAGTGTGACTTCCGGTTATGTGCCCGGGCATATCAATATTCAAGTGTTGCAGGATCATCCGCTTTTTGAAGGAATTCCTGGAGATGAGTTCAGGGTATTAGATAAAGGTTCAAGCAATCAGCAGTATGCCGTTTATGACGGATACAGTGGCACTACCATAGGAGCCATTTCCCATGATGAACAGGGTGTATTGGGTGACGGAATCGGCTATGAATTCCGCACGGCCAACAGTGTTCATCTGCTTCTGTCCGGGTTCCAGATTGGCAGCTATTCGGATCCAGAAACGAACTGGACAGCAGAAGCCAAACGATTTTACAATAATGCGATTAACTGGGCCATCCATGCGAGTCTTGGTGAGATTAGAGGGGTCATAACCGATGAAGAAGGGAATCCGGTTGCAAATGCAACGGTTTCCATACCTGGTGCAGATGTGGAGACGGTGACGAATGCCCGTGGGGAATATCGGATCGGTATTGGCAGTGGAACCTATGAGGTACATGTGCAGGCAAGGGGATATCATGAAACGACTCAAACGGTCACCATTAAAACAGAGGGAGATACAGCTGAATTGAACTTTACGCTTACAGCGATTGAAGGTACCTCCATGACAGGTACGGTAACAGATCAGGAAACAGACGAGGTGATTTCCGGGGCGACCGTTTCCCTGTATGTGAAAGGGGAAGAAGAGCCCATGGACACTGTAGAAACGGATGCCAGTGGCACATTTTCTTTTGAAAAACTTTTGCCTGATGAATACGTGCTGGAAGTCGCTGCCGATGGATATATGAATAGCCGTAAAGAAACAGTCGTTGAAGAAGAACCCGTATCCATTCATATAGGATTAAACCAAATAAAAGTGGCGGTAATCGGGGATCACAACAACCAAATTGTCAATCTCCTGAATGAACATGAACTTTATGCCGAAGAACGGAACTGGGATGTGACGCAGGAGGCATCGAACTATGAGTTGATCGTCATAAATGCAAAGGACGGAACAGAAGAAGAAGTCAACGAGATCCTGGAAGTCACCGATAAAAATGAAATGAGTGTCGTTTTCCTCGGTACCTGGGGCGTAAACGAAGGGTCGATTCCGCTGTTAGAAAGAGCGACTGGCTATCCTTCCCTTGATGAGCACGGCTACAATGAAGGAGAAGTCATCATCGAAGTTCAGCATTCAAATCATCCGATTTTTGAAGGATTGCCGGATTCCTTTGTCATCCACGGAGAAAAGAGTCCGTATTCAACCTTTACAGATTATCCGGGACCAGGTCTGGCTGAGCTTTCAGTAGATGGTGAAAAGAAAGGTACGGCCATCTCTTATGAATTCCGGAGTCAATCATCCATCCACTTGCTTTTGTCTTCATTTGCCGTTAACAACATGATTGCCCCGGATTATGGATGGACGGATGAGGCGAAAACATTATTTGTACAGGCACTGAACTTTGCCATGAATGCAGAACAGTCGGAACCAGATGTGCCGATATGGGATGAATCAAGAATCCGTACAGATGAAAAAACAGTAACCCTGACAGGAAAAGCTGATCCATTTACAACCGTGCACGTTTATGAAACAAAGGGAAATGAGAGCATTTTCCTCGGATCCGTAACAAGCAACGCGCAGGGAGTGTTCGAGTTTACATCAGAGTTTGAAAACGGCAATCACTTCCTGTACGTAGAAGCAGAAAATTTTGCCGGAGTATCTGAATGGAGCGACCGTCTGCAGCTGATTATCACTGGTCAAAAGAAAGAATAGAAGAGTCATCTTCAGGGTGTCTGCGTACCAAAAAGGTGGACACCCTGACTGATTAAAAAGAGTGATCACCGAAAGTACCATTTATAGTAAACTAAAATAAGTAACATGTTCCATTTTTCAATATAGGGAACTCGGACAGAGAAGGTAAACCAATTGGTTATGAATGCCTCTAAGGCTGTTATCCTTTTTTCTATCACCTAACCATCACCATCGATCGAATTCCGGATAAAAACGCACTTGCAGCAACTGGGATCAAGCTGCCTGGATTTTGGATAAAGATGAAATGTTGTAACATGAAGAGGGAAAAGAAAAAGTATTTCATATATGCAGATGATCGTATAAAATCCTTTCAGAACGTGTAAAACCAATAAAAGAAAGTTGTGAACTTAATGGAGCTGCATAAGAAATTAGCCATTGACCTTATGAATAAGTATAAAACAAAGGTAAGGAATCGCCCCTTTATTGTGGGCATTGACGGACTCAGCGGTGCAGGAAAAACGACATTCGTAAATAAACTTGCAGCGGAACTTCGAGCCCAGCATATGGAGCCAGTCATTTTTCACATCGATGATCATATTGTGGAAAGAGAAAAACGGTACCATACGGGATACGAAGAATGGTTTGAGTACTATTTTCTACAGTGGGATGTAGATTTACTGACTTCTTGTTTATTTGAAACATTACACCATTCCAGCAGGTTGACTCTTCCCTTTTATGATAAAACCACGGATACAATTGCCAGTAAACGGGTCACCGTTACAAATAAAAATCTTGTGTTAATCGAAGGAATCTTTTTATTGAGAGAAGAGTGGTGGCCTTTGTTTGATTACAGGATTTTTTTAGATTGTCCCAGGGAAATCAGACTGAAAAGGGTACTTAAACGGGAAAAATTAAAGGAAAATCAGGAACCAACCATGCAAAAGTATAAAAGAAGATACTGGCCCGGGGAAGATTATTATTTGCGTCAAGAACAACCTGCCGAAAAAGCGGATCAGGTATATGATACGTCTGGAGTGATATCGGATCATGTATAGAAACCGGTGACAAAAAAGAAAGTTCAATTTTGATACAAATCGAAACGTGCCCACATGCATGCGGGCACGTTTTTTAATTACAGCAATCATCGTGATGATGCAGCCGGAGTTGTTTTCCTTCGATTTGAATGGTCGTGTGTTCAATCTGAAATTTTTCTTTTAGCATCCGGTTGGCCTGTTCTAAAATTTGGTCCCGGTCTGACTCATTTTCGACGACCAGATGGCAGCTCATGGCCGGAAAGTCAGGGGTAATGGACCAGATGTGGAGATCATGAACATCACATACTTCCGGAAGTTCCATTAAAGATTGTTTTAGTTTTGTCAGGGAGATATGTTCCGGTTTTCCTTCCATTAAAACATGATAGGAATCCTTTGTGACACGAATTCCACTGATGAGAACGAGGATGGCCACAACTATACTTGCAACAGGGTCTGCGATGTTCCAGTTATAGAGATAAATCAAGAGTCCCGCTAATATTGCACCAATGGAACCGAGAAGATCCCCGAGGACATGAAGGAAAGCACTGCGTAAATTCAGGTTTTCCCGGTCCCCTTGCATCAATATCCAGGCGACGATGATGTTCACAACAAGACCAATGACAGCGATGACCATCATGGCAGAACTGACTTCCGGCGGTTCCAGAAAACGTTTCATTCCTTCATAGACAATCAACAGGGCAATACCAATGAGCGTGATGCCGTTGATGAAGGCTGCCAGAATTTCAAAACGTCTGTATCCGTATGTTTTCCGGTTGTTGGGATCACGGGTTCCGATCCAAAAAGCAAACAGGCTGAGTCCAAGTGCTGCCGCATCACTGAGCATGTGGCCGGCATCCGACAACAAAGCGAGAGAATTGGTGAATAGTCCACCCACAAATTCAATCACCATAAAGGTAAAAATGAGGATAAAACTCCAGAATAAAGCGTTTTTGTTTTCGCTTTTAACATGGTGCTGACCGTGGGGATGACTGTGGTTATGTGCCAATGGGTTCACTCCTTTCTGTTAATGGTGACGGGCGTGGTCAATGGTTTCGTTTAATATTTTCATCACATGTTCGTCATCCGGGGAGTAGTAGTACGTAGTTTTTTCCCTTTTGTATTTGACCAGTCGTAAATTTTTCAGGAACCTTAGCTGGTGGGAAACGGTGGATTGTTTTAAATCCAGTTTCCCGGCAATTTCATTCACGCTGCATTCTTTCTGGGACAGCAAATGCAGGATGCGGATTCTGGTTGGATCACAAAGTGCTTTAAAGGTCTGGGACACGAGAAAAAGAGTTTCTTCATCAAGGTTCTTAATAGGCTGTTGTTTCGTGTTCATCTTTCTTCACCTTCTTTATGATTAATATATGAATATATGCTCATATAATATCATAAAGAGCAGAGAAATCAAAAAATTTTCAACAGATGACTGGCCCCCTGAAAACATTTTTTCTATCCTGATCATAAAGATATATAATGATCTTTTTACAAGATATTTCTTTCTTTCCAGATCCGATCTTCTCATATTATTTTTAAGGCAACTATGTTAAAATAAATGTGGAATCACTCTAGGGAAGGTTGACTCCAAAGGGTTGTCATTAAAGGAGTGAGAAGTGAACATGCTAAGTGTACAAAATACAGAATTGCAGGATATGACAGTAGAACAATTAATGATTCCGGCTGAAAAAGTAGCTCATGTTCAGCGTCAAAATCCCCTTGAACATGCGCTGCTTGTACTGGTGAAATCAGGATACTCAGCAGTTCCTGTTCTCGATGCCAGTTTTCGGTTTCAGGGAATCATCAGCAAGACAATGATCCTGGATCACATTTTAGGGATCGAACGGTTTGAAGTTGAAAAACTTTCAGCTGCAACAGTAAAAGATGTGATGGATCAGGATGTGCCAACGATTCGTAAAAAAGATCATTTTACAAAAGGTTTAAAGTCTGTCATTAATCATCCTTTTATTTGTGTAGTTGATGAAAATGATTTGTTTGATGGAATTTTAACTAGACGAGTCATTTTGAAACAGATCAATCGTTATCTTCACGAAAAATAGGTGCCTGTCATCGATCGAATTTTTTCGTATGAGTTCGATTGACCAATATGAATATAAAAGGTTGTTTAAATCTTAAAACCCTTGCGAACATGGCAAGGGTCTTATTGTTTTTACAGGTTCAAAAGGTTATTCGCCATGAGACTTCGAGAAGGTGCTGAATCTATCAGAAAAGGCTTTTTGACATGAGGGAAGTCATCCAGTTGATTTCGTTGTTTTCGGTTGAGACCTTTACGCTCACACCAGGTCTCCACATAGTATCTTCAACCTTCCTTTAGCGTCAGGACAAAGGCAATATGAAATGGAGGCATTCAATCCATATTTCCATTAATGAGGTTCTCCGCAACAAAATGTGCTTGATTCTTCCTCTATCGTATGATTGCTTTCAAATGCTAGGCTGGTTGCTGACATTCCATGCGAATACGCA
>NZ_SMAN01000035.1 GCF_004342905.1 Melghiribacillus thermohalophilus | reverse complement strand
TGGACATTAAAAAAGATGACCCCGAATCAATATCGGGATCATCTCTTAGCTGCATAGGGTTTTTATAACTGTCCACTTTTCGGGGTACAGTTCATATGGACCGGGGATTTTTTTCAATGACGTTTAGTGAGGTGAAAAAGTCAGCAATTATCAGGTTTTTGGTGCAGGGGAGGTGGTACAAGCCATCCTTTTTCTTTATTCAGACGCAATACTTTTGCCCCTATGGCGGCTTTTTGTGTATGAAATTGTCCGAACATCATGGCAATATCTTCACGAACCGCCTGACCGATCATTTTGCTGCAGGATACGAGTCCTGCTGCTGTATCAGCAGAAAGCATTGCCCCGATTTCAGGATCTAAAAATCGTGCGCCTGCGGGAATATTTTCTGAACGGGCATCGGGTCTTTCCGGGGGCGTGGGGGGCAGCCCTACTCCATTTTCCTTCAAAAGTGTTTCAATCTGGTTTTCCTCTTGTTTACCCTGATCTATCGCTTCCTTTAACAAGTTTTTCAGGTCTTCATCCCCGGCATGGTGCAAAACAGTCTGATATCCTGCCACTGTCCCTTTAGTGATGTTCAGGTAAGACCATAGACCAAAAACTTCACCATAGTGCAGGGGTTCATTTTTCGGGTTTCCACTTAACATTCCCATTTTAATCCTCCTTCATCAATAAAATCTTGATATAAACATTTTTAGGTTGTTCCAATAGTAGAAAATTCATTCCTTCGTTTTATCTTTCATTCACTGGCAAATGGTTAAAATCACCTTTATTAATTCATGATAAGGGAAACATACTAAACATAAGAAAAAGGATTCGCTTAAAGGAGAAGGTTTCGATGACAGAACAGCAGAATATCCCTAAAGAAGAAACGTTAGATCATAGTGCAGCACTGTTGAGAGAAGGATATTTATTTATTTCAAACAGGATGAAAAAGTTTCAGTCTGATCTCTTTGAAACCCGGGTAATGGGAAAAAAGGTTGTATGTATAACAGGAGAAGAGGCAGCAAGGGTATTTTATAACACGGAATTTTTTAAGAGGAAAGGTGCAGCCCCTTATCGTGTACAGCAGTCTTTATTCGGTGTAAATGCCATTCAGACAAAGGATGATGCAGAACATTTAAACCGCAAGCAGATGTTTATGTCTGTCATGACTTCTTCCCATGAGAAAGAACTTGCGGACATGACAAAAAATCAGTGGGACTCCGTCTCGAGAAGATGGGAACAGTCCGATGAGGTAGTTCTTTTTGATGAAGCGAAAGAAGTGCTGTGTCGGGTTGCCTGTCGGTGGGCAGGAGTACTATTGCATAATACAGAGGTAAAGAAACGAGCAGAAGATTTTTATGCGATGGTAGATGCGTTTGGTGCAATAGGACCCCGCCACTGGGAAGGAAGGATGGCCAGAAATCGAACCGAAGCCTGGATTAAAGATATGATAAAAAAGGTTCGACGTGGTACCCTGAAAGTTGACAGCCATTCGGTCATCCATCAAATGGCTTTTTATAAAGATGCTGAAGGGAATCAATTGGACCCCAGAATGGCTGCCATTGAACTCATAAATGTTTTGCGTCCCATCGTAGCAATTGCCAATTACATTACCTTTTCCGCTTTAGCCCTGCATGAACACCCTGAATATACCCATATTCTTCACTCGCGAAATAAACAGTATCTGGAATATTTTGTCCATGAAGTTCGGCGTTATTATCCCTTTGGGCCTTTTCTGGGAGCCATTGTCCGGAAAGATTTTGTATGGGCAAATTATCCATTCAAAAAGGGTCAGCTCGTATTTTTGGACATTTATGGAACAAACCATGACCCCAGAATATGGGAAGAGCCTGACCGGTTCAAGCCGGAACGCTTCAGGGGATGGGACGGGAATTTGTACAATTTCATTCCCCAGGGAGGGGGAGATCCAGCCAGCGGCCACCGCTGTCCGGGAGAAGGAATCACCATTGAAGTAATGAAAGCAACCCTTGATTTTCTCGTGAACAAGATTGAGTATGATGTTCCCGATCAGGACTTAAGCTACAGTCTTGTAAGAATGCCATCCATGGTCAGAAGTGGATTTGTCATGAATCATATCAGGCGTTTGTAGGAAAAAATGATCGAATTTATGATGAGCAGATATTATTTATCAGCAAGTGATTGGAAAGGTTTATACTAGGCAAATGTTTTCTGTAATAAATCTATCAAATAAACGTTCTTCTTTTCATCCAGATGATCTTTTCTTGGCCATTACGCTCTAACTTTGGGTGGTTCCGGTTATTTCCTGGGCCATTGCGGCCAGAACATGGGCTATTGGATTCTCAGGTTGGGCGATTCCACTCCATGTTTGGGCGATTAGGTTCCTGACTTGGGCGATACAGCCCCTTGTTTGGGCGGTTGGACTCATGGGTTGGGCCATTGTACAACCTGTTTGGGTGGTCAGGTTCATAACTTGGGCCATTGTGCTCTAGCTAAAGGCGTTCCCTGTATATTTTTTATATTCCAAGATAGATAAAATCGGCTCAGAGACGGAGTTCAAGTATTTGTTCAATCTGCTATACTTAAAGAACTTTCACGTAAGGAGTGTGATGTTTGATGAGCTTAACAGTAACGAAACCCATAAATGTTTATTATCAGGAGGATGAGTACAGAATATTACACTGAACCCGGTCTTCCTGAACATGGAGGAGGAAGGAAATGAGAAACGATTCACTGGCGGATCTTGGTTTTCAGCCTTTTTTTCAAGATCAGATAAAAGATGAATCATATGATGTAGGGAGAATATCCACTGCTGCCAACGGGATTTACACGATCATGACTGAATCGGGGAAAATAAAAGGAATTGCACTGGGAAAGCTCCATTATCTGGCTGCTGGTCCTGAAGATTTACCCTGTGTCGGGGACTGGGTACGATTCCTTAGAACCGATCATGGAAGAGAAGGGATTATCCACCACATATTAGAGCGGAAAAGTCTTCTATCCAGAAAACGGGCAGGGGAGAAGCAGGAAGTTCAGGTCATGGCCGCAAATGTTGACTTTGTCTTCTTAGTATCTGCCCTTAATCGAGATTTTAATACAAGGCGCATGGAGCGGTATTTAACTCTTGTTTATGAAAGCGGTGCTTCACCGGTTATTGTGTTGACCAAAAAAGACCTTGCAGAAGAACTCGAAGAAAAAATGACTGCAATGGAAGAAGCAGCTCCAGGTGTTCCGGTTATAGCGGTTAATTCTTTGACAGGCGAAGGATATGATCAGCTTGAGCGGTTTTTAACCAGAGGAAAAACCATATCTTTACTGGGATCATCAGGAGCAGGAAAATCCACAATGATTAATCGGCTTCTAGGTAAGGCGATGCAAAAGACCCTGGAAACCAGGGAAGGGGATGACAGGGGCCGACATACCACAACCCACCGTGAACTATTTGTATTGCCGGATGGAGGAGTCATGATTGATACACCGGGGATGCGTGAATTGCAGCTCTGGAGCGGAAGTGATGCCCTTCAGGCTACCTTTTCTGATATTGAACAGCTGGCTGAGCAATGTCAATTCCGGGATTGCAAGCATGAGTCTGAACCAAATTGCGCCGTAAAAGAAGCGATTCAAAATGGAGAACTTTCAAATGAACGGCTAAAAAGTTACCGCAAACTGGGAAGAGAATTAGACCGTCTGGAATTAAAGGAAAAATATGGTGCACATCGGGCGTCACAAATGATGCGAATTCGCCATTTCGGAAAGAGATAAACAGTCGAAAAGGAACAAAAGGATTGGTGAAGAATGAGAAAGCCAGTCATGATGAACTTGTCGTGACTGGTTTTTACTATTTCCAGGTTTTATAAAAGGTGAGAGCAAAACCAAAATGGTCTTATGAAGTTTTTCTGTAATCCTGCCAAAACAGAAATATAATGCTCAGGAGATGTTAATTGAAAATGTCCATTCAAACCTGAGGTGCACTATTGAATGTCTATTTTCAACAGTGGCAAATATCGGTCAGGATCGACCTCGGATGGAACTTCGCCGATGGTTCTTGCGCCCATTTTTTGATAAAATCCGTCTGCATGGGGATCGCTATGGATGATCAGGTATGGAAGTTCCAGTTGCCTGGCGGTATGGATGGCATGTGAAAAAAGGTGTTTGCCAAGTCCTTCTCCTATTTGAACAGGATCAACAAACATATAGGTGAGTTCGTATTGTTCCGCATCGATGCCATAAAAGCCTTTAATGTGGTGATCCTCATAGACAAACATATGCTGACGGACAATCATTTTCGGGGTAATCGTCAGGGCATATCGGCATTTTTCCAGAAAATCATCGTCGTATCCCCAATAGGATTTTGATTCCATGGCAATCTGACTTAATATTCTGGCGTCTGTAATTCTGGCAAAGCGAATATTTGTCATATTTGATCACAACGTTTCTATACGGTTGATTGTTTATAGTTTATCATAGTTTATAATTCATATGACAAATGATTCAGGTGATAAAAATGATCATTCGGGAAGCTCAGGAACAAGATTTTAAAGCGATTTTAAACATTATGAATTTTTATATTCAGAATACCACCTATACCTTTACCACGGAAATTCAAACTATGGAGAAGTTAACCCGGTGGTATCATCAACTGGGTTCCAGATACCCATTTCTTGTGGCGGATTTACACGGAGTCATTGCCGGCTATGCGTACCTGAGTCCATACCGCCCAAAGGAAGCTTATCAACATACTGCTGAGTTGACGATCTATTTAGATCGTGCCTATCAGGGAAAAGGAGTTGGCGGAAAGTTGATGAAGGCCATACTGGACCAGGCAGCCGAGAGAAATTTTCATACGGTCATTTCTGTGATTACCTCTGACAACCGATCCAGCATTGCTTTTCATAAACGGTTTGGTTTTCAATATGCCGGGGAGCTTAAAGAAGTGGGCTACAAGAAGAACAGCTGGATCAGTACCGTTTATTATCAGTGGATGTCTTCGCGTAACCGCTAAATTAAAATTACAGGTTTCGCCAGCGTAAGATATTCGAGTACCCTTTTCTGCCACCTTGATTGAAATGATTCAAAAAATGTATCAAAAAAATTTCTTTACGGCTGATAAGATGGGTTGCGGAATAGCGATACGGTAATGGGCCTCTTATTACGGTCAAACCCGAACACAAGGATTTACGTGAAATTTATAATTGCTTAACGAACAGTTAACCATTATTTTGTACCATATATATGGACAGGGATGAAAAGCGCCATCGGAAATGAGGAAATATATATGGTACTAATGATAATGGCTACAGGAATCATTCTGGTGATATTGGGAGTCGGATTGATGATATACCGGATAACCGTAAGAGACATTGGAGATTGACCTCCCCTTTAATCATATCCCTGAAGGAATTGGAAATCCTTCAGGGATATTTTTTTGCACCGAATCATTTGTTCTAAAAAAATTTAGTTTTTAAACAGATTGGTTTGTTCATCATCAATTACGAAAATCCAATCACCTATAGAAGGAAATGTTATTTTCCCCTTGTATAAATATACGGTCTCTCTGGTATCCGCATCAATATGTGTAGAAACCAACTGAAAGGTTTCGCGATCCACGGTCTTCCCTGATTTGCTTTTCAATACAACCGAAATTTCCTGATGGTCTTCTTTGGTACTTTCAATATATAGTACAGAAGGATGATGAACGGTTGTTTCTTTGGGAGACGTTCGTAAAGTATAATGTTCTGTTTGTGGTGGAGGTGGCAGAACATTGGCAATAAAAGAGCCATATCGTTTATCATTTACATAGAAAGACAGTTCCCACGTACCTTTTTTAGGGAATGGTTTAAATCGGGTGACTGCGTGTGCATCTGCATTGTAGATCGGTCCAAATAAAATACCTTCTGACAACGTCAATTGTTTCCCGGATTCATGAAGGGCTTCGACCCGAAAAGGTTGACCTGTGAGATTGTCACTGGATCCCCAGAAAAAGATCATAATTTTAGCGAGACGCCGTTTTTCTCTGGCAAGAATCTCCTGATCCCCTAACCCCCCATAGAAAAAACCAACCTTGTTTTCGATACCCAGTACGGTTAAATTCGACTCTGGTATTTTGAACATTTTTCCTTCAGGTGAAGTGAAAGAAATACGTGCTGTATTGGATTCCTGATCGATACTGGTATCCAATGTATTCCATTCATTAATAATGAGAACAGCAATGATTCCGAGGGAAATCACTAGCGATATAGATGGGTAAAGGAATAAACGTCTTTTTTTGTTCATTTGATTTGTTTTGATTCGCTGTAAAACCCTCTTCTTTTGGTGATCTTTCAGGGAATATCTCGGGAGATTCCTTAAACTTTTTTCGATTTCTTCATAATCATTCATTACTCAGCTCCTCCTTTTCAAGAATGTCTTTCAGCTTTTTTAATGAGCGATGATACAGCACATAAACATGATTTTGTTTAACTTGAAGGACTTTTGCTGTTTCTTCGGGTGAAAGTTCAAGAATGCCTCTTAGAATAATAACTTCTTTATATTTAGATGGAAGCTGTTGAATGGCCTGATAAAGTTGTCTTTTCTCAAAATCTTTTACAATACTATTTTCAACATCTGGCACGATTTGCTGTTCATTAGATAAATAATGCAAAATATTTTTCCATATCTTTTGTCTCCTGTATCGATCGTTAGCGATGTTTCGGGCAATGGATATCAGCCATGTTTTAGGAGGGGATTCCCCTTTAAATGTCTTCCATTTTTTGAGTGCTGTCAGAAAAGTATCCTGCACCAGATCTTCTACCTCTATTGATTCAGAATAGTACATGAGAAAACTCGTCACATCCCGTTCATAGTTGTGGAACCATTCTTCAATGGGGTTTTCCTCCATCTCCATCCCTCCTCATTTAGAAGACGATTAAAGGTTGGAAAAATTACAAAAGTACAGTATAATCTTCATCACATTTGTGTTACATGTCATCAACAAGCGGAACACAATCGTTTATTTTTTAAAAAAAGGGTTTCATTTTTGAAAAAAATTGTTATAATGTACTTTAATCATTCAGATTACTTCTTCAATTCTGAAAACATAGTATCCCGACCTATTCTCTTAATGGAGATAGGTTTTTTGTTTTCATATCTTTTTAACGTATTACACCGTTAAAAAGAGAATATATCGAAAATAGCAAAATCATGTTTTGGTCAGCTATCGGCTATCCTTTCAGATAGAACGGGAAGGCCGTCATTTCATTCATAAAGGAATGGAGGTATGTTATGAAAGCTGTGCAAACCGAAAGAAATAATCAAAATGAGAAGCAGGTGCAAATTGAAGATATTATTATTGCCCATCATGTACTTAAAGAGGTAGTGGAACATACACCGCTGCAGCGCAATGAAATTTTATCGGAACGCTATGACTGTAATGTTTATTTAAAACGGGAGGATCTTCAGATTGTCCGTTCATTTAAAATTCGGGGAGCTTATAACTTTATTCAAAATATGTCCGATGACGAACTGAAAAAGGGTGTGGTCTGTGCCAGTGCCGGCAACCATGCTCAGGGTGTGGCGTATTCTTGCAAAATGATGAAAATTAACGGTAAAATTTTTATGCCTACCACAACACCAAGGCAAAAGGTGAATCAGGTCAAATTCCACGGCGGGGATTATGTTGAAGTGATTCTCACTGGGGACACCTTTGATGACTCCTTTAAAAAAGCGATGGAATGCTGTGAAGAGGAGGGGAAGGTGTTCGTTCATCCTTTTGATGACCCCCATGTCATTTCCGGTCAGGGGACGGTCGGAATGGAAATTATGAATGATATGGAAGAGGATGTGGATTACGTATTTGCGAGTATTGGCGGTGGAGGGCTTGTTTCGGGGATGAGTACATATATTAAAAGTATCAGCCCTGAAACGAAAATAATAGGGGTGGAGCCAACCGGTGCGCCCGCTATGAAAACATCCCTAGAGAAGAACGAGGTGGTTACCCTTGATTCCATCGATAAATTTGTCGATGGAGCATCTGTAAAAAGGGTGGGGGATTTGCCATATTCCATCTGTAAACAGACCGTCGATGAAATTGTACTGGTTCCTGAGGGAAAAGCTTGTACCACCATTCTGGAACTCTATAATGAAAATGCCATTGTGGCTGAACCTGCCGGGGCGTTACCCATATCAGCCCTCGATTTTTATAAAGACCAGATCAAGGGGAAAAATGTGGTCTGTGTGGTCAGCGGCGGAAATAATGATATTGGACGGATGCAGGAAATCAAGGAGCGTTCATTGATTTATGAGGGGCTGATGCATTACTTTATTGTGCACTTTCCGCAGCGGGCAGGGGCGCTCAGGGAGTTTCTGGATGATGTGCTTGGACCCGATGATGATATCACCCGATTTGAATATACAAAGAAAAACAATAAGGAAAACGGACCGGCGCTGGTTGGAATTGAACTGAAGAAACGGGAAGATTATGAATCCCTGATTGAACGGCTCAATAAAAAGGGCTTTAAATACAAAGCCATTAACAAGGACGAAACCTTGTTTCACCTCCTAATCTAAATATGAGTTCCTATTACTTGTCGAAAAATCTTTAAGCAAAAACCGCATATCATCGAGTTTTCCGATGAACATGCGGTTTTTTAACCCCCTTCTTGCCATTCGACAAGTGACAGACATCATTTATATGTTTTTTTTGCAGATGTACCAGTCGGTGCAGTCCAGGGATGTATCTTTTGAACGTTCTTCGGCCTGCTCCTGGGTCGTCGGCGGTGGTACAATTACTTTGTCCCCTGGCTGCCAGTTGGCTGGAGTGGCGATTCCATGCTGGTCAGTCGTTTGCAATGCCTGAATCAGCCGCAAGAATTCTGGCATATTTCTTCCTGTGGTGAGTGGATAATACACAACGGCACGGACAATCTGGTCCCCATCAATAACAAATACGGCCCGGGATGTTTCCGTATTTTTTCCCTCCGGCATAATCATTCCATATTTATGGGCCACATCCTTATTCAAATCAGCAATGACCGGAAATTCAATTTTGACATTAAACTTTTCTTCGATATTCCGTACCCATGCTATATGGGAGTGAACACTGTCAATGCTCAACCCTAAAAGCTCTGTGTTCATTTTTTTCAGTTCAGGATAAATTTCCTGAAAGGCGATAAATTCAGTGGTACACACCGGCGTGAAATCGGCGGGATGGGAAAATAAAATCAGCCAGCTTCCCTTGTAATCTTCCAGACGAATAGAGCCATGGGTTGTTGTAGCCTCGAATGATGGTGCCTTTTCTCCGATTCGCGGAAGAGAATGACCTCTCTGCACATCTGTATCAGTCAGCACCGTATCTCCCCGAATCCGATTTTGGCTCATATACCCTTTCACTCCTTTATCATTATTTTCCTTTATAGCTTCCTCTAAAATGACAGTTTTATTCCCGTATCAGCCTGAAGTCTGTGGATTAAACAAAACTCAATAATTGAAGAATCTACTCCTTCACAGAACATGATTTTCCATCAGCTGATAAAGGAGATGGGGAGGATTAATATTCACCATATCCCTGTGGTAGTCAAGAACGTTTTCTTTATATTGATCGATTAGGTGCTGGTCGGAAAAAAAGGCGTGTATTTGTTTTTCCAATTGCGGATCAGTTTTTGACTGGTTGATTGGGTGTACAACTCCAAGACGAGATAGCTGATTTAGATTTATTTCTTCCTGGCCGGGGAGGGCATGATATACAAAGATCGGCAGCTGCTTCATCAAGCTTTCACTAATCGTTACTCCGCCGGGTTTGGTTACAATGGCATCACTTTTTTCGTAAATCTCATTCATGTGTTCGCGGCTTTCGATGTATGAAAATGGAGTGAACGGCCCTTTGATAGCTGATAATTTTTGATATAATCGTTCATTTTTTCCGCACAATATGTAGTAATGAAAGGCTGATTGCCTTTCAAGGGAAGAAATGAGCCTATCCATAAATCCTACTCCTAGATTGCCACCGGTGATGAGAATGGTTTCAGGGTATTTTTTCGTAAACTTAAATTCATGGGTTTTCGTTATTTTATGGTGAACAGGAATCCCGGTAATAAAAATTCTCCCTGGATGTACCCCTTTTTCAATCAGCGATTGTTTATTTTCTTTTGAAGGGACAAAATGAAAATCGATCCCTTTGATCCCCCAGAGCTGATGGATAAAATAATCCGTATACACATTAATCACAGGTGTGGAAACGACTTGTTTTTCCTTTAACTGGCTGAGCATATATGAAGGAAGAGCATGGGTGCAAATCATAATGTCGGGTTTTTTTTCATGAATCAATTTTTTCATTGCTTTTAAAAATAATGCTTCATAATGGCGGTAACGTTTGTTTTCCTTTACATTCGTATAGACCGATTTGTGGTAGAGCCAGCTGTAAAATCCAGGGAAATAATGGATCCACTTCAGATACATATAGGAACTTAACATTTCAATCCATTTTGAACGGTATTGAAAGATATCAACTTTATCACACTGGATGCTGGGATCGATCATTCGGAGACCTTCAATTAATGAATCAGCAACCTGATGATGTCCGGAAGGAATCTGCAAAAAAGGAAGAAACAGAACCCTTTTCATGATTTTAACTCCTAACTACGAATAATCAATGGTGTTCGGTGCTCAAGTATTTTTTTATTAACATGTCCTTAGACATAAACAAATATTTAGGGTTCGGGCAGTTTTTTAAATGATCGATGGAGGGACTGGATAAAGAAAGAAAATAAATAAGGATCAGTGCAGTGCTTTTCACTATCTTATATAAAGGATGATCGATCGAGTAGGCTTCAAAGCCAAGTCTTTTAATTCCCTTTGACAGCATGGTAATTCCAATGATTCCTTTGATTTCATTACGTCGGCGATGTCTTGAAATATAAGAGGCAACCCCGGGAAGGGAATCTTTGACAAGCTGATGAATAATCAGTCCTCTTCTTACTTCATTTTCTATGGACTGCAGCTCGTTCAGAAGCCTCACATTATGAAGATGGACTTTGACAAGCAGATCATTTTTCTGAATGCTGGTTCCATCCGATAGGGTAACTGGCTTCCCTTTGTAGCGGGTCAGCCGGACTCGAAACACATTTTTTTTCGGACCATGTCTGGAGTCCAGATATCTCAGACGTGTCAAATGATAATAAACGGGATCAAATGCATTCCAAAGTTTAATCAAATAACTCCGCATATCTGTTCAACCCTTTTCCAGCCTGATGTTTGCAATCTTATTTTGATAAATAAAATCTAAAATATGCTGGAAATTAAAGGGCTGTTCATGTTGTCAATGATGGAAACAAAAAAATATCAGGGCAACGAATGTCAATGAGATCGAAGTAGACGTGAGTACATATATAAGTGCTTTCAACAGCTGATGTTGCTGGATCATGTGGACGGTTTCAACACCAAAAGAAGAAAAAGTAGTAAATGATCCACAAAAACCAATTCCGAGTAATGACCACCATATGTCAGAAAGGGTCCCCTTTCCATAGGCTGCTGCCAGAAATCCAAGTAAAATGGAGCCGGTTATGTTCGCCATCCAGGTACCTGCAGGGAATGACCTCTTATTCAGCCACTGGGCCAGCAGAACCCGGCTCAATGCCCCGGCGCTCCCCCCGACCGCGACAAATAGCCACATTATTTTCCCCCCTTTGAAAATGTCCTTTCATATCGGTGTATGATCCAGAATGATAAGGCGCTAAGCATAATTCCCCCTATCAAGCTGGCTCCTGTGTAAACCCAAAATCCATCCATGTTTCCATCACCCCACAACTCCATGCTTTCTACGGAAAAAGTTGAAAAAGTCGTAAATGAGCCGATCAATCCTGTACCGAACAG
Organism: Melghiribacillus thermohalophilus; assembly: GCF_004342905.1. Taxonomy (GTDB): domain Bacteria; phylum Bacillota; class Bacilli; order Bacillales; family Alkalibacillaceae; genus Melghiribacillus; species Melghiribacillus thermohalophilus. The sequence continues at coordinate 4,201 of NZ_SMAN01000035.1, read as the reverse complement.
TTTTTGCATATCTGGTGGGATCCATTTTCCCTCAGTAACAAAGGGAAGGAAAAAGCATCCCATCAGGTTAACGGATAAGGTTGCCCAGGGAAACCCATGCTGTGCAGGGATTAGGATACTGATCCCATGCCGAAGAAGAGATCCAGCCGCTCCTCCAATGGCGACCCATAGCCATACGACATAATTCATCATTCTCACTTCCCATACGGATATTTCTAAATAGCAAGTAAATGTTTGTTGCTGTAAACAGGGATTCCTGCAATGTATATCAAACCATTTGAAAAGATCAGCAGAAGCAAAACCCACTCTTTTGATTCGCATTTTCTTATTTTGCCATAAGTAAGATCTGGATTTCTACTTCCGAATATGTATTGGCTCTGTTATTACTCCATTGTGTCCCATTTATCGCGAACGGTTATCCAGGAGACTAAACCGCGAGAGAGATTCAGAACCAGCAACCAGAAAAAATAAAAAACCGGTTCGGACCGGTTTTTTAAAATAATATTAAGTGCTCTGGCAGTCATAGCAGACTCCATAAATCTCAAATTTATGATCATCGATTCGAAAGCCTTTTAATTCTTTTTCGATATATTCCATTGGGCATAATTCGATTTCACGAGTTTTTCCACATTCTTTACAGATCAGGTGATGATGGTGCTTGGATGTATCACATTTCATGCGGAAATGTTTTTCACCATTCAGTTCAGTGGCTTCCAAAATTCCCAGATCATGAAACAGGTGTAGATTGCGGTATATCGTGTCGAAACTGATTCCGTCATACCTTTCTTTCATGAATTCTTGAACATCACTGGCCGTCCGGTAACCATCATAGTTCCCGAAAAATTCCAGCATATCTTCTCGCTTGTCTGTGTATTTATACCCGTGATGTTTTAATTTTTGAAGAGCCTCTGTGACTTTTTTACCCAATTGGCATCACCCTCTCGTTTTGAGAAAATGAATATGTTTGTTAAATATAATGGTTCCTAGAAGAATAAGAGCCTCGGTCATGACAATGGTACCGCCCGGGGGAATTTCAAGGTAGTAGCCGCTGATCAGTCCGATCAAAACAGCAGCCTCTCCGAACAAGATACTGAAAAAGATCGCCTGTTTGAAACTTCGGGATATGCGTATGCTGGCGGCAACTGGAAGGGTCATTAATGCGGACACCAGCAATACTCCCACAATTCGAATAGATGCGGAAATGACCAGTGCTGTCAAAACAATAAACAAAATGTGAATGGTTTTTGTGCGAATCCCGGAAGCTCTGGCAAATTCTTCATCAAATGCCAGGGCAAACAGTTCTTTATAAAAGAATACCACGATTGCAACCACAATAACAGAGATCATTAAAATAATATATAGATCGGTTCTGCTTACCGCTGCAACTGAGCCAAATAAATAAGCGAACAAATTTGTATTAAACCCGTCTGCAAGGGAGATAAAAATGACACTTAACCCTACCCCTACTGATAATATAATCGGAATGGCAATTTCCTGAAAGGCTTTGTAAATCCCCCGCAGATACTCAATGAAAATCGCCCCGATGACCGCAAAGGCAATCCCTGTATAAAAAGGTGAGATCATCAAGAGGGCGAATTTTTTTTGCATCATGAGCCCGAAAGCGACTCCGGATAATGTCACATGGGAGAGCCCGTCTGCAATAAAGGATAAACGCCTGACAACAATAAAGGTGCCGAGAAGGGGGGCAATGAACCCGATCATCAGGCCGGTATATAAAGTGTTGCGCAAAAAAGGAAATTCTAAAAAAGTTTCAATCATGGCTGCTCCTCCTATGAATGGTGATGCGTTACGGTGTTCATGGAGTGACCGTAAAATTGGGACTTCTGTTCATCGGTCATGTTCTGGTAGTTATTAGGATTTCCGTGATAATGAATCGTTTTATTTAAGCAAAGTAGATCAGTTACATGGGTTGTAATGGAACCGATGTCATGGGAGATTAACAATAAGGTAATCCCCTGATTTTGATTCAGATCGGCAAGCATCTTATAAAAACGTTCTACGTTGTCGGTGTCCACCCCGACTGTAGGCTCATCCAATATGAGAAATTCGGGGCTGCTCACGAGGGCCCTGGCGATAAATACGCGCTGTTGCTGCCCGCCAGATAAATCGCCGATATTGCGTTCGGCAAATTTCTCCATGCCTACGTTTGACAGAGCTTCGTATACGTTTGCCTGATCTTTTTTCTTGAGAAATCTGAAATACCCCAGTTTTCCTGTTAATCCCATGGCAACCGTTTCATAGACGGTTGCCGGGAAACCCCTGTTAAACGTGTTAGCTTTTTGAGAAACGAATCCAATTTTATGCCACTGTTTAAACTTTTCCAGGGGTGTCCCAAATAAATGGATCTGGCCGGTCTGGATTTTTTCAAGTCCCAGTATGAGCTTGATCAGTGTGGTTTTTCCAGAACCATTGGGACCAATCAGGCCGGCAAACTCTCCTTTTTGAATTGAAAGATTGATATCTTTAAGCACGGGCTGTTCATCGTACTGAAAGGACAGATGTTCAACCGATAAAATATTTTCTGTCATATCAAGTCCCCCTTATTGCAGTGCCTGATCAAGAACATTGATATTGTCTTTCATAATGGTGATATAGTCTTTATTTTGATTCAATTCTTTGTCGGTCAGAGATGATAGATTATGCAGATGGATGATGTCTAATTCCAGTTCTTCAGCAATCATTTTAGTCAGGCGATCATCTGTGTTTTGTTCCAGGATCATAAAGGTGATCTCTTTTTCCTGAATTTCTCTGGCCATCTCTTCTAGTTCCTTTTGAGAAGGTTCCTGGGATGAAGATAGACCGCGGACAGACAACTGTTGAATGCCATAACGGGATTCCCAGTAACCGTAGGCTGCATGGGCCACTAGAATGGTTTTTCGGTTCTTGTTCTGGATGAGCTCTTTGAACTGCTGGTCCAATTGCTCCAGTTCTGACTGGAGTTCTTGAAAGTTTTTCTCATATTCATCTTTATATGCTGGAAACTTGTGGGACAGACGATCCGTTATAATTTCACCCGCTTCAATCATACGGACAGGGTCCAGCCAGAAATGGGGGTCCTGATCTCCATGCTGATGCCCCTCCCCGTGATCACCTTCATTTTCATGGGCTTCATCTGTCTCGTTGTCATGACCATCTTCCTCATGCTCTATTTCATGTTGAAATAACTGATCATATTTACCTAATGAAAGGAGCAAGACGTCTTCATCTTTTAAAGTATCCTCTATGGAGTGGGCGTAAGGTTCCATTTGATGGCCGATAAAAATAAATGCATCACTTTCTGCAATGTCTACAATGGTTTTTACGCTCGGTTCATACGTATGAGCATCAGCCCCTGTCGGCAGTATAGAAGTGACTTCGCCTGTGTCACCGACGATTTTTTCTACTAAAAATTCTAATGGATAAAGAGTTGTAAATATTTCAATCGGTTCAGATTCAGATGAATGGTCTTTGTCTTTGGAAACCGTATCCGAACCGCAGCTGGCTAAAATGAAAACCAGAATAAAACTGATTAAGAATACGAATTTTTTCATCAAGTGTACCTCCTTATTCAGCCGTGCGATCAAGTTCAGTATATCGTAATCATTACGATTTGTAAATAAGAATAATTACGGTTTATTGTTTTTCGTTTAATTGTAATACCATTATGGGTATAATAGGAAAGGAAATGACTAATAGGAGGTATGGGAAAATGTTTCATTTTACAGTGGAAACCAATCAATCCGTTGACGAGGCGATCCAGTCGCTTCAGGAGGAACTGCAAAAGGAAAAGTTTGGGGTATTATGGGATTTCGACATTAAGGAAACATTGAATAAAAAGGGATTTGACTTTCAGGACACATACCGTGTCCTGGAAGTATGCAACCCGAAAGCTGCCAGTGAAGTTCTTTCACTTCAGCCGCTAGTCAGCTATTTTCTTCCATGTAAGATTGTAGTTTATGAAGATCAGGGAACGACGAAGATCGGTATGCCAAAACCAACGGTATTCATGGAACATATTGAAGATACAAAATTAATACGTATAGCTGAGGATATTGAAAACCGTTTAATCGCTGCCATAAACGCTGCCAAATAATATTCAAAAAAAACTTAGACGGAATAAATAACACCAACATTAAATTTAGGTTATAATAGACCTGAAATTTATTTAAGTTGGTGATTATTTATGCGTACCAAAAATAGA
>NZ_SMAN01000034.1 GCF_004342905.1 Melghiribacillus thermohalophilus | reverse complement strand
AAAAAAGAGCCAAATGAATATTTAAACACTATTGAAGAGAAATGGAAAAGGCACAACTAATTTATTGTGTTAGTTGTGCCGTTTAAGAAAAAAAAGAAAGGCAGATATCAGTATATGATAAAGAACGGCGCAGATGAAACCGTGCTTGATTCTTCAGAAAAACTGTTTGTCCACCAGACTCCAGAGTATATCGCTTTCACGAAAGATGAGGCTGTCCATAAGATATTAAGCCATATCTTTTAATGTCCATGAATGTCAGCCATCACATGTTCCAGTCTCGGCGCCACTGTTCAGGCAATTCGATTCCAGCCCGTTTTAAAGCTACAAAATATTGTCCCTGATGAATGCCTTCATGCTGGACAGCTGTATTCAAGAGTTCAAGTGCTGTCATCTGTTCAGCACCCATCAAAATTTGCTGATCCCAGTGGGAACGTTCAAATTCTCCTGCCAGATCCGTCATGCTTCGTTCTAGTTCATCGAACCAATCACGTTCCTGGGCAGGGAGATGGCCGGGGAACACCACTTTTCCCGATTTCATGCCATCTCGATAGACATCCCGAACACGAATGATATGAATAAATAATTTCCTTAGTGTTCCCAGTTCATCCATCAAGGATTCATCCCATGTGCTTTCGGGGATTTCCCTGGCTAAGGCGTTTGTCATTTGGGCTGCATATAAAAAACCTTTTGCATTCATTAATCCGTCCCCCAAACTCGATGATAATAAACATACTAAAATGGCTTTAAAATCATCAGTGCAATAATCACAAGGAATATCAAATTTTCCAGATATTCCGCCTGAAAGAGCTTTCTGGCATATCCATGGTATTCTTCGGGGATATTTTCGCCCCGGTGGGATTCCAGCAATTTTTTGATCGGTTTTGAGCGGGGAGCAAGTACCATCGGCCCCATAGCCAGAGCCATGAGAAATAGCAACAGGCTCGTCACATACCAGCCCATCTTGAACAACGCAGGGTTCAACAATCCCATGAGCAAACCGCTCACAAGCAAGAGAGTTCCGCCGATCATGACAAATGTATGAATAGTGTGTCTTAGATTATATGAATGGCGCAGTTCAGTCATGTTTTTGGCCGGTTTCGCAAGGGTAGTCAGGATAAAACCCGGCCCCAATCCGACAATCGCTGAAAAAATATGAATAAAAACGAGCACTTGATAGATGTTGTCCATTTTATTCCCCCTAAAACGATGAATATGACTTTCATTCTATTATAAAGGATTAAGCAGAAAAAACATGGATGATTTTTTGAAAGCCCCCACTAATTTTGTAAAACCCCACTTTGACTTCTTTATTTCAAAAACGCAGTGACAATACCTGTCTTATTCGACTCCCCTCGTTTCACAGGTATTTTGAAGAGAAAAATATCATAGTCCAAAAGTGTTAGATTCACGTAGATTTTGGTATAATTTACAAAAATATGTTGACTTTCGTAGAATAATCCTCTACCATAATATATGTATTTCTGGTTCATACAAACTATTTTGGTTAAAATTATCTAAAAGCAAATAAAATAAATATTTCTTCAAAGGGCAAACTCGTCGAAAGGCGGGGACGCAAAGCTGCAGGTCTAAAGCAGTATATGCTATGACGGCTGGGTTGCAAGAAATGAGTATGAATGGCATTCCAGTTCTGCATGTGATCTGGAATGCTTTTTTTATCATACACTAATATCATTTCTATTAATCATGGTGAAAAAAAAACAATGCCTCAGTCACTGCTATAAGCCTTGTCGCTAGTCTTTTTACGGCATGGGCATTCCGTTGAAGGAGCCTCTTTTTTGCGTCTGCCTTTTGTAGACGTGAAAAGGGGGATTTTTTATGCTTAAAAAGAATGGTAGAAAGACAAAGAAGGTCATAATCAGTCTGATCGTTTTACTATTAATCATTAGTAGTGTTCCCATTTATCCGCATAGTTTAGGGACCGGAAGTGCGATGGAAAATGGTGATGGGTGGAGGGTGCCTGATTTGATGAACCCTCAGTCCATTATGGATTTCATGCCTGAAATAGGCCAGGATCCTGTTCCAGTGCCTGATCCTGAACAGGGCATTCAACCTTCCTTGCCTCCCGCAGCCCAGGGAGATATGACCCCTGCCGTTGCTCCGAACTTCCGGGAGTATGACCCTCAAGATCTGGAAATCCCGACTCCATCTTTTGACCATCCCGTTAATCTGGTAACCGGCAAATTAGACTTATCTTCCATTGATTTACAGTTGCCAGGCATAGGCATGGATTATGTGTTTGAACGGACCTACATGGACGATTTGGATGAAACAGGTGAATTAGGTGAAGGCTGGCTTGCAAATGTCAACACCGAACTGCGTATTTATGAAGGATATCACATGGGGGAAACCCGTCTAGACGGGAGTGTACACACGCACCAGTTTGTCATGGAAGATGAGGACGCATATATTACGAGCTATGATGGCGATGAAATGATCAATTATGAACTGCATCTCGGACATTTTGAAGAAACAGAAGAGGGAGACCAGCTGGAACGGATCAGTCAATATGAGTATGTTGTGACCAGACGTGACGGTTCCAAAATAACCTATAACGGCTATTACGCACCTTGGCGAGAAGAGCAGGATCCTGCAGCCGGAAAAATGATCCGCTTTGAAGATAGATATGGCAATGGATTTCATTATGAATATGATGATCAGGGACGTTTAGTAAAAATTATGGACACAACCGGACAAACGATTTCAATTGTCTGGAATGGCAGTCTCATTGACTATGTAGAAGATCCTTCTGGACGCAAACTGGATTTTACATATGATAGTGAAAATCGCCTGAAGCAGGTTATTCGTCCGGATGGAAGCAGCATGACATATGAATATGATTCAAATAACCGAATAAAAGGGATTACCGATGATTCAAAAACAACCCGTTTTTCCTATAATAGCGAGAATCAAATTACCTCTGTCCAAATGTTTGGGGAGGAATATCACCAAATTACCTATTTCAACCAGAAAACGGTCGTAACAGATATTGCTGGCAATGAGTGGATCTATGAACATGACGGCGAAAACATTACCCGTACAATCAATCCGCTCGGGGAATCAACGGCATATGAATACGACCCCGATGGTCATCTGATAGCCATTACTTCTTCCCAGGGAACAGTGAGCTACGTCTATGATGACCAGGGAAATCTATTAGAAGAGACGAATTTAGCAGGAGGAAAAACATCTTATCAATATCATGAACAATGGGAGCTGCCTGAAAAAATTGTAGACCCGCTCAATGGAGAAACAACCTTTGAATATGATGAGAACGGAAATCTGATTAAACGGACCGATGCCAGTGGCGTTTCCATTGAATTTGGCTATGATGACCGGGGGCAGCTGACTGAGATCACGGATGAACAGGGGAACACGACTACATTTGTTTATAATGATCAGGGTTTCGTCGAAGAAGTGATTCTCCCGTCCGACAAAAAAGAACGGTATACTTACGATGATTTGGGACGTGTAGTAAAAGAAGTTCTGCCTAATGGAATGTCAGTTGAATACAGCTACGATGTAAGAGGAAACATTTTGTCCCGCGATCAGGGAAACGGTGTGAAAACGTCTTATACTTATGATGACCAGGGACGATTAACAACCGTGACAGACCCAATCGGCCGCAAGACAACCTATGAATATAACAGCAAAGGTCAGATTGTGTCCATTACCGACCCATCAGGTACTACCGAGTATACGTATAACAGCCTGGGCTATTTAAAAACAATTAAAAGTCCACAAAATGAGGTAACCACATTTACACGTGATGCTCTGGGCCGCGTCACACATGTGGAACGTCCAACTGAGACAGCGGATTATGCGTACGGGCCATTTGGTGTGACAGAAGTTAAGATTTCCACCGGAAATTCTGAAAAAGCATTTAGCTATCAATACGACAGCAGAGGAAATATCACACACATTTCCGATGAATTTGGCCGTTCGATCAGCTTTGCTTATAACGTGCTTGGACAGCGAACGAAAGTCGTCGATCCCCTTGGACGTGAGCATACATGGACCTATGATGCCGCCGGGCGGGAAAAAACATGGACAGATGAAAACGGCAATGTGACAGAGTACATCTATAACAGCATCGGCGAATTAGTTGAAGTCAAGCATCCCGATGGTTCTTCGACAAAATATGAATATGACAGTGAGCAAAAACTCATTCAACGAACTTTGCCTGACGGTGCAGTTGAAACATTCAGCTACGATGCTGCAGGATGGCTGACCAGTGAAACAAATGGTGCAGGTGAGACTACATCCTATCAATACGACGGCCAGGGCCGCCTGATCAAGGTCACACATCCTGACGGCGGTGTAACAGAATACTCCTATGACAACGCCGGAAGGGTTTTATCCATGATAAATCCGCTTGGTGATGTGACTGCCTATAGCTACGATCAGCAGGATCGCCTGATTGAACAGGTCGATCCATTAGGCCGAAAAACTAAGTTTCAGTACGATGATTACAGCCGGCTGGTCCAATTAAATAATCAGGGCCGTACCCACAAATGGGTGTATGATGAACAGGATAATCGGGTCACTTACCACCGCCCGGATGGGGAAACAGTTCGATATGAATATGATGGGGAAAACCGATTAACCGCAATAATTGATCCGAAAGGACAGAAAACGGCTTATCATTATGATGAACGGGGCCGCCTAACAAAATTGGTAGATCCTCTAGGACAGTCAACAAAGCTGGAATATAATGATTTGGACCAGCTGATTAAAGAAACGGACGAAGCAGGATACAGTATCACTTATCATTACGACTCATTAGGGAGAATAGACAAAATAACCAATCAGCTTGGACTGACATCGGAAATAAAGTATGATGCCTATAGCCAGATGAAAGAAATAACCGACCACCGCGGAGCAAAGACCTCGTTTACGTATGACAATATGGGGAGACAGGCTTCTATTACAGATGCGAAGGGAAATACGACAAAATACGTCTATGATGGTGCAGGGCGGATCATTAAAGAAATTGATGCGCTGGATCAGGCAACCCGTTATGAATACCATCCTTCCGGACAGGTGAGCAAACTGATTGACCCGAAAGGAAATGAATGGACCTGGACATATGATGCACTGGGAAGAATGATTGAACAAAAAGATCCTGAAGGAAATGTGCAAACGTACACCTATGACGCAGCCGGGCGATTAATCAGTCAGACAGATCCGCTGGGACACTCTTATGAGTGGACATATAATGAATGGGACCAGGTTGAAAAACAAATTGACCCACTTGGGAATGAAATTCAGTATTCCTATACCGAAATGGGGCAACTGGAAAGCATCATCGATCCGCTGGGAAATGAAACAAGCTATAAATACGATGTTTTAGGCAGACCGTTTGAGGTGACAGATCCGAATGGAGCGACGACGTCATTTACGTATGATGCCATAGGACGAGTAATAGAGATGACAGACCCTTTAGGACACAAAGAAAAATATGAATATGATGCTCTTGGCAATGTCACACGGTACGTGGATGCCCTCGGCAATGAGCAGAAATTTACTTACGATGTGTTTAGCCGTTTGACAAGTGAAACGGATTTCCGCGGAAATCAATATACGTATAAGCATGATGATATGAACGGAATCACTACCATTACCGATCCTTTAGGAAATAAAGAAACGATTCAATATGATGAACTCCATCAGGTCATAGAGGAAACGGATGCACTGGGCAATACGACAACATACTCTTACGATGCCCTTGGACGTCTCATCAGTCAAACAGATGCACTGGGACATACGGAAAAGGTAACGTATGATGCAGCCGGTAATATGACAGCGTTTATTGATGCCAATAACCAGAAAACGTCGTATAAATATGACAAAACAGGAAATGTAGTGAAAGAAATTGACCCGGTGGGAAATGAATCGACATTTGAATACGATGCAGCCGGTCAGTTAATTGCGATTACGGATGAACGGGGGGGCGTCACGAGATATAAATACGATGCTCTCGGTCATCTGATTAGTGAAGAAGATCCTGAAGGCGGAGTATGGAAATACAAATATGACGCGTTAAGCCGTTTGACTCATGTCATAGATCCGAATGGCCATTCGACAGCGTATGAATATGATGCAGCAGGAAATTTAACAAAACAAATTGATCCGTTAAAGTTTGAAATCAGTTATCAATATGACGAACTGGGACGACTAACCGAACAAACAAACGAAGACGGTTCAACATGGAAATATCAATATAATCCGAATGGCTGGTTGACAGCCATTACAGATCCTCTTGAAGGAAAGACATCTTATGAATACGACCCAAACGGAAATTTAATTAAAGAAACCGATCCTCTTGGAAGGGTTGAAACATATAGCTATGATAAATTGAACCGGCTTATCAAATATGTGGATCCGGCAAATTACGAAACCAGGTGGAAATACAATGCAGTAGGGGCTTTAGTAGAAGAAACCAATGCCTTAGGAGAAACGACTTCCTATAAGTATGATGAAATTTATCGATTAAGAGAGGAAAAAACCCCTGGCGGATCCGTCTGGAAATATGAGTATGACGCTGCCGGAAATCTAATCAAAGAAATTGACCCGTTAAACCGGAAAACCCTATTCGAATATAACGAAGCAAACCAGCTGGTAAAAGTAACCGACGCACTAGACGGTGTCACACAATATCATTATGATCCTTCTGGAAACTTAACTAAGTTAGTAGATGCCAACGGAAATACACGTCAATGGGAATATGATTTAAATCATAGACTTGTTAAAGAAATTGACGGGCTGGGCAATGCACATACGTACCGGTACGATCCTGCCGGTCAATTAATTGAAGAGAATAATCGGAATGGCCAGAAGATAAAGTATGCTTACACAGACCGAGGCCAGGTAGAGAAAATTGATTTAGATGGATTGAAACAAGAGTACGAATACGATGCGAGGGGCCGGCTCGTTTATATGAAAACCCCTGACTCAGAAGACACGTTTTCATATGACATGCTGGGAAGAATAACAAAGCAGCACAACAAAACAATCGATAAGCAGCTGCAATTTACTTACGATGCCGCTGGCAATGTATTAAGCATGACAAACAGCGAAGACCGGACGATTTCTTATCAATATGATTCTAGAAACTTAATGACCCAGATGATGGACCCCGATGAAAATATTAGTACATTTTCCTATGACGCCCTTGGACGCATTCATAAGCAGAATCTGGCTAACGGAAATATGATCGAGCAGACCTACACGCCAGACGGACAGATTGAACGTGTCGTCAATCGCAAGGGAGAAGGTGTGATCTCTTCTTACACTTATGAATACGACGCTGCCGGTCAGAAAATAAAACAAATTGAGGAAGATGGTGCAGTCACATCTTATAAATATGATGAATTAAGCCGACTAACAGATGTATATTATCCGGTTGATAAGTTAAACAATTTGACGAACGAGCCTTATTTTCCGGATAACCAGAAAAGATCCAGTGGAAAAGAAAAGAATAAAACGAATCAAATCGTCACCAGTGATAAACGTGATAAGGACAATGAGAATTATACGAATACAGGTTCCGGAGCGAGTGAAACAACAGGATCTACTTCTGTTGAAACGACAACCGGAAGTCCTGAATCCCGCAGTTCGATATCGGAAAGCTCTGAATCAGGAGAATCGGAAGAAAACACAAATCAAGAAGAAGCATCATCTGATGATAAGATTCAGGGAGACACCCCAGAAAACAATGATGTAATAGAAGGAAACAACGCTACTGAAACATCCGATCAAAAAGCAGATGAAGAAGAGGAAAAAGGATTTTTTAGTAAAGCCAAAGAAAAAATTGCAAATTTCTTTAAACAAATCGGCCAATTCTTTAAATCAATCTTTAAATGGTTCAGCAACCTGTTTACCGCATCAACGATTAAGGCAGAGGAAAACAATGGGGAAACAAATGCATTTAGCGTCCCTAAATACTACTTAGAGCCAGCCGAACATGTACAGTACACATATGACAAAGTGGGCAATCGCCTGAGTATGAGCGTTGATGGAGAAGTGACTGAATATGAATACAATGAAAATAATCAGATGGTAAGGGCCGGAGATTCAACGTATGAATATGATTTAAACGGAAATGTCATTCAGGAAACCGGACCGGATGTCAACCGGGAATACACTTATGACGCCGCCAATCGGCTGCGTGCAGTTCTGTTCAGTGATGACAGTTATGTCACATACGGTTACGACGGACTTGGCCGCAAAGTAACCCGTGAAAGCGGGATGTGGAGATCTCTGGGACATCCTTTAGATGAACCAGGTCATCCTGGACAGGGTCACGGTGTCAACTTTAACAACTTTCCTGGAAAAGGAAAAGGGCCAAAATTTGATGAACATCCCGGACAGGGCAATGCATGGGGACTTTTGAAGCGTGGACAGGGAAAAGAAAAGATGCAAGTGGTGGAAAGCCACTATCTGTATGAAGGTCTGTCACATGTCGTACACAAAGAATATAGCCCATCAGGTTCTCCATACGCAGAATATTATGTGGGACCAAATAATCGACTGGTTTCCCAAAAAATGTTCGGTTATCACGGCAGAAGCATTCCAGGACATGACCCGGCTCTAAAAACGACCGGTGGACTTATGTATTACCACTATGACGGCATGTCATCGGTCAGTGAACTCACTGATCGTCATGGGGATATTATCGAACGGTATCGTTATGATGCATTCGGTGGCCTTCTGACCGGTATAACAGCACCGTACAATACCAACAGCTATACCGGACATCAATACGATCAGGATGCCGGGCTGATCGACATGCAGGCAAGATTTTATGATGCCCGGACAGGCCGGTTCCTGCAGGAAGACACGTATTCAGGAACTATGGACCGCCCTCAGTCACAAAACAGATACGCCTATGTTCTAAACAACCCGGTGAACTACTGGGATCCGACCGGTCGAATCCCAGAAGAAGTGCTGAGAGGAGAAGACTTCACCGAATACCGTGAAGTCGGTGAAGATATTGAAGTATGGCTCTACACATTACAGAATACCTATTCCAATGAAAAAGAGGTATTCTATGAAGTAGAGAACAAAAAAAGATACAAATTGATTAAATATGGCATCCAGACCGAGAAAACATGGGTATACCGGGCCACGCATGAATTGACTTACGTAGACGGCGCCGGATTCAAAGGCTGGAAGAGACCAGAAGACCATTATTATCATCAAGTGACTTACAATGAATACGAGTCCGTCATCACAGCAGAGGAGATGATGCTGGAAAACAGCGAAGAACTGAAACGCTATGGAAGCCCCGGCAACCGAAACGTGGTGTTTACCGAAACCGAAAGTAACCACTATACACGGGATCACCTGAAACAGGTATATGAAACTGGTCAAAAAACCGTTCAGGCAATAAAACACATATTATCTCCACGCAGCCAATCATTCGCGAGCCCGAGTCCAGCCGGTAAGGGAAAGGAAACAAACGCATCAGACTCCTGGGATATAACGAAAAAAGTTGGAACAGGCATCTACAATTTTATCATCGGGGATGAAATAGCGACTCTAACCGATGGTCAATTAGACTGGAATGACGCACTGGCCATTGCTTCTTTTACCCCGGCAGGAAAAATTGTTAAAATAGGGAAAAGCGTAACATACATCAAAAGCACAGCAGAATCCCTGGGTATTCTGGCCTCAAAAGCAGGATCAAAGCTGAAATCGGGCTTCCGATCGGCTAGAGACAAGGTCACAACAGGTCTTAAACAGGCTGGGGATCAGATCCGTTCGGGGCTAAAACAGACAAAGGACAAAATAACCAATGGAATAAGCGAAGCCAAAGAGAAAGTCAAAAATGCAGGATCCAAACTCTGGGGCGGCATCAAAGGCCTGTTTGGGAAGAAGAAAAAGAAGCCAGAAAAGAAACCAGACAATAGTAGTGATAAGGGTATAGATAATTCTAACCTTGGAAAACTCACTTATAATAAAAATGGTACATGGACTTCATCTGGTGGATTAACATATGGTCCTGATAAAAAGTTTGGAAATAGAGTTAAACATGTTTTAGCACATGCTGAACCAAACCCAAATAAAGCTAACCATACTGTATTTAATGTAAATAAGGATAAAATACTTTCCTTAGTTGATGAAGCATGGTTAAATAAAAAGTCTCCTTTAGCAAATGACCCAGGTGCTTATATAGTTCCAATGGGGAGGACTATAGGAACACAGGGTGAACAGTCAATTAAAATCATAGTAAAACCAGGAACTTCAAATATCATTACAGCCTATCCTGTAAAATAAAAAAAATTTTAAGAAAAGGAGGGGGAGTTCTTGCAAAAGAATAACAATATATCATTATTTGAGGGGAAAATTGTCTGTCCACGTTGTGATGGGAACGGATTGATTTATAAAGGAAAAATAACTGGATTAGACACTATTATCTATATCTGTGATGAATGTGAAGCAGCTTGGGACGAAATTTCAAATATCTCTGTAGATACCTTTTCTGATTTAACTTTATTTCTAGAGAAAAAGGGATGTCCAAATGAAGATGTTATAGACCTTGGATATGTGACGTTATAATTGATTGCTAACCGCAAGGTAATTTAACTTACCTTGCGGTTCTTTTTATGATACCTAGTGTCGAATAACTCTCTTCTTATTTATAGGACTGATGTAACCTTTGTAAGCCCTATATGATGTATTTACAAATTATTTAGACGTACAACAACTGTAAATTGTATGCCCTATTTAATGAAATGTACCTTCTGAAAAATATTCACAATATCATAAGTTACCACCATTTCTTTTATCCAAACATCTACCTTCGCTTTCTCCCTGCCTATTAAAATTTTTCGCAACTTTGACGTACATAGAACGATTATTATAGAGAGGACTACTCCACCTCGATTAACTCCTGAATGTCGATGTCTAACACTTTGCATACCGTTTCTAATGTAGATAGGTAAACCCTGTCCACGTTGTCTGAACAAAGATGGCTGATTGTATTGGGGCGTAGCCCTGTCATTCGTGCCAATTCACGCTGTGAAAGGTCACGTTCTTTAAGGATTTCTTTAAGTTTGATTGATATTGGCATGGTATTTCCCTTCCTCTTTGTCATGTTACTTTTACGATACACAATAAATTTGTATCGGTAAAGGGGTTGAATGTATCGCTAAAGCCGCATACAATGAATTTATATTAAATATAGCGGCTAAGCGTTACGTTAATCCCAATTAGCGTAACGGAGGGGGGAAATAACATGAATGTGATTGGTTATATTCGTGTTTCAACGATTGGACAAGCAAGGGATGGATATAGCCTTGCATACCAAGAAGATGAAATCAAAGCGTATTGTCAGGCTCACGGATACACGCCTTTTACGCTTGTTTAAGGACGAGGGTATCAGTGGGGCTAAAGTCGATGAAGAAGCGTTAGAAGTGGACAGGATAGGCTTTCAGGAGATGTTGGAGTATCTTACCCACCATGAGGTAGATTATGTGGTCACACTGAATACAAGCCGTTTATGGCGGTCAGACATTGTGAAAGTGTTAGTTCATCGAGAATTGAAAAAGTATGGAGTGGACATTCGGAGTATTGAACAACCGCAATACAGTATCCATAAGAAAGACCCTAGTGATTTTTTAATCAATGGTTTAATGGAGTTATTAGACCAATATCAACGATTAGAAATCTCTTTGAAGCTAGGGAGAGGGCGAAACAAGAAAGCCCAACAGGGTGGCTATGCAGGTGGAAATGTCGCATTAGGCTATAAAGTGGAAAAAGGTAAGAAAAGCCTTGTCATAGATGATAGACAAGCTAAAACCGTTCAAAGAGTATTTGACTTAAAGGAACAGTATACTTCATGGACATTAACACAACTTGCAGAACAACTGAACGAAGAAGGACACAGAACGAAACAAGGTAAGCTATTTACAAAAGTCCAAATCAAACGGATTTTAGATAGAAAAGCGTTTTATAGTGGGTTATACCACTATGGAGAAATAACTGCAAATGGCAAACATCAAGCCATTTTATAAGAGATAAGAAATAGAGAATGGATTGGCTTTTGTACCCTTGCGAGTCTCTAAAAGACTAACGCTCGAACTAAGGTTGCCGACATTCTCTATTTCTTCCTCTCTTACATAATCCAAGATAGGAGTGAGGTCTTTTGAAAAGAGATGAATTTATATACGTAGGTGTCGATTTGCATAAATTCCAACATACAGCGGTGATTGTGAATTGTTGGGGGGAGAAGCTAAATGAAACAACCTTCATGAACAGACCTTCGTTATTCCCTGATTTTACACGATTTGTAGAAGAACAAGCGGAAATAGGTATCACTCCTGTATTTGGATTAGAAGATGTCAATGGCTATGGTCGTTCTCTAGCAGTCTATTTGTTAGAAAGAGGATATACTGTAAAATCAGTCAATCCTTCTTTATCTTATGCAGAAAGAAAAAGTCATGCCATGACAAAAAAGAGTGATAGTTGGGATGCTGAGTGTATTGCAGAAATTCTAGCAAGGAAATTCACACAACTTCCTGATGCAGCCCCATCAGATGTTTATTGGACAATCTCTACATTAGTTGGTCGTAGAGATGCTCTTGTAAAGTCATTTGGTTCATTGAAAAATCAACTACACTTACAGCTTTCCCACCACTATCCAAGTTATCGTCAATTCTTCTCACAGGTAGAGGGCAAAACCGCATTAGCTATTTGGGAGAAGTATCCTTCACCCCACCATTTGGAGGGGGTAACAATGGATGAACTTCGAGTGTTCTTACTTGATGCTAGTAACAACAGTTTATCTACTAAAAAATCAAAGGCTATTCTTTCTCTTGTAGAATTTGATGGTGAGACAAAACGTGACTATCAATTACAAAGAGACTTTATTATTCAAAGCCTTGTTCGTGACATCCGATTTAAGCAAGAGGAAATTAAAAAGGTAGAAAAGGAACTAAAAGGGCTAGTGAAGTCTCTAGGAATGCAACTTGAAACGATGACAGGTATTGATACAGTCACCGCTTCTGCTTTAATTTCTGAAATAGGTGACATTCATCGGTTCTCTAATGCTAATAAACTAGCACGTTATGCTGGAATAGCCCCTGTATTATTCGGTTCGGGCGGTAAGGAAACGTATCAGAAAAGCCAACAAGGCAACAGAAATCTTCATCATATCTTTTACAACCTTGCTGTCCAACAAGTACAAGTATGTAAGGGAAGTAAAACTCCTCGTAATCCTGTCTTTTACGAGTATTATCAGAAGAAGCTATCAGAAGGTAAGACAAATAAACAAGCCCTTATATGTATCATGAGAAGGCTTGTGAATATCATTTATGGCATGATGAAGAATAAGACAGCAAAATAGCAAAGGAAAAGGAGATTGTTATCTCGATATTAACGGAAATCCAGTTCCGAAAGGCTCAAAATCATCGCATATAGTTCCATAAGGGGGGGATAATTATCAAACCGTTAGAATTATTGCGAACGTATGACTTACATGATAGCTTGGTAAAAAACATTCAGTATAATTCAGGAGATAATACACTTATATTGGATCTAGAATTATGTAATTGGAAGCAGAATAATTATACTGAACTAGAGCCAGAGATGGTACAATGTGAACTAGTATTTAGTGGTGTTTCAGCTTTCAATATTGAACTAAGCGCACCCGTGGATTGTGATGAAATTTTAGATATAGAATTGCTAGACAGTGTTGGTAAATTTAAAATTGTTTTAAACAGTAACGAGGATGTTACGGTTTTAATCGTCGATGCTAAAGATGCTAACTTAATTAAAAAGAATAAATCAGCTTTATAAATAAATAGAAAAGCTGGAGTAATGACTTAAAAACCTTGACTGGCTTTATGCCTTTCAAGGTTTTTTAGAATTTTGTCAGTTATTTAAATCAGAAGCTGATGATAATAGGCAAATAAAAAAATTTTGAAGTGCGGTGATAAAGGACGACCTACAAATTTACATAGGACAATGGAAAAAGAAACGAAAAGAAATAAAGATTTATTAAGTGGAAAACATGAACGATACTTTCTTGAAATTCATAACTCATGAAGGTTGTACCATCATGGAGTATCGTTTTAATACTAGAATAGGATGACAAGAATGAAAAACAAGCGAGATGAGTTTTTACATGGCAGGGGTACTTATGATTGGAATGGCTAACAAACTAGCGAGAATGACAAAGATCGTGGCGATAAACAAGGGGTAACGTAAAAAGTTGTTCGTACTCTGCGTTGGCACATTAATATTGGGTTGTATTTTTACTAGAGACCGTCGTGTAATATTCGCTATTCGTTTAAACAGCGTTACACAAATTGTAATTTTCGTAATGGGAGGGTGAGAAGTTGAACGTTGTCGGGTATATACGAGTTTCAACACAGGGGCAACCGAAAGACGGCTACAGCTAAAATGTCAAGAAGATGAGTTTAAAGCATTTCGGTCAACTACTGGGATCCGACCGGTCGAATCCCAGAAGAAGTGCTGAGAGGAGAAGACTTCACCGAATACCGTGAAGTCGGTGAAGATATTGAAGTATGGCTCTACACATTACAGGATACCTATTCCAATGAAAAAGAGGTATTCTATGAAGTAGAGAACAAAAAAAGATACAAATTGATTAAATATGGCATCCAGACCGAGAAAACATGGGCATACCGGGCCACGCATGAATTGACTTACGTAGACGGCGCCGGATTCAAAGGCTGGAAGAGACCAGAAGACCATTATTATCATCAAGTGACTTACAATGAATACGAATCCGTCATCACAGCAGAGGAGATGATGCTGGAAAACAGCGAAGAACTGAAACGCTATGGAAGCCCCGGCAACCGAAAAGTATTGTTTACCGAAACCGAAAGTAACCACTATACACGGGATCACCTGAAACAGGTATATGAAACTGGTCAAAAAACCGTTCAGGCAATAAAACACATATTATCTCCACGCAGCCAATCATTCGCGAGCCCGGGTCCAGCCGGTAAGGGAAAGGAAACAAACGCATCAGACTCCTGGGATATAACGAAAAAAGTTGGAAGAGGCATCTACAATTTTATCATCGGGGATGAAATAGCGACTCTAACTGATGGTCAATTAGACTGGAATGACGCACTGGCCATTGCTTCTTTTACCCCGGCAGGAAAAATTGTTAAAATAGGGAAAAGCGTAACATACATCAAAAGCACAGCAGAATCCCTGGGTATTCTGGCCTCAAAAGCAGGATCAAAGCTGAAATCGGGCTTCCGATCGGCCAGAGACAAGGTCACAACAGGTCTTAAACAGGCTGGGGATCAGATCCGTTCGGGGCTAAAACAGACAAAGGACAAAATAACCAATGGAATAAGCGAAGCCAAAGAGAAAGTCAAAAATGCAGGATCCAAACTCTGGGGCGGTATCAAAGGCCTGTTTGGGAAGAAGAAAAAGAAGCCAGATAAAAATAATAATAATGCTATTCAGGAAAATAGAGTAGGTGGACCTGGGTATTTACAAACGTTTGCCTCTAAGGGTACGGGAAATCCTGCACACAATGTTGCACAATACCAAAAATTAAAGAAACAATTAGCTTTAGAAGAAATACAAAGTGTTGTAAAAACTACAAAACATGGTGCAGAGAGATTAATAGAAAGGGGGTTCACACCAAAAGATATAAGTGAATTGAAACTTAATCCAGATATTGTAAAAACACAATCAGATGGTGCAGAAGTGTTTATTAAACAAGTTAATGGGAAATATAATGTTATTGTTGAAGGCGATAATGGTGTAATAACAGCATTGAAGAATATTAGCAAAAAGTCATTAGATAGATTGGAAAAAAATTATGATTGGAGGTGATTATTTTGGAGAACAGTACGTATCAATGTTGCTTTTGTGATAAAAAAATCCAATCAGATGTTACTGGCCTAGTTGTAGTTACAAACTGGGAAAAAGATAAAAATAGTCAGCAAGAACAACAACTGTTCTGTCATATGAAATGTCTTAAAAATGCGGTTTCAGATAAATTTCCTCTATATATAGCTGATTTGATAGAATAAAAATACATCAACTTATCCTAGGAAGAAGTTATGGAAAAACCTTCCTAGGATATTTTATTGGGGAGTGTCGACCGAATTGCTTACTCAAGATAACATAGGTGATCTTTTATTACAATCCAAGACCACAAAATAGAAGTTTGAATTACAAAGCTTTCGAAGAATGGGGTATTTTATAGTTAATGGGGGTGGTGATAGAGTATTACAATACCAACAAGGGGGTAGTAAATATCAAAATAAGCCATATTGGAAAATAAATTCAGGTCAAACAGGGAAGAGGTGGTAGACATGCAAGGTAAACCTATTGAATAAATCAAAGGAAGTGATTTCATGAATTTAAAGAAAAGAAATGTACCGTCATTAAAGTAACATTTATAACCTTAAGGGGAATTCTTCCTCTTAAGGTTATTTTCATTAATGTTTTTGAAAACCCCTGGCTATGCCAGGGGATCCGGAAAGCTTTTAGCGTGGGATAAAAAAAGCCTCACTTCATGGTAAGATAAAGTAGGTTTCCCGACCACTATACCTTACCAGAGAAGGAGGCATGTCCAATGAAGGACAAGAATAGTTTAGCACACACAACATGGAATTGTAAGTATCACATTGTATTTGCACCAAAGTACAGAAGACAAATTATTTACGGTAAGTATAAAAAGAGTATAGGGCAAATTATCAGAGCTCTATGTGAACGGAAAGGTGTAACGATTCATGAAGCCAATGCTTGTTCTGACCATATCCATATGTTGGTGAGTATTCCGCCCAAGTTAAGTGTATATCAATTTATGGGCTATTTAAAAGGAAAAAGTAGCCTTATGATATTCGATCGGCATGCCAATGTAAAAATAAAGAAATATTATTTAAAATAATCGAACAAGTAGAAGTGGATGCTGTCTCTAATATTTTAGGGGTGCTAGATGGGGTAGTATCAATAGGAGAAGAGGATATAGATATCAAAGTGTCAATTAGCGATAATAATAAACCAATTAATGGAGATTTACAAGATCTATTTTTGGAATATGATGAAGAGTATAGGTAACAAGTTTAGAGATACGATTTTGTATTTACTAAAAATACCATTTATAACTTTCATTTAAAGTAATTTGTGATTTTGAGATACACTGTATCAGTGGGATAAAAAGAAGGCTTCTAATAAATTATATTACCTTGATTGTCTTTTTATGCCTTTCAAGGTTTCTTTTTTAATAATGGAAATAATAATACAGGAAGCGGGAGAGAAAAAACGAATTTTAATTATATATTTTTAAGACACCATCCCCTATGTGTCAACTGCCAAAAGCATTCAGCAGCTGATTACCAGACGGAACCTGATCACCGGAGAGAAATTAAGCGTTGGTGACCGGATTTCGGAAGGGTTTGGGCTGGCCGCCTCTCTGATTCCGATCCCGGGCTCAAAGTTAGCTGGAGTAGCTAAAGGAACCGGAGTCGTCTTTGCTGGAAAACATCTTCTGGACAATGCCAAATCACTGGGCAGCCTAGCGTCTCTTTTTGGATCCAAGCTCACATCAGGATTCAAGAATACCGGGGAAATTATCGGTTCTGGATTTAGACAGGCCAGGGATAAAATAACTAGCCGTGTTAGCAAAGCAACCGAGAAAGTAAAGAGTTCAGGTTCCAAACTCTGGGGCGGCATCAAAGGTCTGTTTGGGAAGAAGAAAAAGAAGCCAGATCAAAATGTGGTTACACGCAACAAAAAAGGCCTCTTAAATCTGGATCTACAGTTCTTTGTTGGTAAGGGTACGGGTAAAGATGATGATTTTGCAAAGGAACCATTTGTACCAGATGAATATTGGACAAAGAAAGCGCCACAAAATGCTAGTCCAGGTTCAAAAATTGAGCACTACAGGTACTATAATGGCAAAATAGAAAAATCAACTGTTATTTATGATGATTATGGTAGACAGAAATTTAGGGTTGACCATTCAAACCATGGTATGCCAAAAGACCACTCAACTCCACATTTACATGAATATAAATATGGACCTGGATACCATCCTGAAAAAGGTATGGAATTTAGATATAATTTTTGGAGGGTAAAATAATGACGAAGGAATGGTACGAAGATACTATTTTAGATAAGACGATTCCTAATTTCAAGCCGACAAATGTTAAGTTTATTACAGATTTTCATTACTATATTGATTATAATTCTTATTATGAGAAGGTATCACTCTTAGAAATGGGCTTTTTGGTAGAAGCTGATAATAAAAAGTTTATCTTAAAAATTAAGTTTTATGATGTTTCTTCTCTTGATTTGATAGGGTTTGGAAATAATTACAATCAATTGATGGGCTTTAAAATTAATAATTTAAGTAATAGTGGTTATGAGAAGAGAAAAAAATACTTTGTAGAAGATTATGAGAACAAAATTATTAAGTTTTACTGTGCAGGTTTAGAAATCTTGTCTCTTGTTGAATTGAAGAAAAGTAATTAAAAAAATTTGTAATTTGGACGGTTACCTTATGGATAACCGTCCTTTTTAATTAATATTTTAGAAGAGACTTATGAAAAATGGATATATTAATTGAAGAAAACGAGGTAAAGACTGATTAAATTGATTATCTCATTTTATAATGGACCCAAGATTTTAGACGGCAAGAAAGGATATGTTAAGGTAGGTTTATGAAACAAAAAAGGAAACGATATTCACCAGAATTTAAAGCACAAGTTGTATTGGAAATTCTTAAGGAAGAGAAGTCTTTAACTGAGCTGTCCTCTGAATATGGGATTCATGTTAATCAGCTGCGGAAATGGAAAACACAATTTCTAGAACAAATGCCGCAACTGTTTCAAAAGCAGAACAAGGATCAAGAAAAGATGAAAGCTGATTATGAAGAACAAATTGAAAATCTATACGCTGAAGTAGGCCGATTAACCACGCAATTGTCGTGGCTCAAAAAAAAATCTGGCATCTACCACAACTAGGCAAGAACGTGTGAATATGATCGAATGGCAAGACTCAGAATTATCCATTACAAAACAGGCAGAGCTATTAAGCCTTAACCGTTCAAGCCTTTATTATAAACCAGTCGGGCCTTCAGCAGAAGATGTAGCCATCAAGCACCGTATCGATGAAATTTAGGTTCTCCGCAACAAAATGTGCTTGATTCTTCCTCTATCGTATGATTGCTTTCAAATGCTAGGCTGGTTGCTGACATTCCATGCGAATACGCAT
>NZ_SMAN01000033.1 GCF_004342905.1 Melghiribacillus thermohalophilus | reverse complement strand
TGGACATTAAAAAAGATGACCCCGAATCAATATCGGGATCATCTCTTAGCTGCATAGGGTTTTTATAACTGTCCACTTTTCGGGGTACAGTTCAGAATTGTCAGCAGGGGGCTTTTATTGATCAAATAAGCAAAGTTGATCTATTTATGAAAAAATAGGCTTGAAAAAGGCGCACATTTCTACTAAACTTTAATACATAAAAGCATATAAGCATAAAAGCATAAAAGTGCGAAAGTGGTTTAGGAGGAATATCAAGTGAAAAAATTATGGTTTATCGTTTTAACAGGACTTTTTCTTATGCTGGCTGCCTGTGGTCAGGGTTCTGATGAATCTGAGAATAATGGGGGCTCCAGTGATACCAATCAAGGTGCTGAAGAAATAACGAAAGATCATGCGGATTATATCATAGGTGTTACACAGTATGTAGAGCATCCATCCCTGGACCGGGCGCTCGACGGTTTTCAACAGTCTATTGAGGATGCCGGAATAAAAGCCTATTTTGATATCAATTATGCTCAGGCAGATTCAAAGAATAACAGTTCTATTGCCGACAAACTCGTTGGAGATCAAGTTGATTTAATTTTTGCCAACTCTACTCCCAGTGCGTTAAGTGCTTTAAACGCAACCCGGGAGATTCCGATTGTATTTACATCGGTGACAGATCCGGTTGATGCGGGATTAGTGTCATCTCTTGAAAATCCAGGCGGGAATATTACGGGGACGACAGACAGTCACCCGGAGGCAATTCCAAAGACACTATCGTTTATGAAAGAAATGGGAATAAGCGATGTTGGGATGATTTATACACCAAGTGAACCGAATTCTGTCATCCAGATTGAACAAGCAAAAGAGTCGGCAGCCGGGCTGGAGCTGAACATTCACGAGGCTACGGTAGCTTCCTCTTCGGAAGTCAAACAGGCCGCTGAGTCTCTGATAGGTGATGTAGATGCATTTTATATCATAACCGATAATACGGTTGTTTCTGCATTAGAATCCGTTTTGATGATTGGACAGCAAGAGGATTTGCCAGTCTTTGCTGGAGAGCACGATTCAGTAGAACGGGGATCTTTTGCAGCCTATGGATTTGATTATTATGACATAGGATATGAAGCCGGAGAGAAAGCCGTCCAAATTTTGACTGGCGAGAAAGAACCGGGCGAAATTTCAGTTTCCTTCCCTCAAAAACTGACCCTGCTCATGAATCAAACAGCAGCAGCGGAAATGGGTGTTGAAATCGAGGAGGCCTGGAAGGAAAACGCTGAAATCATTGAATGACAACATGACTAAAGGGTGAACATGTATGGTAACTTCTCTTTACGGGGCCGTAGAACAAGGTCTCATCTATGCCATTATGGCACTGGGTGTATACCTGACATTTCGAATATTAGATTTCCCGGACTTAACGGTTGATGGAAGTTTTGTGACAGGCGGAGCCGTAAGCGCTGTGATGATTGTGAATGGCTATGACCCATTTGTTTCCATTCTTGCAGGCGGTTTAATTGGCTTTTTCGCTGGATGTGTCACCGGGATTCTTCATACTCACGGAAAAATTAATCCTTTGTTATCCGGGATCATTATGATGATTGCTCTATATTCCATTAATCTCAGAATTATGGGGAAACCTACTATTCCTCTGTTGAATGAGACGACCTGGTTTAAACAAATTGGAACCTGGTGGGAACAAAGCGGAATTGATGCGGCAATATTTTCTCTGTTCTCCAGTATGGGTATGGAAGAGTACATGCCAAAAACATTTCTTGTCATCTTTAGCATGATGCTATTAGTGATGATCATCAAAAAAATGATGGATTGGCTCCTGGCTACGGAAGCAGGACTTGCTCTGAGGGCAACCGGGGATAATGATCGGATGGCAAAGAGCTTCTCTGCCAATACAAAGGGATATATCATTATTGGTCTTGGCATATCCAATGGAATGGTTGCCGTAAGCGGGGCAATGATTACCCATTATAACGGATTTGCAGATATTAACCTAGGCATTGGGATGATTATTGTCGGGCTTGCTTCTGTAATCATTGGAGAAGGATTATTTGGAAAGGACAAAATGGCCCGGGCAACTTTAGCTGTTATTCTGGGAGCTATTATTTACCGTATCATTATATCACTGGCTTTGAGAATGGATTTCTTTGATGCCAGTGACATGAAATTGATTACAGCAGTCATTGTCGTAGGCGCTCTGGTCATTCCGGTCTGGTGGAGACAATTTCGTGATAGGAAAAAGCGCATGGCCCGCAAAAAGGAAATCGATGCACAGGAACAGACTCACACAGAGGGGGCGAGTCAGATTGCTACAACTGAAGCAGATTGAAAAAGTTTTTTATGAAGGTACCCCTGATGAAAAAAGGGCTTTGCAGGGCATTGATTTAAAGTTAAACGAGGGGGATTTTGTTACCGTTATCGGAAGTAATGGAGCAGGAAAGTCTACCCTCCTTAATGTGATCGCGGGCGTGATTTTCCCCGATTTCGGAAAGGTGACCATTGACAATCAGGACGCCACATTTATTCCAGAACATCGAAGGGCTCAATGGATTGGCCGGGTTTTTCAGGATCCCATGGCGGGAACAGCCCCTCATATGACCATTGAAGAAAACCTTGCACTCGCCCTGGGACGAACGAAAAAACGGTCGCTTCTTCCCGGTGTTTCATCAAAGCGGAAAAAAGAGTTCAGGGAAATTTTATCGTCTATTGATATCGGTCTTGAGAACCGGTTAACCACAAAAGTTGGCTTATTATCCGGCGGTGAACGCCAGGCTTTATCCCTGTTAATGGCCACTTTTACCAAACCCAAAATCTTATTGCTTGATGAACATACCGCTGCTCTTGATCCATCCAGAGCAGAACTTGTGACCAGGCTGACAAAGGAGCTGGTTGAAAGGCATCAGCTGACTACGTTAATGGTTACCCATCAGATGGACCAGGCTATTGAACTGGGAAATCGGTTAATGATGATGGATGCCGGACAGATTATTTTTGAGGCTAATGAAGAGGATAAGAAAGATTTAACCGTCGAACATTTAATTGCTAAATTCCAGGAAATTCGCGGAAAGAAAATGGCGAATGACCGATCCCTATTAACAGTTTGAGTCAGTTTTGCCCCGCATTGCCGGGGCGACTGGCTCGCTTTTTTATGATGACCTAAAGGACTGTACTGATCGCCCAGGGTGGTGCTGCGATGGCCCAATCAGGGGTGCTGACGGCCCAGGAAAATGCTCCAACCGCCCAAGGAAGAGCGCTGATGGCCCAAAGGGACGCGCTGACGGCTCAAAGATGAGAGTGGACGGCCCAAGAATAAACCTGAATGGCCCAAAGGAGTACGGTGATGGCCCAAGCAGGGGTGCTGACAGCCCAGGAAAATGCTCCAACCGCCCAAGGAAGAGCGCTGACGGCCCAAAGGTGAGTGTATACCACCCAGGAATGTGCTGTAATCGTCCTTACATCCAGAAAGGCAGTTGGTATGGCAGGTACTGATTACCAGTGATCCTTCGGGGAAAAAGGCCAATCACCCGGGGTAATGGAAGAACTGACTTTCGAATGGTCTAAAGATCCCGAAATTTAATTTTTAAAATAAATAAGGAACTGTCTCAAACATGTAAGACAGCTCCTTCGTTTTCACGATCACACAATAGCTCTTTTTTATTGAACCATACGCATGATTCGGTTAAATACCCGTTCCTTGTCAAAGGCTTCCCCCATTGGGATTTTTTCAATGAGTTCATTGTTTTCATCCAGCAGATAGGAATAAGATGTATGAACGATGAAATCAGTCCCTCGATCGTCAAACTGGAAACGGAAGGGTTCAGCCAGTTTTCTCGTATCTTCCAGTGTTCCTCTCAAAAACACCCAGCTGTCACTTTTTTCAATGCCATATCGCTGCATATATTTTTGCAGTTCTTCCTCTGTGTCGTTATCCGGATCAATGGTAATGGAGATGAATTCAACTTGATCCCCGAAAACTCCTTCATCCTCAAACATTTGTTTTAAATGCATCATCCGCTGTGTGGTCAACGGGCAAATGTCAGGACATTTTGCGTAGAAGAATTCAATAATCCGCACTTTCGGCTCCAGATTGTCGAATGAATATTCTTCCCCATATGCCGTTGTCATGGTGACATCTTCGGGCAGGCCTACACCGGCATCCCGCCAGAATTCCAGATACAAAATCCCTAAACCAATCCCAATGAGAATGATCGTACTGAATAATAGATAATATTTCTTTGGCATGGATGTTCCCCCCATGTACTCTTTACCTCTATCATATAATGAACGGGAGGAGGTGGCCTGGAAACTTTTTGACGATCAAGCGACAATTTTAGCCTTATTACTGTGGTTTTCTGTGGGTGATTAAAAATTCTTCATCGGTGATATAAAAATCACGGTCAGGCCGGTAAGGAAGGAGGTTCAGTTTTTCAAGCTTGAGGTAACTGACCCGATGATAGGGGTCTCCCTCAATAACGGGCAGCTCCTTTTTTTGCTGCACATACTTGTCCACTGCTTTCTGGATCATATCCAGTTCTTCCGCCAGCTGTTTATCTTTTTCTTCAAAGATCTCGTATGTTTCCCTTGACATATAATAAGTTTCCTTCGGGATTGCTTTGAGAAAAGGGGCAAGCAGTTCATAATTCATGGTCAAATCTTCATTGATGATGACCGATAATTGGACGCCCTTCGGAAGTGAATCAGCATATTTATGAACAGCTTCTCTTAATTCGTCAATGGAAACATGACGGACCGGGAGAGTTTCTTCCGGGGATGGTGTTTTTTCCTTTTTTTTTCTTTTCCAGAACATACAACGCTCACCACTTTGTTTCTTTTGATTTCATTCTATTATATAAAAAAATTCCAGTAGCGTATACTGTCACCAATATTCTGTTTTCTTCGTATTTTTCCTTTTATTCCCTTCCGATGGCAGGAGAATACAAAACTCTCTATTTTTTTACAAAAAACTATACACGAATATTTGCAATTATGTTATATTATGGATATCAATAAAACT
This sequence comes from Melghiribacillus thermohalophilus, assembly GCF_004342905.1. Classification (GTDB taxonomy): domain Bacteria; phylum Bacillota; class Bacilli; order Bacillales; family Alkalibacillaceae; genus Melghiribacillus; species Melghiribacillus thermohalophilus. The sequence continues at coordinate 17,711 of NZ_SMAN01000033.1, read as the reverse complement.
TTCAGAAAGGACTGATTCTCTTGAAGTCACTTCAAACTGAATATGAAATTTCACCGGCTACACTGGCTATTATTCCTGATAGGAATGATTTTGGTGTTTCCGGATCGCTGGTGATTGAAAAGCAGAATGACTTTTTTGTTCCGGTTACGCCCAAAAAGCTGATTGACCAGGCCTGTAAATTTTTTGGATCCAGTCTGAAAGGAAGGCTTGAAGGCACGAAAGATATTTGTGGATATACCCACAAACCTCCGATTGCCATTGACCCTTACAGCGGAATGTATTTCTTTCCTACAACTTCTCCTCAGAACCCTGAATGTTCCTGGATTGCCCACTCCTATATTGATCGCGTGAAACCTTCTCCCGAAAATCAATCATTTGTTTATTTTGTAAACGGCAAACATGTCGCCTTTCCAGTGTCCTATGGATCGATGATTAACCAGATTCAGCGAACAGCCCAGTTACGCTACAAACTTACCGAGCGTCTGCAGTACCGTTTGCAGCCGGAGAGCGCGAAGGTCGCAGAACCCTATGCATAAGTTCATATAAAATGCCCTGGACTTTTTTTCGGACCGCCGGATTAAAGTAGCGTTTTTCTTCTTCATAGCCATTTCCTGTAAACATATACGTTGAGAAGGTATCGTTTTTCTGCAGAAAGACCACATCCAGTTTACGCTTTCTCATGATCACCTGTAATTGTTTTCTCTCCGCACGTGCCATATGTTCCATTTTTCGTAGCAGTTCCAGATATGGCTCCTTAATTTTAAAATTCCCCTTTTCAATGGAACGGATATCCTGTTCCATAACAATGATGGCCATGGAAAGAAACAAAAATCGGGAGCAGGTTTGAAGATCTTCTTCTTTTAGGTAGCGCAATTTGCTTCCCTCCATAAACAGAACATTTGTTCTTATTATATACGATCAATAGCCATTTTAAAACGCTGAAAAAAAAGGGTAAAATGGAAAAGTATGTATCTTTTTTAAAAATTTTATGAATGGTAGGCAAACAAATGTTTTTTCAGTAAAATAAAACTATACGGTCATGCAGGACAGCCACATTGAATAAAGATAGGAGTTAACCCTCAATGGCACTGGAGATTGAAAACTTTTCAGATTTGCAGCAAATGATTGAAAACGATACTTTAGATGATTATATTATGCAGCTTCTCAATACTTATGAAAATCTGGGGCCGCTGCCTGGGCTGTTATTGCCGATGCTTGAAGCATTTCTGCCGTTTTTGCCGTTATTTGTTTTTGTGCTGGCAAACTCGATGGCCTATGGTCTACTTGAAGGGTTTCTATTTTCCTGGGCAGGAGCAGTAGTTGGTGCAATACTTGTTTTCACACTCATCCGACGGTTAGGACAGACCCGACTGTTTCAATTTATCAGAAGGAATAAACAGGTGAAAAAGGTAATGAGCTGGCTGGAAAGGCACGGATTTGGCTTATTGTTTTTGCTGTTATGTTTCCCGTTTTCGCCGTCAGCAGTCATCAATGTGGTGGTGGCGCTTTCCAGGGTCAGTTATCAGCAGTTTTTTCTTGCTGTAATATTGGGCAAGGCAGTGATGATTTTCACGATATCATACGTAGGACACAGCATTACATCCTTTGCAACCCAACCGATGAAAACCATAGTCGTAGGAATCGGAACAGCCCTGTTCTGGATGCTTGGAAAATACATTGAAAAACGGCTGCATAAGGCAGAAAAAATAGAACAAGAAAAGCAATGAAGCCCTTTCCGTTTTAATGGACAAGGGCTTTCCTTACATAAAAATGGATGGGAAACTGAACATTAAACGGATCCTGACAGCTCCTGCCTGTGCATCACGATGGACAAAAAGGTCAGTCCGCCAAATAAAACCGAAGATCCAATTAATATCAACGGAAAGGGAATTAAAGCGGCCAGCAAACTGCCTGCCCCCGCTCCCGCTAACAGTGTAAACGAATAGAGAGAAATTGCCCTTCCCCTGAATTTTTCTCCGTATTCTCCCACCAGAAGAATGACCATGGGAATGGATAAGGATGTGGAAGCAATTAAAGCAATGGAAGAGAAGGTTAAAGATGCTTCATTTAAAGACAGGGAGGAAGGGATCAGACCGATGGTCATCAGAACCAGACTAAACGTTAACAGGTGAAAGGCACCAAATTTTTTTTGAAGAACATGGGTGAAAAAGGCAGGGATCATCCCGAGCAGTCCAGTGAGGCGAAACGTTTGCAGGGATAAAGAAAAATGATGATCCGATTGAATGATATACATTTCAATTCCCCCATAAAAAAGCAAGACCGTAAACAGCAGAAAGAAAGAAATAGCATACAATTTTTGTAATGGTGGAAAACGAATACATGTTAAAATAGGAGTAAGTATTTTTCTTTCGCGGACGGTCTGCTTCCGAACATTTGTAAGAGCAGCCTGTAATGAAAGAAAACAGATAAAATAGAAAAGGCTGAACCCGTAAAAGACTGCTTCAAATGAGAAACGGAACGCGAGAAAAGCGGAGAGAACCTGACCAAAAATACCGGCAAATAAAAAACCGGTGTTAATCAAAGCAATGGAAATCGTCCTTGTTCTCACATCAAAAAGGCGGAAAACATAGCTAAATGCTGCAGGCGGAAAGGCTGCTGCCGCAAACCCCTGCAATGACCGGAGCACAAGAAAAAGAATATAATTACCGGCAAAAGAGATCAAAAAAGTAAGGATGCTGACTGAAACCATACCATATACGAGGATGTTTTTCTCATCTGCCAGGTCCGACCATATCCCAAATACGAAAAGACCGGCTGCATAGAACATAATAAAACAAAAACTGGCAAGAGAACTCGATTGAGCAGTAGTATCATACGTATCTGTAATCAGTTTTTGCAATGGAATCATCGTATATAAATTGCTGGCAATAAAAATTCCGGACATGATTAAGGTGATCGTTGCATAAAGAGGGCGGTTCATTCGGACAACCTCCTATCGGTCACTCATTTCAGTGTATGCAAATCCAACATTTCTCGTTTCCAGGGAGGGGAGAACCGATGGCATTACGTTTTGTGATCGGACGTTCAGGAACGGATAAGAGTAAGTTTTGTCTGGGTGAAATGGAACGAAAGCTGCTTGATAATCCCCATGGAAAGCCGATTATTTACCTCGTGCCGGACCAGATGACTTTTCAAGAAGAGTATGAACTTCTTAGAAGGGGGATCATCAACGGTTCGACACGTGCCCATATATTCAGCTTTTCCCGTCTTGCCTGGCGTGTTTTTCAGGAGACCGGGGGAGGGGTAAAGAAGTTTATCAGTTCAACAGGAATCCAGATGATGCTAAGAAAAATCACAGAAGAAAACAAATCGGACTGGCAGGTTTTCCAGAAAGCCATTGAAAAACAGGGATTTATGGAAAAAATCGAAGGAATGATCACAGAATTTAAACGGTACCGCATTACTCCTGAACAATTATTTGAACTCATTGATCAGATGGATGCTTTTCGCCATAAATATCAAGGTGAAAAAACACTGCAGCATAAATTAAAAGAATTGGCTTCCATCTATGAGCAGCTGACAGATGCCTTAAGGGAGCACTACATTGATAGCGAGGACCAGCTGGCTCTTTTGGGAGAAAAAATAAAGAAAGCTGACTTTCTTGATGGCGCCGACATTTATGTAAACGGATTTCACCGTCTGACCCCCCAGGAACTGTTTGTCGTGGAGGCGCTGTTGAAAAAGGCCGGACGAATGACAGTGACCCTGACCCTTGATGTAGTGCCGGAAGAAGAAATCAATGACCTTGATCTGTTTTATCAAACCAAACAAACCTATCTGGAATTAAGAAACATGGCTGATGCGTCCCAGGTACCCATAGAAACAATGACTGTTCTTCATCCGGAAAAAGAACAATTGAAAGGCAAGCCCTATTTTGTCCATCTGGAGAAACATTTTGACCGTCATCCAGTGGTTCCTTATGAAAAAAACGCACCGATTGTGATTAGGGAAGCGGTTCACCCCAGGGCGGAAGTGGAGGGAGTGGCTCAGGAAATCTTACGGCTTGTAAGGGATGAACAGTACCGTTATCGGGATATTGCTGTTTATATTCGTCAGTCTGAAGTGTATCACGAACTCATTCAGACTATATTTGAAGATTACCAGATTCCGGTTTTCGTTGACGAAAAGCGAACAATGCTGAATCATCCATTAATTGAATTGATTCGTTCCGGGCTTGATGCCGTAGAAAGTAACTGGCGGTATGATGCAGTTTTTCGATTATTGAAAACGGATTTTATTCCATCCTTTGATCGTCTTCATCCATTAAGTCAGGATGGAATCGATGAGCTGGAAAACTATGTGCTTGAGTTCGGGATCCGCAGCCGCAGTCAATGGTTATCGGAGGAACCCTGGGTATATCAGCGTTTTCGGGGCTTTGATGTCCGGAAAAAAACAACGAAAGAAATCGAAAAAGAAGAGAGAATCAACCGGCTGAGGCTGCAGGTAACGGAAGCTCTGGCTGATTTTGACCGCAACATTCGTTCAGCCAAAACGGTATATGAAAAATGTGAAGCCATCTATATGTGGCTGGAGCAGTTAAATGTGCCGTCAACCCTTGAAACATGGCGGGATCAGTATGACGAAAACGGGCAGATTGAACGGGCCCGTGAACAGGAACAGGTGTGGGATGCCGTCATTCAGTTACTGGATGAAATGGTGGAAATGATTGGAGATGAACAAGTAGCTCTCTCGGTGTTCCGGCAAATGCTGGAGACGGGCTTTGAGTCCTTACAATTTGCCCATGTTCCCCCAAGCATGGATCATGTGATTGTGGCGACGGTAGATCGTTCCAGGACATCCAGTGTTCAATGTGCGTTTTTGCTGGGTGTCAATGAAGGTATCTGGCCGCTGAAGCCAGCTTCAGAAAGCGTGATATCTGAAGAGGAACGAGAGCTTCTGACTGAACACGGTGTTAAACTAGCTGATTCCAGTACAAGGAAATTGCTTGATGACCGGTTTTATGTGTATCTTGCCTTTACATCTCCATCCGATTATTTATGGGTAAGCTATACATTAGCGGATGAAGAAGGAAATTCCAGAACTCCTTCTCCATACATCGGACGGTTAAAAGAGATGTTTCCGGGGGCGGATTTTCATACATTGCTGGAAGATGAAGACGAAGATGATCCCCTTCGTTTTGTTTCGGTTCCCGAAAAAACCCGTTCCGTGCTGACATCACAGCTCGCCAGGTATTTAAGGGGATACCCCGTGCATGATGCTTACTGGGATGCCCTGAACTGGTTCCTTTTGGATGAATCGAGACAGGCGGAGACGAAACGCATTTTCATGAGTCTGTTTTATGAAAACAAACCAAAACAGTTATCTAAAAACACCGCTGAACAAATTTATCCGAAACAGCTGAAAACCAGTGTGTCAAGGCTGGAAACGTTTTACCGCTGCCAGTATCAGCATTTTGCTCGTTATACGCTGAATCTTGAAGAGAGACCTGTATACAAGCTTGATGCGCCCGATATTGGTCAGCTCTTTCACGAGGCACTCAAACAGATCACAGACTGGCTCTTTCAGGAGGGAAGAAGTTTTAAGGAACTGAGCAAAGAAGAAGCAGAACAGTACGCCAGAAAAGCCACAAACGAATTGTCTCCCATTCTTCAGCATCAGATCTTATTCAGTTCCAACCGCTATCAATATATTTTGCAGAAGCTGGAACAGGTCGTCATCCGTGCAGCGAAAATCTTAACCGATCAGGCGAAACGAAGCGAATTCACGCCTGCTGGTGTTGAGGTCGGCTTTGGGCCTGGTCAAAAACTGCCACCGATGGTTCTGCCCCTGAAGGATGGTTATGAACTCGTATTAAGGGGGCGAATCGACCGCGTCGACCGGGCAGACGTCAATGACCAGCTGTTTTTACGAATTATTGACTATAAATCAAGCAGAAAAGATTTAAGTTTAACAGAGGTCTATTACGGGCTGGCTTTACAAATGCTTGCTTATCTCGACGTCATTTTAAATCACGCTGAAAAATGGCTGGGCAGAGGGGCTAATCCGGCAGGAGTACTGTATTTCCATGTTCACAATCCAATGATTTCCGATCCGGAATCATTCAGCATTGAGGATATTGAAAAGGAAATGTTTAAACGGTTTAAAATGAAAGGTCTTTTACTGGAAGACGAAGACATTGTCAAACGAATGGATACCGAACTGGACTCCGGATACAGCCCTGTCATTCCGGCCGGTTTAAAAAAGAACGGAGGATTTTACAAACGGGGATCCAATACCATTGATGGTTCTTTGCTGAAAGGATTGCAACATTATGTCCGTTCACTGATGAAAGAAGCAGGAATATCTATTGTCGAGGGAAAAATAGGACTTGATCCGTATAAAATGAAAAATCAGATGGCATGCACGTATTGTTCGTTCCGTTCCTTATGCCAATTTGATCCTACGCTTGAAGACAATCATTTCCGAATATTAAAAGACTTACGTGACGAGGAAGTATTCAGCCGACTAACAGGGGAAAAAGGGGATGAACGAGAATGAAGTGGACAGCAGAACAGGAAAAAGCGATATATACAGATGGTACGGATATATTGGTTTCCGCCGCAGCCGGATCCGGAAAAACCGCTGTTTTGGTCGAACGCATCATTCAGAAGTTAATCAATCCAGATCACCCCGTCCATATTGATGAATTGTTAATTGTGACCTTTACCAATGCCGCTGCCCAGGAGATGCGTACTCGAATAGGGACTGCTTTAGAGAACGCTTTGAAACAAAATCCCCATTCCCATCATTTAAAAAGGCAACTTTCTTTGCTACAAAATGCGCATATATCGACATTGCACGCCTTTTGTATGGATGTGGTTCGAAAATATAGCTATCAGCTGGATATCGATCCTAATTTCCGCATTGCGGATGAAGTTGAGGCAGATTTATTGCAGCAGGATGTGCTGGAAGAAATGTTCGAGGACTGGTACGGTAAAGAAGGGGAAGAGAGGGCAAGATTTTTTGCTGTAGTGGATCGTTTCTCCAGTGACCGTCATGACCAGGAAGTCGAGGAATTGATATTAAAACTCTATGAATTTGCCAGCCAGAACCCGTGGCCGGAAGACTGGCTGGACCGAATGACAGATATGTATAACATCGGTACGGATGAAGAGGAAAAAGGTCATGTATGGTTTGAAGTAGTGAAAGGTGAATTGAAAAGTCAACTGACAGCCATGATAAAAGAAGCAGAACAGGCCATGAAGCTAACCCGCGACAGCGACGGCCCTTACCATTATGCGGATGTCATTGATGAAGACCTCAGGATGATGGAAACGGCTACACACAAACTGGAACAGACCTGGAATGATGTCTATGAATGTTTCCAGACAAACAGCAAGTTCCAGTCACTTCCGAGAAAAAAAGTGGATTGTGATGAAGCCAAGCGGGAACAGGTAAAAGACATTCGAAACCGGTATAAAGCCAGATGGGACAAAGTAAGGAAAAGCTGGTTTTCCCGCTCCCTTGAATCGTATATCAACGATTTGCAGGAACTTCACCCTGTTATGGAGCAGCTGGCAATCCTTGTAAAAGATTTTAAGGAACGCTACCGTCTAAAGAAGAAGGAGCAGGGACTGATCGATTTTTCGGATCTGGAGCACTACTGTCTTGAAGTACTTATGCATGAGTCATCCACTCCGGGGCAAATGAAACCGTCGGCAGTTGCCAGACAATATCAGGAACAGTTTTCAGAAATCCTGGTGGATGAATATCAGGATACAAACCTCGTTCAAGAAACGATCCTTAACTTGATGGCCCAGGGAGATGAGGCAGGGCACTTATTTATGGTCGGGGATGTGAAACAGAGCATTTATCGTTTTCGCCATGCTGAACCATCGCTGTTTATATCCAAGTATAACCGTTTTGCGCAGGATGACAATGACGAGATCCGGATTGACCTATCCCGAAACTTCCGCAGCAGAAAACAGGTTCTTTCAGCCTGTAACTTTATTTTCAGGCAAATTCTTGATGAAGAAGTAGGGGAAATGACTTATGATAAAGAAGCCGAATTAATCTACAGCAATTCGGTCTATGATGAATGGAGCTCGGATGATCAGGATGTAGAACTCTATCTGATTGATAACGGGGAGGCAGAACTTTCGTCAGAAGATACAGGCGGGGAAGATTTTCGGGACCTGGAAAAAGCACAGCAGGAAGCTCGGCTCTATGCGGAAAAAATAAAAGAGTGGATAGGACAAAAAGGCAGACCACCTCTCCAGGTGGTTGATAAACAGACAGAAACATTAAGAAATGTCCAGTACCGGGACATTGTGATATTATTGCGTTCCCTAACATGGGCTCCCGCTATCGTGGAGGAGTTAAAACAGCAGGGAATTCCGGTATATGCGGAACTTTCTACTGGATATTTTGAGGCGATTGAAGTACAGGTGATGCTCAGTCTTCTTAAAATGATCGATAATCCCCAGCAGGATATTCCTTTAGCGTCCGTATTGCGCTCGCCTATAGTCGGAATTGATGAGGAAGGACTTGCAAAAATCCGTCTGGCTCTTCCAAATGAAAACTATTACCATGCGTTGTCAGCCTATCTTGCAAAGGGCGAAGACGAACATTTAAAAGATCGGATCAAACACTTTTTAACCAGACTGGAAAACTGGCGAAAACGAGCACGTCAGGGTGCTCTGTCAGAACTCATCTGGCAAATTTACCGAGAAACCGGCTATTATGATTTTGTAGGGGGCATTCCAGGTGGAAAACAGCGCCAGGCAAACCTGAGGGCGTTATATGACCGGGCTCGGTCCTATGAAAGCACATCTTTCCGGGGCCTGTTCCGCTTTCTAAGATTTATTGAACGTATGGAAGAACGGGGAGAGGATCTGGGAGCAGCCAGAGCTCTGGGAGAACAGGAAGATGTGATTCGGATTATGACCATTCACAAAAGTAAAGGTCTGGAATTTCCAGTCGTAATCGTGGGTGCCCTCGATAAACCATTTAATGAGCAGGATTTAAAAGAAAAATATCTGCTCCACAAAGACTATGGAATCGGGGTCAAGTATATCGATCCTGAAAAACGGATCATGTATCCTACCCTGGCTCATCATGCCTTAAAACTAACCAAAAGGAGAGAAATGCTGGCGGAGGAAATGCGCATTCTATATGTTGCTCTGACCCGCGCCAGAGAAAAACTTCTTCTGGTCGGCTGTGTCAATGACCTGGAAAAACGGAAAGAGAAGTGGAATGCCATTGCCAGTCATCCCGACTGGATTCTTCCGCCTCATGAACGCCTGGAAGCAGCATCTTACCTGGACTGGATTGCTACATCCCTGATTCGTCACAGACAGGGTGAACCTCTCCGCGGAGAAGGCTCGGTAATCATTGCAAAAGACATTTTATATGATGACTCATCATGGAATTGTGAGGTTATTCATGCGAGTCAGTTAACGGATATGGAAGAAGCCGTGAAAAAGCGTCATGATGAACTATGGGAAGCGATTACGGAGTGGAAGCCTTTCAAAGAAAAGGGAGACTTTTTTGATGAGGTGGACAGACGCCTTCGCTATACTTATTTTTATCAGGATGCGGCCTTTCACAGGGCCAAGCAAACCGTCACCGAACTGAAACGTCAGAGGGAAGTAAAGGATGAATACAGTGAAGACCAGCTGGTTCGCCCATTTCAAAGGCCGATTATCCGCCGGCCCCGTTTTATTCAGGAGAAAAAGACGTTATCCGCTGCCGAAAGGGGCAGTGCCATGCATACCGTTATGCAGCACATTCCCCTCAGTCGGAAACATACCGAAGCAGAAATCAAGGCATTTGTGGAAAAATTAGTGGACCGTGAGTTTTTAACGAAAGAAGAGGCCATATCCATTGATATTTCCGCGATCTTAGCTTTTTTTGATACCTCGGTTGGCAAGCTGATGTTAAAAACGGACCACATCGAACGGGAAATTCCTTTTAGTCTTGCATTGCCTGCCCATGAAGTGTATACGGACTGGCATAGCCAGTCCGATGAGCGGGTGCTGCTGCAGGGGGTAATTGATTGTCTCATCCGTACGGATCAGGGATGGATTTTACTTGATTATAAAACGGATCAGCTTCCGGAGCAGATTACCGGGGCGAATAAACGAACGCTTCAACAGAAATACGAGCTCCAGCTGTCATTATACGCCCGGGCTGTAGAAGAAATCTGGGGTCAAGCCATTCACAGGAAATACTTATATTTCTTTGACCAGTCATTGCTTCTGGAACTGGATTAAACATGGGTCATAAAAGGGTAAGAGCTGTCCTAAAGGATTTTGCCTTTAGACAGCTCTTTACAGTATTTGACGAGATCGAGGGTGTGTTTTAAAGTTTTTAGTTTGTAAACGATGATTTAAGCGTTACCAACATTTCCTTGATCTTGAATATCGGGGTCAAAAGGGTTTGTGGTACTAACCATGTTATTCGTCACTAGAAAATCACCGGTGTTTAATGAACCAGATCCAGTGTTGGTTTTGCTTGATGATTTCGGCGATACATAAAAGGAATCGCCGAAGCTCATTACACCTCCGCTCACACTATTCACTTTAATCGGACCTACTACAGAAGGCATAACAGACACCTGCTTTTTTTAGATTTATATTCATAGTTTATGATGACTGATGATCTGTGTTCGAAATATCCCGTTCCAGTATCCTGATATGTTTCACCCGTGCTCTGGCGTCAATGTTTTCCAGTTTGCCAATGTGGATGATCGATGACCCGGAAGCACCAATAATGCGAATTCCATCCACTAAAATATCCGGATGATGATTGAAATGGGACTGCGATAAATCTCGTTTTCCCGTCATCTCAGGAAAGGGTCTTGAAAAAATAGGATAGTTTTCAAAAGGAAAAGAATCGGGAAGGAAAAACGCCCCTTCTTTTTGAATGGCGATCGCTCTGATGTAGGGCTCGGCATAAACCGTATCACCGATATTGATGATGGAACTAAAAGAATTTTCATTCACTTTCATTTTCCTTACAACAGAATTTCGAATCATGTCTGTTTTTCACTTCTATCCTGCAAAGTTTCATCTGAAATAGCAGCACCAACGATATATGATTCCGGCGGTGTGTCAAACTGGGAAGATAGTTTGACGCAGTTTGTGTCTCCTACGAGTAAAATGGACGATGTTGATACACCAAGCACATCAATGTAGTTCACGTTCAATCCCCAGTTGTGGACGGTAAAATTCATGATGCTCCACCTTCTTTCCCTTCAATAAATTTTTGCACCGACTGCATGATTTCACTTTTTACATCCTTCAGAATCTGATCCTTTGTACTTTCGTTGATCAACCCGTTGTTGTTCTCAGAATGAAGACGGGTATAATGCTGGATACGTTCAGGAAGCTGCCGGGTAATATCCTGTAATATTAAATGCTGGAACCCGGGGGGAAGTGACTGATTATTTTCCCTGGCAAAGTTTTGAATTGCCCTGGGAAGTTCCTGATTCATAAAGGGCTGTAAGGATTGCATGAGATCATCCATAATCGGCTGAGGTGATGGATGTTGCGGCTGTAATGATTGTCCGGGGATGGAGAGCTGTTCAGAAGCTGTTAAACCTTCCGGTGACAAACCAATATTAAGTGTTCCCTCTAAGGTTTCAATTTTCAGCTGGTCAAAGTGATACTCCATCTTTTCAATATTGGTGCCTGGCTTTTCCTGAAGCTCCTGGATTTTTTGTTCAAGAGACTGAAGCTGCTCTTCAAGGGTTTTGATCTTGTTTCGTTGTTGGCTGATGACATTTTCCAGGGCATCCATATAATGTTTCCAGTCGCTGTAATACATATTAGCCCTTCCCTCCTGAACATAGGCATTCGTCTAGAGTATCCTATGCTATAAGGTATAAGATTGTGATTATACCGTAGCGGTGAGAGGGATGACCGGCTGATAGGGTATGGGCTGCATAGGCTTTGCTTCTTCTGCTGGTTTCGTGAATCCGCCGGTGTTATATAAATTAGAAAGCGCCTGTATGCTTCCTGAACTTCCGATTTGCAAGACTGAGGAATTGGTTACCGCTTCAACCTTTAATATATTGATCGAAATGGTCTGATGAATGGTATAGTTCATATTCTCCCCCCTAAGCATTTCCGATGTTTGATGTATCAATCACATCCGGATCAGGAACATAGGTAACAGATGATTGAAGATTGACCCTGATTCCATCCCCTGTATTAAATGATCCTCCTCCAGCATACGTTTTTGCTGAACTGGTAGGGGCCATAGCATATGCATCACCTATATGAAAGATGCCAGAGGAAGCTACACTAAACACTTTTACGGCACCAACAAATGCGGGCATTTTTCTTCCTCCTTTACGTATTTAATATATGTGTCTCCAGAAATAGGTGTTCAACACCATCTACCTTTCGAAAAATAACTTTGTTTTTCTACTTCAGTCGGATAAAATAAACATAAGGAGGATTATAAAAAAATGGAAAAACAGCATCCCATACATGAGTCGGAACGCCTTCCATGGATCGATGCCGCAAGGGGATTTGCTCTATTTGGCATATTAATGGTGAATGTGCCCGCGTTTCATGCTCCATTTTTTTGTATGGAGGTGAAGAGATATACTGGCCGGGATCTATTGACCGAGCGGTTAGCACTGTTATTGATATTTTCTTTCAGGCTAGTTTTTATACATTGTTTTCACTTCTATTTGGATTCGGCATGCAGATGATGAAAGAACGGCTGGAAACAAGGGGACATCCGTGGCGGAAAATTTTGTTCAGACGATTGATCGTACTGATTTTGTTTGGGATTCTCCATTCGTTTTTGCTGTGGCACGGTGATATTTTGCTCAGCTATGGAATCATCGGGTTGTTTTTATTTTTCTTTTATAGCCGCAACGTAAAGACCCTTCTAACCTGGTTTTATTTCCTATTGTTGATTCCTGCCGTGCTGATGACGGTGCTGAGTTTTAATTATAAAGAGGAATTGGAATATTATATAAATCATGAACGAATTCAGGCGGCCATGGAAAATTATCGTTCTGATCTGACAGCTGTCCTCCATCAAAACTATCTTGACTGGATTTATGCAAATGGAGGATTAAACTATCTCTTTTTAGCTTTGCTTTTGCTCCCTATGTTTTTAATTGGTGCTGTGTTCATGCGGAACAAATGGCTGCAAGATCCCGTAAAATATGACAGATGGTTAAAAAAACTATGGTTGCTGTCTTTAATCGGATTTGTCCTGTTTAAAGGGGGACCATATCTGTTTGAAGAACGTGCCTGGCTGAACTTTCTGCAGGATGATCTTGGGGGAATGGCTTCGAGCATCTTTTATTTATTAACGATTACACTGCTGTACCAGAAAGGGATATTCAAAAAATGGCTGAAAATATTCGAGTATACAGGACGTCTATCATTAACCAATTATATCATGCAATCGATCATATGTTTTACTTTATTTTATGGGCCGGGATTTGGATTATATGGCTCTGTTTCACCTCTTGAAAGTGCAGGAATTGTCTTTATGATTTACAGTTTTCAGGTCATGTTCAGCAGGTGGTGGCTATCTCGTTTTTATTACGGACCGCTTGAGTGGATATGGCGTGCGTTAACTTATCATCAGTTGCAGGCTATGAAAAGAAAGCGGGTCATGTCATATGAATAGGAAAACGATTGAACGGGAAGGGAAAAAATGGATTGAAAAAGGAATTATCAGTAATGATCAGCTTAAACAGATCGCAAATCTGTATCCTGAACGGCAGCACAGATCACTGTTATATGTATTTGCCGGGCTGTTAATAGGACTGGGTTTTTTGACTTTTATTGCCTCCAATTGGTCGGAGATCCCACCTGCGGGTAAGATGGCGATCATTCTTGTCTCCATGCTTGCTTTTTATATTAGCGGTGATTGGTTATATCAGAATCGTTCAAAATGGCTGGGGACCAGTTTTTATTTAATCGGGATACTCATTTTTGGGTCAGGGATATTTTTAGTGGGACAGATCTATCATTACACGGTGTATAGCTCTTTTCCTTTTGTGATCTGGACACTGGGGGCTTTTCTCCTTTACCTGGTTCGTAAGGAAAATGTCATCCTTGTTCTCAGTTTTATAATTTTAACCGTGGGGCAGGTGTACAGTGCCGTTAATTATTCTTCTTTTGGCTGGTTTTTATACGGTCTATTCATGATCGGATTTGGGTATTTTACGTATCAAAAGGGAACCCGTGTTTTTGCAGCATTATTTGGGATCAGTTTTGTCATCCAATCCCTTGTGTTGCTTGTAATCGAGCATTTTGATTATATCTGGTTATCGATGTTTCTCCTGGCTTTTTATATTCTCAGTGACTGGCTCCCAAAACCGATTCTCGTACGTACATTCAGGATCATTACATTAGTCAGTGCATTTGTGCTGAACGTTTTCAATGTATTTTTGTTTGAACATGATAATATTCTTTCTGGATTTGGGGAAGGCCTCTGGTTCTTTGGTGTGTTCATCTTCTTACTCGCTTTAGGCATATTTTCTAAATGGAAAAACAGAGATTTCGATCATTTAGCAGATTTCATTCTGTTTATGCCAGTATTTTATGTAAAAGGTGCTGCGAGTTTTTTATCTTTAATTCTTCTGTATGGATTTTCCATCAGCTGGCTCGTGGCTGGATACCGTGATGACGATTATGAGCGTGTAAACATCGGAACTGTCACTTTCTTAGTCAGTACAGCAGCAGCATACGTTCAGCTGGCCTGGGATTATATGGACAGATCTCTGTTTTTCTTCATCGGCGGTTTGTTTTTGTTTGCATTAAGTTATGTTCTGGAAAAGCGAAGGCGAAACGTATCCCATAATCAGAGGGGGGATCGCAAATGAACCGTATATTCTTTTACGTCGTCATCGGGCTTCAGGTTTTGTTTTTAGTCGGTATGTCAATTTCTTTTTACCTTATGGATGATTTTGGTGAAGTCATCCGCCTGGAAACCGCACAGGTCGATCCTCCGGATATTTTTTATGGGGATTATGTGAGACTCCAGTATGAACAGGAACGAATTGAACCAGAATACTGGTTTGGTTCAAAAGATATGGACCGAAATGAAAAAATTTACGTACTGCTCATACCGGATGATAAGGGAATATATCACGTGAAAGCAGCTTCGGACAGAAAGCTGGCCGAACATGATGACGGAATTGTAGTTACCGCCAAGTATCAGTATAAAGATTGGAACGGAAATCACCGCGTTTCTTATGGGATGAATCGGTATTACATTGAGGAAAACACGGGTGAACAATACGGGGATATGAGTCAGCGCTACATTGTTCAGGCGGTAGTCGCACCGTGGGGGCAAAAGAAAATTGTATCCCTGGAGCCGATAGAGGAATGAAGAAAATGCACAGCCAGGTGAAGTTGAGGGGCCGTTTCTCGTGCCGATCATTCTGATCATATTTCCTGGTGAAGACCTGATATCTCATCATTCAAAGCTAATGTCAGGAAATGATATATGTTCTTATAAACATTTCATAAACGAAAAGGAAAAGATAAAAACAGCCTGGGACAAAACTGAAAAAAGGAATGAAAATATCCGAACCATATTCAACTGTTATATGAATAAGTTCGGATATTTTTGCTTCATCAACATGTTTCGCTTACTATGGCTATGGACTAATGATTCCTAAGGCTGTTCATCCTTCTGTCTTCGGGGATTGTCAGCTCGTGCAGTTGCCGCAGGAGTCGCCGCATTTAGATTGCATACATATTGTGATTCGGTAATTTGTTCGTCATTTCCACAGGCAAATCCAATTATTATCCCAGCTTCTTTTCCGATTTCGGTCAGTTTAACGGCGAAAAAGAAAACAGGGAGGCACCAATGTTTGGAGCTAAAAAGAATGACTTTACCTGTTCGTTAAAGGACCTCACGAATCCGGTCGAGGGCCCAGTTCAATTCTTCTTTTTTAATGATTAATGGAGGGGCAAATCGAATGACATTTTCATGGGTTTCTTTGCAGAGCAAGCCTTTTTCCTTTAGTTCTTCACAGTATTTTCGGGCTGGCTCATCCAATTCAACTCCAATGAAAAGTCCTTTTCCCCGTACCTCCTTGATGATCGGATTATCCATTTTTTTCAATTCTTGAAGCATATATTCTCCGAGTTCCAGCGAGCGCTGATCAAGTTTCTCTTCTTCTATGACCTCCAGTGCAGCAACAGAAACAGCACAGGCGAGAGGATTTCCGCCAAACGTAGAACCGTGGGAGCCGGGATTAAAAACGCCAAGTATGTCCTTATTGGCTACTACACAGGAAATTGGAAAGACTCCACCGCCCAGAGCTTTTCCGAGAATAAGCATATCCGGCTCTACATCTTCCCAGTCACAGGCAAACATTTTTCCGCTCCGCCCCAGACCGGCTTGAATCTCATCAGCAATGAAAAGGACATTATTTTCTTTGCAGATTTCATATGCCTCTTTCAAGAACCCTTCTGGCGGAATGACAATCCCTGCCTCTCCCTGAATAGGCTCTAAAAGAAAGGCAGCCGTATTTTCGGTAATGACTTGTTTAAGGGCATCTGTGTCACCATAGGGAATGAGTTTGATTCCAGGAAGCATAGGACCAAATCCTCGTTTGTACTCAGCTTCAGAGGAAAGGGATACCGCGGTCATGGTACGTCCGTGGAAATTCCCTTCACAGGCGATGATTTCTGCCTTGTTTTCTTCTACACCTTTCACGTCATAGGCCCAGCGGCGAGCAGCCTTTACGGCTGTTTCTACAGCTTCCGCTCCGGTATTCATGGGTAGAGCCATTTCTTTGTTGGTCATTTTGCAAATTTTTTCGTACCAGGGCCCTAGCTGATCATTATGAAAGGCACGGGATGTCAGGGTGACCCGGTCAGCCTGATCTTTTAATGCCTGAATGATTTTTGGATGGCGATGTCCCTGGTTGACAGCAGAATAGGCACTGAGCATATCCATGTATCGATTCCCTTCAGGATCTTCTACCCAGATGCCTTCCGCTTTTGAGATGACAATTGGAAGCGGGAGATAGTTTCTGGCGCCATAGGCTTCTGTCTGCTGAATAATTTGTTCACTGCTTTTTGTCATGAATTTCCCTCCAGTATTAAAAATTCTCTCACACTGGTTCCATTATAACAGGTTTGAAGGCGAATGTTGGAAGTTGTCTAACCAAAATCTTTCACACAACCATCAAAATCATGGTATGATGATAACGATGAACGGAAAAGGAGGTATATGGAATGACCCATTTACATATTACATCCTGGGTGCTCGCACTCATATTATTCGCTGCTGTCCTCGTTTTATCAAATCAGGGCAAAGAAAAGCCGGCTAAAATATTGCAGATGATATTACGCCTGGACTATTTATTCATTCTTTATTCCGGCGGTGATTTATTCGCGAATTATTTAGGGACCGGCGGTGCAACATTTGGAGAAGTGATTGTGAAGGTGCTGGCAGGGCTATGGATCATTGCAGCGATGGAAATGATTGTGATGAAGAAGGCTAAAGGGAAACCAGTTTCTGGATGGTGGATCCAGTGGGGGATTGCACTGGTGATCGCCCTTGTCCTCGGCTTTGGCCGACTGCCTTTAGGTTTTCAATGGTTTTCATAAATAAATAGACCATATCACGCAGAAATAAAAAAGCGCCAGCCTCCAGTGATATGATCCCCTTATAGTAGACAGAAAAAAGAAAGCACATTAATCTGTCTACTATGGAGGGGATTTTTTCTATGGGGAAAATACGAAAAACAT
>NZ_SMAN01000032.1 GCF_004342905.1 Melghiribacillus thermohalophilus | reverse complement strand
GGTGCTGGTTTATGATTATTCCACCGTAGCTCAGTGGTAGAGCAATCGGCTGTTAACCGATTGGTCGCAGGTTCGAATCCTGCCGGTGGAGCCATGCTTCCATAGCTCAGTCGGTAGAGCACTTCCATGGTAAGGAAGAGGTCGCCGGTTCAAGTCCGGCTGGAAGCTCTCTTTCAAACGTTGATATGATGCGGTTTCCGAATCATCCGGGAACCGCATTCTTTTATATCGCTAGTTGCAGAGAACACGGGTTGATATTTCCAGGTTGCCAGAAAAAAAATTGTAGACTACACTGGAATTACTACAACATTTTAGTGCTTTATATTATAACACTGCATATAGCATGCCGGTAAAAATGGTGTCTATACAGACTTAATAGGGAATCTGGTGAAAGTCCAGAACTGTCCCCGCAACTGTAAGTGTGGACGACATAAGGATATCCACTGTTGAAAAACGGGAAGGCCTTATGGAGGAAGAAGCACGAGTCAGGAGACCTGCCATTTTTATAGCGTATGATCTTCTTCGGGAGTTGGGAAGATATACGAGGGATACATAAATGGAAAAAGTGCTGGCTAGCTTTCTTTTTTTGTCCTTATGCATCTTGATCCCTGCCACTCCTTTGTGGCAGGGTTTTTATTTTCATTCCTCTTTTTCCCTAAAACTCTTCGAAACATGTGTAGTGTTGTTCTCCTTAAAATGTTGTAGGAATAGCTTTTACCTGGAAAAGGAGGAAATCATGAATATGAAGTTATCGACAGACGTCTCACGTACAAAAATTACAAAACTTGTCTTGCCACCGGATACGAACCATTTAGGAACCATATTTGGCGGAAAAGTGTTAGCCTATATCGATGAAATTGCTGCGATCGCCGCGATGAAACACAGTAAACAAGTTGTTGTTACTGCATCGATCGATACGGTCTCCTTTCATTCGTCCGCTAAAGTCGGAGATATTTTGACACTAGAAGCCACGGTTATTTCGACTGGAAAAACATCGATGGAAGTGTATGTAAAAGTTGAGTGTGAACATTTAGAGACAGGTGAGAAGAGTTTGACGACAACCTCTCTCTTAACGATGGTCGCTATCAATGATGAGGGTATACCAGTTCCTGTCCCGGAAGTCATACCCAAAACGGAAGAAGAACAGCAGTTATCCGAACAAGCTAAAAAAAGAAGAGAAGAACGAAAAAAAGATCATATGGCGTAAATGGGGTGCAGAAAAAAATTGAGATGAAGCCTCTTGAGACGAAGGGAAAACGTTTAATAATGTAATATAAATGAGGCTAATGGAATTGTCGGAAAAGTCAATCATCAAATTTTCGACAAGGCGGTATTCCATACCATGGAAACCGCTTTTTTTTATTGATTTATCAACATTTTTTGAAATCAGCCTCTCAGAAATGTTAGAAATCTGCTTATTTCCGTAAAGGGGTGAACATGTTGATATGTTTACCATGCCAGAGTAGACCATCCCAGCGAAACCACCATTAAGAACGACTAAAAGGGGTGTCGGTTATAGGGAGTGACAGTTACGGGTTTCTTGAAAATATATTAACCAAAGTTAATAGATTTAAAGAATAGCAGTTGTTATATTTGGGAAGTAGAATGCCAAAAAATGACAGATTCATCCAAATCCTGCATTTCAGTATGAAAACATGATGTCTCAAATAAAGGAGGATAGAATGATGTTTCAAAAACACAAAAAAGAGGCAAAAAAGTTCTTTGTCATGATCGGCAAATATCTTTTGATCACTTTTCTCATACTCGGAAATCTGTTATCTGGCTTCCCTTTTGTACCGGAGCAGGCAACAGCCCAACCGGGGAATCCGGGAAACAAGATCATTCCTAAAATCATTGATGCGGATATTTATCATACGGTTGGGATCAAAAGTGATGGAAGCGGCACCGCCGTTGGTCGTAGCGACCGCGGGCAACTGAATGTCGGACAGTGGACAGACCTGGTTGAAGTTGCAGCTGGGCTCACACATACAGTGGGCTTGAAAAGCGATGGGACTGTCGTCGCGACCGGAAATAACGGTGATGGTCAAACGGAAGTAGGAGACTGGACCGATATTGTGCAGGTGGACGCTGGCTCTTACCATACAGTAGGTCTGAAAAGTGATGGGACTGTTGTGGCTGTCGGACAAAACGTTTTTGGTCAAATTGATGTGGATGACTGGACAGATATCGTGCAAATATCAGCCGGGAATTATCATACGGTGGGCTTGAAAAGTGATGGAACGGTCGTCGCCGTTGGAAATGATGAATATGATGACCCATATGATATCCCAATTGACGTGGATGACTGGACAGATATTGTCCAAATTGAAGCAGGGGCCGAGCATACGATCGGTTTGAAAAGTGATGGAACGGTCGTTAGAGCTGGCTATCATGAGTATATCTATCAAGTGAATGGCTGGACCGATATTGTGCAGATCGCCGCAGGAAAACGACATACAGTCGGGTTAAAAAGTGATGGAACGGTTCTGAGAACAGAAGTTGCATTTGAAGATCTGGGAGATGTGTCCTGGTGGTCCGATATCGTGAGGATTCGTGCCGGATATGATAATACCATCGGTGTCAGAAATGATGGAAAGATTTTTGTTGCCTACCACACCGGGACAGACAGTTACGGCAGAAGCAATATCACCAATTGGACAGTGAAGACCTTTGTCCCCAAATCTCCGCCAGATATCATTACACCTGGAGTACAGGAAGTAGGATCACAAGTAACACTTAGCTGGTCTGATGTGGAGGATTGGGGATACGGTGAGGACACCCGAGAATATCATTTACAATTGTACGACGGATCGTCCTGGAGGGACCTTGCCCGAAATCTGACCTCCACATCATGGACAGGGAATTTGCCGGGAGATGTCCATACATCAAAGGCCAGGGTGCGTGTTCAGGCAGAAACAGAGTATGGGGCTTCGGCCTATACGAAATCGGACACGTTTCGAATCGGTCCCCCTGTCCCGCCTTATGATCTGGTCTATCCCACAGTATCAAATGAAGAAAAAGTAATCATCGAGGGGAAGGCCGAAGAAGATGTTACTGTAGAAATTGATAATGGAGATATCACAGTAAATGGAACACCAGATGAAAACGGGAATTTTGCAATCGAAGTTCCGCTTCGTACGAATCAGGAAAACACACTAATCTTGAAAGCAGCCGTGAACGGGTTCGAGAGTGATCCTGTATCAATTACGGTTACACATGATGATATACCTCCAGCACCACCAGCCATTGATGTAGAAAAAGAAGGCTGGACAAACGATGATCACGTAACGGTAACCATTGAAGAAGGAACAGATCACGAAAGTGGAATAGAGCGGACGGAATATCGTCTGGATGAGGGAGAATGGCAAACGTATAGTGATCCGTTTACGGTGGATTCAGAAGGAGAGACACTAGTAACGGCAAGGTCTGTGGATGTTGCCGGGAACCAGAGTGATGAAACGATACAGATGATTCAAATCGACCGAACACCACCAACAGCTCCAACGATCAACCTGAGTCCAGAAGGATGGACGAATGAAGAACAGGTGACCGTCACAATAGAAGATGGCACAGAAGATTTAAGCGGAGTGTCGCATACCGAATATCGCATAGGCGAAGGGGACTGGGAAGTGTATGAAGGTCCGTTTACAGTTGACGAAGAGGGCGAGACAACCATTACAGCACGAACCATAGACGAGGTTGGACATGTGGGTGCTGAAACAGAAAAGACGGTTCAAATTGACTGGACACCGCCAGCAGCTCCAACGATCAACCTGGACCCAGAAGGTTGGACAAATGAAGAACAGGTGACCGTCACGATAGAAGATGGCACGGAAGATTTAAGCGGAGTGTCGCATACCGAATATCGTGTAGGCGAAGGGGACTGGCAAGTATATGAAGGTCCCTTTACAGTTCAAGAAGAAGGCGAGACGACCATTACAGCACGTACCGTAGACAATGTTGGATATGTGGGGGCTGAAGCAGAAAAGACGGTTCAGATAGACTGGATGCAGCCAAAAGCTCCAACGATCAACCTGGACCCAGAAGGATGGACGAATGAAGAACAGGTAACGGTAACGATCGAGGACGGGGTTGTCGGAACGAGCGGTGTTCAGAAAACGATGTTTAAAATAGGCGAAGACGGACAAGAGGAAGAGTACACAGGTTCTTTCACAATTACTGATGAGGGAGAAACAAAGATATACGCCTATACTGTCAACAATGCAGGAGTCAAAGGAGAAATCAAAGAAGTTACCGTTCAGATTAACCGTAACCGACCTAACATCATCCTGAAAGGAGATAATCCTATATCGTTAGAAGTCGGAGATGATTACGTAGATCCAGGCGCTGAAGCTTATGATGATATAGACGGAGATATTACGGATTCCATAGTGATTGATGATCGTCTTGTAGATCCTTTAAGGCTGGGTAACTATGAGGTCATCTATACCGTAACAGACAGTGCCGGAAACATAGCCCAGAAAAAGCGCATAATCAATGTAATGGATACAACCAAACCTGATATAACTCTAAACGGTCCAAATCCTGTTACCGTAGAAGTGGGAGATCATTATGATGATGAAGGAGCAACTGCCTGGGATAATTATGACGGAGATTTGACAGAAGATATAGAAATTGTAAACGAAGTAGATACAGAAAATATTGGCACATACAATGTAACCTACCGTGTGATGGATTCTTCAGGAAATATAGAAACAGCCCAACGCACGGTTCATGTTGTGGACACAACTCCGCCTTCAATTATCCTGAAAGGAGATAATCCGCTCACCATACATTATGGTGAATCATATGAAGAACCGGGTTATGAAGTCGTGGACCGATCAGGTGAACAACTGAATGATCAGGTAGAGGTTTCCGGAGAGCTAGACACTGAAACGATAGGAGAATATACGCTAACCTACAACGTAAAGGACAGCTCTGGTAACAGGGCAAGAGCAGTCACACGCACCGTTCATGTTGTAGATCAGGACCATCCCGAAATCACTCTTCATGAAGGGGACTCTATTAGGCTTGAAGTTGGCCAGGACTATATTGAACCGGGGGCCACTGCATATGATGACTATGATGGTGACCTAACAAACGAGATTGATATCAGCGGGAAGTAGATACGACCGAACCAGGCACTTACACGATCATCTATTCTGTACAGGACAGCTCAAATAACAGGACCACCGCCACACGTACGGTTCATGTAGAGAAAGCAGAAAACATAACGATTTCATCTGTTCCTCTGGCAGTGAAAGTTGGTGAATCCGTTGATCTGGAAGTGATAGCCATGTTTTCAGATGGTCTAAAGAGGGATGTGGCAACTGAAGCAGAGTATAAAATAAGTGACACTGAAGCCCTCGACATCAAAAAGGGGACGATGACTGGTAAGCAAGCCAGCGTACAGCCTGTTACGGTAACTGTTCGGTTTGGAGAATTAAAAAAAGAATTTGTCCTCCGCGTGGTCAACGGCCACCAGAGCGAATGGGGTGAACCAGTGCCGATAAAAGCGAGTGATTTATTCTGGGTGGAAGAAAGCGAAACGTTTATTCAAGCTCCACCTCATTTACCTGAGGGCTCAACTATACAGGTCCTTCCTGCTCATGTCAGTGCACCGGGTTTGCTTCCTGTGGGAGAGCGTTTTGATATTCATTTAGCATTTCCAAATGGCTATGATACGTACACAGGAACATATCATTTAACAATGGGCGTACATGAGGAAGCAGACATTAGCAAAACCGGTATTTATTACTTCAATGAACAAACAGAACGCTGGGAGTATGTAGATGGGTGGGGAACCGCCGAAAATGGCCGGATTCAGATTGAAGTCCCTCACTTCTCCATTTATGGTGTTTTTACGGATAACGATGGTCCATCCAATGTCAGCCTGAAAGAAAAACAAAAAACATCCAATAGTGTTACACTCAGCTTTACCGCTTATGACCCTTCTGCAATCAAAAGCTATGTGATTGAGAGAAATGGAGAAAAAATTGCAGAGATCGACGGAAATGAAACTGAATTCACAGACACACAGCTGTCGCCTGATCAAACGTATCTCTATACACTAAAAGCGATTGACTTATTAGGCAATGAATCAGAAGAAACGACCTTAAGGGTCACCACTGATCCGGTCCAGACTGCATCTGAACAAAATGATGAAGGAACTGCAAAACCTGCAGGTCAGATAACTGATAAAAAAGAATCGAAACTCCCGCAAACGGCTACGTTCATGTACAAATGGATAGCAATAGGAATCGCTTTAATCGCAGCAGGAATGGTTATGATTTTCATCAGGCGACGGAACATACAGCGTGTAGAAAACTAACAGGTTTCATCCAAACAACAAAAAGCGTCTCATATGCCGACCAGTTCGGCATAGAGACGCTTATTTTTATTCGAGGGTTCGCTTCATTTCATCCACGTCGATGACTTCTTTTCTGCCCTGTAGGTCCTCGGGGTCAATGACTCCATCCCCGCCGCAAACCGAACAAGTATAATGCCAGAATTCATCATCCATTAATAATCCAGCCCCTTCACACGCCGGGCATATGTGCTCATCAGCCTCCATGTTACACCCTCCTTTCTGATTCGAAATATTGACCTGGATGGCAAGAGAAGATCCCTCATGACGTAACTGAATTTCGCTGTTTGACCCAGTTAATGACCCCGCCTTTCAGAAGCACGTCAATCTGCCGTTTAGATAATGTATGGCGAACGGGAATTTCTTGATTTTTTTCTTTTAATGTAACGGTAAATTCATTTTTCCTTTGAATCTGTTCATGAATATCCCTGAATTGCAGGACATCATGTTGTTTCAATAACTCATAATCTTCTTCATTTACAAAGGTCAGCGGCAATACCCCGAAGTTCACGAGGTTTTGCCAGTGGATGCGGGCAAAATCTTTGACAATGACTGCACGCAGACCGAGATATCTCGGCGCCAGGGCTGCGTGTTCACGGCTCGATCCCTGTCCGTAATTGTATCCGCCAATAATGGCATGTCCGCCGGTATCCTTCGTGCTCATGGCACGGTCATAATAGGTTTCATCAATAATTTCAAAGGTGAATTTGCTGATTTCCGGCAGGTTGCTCCGGTATGGCAGTACCCGGGCACCTCCAGCCAAAATTTCATCGGTTGAAATATTGTCACCGACTTTTAATAATATCGGAATGTCCATTTCATCTGGCAATGGATCCATGTTCGGGATGGAAGCAATATTTGGACCCTTTTCCAGACGGATATTTTTTGCTTTTTCAAAAGGGAGAGGTTGTTCCAATAACTGTTCATCCCTCGTAGGATTTTCTGGATCTGACACTTCTGGATAACTCATGTCCAGGGTTCGGGGATCCGTTATTTTTCCAGTTAGCGCAGATGCAGCTGCCGTTTCCGGGCTGCATAGAAAGACGCTATCTTCTTTTGTGCCTGAACGACCCGGGAAGTTGCGAGGTGTTGTGCGTAAACTATTCCGTCCGGTTGCAGGTGCCTGTCCCATCCCGATACATCCGTTACAGCCTGCCTGGTGCAATCGGGCTCCGGCCTTCAATAAGGCAGCAATGTGACTATTTTGGACGAGGTCCACCAGGATTTGTCTGGATGATGGGTTGATATCCAGTGAAACCCCGTCAGCTACATGGCGTCCTTTGACCATTTCAGCTGCAATGGCGAAATCCCGATAGCCCGGGTTGGCGGATGAACCAATGTAAGACTGGTATATAGGCTCTCCTGCAATCTCCCGTACGGGGACTACATTTCCCGGGCTGGATGGTTTGGCTATTAGCGGTTCTAACTCAGAAAGATTGATTTCCTCTTCCAGATCGTAGGATGCATCTTTATCTGCTTTCAATTCGATCCAGTCCCCTTCCCGGCCCTGGGAGGTTAAAAAACGCTTCGTTTCTTCATCAGATGGGAAAACCGAGGTGGTTGCACCTAATTCAGCTCCCATATTGGCGATGACATGACGGTCCATGGCGCTTAAGCTGTCGAGGCCAGGCCCATAGTATTCAAGGATTTTTCCAACGCCGCCTTTCACATCATGGCGGCGGAGCAACTCCAATATCACATCCTTCGCACTGACCCAGTCCGGCAGTTCTCCAGTTAGTTTGATGCCCCAGATTTGGGGCATTTTCACATAATAGGGTTCACCGGCAATTGCCATGGCAACATCGATCCCACCCGTTCCGATGGCCAGCATTCCCATGCATCCATTTGCGCAGGTGTGACTGTCCGAACCAAGCAACGTTTTCCCTGGCTTTGCCAGATACTGCATGTGTACCGGGTGACTGACGCCATTGCCCGGACGGCTATAATAGAGTCCAAACTTTTTAGCAGCGCTTTCTAAAAACAAATGATCGTCCGGGTTTTTGCTGTCTTCCTGAATGAGATTGTGATCCACATACTGGCACGAAGCTTCTGTTTTTGCATAATCAAGCCCCATTGATTCCAGTTCAAGCATGACCATCGTCCCTGTGGCATCCTGGGTTAAGGTCTGGTCAATTTTTAGGCCAATTTCTTCTCCGGGTGTCATGTCTCCGGAAAGCAAGTGACTTTTGATTAATTTTTGGGATACATTGAACCCCATGGTCATCCTCCTTTTTTCAAAAAATCAGATGGCATCCTCGGTTTTTAATGTTTCCTATTTATGAAGGTTAGACACGTGGAATTTGCATTTTTCTGCCTGTTTTAGAAGAACGGTATAAACTAGTAACTTAACGTACCGTTATTTTGAACTTCAACCTCTACATCTATGTTGATATCAGCTTCTTTAAAGACCTCCTGCCAGCGGTCCTCCACTTTTTTGAATTCCTTGTAATGCTGTGCCCGGGCCTGCAGTCCAAAGCCAAGTGGGGTCAGTTCATTCTCCCGTAATTTATTTAGAACGCCAGTTAATTTTTCCTCCATCTTTTGCTGGATCAATTTTTCCGTCTTCTCTTTGTCCTTGTAAGTATTGAAAGGCAGGTGGCTTTCAGTGATATTCACATCCATTTTTACCTGAATATCAAAAGAAAAAGAGCCATCTTGGTGAGAAGTTTTCACTTTTCTGTTTAAATCAATGACATCCAGGCTAATGTTTCCGGGTTTCTGCTCACCGCTAGATTCTATGGATAAAGTCAGAGGCACTGGATAATTGATGTCATCTCGCAGAATAAGGATCAGTGAGCTTTCATGTTTATTGAGTGAAAGGACATAACGCCCGTCCTTGTTTAGCAAAGCGATTCCCATTGTTTTCAGATCCCCATCTTTAAATTGAATTTCCGCCATAAATGGTGTTAAAACCTTATCCAGATAGAGTCTGCGGAAAATTTCCAGAGTAGTAGCTACCGTACTTTCATTTTCCCGTGTAGTAGAAACCAGGCGTTTGATATGAGTAGCCAACCTCGGGATATCAGGCGGGTTATAATTCACTAGGTCGGATAAGTCACCGTTATAGCAGACCATATATGCGGTAACCGTGTTTTTGGGATCCCGGTAGAGTGTATCTAACTGTTCATATATGTCTGTGTTTTTTAATAAATCCCTGGTGACAAGAACGACCTGCATCTTCCCGAATACCACGTTTCCGTCTGTTTTGCTGTCAAGCTTTTTTCTCGCTTCCCTTAATGTAGATGCTTCAACGGTGAACGTTCGGGTTTTTTTCTCGGCTTCCTCTTTAAAAACTGGGCTGGTCTGAAGCACGCGATAACGCTCCTCTTCTCCCGTACCAATTCCCAGCATAAGGGCAATCGTAGTTTTTTCTAGATACAACTGCCCCCCGCACCCATTTAAAAATAAGAAACTGAGTATAAACAATACAGTAAGCTTTTTCATTTCCTTTTCCTCACTTTATGAATAATGTAAACCACCACTAACAATACGACCGGAAAAATATACGAAATTCCAATTGCCGAATTTCCCCAAAATGTTATCAATTGTTCCAACTGTTTTTCGGCAGGGCTGTAGAAGAAGGAAATGATCACCATAAAACTGAACAGCACAATGGTTGGTATTTTATGTTCCTGCTTACCGAAAAGTTTAGCGAGTGAAACCGCAGCAATATAGAAATACGGAATCCCAGTCGTAGATAACGTAAGTAGATAAAAAGATAGGAAAAGAATTTCAAGACGTTCTATAAAAGGAAGTTCGATCACTTTTAATAAATTCAGCGTCGGCCATTTATAACTCGTGATTTCGTAAGGACTAAAAAAGATAAAGCAGAGAAACAGAATAAACAAATAAAACCCTAAAGTCAGGGAATTCGCGATCAATACTCCCTTGATTGCAAAGGTTTTGTCCTGTAAATAGGGATACAGCATAAACGTAATCTCAAAGCCGATAAACGATAGGACAACCGTGTGTGTGGCCTGCAGTATCGGAATCCAGCCATCCTTAATAATCGGCAACAGATAAGAAGGATAGATGTTTTCAAATAAAAAGAAGCTAAAGACAAACATCCACAGCGTTAAAAAAAACACGACTTCAGCGTACCTGCCAAGCACACGGACACTATGTCTTGCCACTAAATACCCCGGGAAGGAAAATAAAATGGATAGCCCATATAGCGGCATATGGGGCAAAATCCAAATTTGAATCAAAAAAATAGACGTATAAAACACGAGCCCCGCTGCAAATAAGGCATATAGTAACCAGCCAATAATAAATAGGCCGCCGATGTATTTCCCGAACAGTTTTGGGAAGACATCAATAATTGTAGAATCGGGATAGTAGCTCATGACTTTTACAATTACAATACTGGCCACTGCCGTTAGTGCCCAGCCAATAATGACAGATATCCATCCCGATGTATCTGCAACTTCGGCCACGTCTGCGGGAAGCGTTAAAATGCCGATTCCGATTTGAGCTCCTGTGATTAAGACGACAAATTGAAAATTGGTAATTTCACTAAAGGCATACGGTCGTTGCATTATTTTCCACCCTTGGATGGCTGACGCCTCTTGTCATTGGCACGGGTTTGTGTTGGCCTTGTTTTCATGGATCCCATCGGAAGGCGCAGGACAAAGTCTTTCCAGTCTTTTAGCCTCGTTGGCGCCAGCGGATTTAAATATGGAGTACCCAGCGTTTCTAGTGAGACCAAATGAGCAATAACAATCATCAGACCGGCGACGACCCCAATCAGGCCATAAAAAGCAGCGAGAATCATAATTGGGAAGCGGAATAGCCGAATCCCATTGGACATGTCCTGGCTGGGCAAAATAAAGGAAGATATCGCCGTAAGCGCTACGACAATGACCATGATATTGCTGACAATCCCAGCCTCAACCGCTGCCTGTCCGATTACAATACCGCCCACAATTCCTACGGTCTGGCTGATCGGGGACGGAAGCCTTAAACCGGCTTCCCGCAGGATTTCAATAACCACTTCCATAAATAGTGCCTCCAACAATGGCGGGACAGGAACCCGCTCCCTTGATTCACCAATGGAAATCGTGAGATCAAGAGGGAGCAGTTCATAGTGGTATGAGATCGTTGCAATATAAATTGACGGGAGAAATATCGATGTAAAAAAAGATACATAGCGCAAAAAACGAATAAAGGATGCCGGGAGCCAGCGGATGCTATAATCATCGACCGACTGCAAAAAGGAAGCAAAACTGTAGGGCCCTACCAGAACTCCGGGGCTATGGTCTAAAAAAAGAGCGATTCTTCCCTGATAAACAGCAGCAGCAGTCGTATCCGGCCGTTCCGTGATCAGAAACTGAGGAAACAGTGTAAAGGTCTTATCGTCGATAAAATCCTGAATTTCTCCAGTGTTAATAATCGAATCGATTTCTATTCTTTTTAGACGTTTCATCATTTCCTTCACTAAATCTTCATCAGCGATATCTTCTATAAAAACGAGTGATGCTTTTGTCTGGCTCCGTTCTCCAAGATGAAAGTCAATCATTTTTAATTTAGGGTCGGGCACATACCTGCGAAACATTCCTATATTCGTCTTAATATTTTCAATAAAGCCCTGGTGGGAACCCCTGATCGTGGATTCTGCCTGCGGTTCTTGAATATCCCGTTCTTTCCAGCCAGGGGTCCCTAATATTAGACATTCATCACCATGTTCTTTGAACAGGACAGATTTTCCCCGTCTCAGTGAAGTGGAAATGGTTTCAAAATCCCTGGTGATCCGAACATTGCTTACATATGTCAGAGAATACATATCCTCAATTGATAGTTGTTTTTTCGATTCCAGAATTGGTTTGATAATCAATTCACTTACGTCTTTTGAATCAACCAGTCCTGTAATATATCCAAGCAAAAATTGATTGTGGTCTGTTGTGATTTCCCTTATACAAAAGTCAGAAACATCCTTAAAAGATTCCTGCAATTTCTGGTATAAATTTCGGTTGATCCGTCTCTCTTTGCCGAAGAATTTCATAGGTATTCATCCTTGCTATTAGGAGTCATCTTACGTTTAGTATTAAAAATTAAGTGATAAATATTCTTCCTCAAAAAGATGTTTCTAATGTAAAGGGAAATTTAGCAGCCAGATCCTTTGAACTGAATCTTTAACACACCATTTAAGAATGAAAGATTGATCAGCGTGATTTCAGTTCAACATCAGAGAAGGTTTCGGATAGTTTTGGGAAGGAAGGGAATTTATATGAAGTCACAGGCTTTTAGCAAGATTTGTTTAAGTGGAAAAGTTCGAAAATTAAAACATCAAAATAACCCTTTACAAAGCAGGAATATCCTTATATAATATATTTCGTCAGCTTGGACAGAGTATGAATTAGATCGGTGTGGCCCGTTGGTCAAGTGGTTAAGACACCGCCCTTTCACGGCGGTAACACGGGTTCGAATCCCGTACGGGTCACCATGGAGGATTAGCTCAGCTGGGAGAGCACTTGCCTTACAAGCAAGGGGTCGGTGGTTCGAGCCCGCCATCCTCCACCATCTGCCGGCCTAGCTCAATTTGGCAGAGCAACTGACTTGTAATCAGTAGGTTGGGGGTTCAAGTCCCTCGGCCGGCACCATCTTCAAATTAATGTGTGCATCTATCAAGTGATGGCCAGACTTGATTTTACTATATCTCTCTCAAGGGAGGGGTAGCGAAGTGGCTAAACGCGGCGGACTGTAAATCCGCTCCCTCCGGGTTCGCAGGTTCGAATCCTGCCCCCTCCACCATTTGACGTTGGGGTATAGCCAAGCGGTAAGGCAACGGGTTTTGGTCCCGTGATGCGTAGGTTCGAATCCTACTACCCCAGCCATTTTTTTGTTTGATTCTTTCATAAAATGTTATCATGGATATAGGAGCCATTAGCTCAGTTGGTAGAGCATCTGACTTTTAATCAGAGGGTCGGAGGTTCGAATCCTCCATGGCTCATTGATTTGCGGGTGTGGCGGAACTGGCAGACGCGCTAGATTCAGGGTCTAGTGCCCTTTTATGGGCGTGGGGGTTCAAATCCCTTCACCCGCATTTAACGCCTATGCGGAAGTAGTTCAGTGGTAGAACACCACCTTGCCAAGGTGGGGGTCGCGGGTTCGAATCCCGTCTTCCGCTCCATATTTAGGGGCCTTAGCTCAGCTGGGAGAGCGCCTGCTTTGCACGCAGGAGGTCAGCGGTTCGATCCCGCTAGGCTCCACCATGTCTGATGCATAATACGTGGACTGTCTCCGAGATTTCGAAGACAGTCTTTTTTTGTTAAGCCAAAATGAAAACGAAAATGGTTGCCAGAGAGCATGATGAAGAGAACAACAAGGAAACCAGGCACCTGGCATTGTCATACTGGATTCACCTGACGATGGGGGCATATCCGTCTGCTCCAGAAGGTGACAATCCCTGATACACTTTGAGAACGGAGAATGATATCAATCGAGTACGGTCCTTTCCTGATTTCTTGATTCAGAAGGATAAAACATTTACAGATTCCCCTTCCTGTTCTTATCATATTGCTTGAAAACCACCTGATTACAATATGCTCCTTTTGAAGTCGTATATATATGCACAAAAATGTTGAGTTGAACCAGGCCCCTTTTTCTTCCTACAATGATGGGTAGATGAAGAAGGAGGATGTAAAGATGAAAAAGGACATTTCATTAATCGGTGTCCCTATGGATCTGGGACAGAACCGCAGAGGGGTAGACATGGGGCCAAGCGCCATGAGATATGCTGGAGTCGTTGAGCGGCTGGAAGCCCTTCACTATGAACTGGATGATTTAGGAGATATCGACATTTCCAGACCGGATCGTTATCGCAAAGATGACGGTACAAACCTGCGCAATCTACTGGAAGTAGCTGAGGCAAATGCAAAACTTGCAGAAGTGGTGGACGAGGTAGTTCGGGAAGATAAATTTCCCCTTGTATTAGGAGGGGATCACAGCATCGCGATCGGAACGCTGGCAGGCGTAGCAAAGCATTACCAAAATTTAGGCGTCATCTGGTATGATGCCCACGCCGATTTAAATACAGGAGAAACTTCTCCATCCGGGAATATACACGGGATGCCGCTGGCGGTAAGTCTTGGTATCGGCCATGAGAAGCTAACGGGAATTGGAGGATATGAGCCTAAAATTCGCCCTGAAAACATTGTCATTATCGGTGCTCGCTCTCTGGATGAAGGAGAGAAGAAGCTGATCAGGGAAAAGGGGATTAAAATTTATACCATGCACGAAATCGACAGACTGGGAATGTCAACTGTCATGGAGGAGACCATCCATTACTTACAGAAACAGACAGATGGGGTACACTTAAGCCTTGATTTAGATGGTCTCGACCCTCATGATGCTCCGGGCGTAGGAACCCCGGTCATTGGCGGATTGAGCTATCGGGAAAGCCATTTAGCTATGGAAATGCTGGCTGAAGCTAACATCGTTACATCTGCAGAATTTGTGGAAGTTAACCCCATCTTAGATGAAAAAAATAAAACGGCTTCGATTGCAGTTGGATTAATGGGTTCCCTGTTTGGCGAAAAGTTGTTATAATTTTACATGAATCGATGGTATGAAACAGCAGCTTATGTCAAAACATAGGTTGCTGTTCCTTTTTTGTTTTTGCCATCCTAACCATTATATTCATGCTTGAAAAGTGCTTTCATGGTTCCTGGATCTGACTTCATTTAGAATGAAACAGCAGGAAAAACGGACCTGGAACTTATGATGATGGAAGACTTTCTCTCAAATGGCCACCAGGAAAACTTAAAATTTTAAAAAAATGAAACCCGATCTGTGTGTCAAACGTATGGTTAATAACCGCAGATCCAGCGGAGGTACATGAAGATGGACGCAATAATCAAGCAAAAAATTCAACAAGTAAAAAAAGGTGACCAATCAGCTTTCGAAGAGATTGTCAGTTTCTATCAGAACAAAGTATTCCAGATCTGCTACCGAATGCTTGGCAACTCCCATGAAGCTGAAGATGCTGCACAGGAAACCTTTGTTCGAGCATATATGAATATCCACTCCTTTGATGAAAAAAGGAAATTCTCTACCTGGCTGTATCGGATTGCGACGAATCTTTCCATCGATCGTATCCGTAAAAAGAAGCCAGATTGCTTTCTCGATGCGGAAATCAAGGGATCAGACGGATTAACGATGTATTCCCAAATGTCCACGGATCAGCGATTGCCGGAAGAAGAAGTGGAGAGCATGGAACTGCAGGATTATATCCAGAAACAGATTCTTTCTCTTCCTCCAAAATATCGATCGGTTATTGTTCTTCGATATGTTGATGAATTATCGCTGCAGGAAATAAGTGAAGTGCTGGATATGCCGATTGGAACCGTTAAGACGAGGATACATCGTGGCCGGGAAGCTCTGCGTAAAAAGCTTCGGGACCTGTAAAGGGAGTGATAACCGTGAAATGTCCGAAAGAAATCGTCAAACTCATGCATAAATATCTTGATCACGAGATTTCAAAAAAAGAAGAGGTTGCGCTAAAGGAACATCTCACAACATGTGAAAATTGTCAGAAGCATTTTCATGAATTAAAGCGAACCGAAGCGATGCTGCAAAACACAACCCATTTACATCTATCAGAACAATTCACCAAAAACGTCATGGCCAATTTACCTAGAGAGAAGAAACGAATCGGCTTTGAACGCTGGTTAAAGTCTCATCCTTTTTTTACAGCAGCAGCAATATTCTTTTTCCTCATGTTTACAAGTGCAGTAACCATGTGGAACCAGGATGAGGAGCTCAGAGTTTCCATTAAAGAAAACATCGTCATTCAGGATAACACTGTTATCGTACCGGAAGGGGAAGTTATTGAAGGGGATCTGGTTGTGCAAAATGGCGATTTAAAAATTGAAGGGAAAGTAAAGGGAGATGTCATTTTAATCAATGGCGAATTATTAAATGGGCAAATGAGCGACTCCAGTAAGTATTTAGCTTCCGCAGGGGAAGTGACAGGCGATATTGAACAGGTCAATCAGGTCTTTGAATGGATCTGGTATAAGATCAAACATGGTGTTAAACAGGTTATTCCTTTTTAAGTAACGAATAAAAAACCGCTGATCGAACAGCGGTTTTTGTATGAAGGAATCCGATATCATTCATATATTTCTAAAACAAAGCCGGAGAACAAACTTGCAGTATGTTCACGCGCAAATGAAGCGGATTCTTTTTATCGGGCTTTACAGGAATAAATTTATAAAAATGGTTCCCCATGATTAGGTGTTGAAGAACAAAAAGGGTACACGTCCGTGACGGACGAGATGACGAAAAAAGTGATGTAGAGATGTTGCCAAAATGTCCGTCTCAAACAGATCGGTCAGTGCAAGCGGTTTGATGTTTGTTATCAAGTACACCTGAACTTATGTTGACCATGAAATGTGATATAATGTAAATGTTAATCGCGTTTGTCATAAAAGATAAGAATTCGACATAGAAGGAAGTGTGGGTCTTGCTTGATGGGGGATTCGATTTTGTCCAATATTTGCGTATGATCATAGATATAGCCCTTGTCTGGTTTGTACTTTATAAATTGATCATGCTTATCCGAGGAACCAAGGCTGTTCAGCTGCTAAAAGGGATTCTTGTTGTGTTGGGAATCTGGTTTTTAAGCAGTGTCTTTGAACTGAAAACCGTACAATGGCTCATGTATCAGGCGATTACATGGGGATTCCTCGGGATTATTATCCTGTTTCAGCCTGAGTTGAGACGTGCCCTTGAACAGCTTGGGCGGGGTAGTTTTTTTGCCCGTAATACGTATTCTGAACAAAAGGAAACCCGGGAGTCCATTGACGCGATTCTGAAAGCATGTAATTATATGGCTAAACGGCGAATTGGTGCCCTCATTACCATTGAAAGGGAAACAGGAATGGGCGATTATGTGGAAACGGGGATCCCGATCCACGGGAAATTGACGAGTGAACTGTTAACGAATATTTTTGTGCCTAACACTCCACTTCATGATGGAGCTGTGATTATTAAACATAATGAAATTATAGCAGCTGCGTGCTACCTGCCCCTGTCAGAAAGTCCATTTATATCCAAGGAATTAGGTACACGTCACAGAGCCGCTCTGGGGATCAGTGAAGTGACAGACGCATTGACGATTGTCGTTTCTGAGGAGACCGGTCAAATTTCCTGTACAAAAAATGGGGAAATGCAGCGTAACCTGAGCGAGGAATCATTAAAGGAAATCCTGCAAAAAGAATGGAATATATCCGAAAAAACCCCTGCGATGAAAACATGGAACTGGAGGGGACAGAAAAATGGATAGATGGCTAAAAAGTCCCTGGTTTATCAGAGGTCTTTCTTTGCTGTTTGCTTTGTTATTGTATACATCCGTCAGTCTGGATGAGGAAAATACCTCCCGTCCTGATGGTACGATATTCCCTTCAGGTTCAAATGATGTAGGAACATTGAACAATGTTCCCCTGCAGGTTATGATCGATGAGGAGAAATATGTTGTGGAAGGTGTTCCCCAGTATGTCAATGTCACAATGGAAGGCCCTACGAGTGTAGTAACTCCGGCAGTACGCCAGCGAAATTTTGATGTGTTTGTGGATCTGATGGAACTGGAGCCCGGCGAACATACCGTACCGGTGAAATACCGGGGGATATCGAATAAATTAAGGGTTTATATTGAGCCAGAAGAGGTCCGGGTAAAAATTGAAGAACGCCTGACCGAAGAATTTGCGGTAGATGTGGAGATCTTAAATCAAAATGAACTGGATGACGGGGTTATTCTCGGGGATCCTGTCATCACTCCGGGAACGGTAGAAATTACGGGCTCTCATACAGAAGTGAATAAAGTTA
The DNA here is from genome assembly GCF_004342905.1 of Melghiribacillus thermohalophilus. GTDB lineage: Bacteria > Bacillota > Bacilli > Bacillales > Alkalibacillaceae > Melghiribacillus > Melghiribacillus thermohalophilus. The sequence continues at coordinate 5,757 of NZ_SMAN01000032.1, read as the reverse complement.
CCATGGTGAAAGCCATTGTAGATGTCAAAGACGTGAATGAACAAATTCGGATAGATAATGCCCCGGTAAAAGTGTATGATGAACAGGGTAACGAACTCAATGTGTTTGTGTATCCGTCAACCGTGCAGGTGGTGATTCCTGTTGACAGCACCACCAGGGAAGTTCCGGTTACCTTTGAGACCATCAATGAGCTTCCGGAGGGTTTAAGTCTTGAATCTATTAAGCTGGAACCAGAAACAGTCACATTATTTGGTACGGAACAGGTCTTGCAAAATATTGAAAATGTAGGTAATCTAGAGGTTGATTTGAGTGAAATTTCGGAAGATGAAACCATTGAGTTTACGATTACCTTGCCAGGAGGGGTTATTAAAGCCGAACCAGGCACTGTTAAAGTCACGGTGGATGTCGAAGAGACCCGGCAACGAACCTTTGAAAATATGGAAATTCAAGCTATAAATGTACCAGAAGGAAGAGAGGTCACCTTCCTTGAGCCAGAAGATGGAGAAATGGAAATAACAGTATCTGGAACAGAAAATCAAATTGAACAGATTGAACCTGAAGACTTTGAAGTGACCATTGATTTAGCCAATTATATTGAAGGTGAATTTTCTGTTCCCATTTCGGTTCAGGGACCTGAACACATTGATTACACATTGAATGTGGAAAATGCACGTATACGTCTGGAATAAATAGAATATAGGGAACAAGAACGAAGGAGCGATTTCACATGGGAAAGTACTTCGGAACGGACGGTGTCAGAGGAGTTGCCAACAGGGATTTGACACCTGAATTAGCTTTTAAGATCGGACGTTATGGCGGTTATGTGCTGACCAAAAACAAAGAAGAACGTCCGAAAGTATTGATTGGCCGTGACACCCGAATTTCCGGTCATATGCTGGAAGGCGCCCTCACAGCAGGTCTGCTTTCCATCGGTGCAGAAGTCATGCGCCTGGGTGTCATTTCAACCCCGGGTGTAGCATATTTGACGAAAGCGCTCGGCGCCGATGCCGGAGTTATGATTTCAGCTTCGCATAACCCGGTAGAAGACAACGGAATCAAGTTTTTTGGCCCGGACGGATTTAAATTAACCGATGAACAGGAACAGGAAATTGAAAAACTGTTGGATCAAAAAGAAGATCAACTGCCCCGTCCGGCCGGAAAAGATGTTGGGGTTGTCAATGATTATTTTGAAGGCGTACAAAAATATATGCAGTACTTAAAACAGACCATTGACTATGATTTTGAGGGAATGCATATTGCCATTGACTGCGCCAACGGATCAACCAGTTCCATGGCTCCTCACCTTTTTGCAGACCTGGAAGCGGAGATTTCCACCATTGGTACTTCTCCGGACGGTTTAAACATTAATGACGGAGTCGGGTCAACGAGTCCTGAGGCACTTCGGGAACTTGTCAAAGAGGAAGGGGCCGATCTCGGACTGGCTTTTGACGGAGATGGAGATCGTTTGATTGCCATTGACGAAAAAGGAGAAATCGTTGACGGTGATCAAATCATGTATATTTGCGGAAAATATATGAAGGAAAAAGGACGTCTGAATCAGGATACCATTGTATCCACCGTGATGAGCAACCTCGGTTTTTACAAAGCCCTTGAAGAACAGGGAATCAACAGTGTCCAGACAGTTGTAGGGGACCGTTATGTCATGGAAGAGATGCGGAAAAACGAATATAACCTGGGCGGAGAACAGTCCGGACACATCATCTTTCTGGATTACAATACAACTGGTGACGGCATGCTGACTGCCCTCCAGCTTGTGAACGTGTTAAAAGATACCGGGAAGCCATTATCCGAACTGGCAGCCGAAATGCCAAAATATCCTCAGGTATTGAAAAATGTAAACGTCATCGATAAAAACCAGGTGTATACCAATCAGCGGATTACAGAAGCCATTGAAAAGGTGGAAGAAGAACTCGGTGATCATGGGCGTGTGCTTGTAAGGCCATCCGGCACAGAACCTTTAGTCCGGGTCATGATAGAAGCCCCGACAAAAGAAGAGTGTGACGTTCACGCTGATCAGCTCGTCGCTGTCATTCAGGAACAATTGGGCATGAAAACAGACTAAAATGATGCGCAGACAGCACTTCGAAAGCTGTCTGCGCATATTTTATACATATAGAAGCTTATCATTGTCATCTTTTTTAAACAAATTGTCATGTTTCCCGTATTGACCGCGTTTTAGCATATCGGCTAAAATAGTAGATGTTCCTTATTTTTTTACAATCATGGAAAATGATTTCAAGGAACCCTTTATTCAAAAGCAGAAAGGAGGATCGGGAGACAACTGAATCAAAGCGCCAGGACTATTTCCCGTGGACGAGAAAGGGGAAATAGTTGACGAGGAGGAGGTTCATCGAAGGATCGGCGGGTACCTCCCGGTTGCCCGGCATCTCAGCCGTCATGTTTTAGACTGAAAACAAAGAGGCGACTCTTTGCACAAAGGTCTGAAACCAGATGCCCAAATAGAAAAAATCACGGGAAAGGGGCAAACAAATGCCCCTTGCAGAATACGGTCGTTTGTTTGCCCCTTCGAGATGAGGGAGGAAACATACGATATGTGCGGAATTGTTGGATATATCGGACAGAACGATACGAAAGAAATTTTATTAAAAGGGTTAGAGAAATTAGAATATCGCGGATATGATTCAGCAGGGATTGCTGTCCAGAATGAAGACGGTGTCCATACTTTTAAAGTGAAAGGCCGTATTGCAGCTCTGCGTCAGGCTGTGGATGAAAACGTTTATGCGCCCATGGGAATCGGTCATACCAGATGGGCCACACACGGAGCGCCGAGTGAAGAAAATGCCCATCCCCACCAGAGTGCGTCTGGCCGGTTTTCACTGGTGCATAACGGTGTCATTGAAAACTATAACGAACTGCGCGAGGAATATCTGCAGGATGTTCCGCTGAAAAGTGATACCGATACAGAAATCATTGTGCAGCTCATCGAGAAGCTTCATGAAAAACACAAGGATGTCACCGAAGCTTTTCGCCAGACGGTTCGTCTATTAAAGGGGTCATACGCTGTAGCGGTCATGGATCGGGATAACCCGGATGTCATCCTGGTGGCTAAAAACAAAAGTCCGCTGTTAGTCGGTCTTGGCGACGGATTCAATGTGGTGGCCAGTGACTCCATGGCGATGCTGCAGGTTACGAATCGGTTTGTGGAACTGCTGGATCAAGAAATTGTGATTGTGAAGCGGAATGCCATCCGTATACAAAAGCTGGATGGCACGCCTGTGGAGCGGGAACATTTTATTGCCGAAATCGACGCCGATGATATTGAAAAAGGCACTTACCCGCACTTTATGCTTAAAGAAATTGACGAACAGCCTTTTGTCATTCGCAAAATCATTCAGGAATATCAGGGCGACAACGATGACATTAAGCTAGAATCCGATATTCGCCAGGCTATGCTCGATGCCGACCGGGTTTACATCATCGCCTGCGGAACCAGCTATCACGCAGGACTCGTCGGCAAACAGATGATTGAAAAGCTGGCGAAGATCCCGGTAGAAGTCCATGTGGCCAGCGAATTTTCCTATAACATGCCGTTACTGTCTGAAAAACCTTTGTTTATTTTTATTTCCCAGAGCGGGGAAACCGCTGACAGCCGGGCTGTACTCGTGCAGGTGAAAGAAATGGGATACCCTGCTTTAACGATTACAAATGTGCCCGGATCAACCCTTTCTCGTGAAGCGGACTATACCCTGCATCTGCATGCAGGACCGGAAATCGCAGTAGCATCCACGAAAGCCTATACCGCCCAGATGGCCGTGCTGGCTATTCTGGCCGTAGATACAGCCCGGGCCAAAGGCTATGAGCTCGACTTTGACCCGATGAAAGAACTCGCCATCGTGGCCAATGCCATAGAAGCACTGTGCGATCAAAAAGACGTGATGGAAGGAATCGCAAAAGATTACCTCTCCACCACCCGCAATTGCTTCTTCATCGGCCGGGGAATCGACTACTATGTAGGTCTGGAAGGAGCCCTGAAACTGAAAGAGATCTCCTATATTCAGACCGAAGGATTTCCGGGGGGTGAGCTCAAGCACGGAACCATCGCCCTGATTGAAGAAGGTACGCCAGTGATCGCCCTGGCTACCCAGGAAAACGTCAACTACCCGATTCGCAGCAACGTACAGGAAGTCGTATCCCGGGGCGCTAACGCCTGCATCATCAGCATGAAGGGACTGGATCAGACGGACGACACCCTCGTGGTGCCAGAAGTCCATGATCTCCTTACCCCGCTGGTGTCGGTGATCCCACTGCAGCTCATCGCATATTATGCTGCCCTGCACCGCGACTGCGACGTGGATAAACCACGGAATCTGGCGAAGTCGGTTACGGTGGAGTAAGGAATAAGACAGTGAAAAAATAGAAGTAATTTCATCATTGCGTGCTTGGGAAAGACTGAAGAAACAACTCAAGCACGCAATTTTTATTATATTTAATATTCGTATTGGCATTTTCCGATAAAATTCCACAAAATCTAGTTTTCAACAAACAATTTATAACGCATTTTACATGGCTATACGCTGTCCGAACCGTTAAAGAATCTTTTGAATCGATATACCGTAATGTTTATTTACAGGCAGTACAAACAGGAAAAAGTTTAAGTAAAGGCCACCCCCTAATCATGAATTTACCCGATATAGGACCGTTAAATTTTCAATACAGGGGAAAGAAAGTCGGAAAAGATGTTTTGATTTATGAGATATTAGGGCTGGAGGGTATATCTGTTGATGTTACTCGAATTGATTATACACATCGGTCTTTTAAAAAATTAAAAGGGTTAGCAAACCTAGAAAGAAATTAATCAGCAAAACATCGAAAGAAGAAACATTTGAAGTTGAAAGAGAAGAACTTCAGAATACTAAACAAGATACTAACCAACCAGTGAATGAACACGACATGACCCGAATGAAATTTGATTATATGCCTGCCATCCGTCGTTTAAATCAAGGGGAAAGACAAGTTAATTCAGGAGACACTTATATGGTGAAAAAAGGACGTGGTGGTTCACATGTTAGACAGGGAAGTGTTAATGAAACAGTACTAGGTGGAAAACTTCAACCTTTGGAATTTAATACCTTAGAATTAGCACACGATCTAAAAGGACATGGACTGGATGACTTTTTGAGAATGATTAAGTATTTGAAAACAAAATATCAAAATCTTAAGATATCTATTAGTATTATTTATCTACCTTTAGGCAGAAAGTTTTCCTGGTTGCCAGATGGAAGGCGAAGAGTTTGTGCAGTGGTTAAAGTTATGCAAAGTGGGAGAATTCCACTCTATATTCTTGAAGTAGGACGACCGGATAATAAGCCTCTATCTACTCTGTTATTAAAAATACAGGGCACAACTGATAGGCACGAAAAATAATTCAATTTGTAGTAAAGGGGTTAGTTTACAATAGCGGAAATTGGAATAGAAGACAGTTAGAAAAGTTAAATCACTTAAAAATTAAACATACGAACCAAACAATTTATAGGTGGGCAAAGAGACTAATATAGGTACTCACTAATCTTTAGTTAATTTGCTTTATTTGATGATCCGCAGTAATGCCAATATATCTTTTTTGTTTTTTCAACTATAAACTTTAAAATAAAGTAAAAAATCACTATGTTTAACAAAATGCTGGTTCTCCGCAACAAAATGTGCTTGATTCTTCCTCTATCGTATGATTGCTTTCAAATGCTAGGCTGGTTGCTGACATTCCATGCGAATACGCAT
>NZ_SMAN01000031.1 GCF_004342905.1 Melghiribacillus thermohalophilus | reverse complement strand
CTTCCTTTCTATTGGTTTTGGTTTGGGTTACTATTAACAATAGAGGAAGATTCTGCATTTTTCAATTTTCAGCACACTTCATTGGGGAGAGCCATAATATTTAATTTTATGTCAATATATTACTTTAATGTTATTTATTAACATTTATTTGTTTGTATTGAAAGAAATTTCACATAATGGCTTATCTTCACCGTCATAGACCATCAGATCATATTGCTCCTCCTCAACATTAATTCCGTTAAACCTTACAAATGACTGATCCCCTTCATCGTTACTGCTATATGCTGATGAAAATGTTTTTACTCGTCCATCTTCAGACTTGAGTTTAAAACGAATATCTTCACTCGCATTCTTTGATAAATCGTAGTATACGATTGTGGAAATGGGGGTAGCTACCACTTTTTCGATCGTAACGGTTCCGCCATCCGTTAATGGGATCGCTTTGTTCATTTCCAGAACGTTTTTTTCTGCTAATAACGTTTTCTGGGATACTTCCACATCAAACGTCCAGGGCTGTTCAATCGGTGTTTCGAAATTCCAGGTGTCGTAGCTGACTTCCAGCTGAACGTTTTCGGTATCAATCGGTTCATTTAATTCGAGATCGTTATAAATCGTGAACATGGAATCGTTTAATTCAACTGACTGCACTCCTGTTGTAGATGTAAGATCTTTTCCATTGATTTTGACCGTTGGAAAGATATACGTCTGGTAATCAAATTCAACATCATCAGCTGGTTCGAATGTGGCACTTAAAAAAAGCTGCTGGGCGTCCATCATTACTTCATTTAAGGTCAATTTGCCCAGTTCATTTTCCGCTGTTTCTCCAATAGCTGTTTTATAGGAAGAATAGTCAAGTTTTTCAGTTGAATGGATGTATTTTTCAATGACTTCGCCAACAAATGGGATGCTGGCTATGGCTCCGTTATGAATGGATAAAGAAAAGCTTAAAATGATAACAGCTGCAGCCGTCACAGGGAACAACCATTTGTTCTTTGTTTTTTTCCTCTCAACTTTCGCTTTTTCGACTCCCAATTTCACCCGATCATGTAATTCATCGGGGATTTCAATCTTATCTACTTCCTGTTTAATTGGATTACTCATGAATACCGGCCTCCTTCAATTGTTTGCGAAGCTTCTTTAACGCACGGTAAAGAACAGATTTTGCCGTACTGAGCGGGATTTCCAGCTGATCTGCTATTTCTTTAAAAGTAAGGTTTTGGTAAAACTTTAAGAGCACGATGCTTTTTTCTTTTTCTTCCAGGACATCGATCAGCTGATGCAGCGTTACGGTAAGGGGAATATCCCCAGAGTCAGCTCCGATAAACTCCTCATACTCCGGTTTCAGCTGTACGATTTTTTTATTTTTTCTGACTGCATCGGTTGCGCAATTGATTGCGATCCTCATTAGCCATGTTTTAAAATACTTTGGTTCTTTCAATGTATGGATCATTTTAAATGCTCGATAAGCTACCTCCTGTACCACATCTAAGGCATCATCTTTGTTTTTGACATAGATATAAGCCATCCGATATAGATCTTCTTCATATTGCTGAAACAGCTGTAGAAAGGCTTTATCGTTTCCTTTTTGAGCTTTTTTGACTAATGTATTGATGGGAACTCACCCTCTCTTGTTCCTTTCACTTATTAGACCCATTATCGTCCAATTTGGTTTAAATGTTTTGGAAAAAAATAACCTTCAGCATGTTGGGCGTTTCTAAAATGATGTTAGGGAACACCTATGCCGTTGGTGTAGTCTGATGAAGAAGGGGCTATGGGGAATGATGTTAAAGACCCTCTTATTGCTAGTTACAAGGCAGCAAAATGGCGCCCCAAAAGAATGGGACGCCGTTTCTAGGCGAGAACCTGTGAATCTGCCTGGTTCAGATGTTTCAGGAAACCTTTTTATCATGCAATCCGGTGTCATAACAGTTATAAGGCGTTTGAAATCGTTTTAACGGGAAATGCGTGCCGAACGTTTTCTAAAGTCGACATTGGGATAATAACGCTGTTTCACAAGGATATTCGGACCCAGGCAGCGGGCCATCGGACAGTGGCAAAGCAGTTCTTTGGCCAGCTTTGATTCCCGCCATTTGTGGTACACATCAGGGAGCGAATCGTGAACAATGTTCCCAAGCGGCGGTTCATCACCAAAATCGGTGACGATGACATCGCCGGTGAAAATGTTGACATTCAGTCTGGAGCGGCCGTCGGGATCATTACGTACGGTGACGTTTTTGCTTTCATACAGCCGCTTCAGCAGGCGAACATCTTCTTCATCGCTGCTGCACGGGTAAAACGGCAGTGTGCCAAACAACATCCAGACGTTTTCATCGCGAATATCAAGCAAATGGTGGATCGCCTGGCGCAATTCGTCAAGATTAAGTGTCTCTAAACTACTGGCAAAGTCACTCGGGTACATCGGATGAATTTCATGGCGCCGGCACTCCATTTCTTCCACGACTTGCCTGTGGATGTTTTCCAGATGATCAACCGTCCGCCTGTTGATCATTGTTTCCGCTGACACCATCACCCCCGCCCGGGCGAGCGCTTTCGCATTGTCAATCATGCGCTGAAAAAATGTTTCCCGCTGGGCTCGTGTCGGTTTCCGCTTCATCATAGCAAAGCCAACTTCGACAAAGTCATCAATCGTGCCCCAGTTATGGGAAATGTGAAGTACATCTAGATACGGAATCACCCGTTCATAACGGGCCAGATCAAGGGTCAAGTTCGAATTCAGCTGTGTCCGCACCCCGCGATCATGAGCATAACGAAGTAGGGGAACCACATATTGTTCCACCGAACGCAACGACAGCATCGGCTCGCCGCCGGTAATGCTGAGTGATCGCAAGTGCGGGATTTCATCGAGCCGGCGGAGCAGCAAGTCAACCGGCAAAGCCTCTGGATCTTTCGTTGACAATGTATAGCCAACCGCGCAATGCTCACAGCGCATATTGCAGAGCGTTGTGGTGGTAAACTCGACGTTCGTTAATTCCAGCTTTCCATATTCGTCGATATCAACGTACGCCTCCCAGGGATCGTATGCAGGGGTAATCGGAATTCGGCCAGATGTATGCATGCTTTTCTCCTCTTTTCATTCAATGTTGCCATGTTCATTTTTAACAACAGTACGGATGTCTGTCAATGTTTTTTACACGATCCCCATGAATGGCAATGCCGGCCATCAGCCTCAGTGACTGTAGGAAGATCCTGTGATCTTATCTTTTTACCTTCATTAAAGCAATGTTATGATTTTTCAAAACAGGATTGATTCAGCCCTGGATACAAACAGACACCATCCATATATCTAGACAACGGATCTTCTTTTTGAAAGGGTTCATGGTGCTATATCATATTCCGCATTAACGATATACACTAAATATACAAAGGAAGGAGCCATTTACAGGGCTCAAACTCTTTCTGATTTATAGATATTTCAATAAAATCATCATTCTTTGCTTTGATGATTCGAATGCTTGATCTCTTTATTTACGACTTTGGCATCACTGTTTTGGAGAAATGTAACAAACTAATCTATAGCTTTACCTGAATCTCTATTTATAAAAATGAGGGTTGTGCAGAATAATATAATGATATATGTACTAATTGAGATAAATTTTATTTTAAGTTGGGTATCCCACACTGCATTCTGAAATATGAAAACATGAGGCCAGGGCATATATTCACCTAGGGTGGCAAATTCGATTATCAGATAAATAAAAAATATAGTTAAAGAGAACTCAATGTTTTTAATGGTTACAACTAAAGCTGTACCTAAAAACATAAAAAGTAAGGTAATTAAGAAGAAATGGATCATATGAATCGGCCAAATGATAGAAATATTATATTTCATCGAAAAAAATAAGCACCATATTATAGTCCCCATTAAGTGTATTGATAGATAACGATTTATATCGAATATAAGATTTGATCTATAGTATGGTTTTAAAGTATCGCTTGCTCCATCTTCATACATTTCCTTTAGACGGTACATCAGTCCCCAACCTGCAAAAGGAATATAAATACCTTGAAAAACAATAATGCTATTGTATATATCATTTGCCTGTTGTGAATGTTGAATCATTAATTGAAATATTGAAACCATCCACATGACTAATGGAAGGAAAAATAGGAATCCAGATGTTTTGAAATCAAATTTAAATAATATATAAATTTTTTCCAACTTCTTTTTCATTTATGGCCCTCCCTAATAACTGCTAGATATCCATCTACCAGCTTTGGAGTTGCCAATTTATAATTATCGTCGATTCCGTCCTCCGAAAATATTCTTATTTTAACATTTTTTTGTTCCTCAGATATAGATATGACATCTTGGTTTAAAATAAATTCATTTAATTCATCTATTTGAATTGGTTTTGTCCATATTTTCCCCTCAGCCTTTTTCTTTAAATGTTCTGGAGTTCCTTCGAACAATACTTCCCCTTTTTTTAAAATACTTATTTTAGTTGCTAAAAACTCTATGTCTTCAATAATATGGGAAGATATTATAATCGTATGGTTGTTTCCTAATCTTTTCATTAAATTTCGAAATCGTATTCTTTCTTCTATATCTAAACCTGCTGTAGGCTCATCAAATAATAAACATGAAGGCTCTTCAAGTAATAGTTGAGCAATCCCTACCCGTTTTCTCATGCCTCCTGAAAGTTCAATCATTTTCTTTTCCTGATGTTCTAATAAATTCACTTGTTCCAGGGAACTAACGATTTTATCCTGCCTTATTTTTTTATCCATAATCCCTTTCAAAATTGCTATATGATCTAAGGCTTCATAAACGGAGATTTTCGGATAAATCATGAAATCCTGTGGCAAGTAACCTATATATTTATTGGCTTTTACATATCTTCCATTCGAATAGTTTTTTCCATCGATAAAAACATCACCTCCGTTCATAGAAGTAAGGCTTGAAAGGATTTTCATTAATGTCGTTTTTCCTGCACCGTTAGGACCAATTAAACCATATATTCCCTCTATATTAAGGTGAACATTTTTTAGAACTTTATGTTTTTTTATTATCTTATTTAAACCAGAAACCTGTAGCATTACATATTCTCCTTAATAAAATTTTCCATAAATGATGTTGCATCATCCCAACTTCTTATAGTTGTGAAATTTTCATACCATTTTATCAAAAAGTTTTTCCTTTCTTGTGGGGACATATTTGAATAATTTTTGTAAAAAATATCTATCCCCAGTGCATGAATATCCCCATAACGTCTTAAAGCCTTACTCGGATAAATGTCAAACATCGATCCATGGGAAATGGTTGTATTGTATTCGATTTCTTCCAATAATAAATTTTTGAGCATTTGATTAAACACTTCTATTAACCCGGGGTCAATATCATCTATTCGGGCATTATTCCAAAGTATTCCTGGTATATACATTTCCGGAATTTCATGAACTGCCTCTCCTAATTCATATAATGTTGCCTGATGAATCAATAAGTGATCACTGCTTAAAAAAGAATCATACTTTAAATTTGGGGTTAAGAAAACAATATCCTCTGGAATACTACTTTTATCTAATTTAAACATATCATTCAAATAAAGGTGTGTTTCCTTTAAATCACCATAATATTCTTTCCAATTTTCTTTTACATCAGGCCAGGATAGAGGATAAACTAAAAAGCTGTCTTCCAATATTTCCTTTTGAATAGCCCCTGCTATTAGAGACACTCCTTTAACTTGTTCTCCGCTATGAATATGTTTACCCATTTTGGATAGATTTGTATAATAGTTATCTATACCTTTAATTTCCAATTTGTAGTCAGCTGGCTCCTGGTTTGAAACAATTATCCTCTCTTCATGAATAGATTCATCAACTATTAATTGGGGATGATTAGTCCTTTTCGGAATCCAATTTATATAATATGGCAAAAATAGATAGTTATTTGAGGCTGGTAGTAAAGCAGAATCTTCCATTATATATTCAAATGTAATTGTATGAACTGGCTCATGTATAATGACAAAATCCCCTCGTTGAGAAAACTCTATATTCTCCCCTTTATTATTTTTTATGTGCTTTATTCTCATGGAATGATAAAGAGAAAACGCAATATCCTTTAAATCTTCATGCCATAAATCTAAATCAACTTCTACTATCGCCTGAACATGATTGTTTTTCATATTAATGGAAATATCATACATTCTTATATTATAAGCTAAAAGATCTTCTTGTATTTCAGGCGTTTGATTTTGAGCGTACGTTGCCTCTTCAATCATTTGCTTATAATTAAAAACAGGAATCTTCCCTTTAAGAGCATAAGGCACAATACCAAAAGCTGTTATAATTAGTGATATCCCTATAATTAAACCCGTAAATTGAACTTTTCTAGTATGAGATCCCTTAATCAAAAAAAACACAATGAATGAACTAATGATAAGAATCCAAACTAAATTAGCCAGGAGAGACGAAAAATTTAAATTATATCCTACAAGGTCACGATATACATCAGCATTATTTAAGGGATATAAAAAAAGTAAGTTTCCTATGTCCCCCTCACTCAGGGAATAAAAGAAATTGTAGAAAAACACTGTATTCATAGGCCCAAAAATTAGCCAAATTGCTATAATTATGAGGAATGTGAGATGTTTCCTTCCAAAAGATAATGCTAGAAAAACTCCTATAAAACATGCAAGTATGGATGGTGTAAACCAGTAATAAAAAATATACATGATTGTATCGATATAAAAGCTTGAAAATTTTATTGTTTCGATATAAAAATAGCTAAGCACAATAAAGGCCTGTATAGTTGTGAATATTAAAAGGATGATAAAATGATTAACTAGTAAAGCAAGTAATTTTAATACAGTAATTTTTACTGTACCTACAAATAGCTGTTCAGATCCATATCTATATTCATTTGATAAAAATAAATAAAAGAAGACCATGAAAATAAGAAATACGACATGAATGATTAAGGTCATTTCACCGACAAAATTTCCATAATCATTATAATCGTAGGTATCAGTTGAATTGACTAATATTCTAATCATTAACATGAGGATCATCAATAGGTGCGTACCAATATAAATACGGGACTTTAACATTTGCTTGATATAATATGTTTGGAATTTAAAGAACATAGGTAGCTACACTCATTTCATGAATAAATAGTAAAATAGGCAAACTATAAAATAGCTATATAGTTTGCCTATTTTTTTTAGAAACTTACTATTGCTTCACCATATACTCTTAAACCTAAACCATATAATTTACCTCTTACACATTCTGTTTAGAAGCAATACACAAGGAAAAGAAGGCTATTAAAAACACTGTCGTCATAAGAAAAAATCTGTATCTATAATAAGTTAAGTTAGGTAATGCGTTTAATACTTTAACAGGAAATACAAACATCCTGTCATTACGCCGGCGGGCTTATAACGGAAATATGATTTTTGACATACATAAAAACCATGGATTGACTTCTTCCTAGGTATCAATAGAATCCAGATCCCTTCGATACTCTAAAATATCACCAGGCTGACAGTCCAGGGCTTCGCAGATGGCCTCGAGTGTTGAAAACCTGATCGCTTTAGCCTTTCCGTTTTTCAAAATTGAGATGTTCGCCATTGTAATGCCAACCCTCTCTGATAATTCCGTCACACTCATTTTTCTTTTTGCCAGCATCACATCTAAATTGACGATAATAGCCACACTTTCACCTCAGATGGTCAAATCATTTTCTGTTTTTATTTTCAATACATTTTTTAAAAGCTCCTGAAGAACATCCGAAAAAACCATAATAACCATGGATGCAAAAAATATGACAAGCCCGATGATTGCAATGCCAGGATGCAAAGCATTCTGTGTTCCCAGAACGATCATTCCAGCCACATATAACACTCCGATTGTCATTGCACTATATTTTATGCGTCCCAATGCCTTTACAGCCGGCACTGAAAATGGTTTATTTTGTGTGATATAACTGATCAGTTTCAACGCCTGATAGAGGGCAATCAAAAACGGTATCGCTGTGACATAAATACCGATTAGAACAGGATATTGTAAATAGGCATATTCTGGATTCTTTTCTGCTGCATAGCTTGCCAGAGGCGGCAAAGCGAAAATGCATAAACTGACTACAACCGCTCCAATAACATAAACAGCTATCTGTAAAAATAAAATCTTTCCCCGTTTCATACAGCACCCCCGTTTTTTCTTGTTATTCACAATATAGCATATGATTTATTGATAAACAATAAAATTTTGTTGTTTTTTATGATGTGTATTTATTATTTTTTGGAAGCAGATGCTGACTTACAGAAAAAAGATCATATTGCGCGGTAAATAAGATAATTACAATAGATGTGGAAAAAATTACTAAACGATGATTGGTACACAAGGATGCAAAGCATTTTGGGTTTCAGGCAATATCATACCAACTATGTACAGAACACTGATGGTACTCAAACAGTTCCTCATTAAACCTGGCGCATTATAGCTTACGTCACAAGCTTGAACTTTTAAGTTTGTGCACGATGTATTGCATCACCTTGTCCATAAGATTGAGGTGTTTGCTGACGGAAACATGAAGATTGATTACCGGTTCTCTCCACCAGATCTTGACATAAAAAAAGCAGGAAACCGTTTAGGAACCTGCTTCTCCTTTTCGCACAATCTGCGATACGCACTCCACATGTGTGGAGTGGTTAATTTAGATTGGCCTTTGAAACGAGCTACTAACATAATCGCTGCAACTCTAGAAAAATATATTTTATTTTTAAAAGGAAGTGCATTGTATTTGTCTAAAAATATTGTTTAAAAGGAATGAATCTAGGAGTGTTAAGGATTAGGACTAGAGCCCATCATTAAAATAAGTTCTAGAGCAGACATATTTTGCAAATGAGTAGGAAAAGTATTTGCATCATCATAAGAACTAAAGGCAAACGGCTGTTGTTCGTCCTTCACATGATAATCATCGTTATCTACTTTATTTAATAGAAAAAAGTGGAAAATAATATTTTTTTGAATTTTCTTGATAATTTTCTCCTAAAATGAGTATTCCAATTTTTGTATTAATTGGACTGATAAATGTAGCAACTTTCCTCATGTATTTTTTCGACAAATCATTATTTAAAATTTACATTTGGCTCTTTTACGGGTGTCACTTACAGTAAATTCCAAATTTATTTAAAAGATTTTGAGGGTAAAATGTATTAGTATAATTATTAGAAAAAGACTTTGACATTGGCAACTTTAACCCTTCTATCGAATGGTTCGAATATTTCTCAATGATCCTTTTGTATAATTTCAACCAAAAATTTCCTCAACCAATAACAATAACCCCTCTGCCTTTAATTTATTATTTCCAAAACAATGTTTAATTATAAGCTTGTATTGCTGTAAATGATTATGAGAATATATATTTTTTTGTATAAATATCAGATTTGTTTTTTAAATCCTTATTATAATATACTTCTCTCCCCTTCCCCTCAAAGGAATAGATCATACCTAGTAATTCACCGACGCTAATATTATTTGAGTTAATAATGTCGACAAAATAATGATTATAGTCAAAAGTAGTATTTTCCCTTTTAAAGAAGGTAACGGTCTCCAAAACTTTATTTAGTAAGAAAGTAATATTTTCAGACCTATAATCAATATAATCAGTTTTTTCTCCAAAATTACTTGCTACCCATATTTCATCATCTAGTAAAATAGAGAAACCTAAGGACAAAAAATAATTACGATAAATAGGGTTAGTTTCAAAAAACTGCTTTATTTTTTGTTGCAATTTTAAATCTCCATATTCTAAACATTTATGTATATTCTCAAGTGAATTATTTAATAATTGTTTCACAATAAATAATTCCATTATATCTATAGCAACATCTCTACCCAAATTATTTGTAACGAGACTTTCAACTTCCAAGAAAGAGTTTTGGTAATCCATCTTATTTATTAATAAGTTCCTCAAATAAAAATCCTTATATGATGGCGTTATCATAGAAATATCCATTGCATTAAGCAAGTTAAAATTATTAGATTTTGATTTAAGTTCTTCTATAACGATTTTTGCTACCCTCTGTTTAGATACAAATTCCATTTGGTTCAATTGTGTTAAGAGGGCTACCTCTTCCCGTGAGTATGAATTATTTTCGCCTAAATAAACTTGAGTAATCCTGATTTGATCTTTTATATCATGCTCTACAATTCTTTTATTAATTTCTTCTATGGAAATGTTTTTGCTGCTTTCTGTTTTTTTAAAGGGAGGTAAAGGATCAATTTTTACGTCTTGCCACCCAATACATGCTGAAGGAATAATAACAGAGATATCATATCCAGAAGTCCTATTTAAAGCCCATAGGAGTTGGTGGAAGGCTCCAGCTATATGTAATTTTCCAAGAATATCTTCTGACAAATAAAAACTTTTCGCATCACCATGTGTATATCCCATATTAAAGCCCATCCCACCTAATCCGGTTGTTGATACTTTAATATATTTATCAATATTACATGCTGAATAAGTCTCTTTTAAGGTAATTATGAAATTATTTACCTTTTCATAAGTATTTAACTCTTTACTAGGTATACTATTTTTCTTAATTTCCTTGTTCCAACTTGCTAATTGTTCCCCTAATACAGCTGCAGTATTAATACAATCAATGATTATATCTATCCCTTTTTGTTTACATATCTTATAAAGATTTGTATTAATGATATCATTTTGAGACTTTATTGTTTCTATAGAATCATATATATCTCCAAATACATATTCTACGTTTGTTTTATCCCTTTTTATTAAATGTACCTTTTCTTTTAATAATAAAACCTCTTGTTCTGAATAGCTATGTAAAACTATTTTCTTACAATCTAGTCTATTTAATTCTTCAAATACAGCAAACCCGATTTGACCGGTGCCCAAAATTAAAATATTTTTATCTTTAATACTCATTTCTTTTTGCCCACCTTATTGATAATTTTTTCAAAATTATCTATATAATTATATCCAGTTACTATTTTATAAATTGGAGTATTTTTTATAAATAAAGGCTCTATTTTATTTTTTCTTAAGCCACTAAAAAAGTAATCATAAAACTTTATTGTTGCTGCTTCATTTAAAAACAAATGATTTTTATTAATTGTTTGTATTTGTTCCACATTTATATTAATCTCGTTTCCGTCAATATTAGGAACAATTATGAAATCAACTTTATTATTATGGGGGGGGTGATTTGTTTTAAAATAATCGAAACTAATCATATACTCCTCTTCGTTTTCATTAATTATAAACTTATTAATATTTTCCAATTTTGACCTAAAAGCGTTAAAACTACCTTTTCTAATATTTGTATAATCCCTAAAATTATCAACTAAAAATAAACCGTCACTATTAATATACGTAATATCATCCGTTATCCATTTACTTTTATTAACCCAAAAAAGTAAGGATAAGGATGTTTTTCCGCTATTTTCAATATTACTTATTAAGTAATTGGAACCTTTATAATTCATAATATTTCCATGAACAATAAATAACTCGTAAAAATAGACAAATAATGTTGCAATAAAGTACTTGATCATAGAAATAAAAAAGGGTTCAATATTATCATTTTTAGAGATAAAGTCTATCTGCCATTTATCTTTGTTTAAAATAGCAAAAGAGGAGTTAATTTTCATAAAAATTAACTCTTTAAATTGCTTAATTTTTATATTAGGGTTTTTAGGTAAATTTTCGATGATTTCAAGACTAGGAACGTGTGCTTTATTAGTAAAATCATCTAAAATCTCAGTCCATTTCACTCCATCTATAAGGTTTCTTATTTTAAAGCTTTTTTGTTCTATTTTTGATTTCGATATAATGCCTTTTAACTTATTGAGCCACACTACTATTTCATCAGTATTCGTGAAATCAGAATACACAAATTTAAAATGAGAAGTATTTATATTTATTTCATAAGCACTTTTCTTTTTCATTTAATTTAACCTCATTTAGTATTCAAATTAAATCCTTGCCATACCTTGTTATAACCCATTACGTTAACAACATCAATATATGTTTTATAAAATTCTTCTCTCGCATAGAAGGTGCCATCAGCAATTAATTTATTTAATTTATCAACACTTTCATATTCTCTTCTTCTTTCTCGGAAAGGCTCCAAATAGTTTATTATGGCATTAGATAAACGTTTTTTTACTTCGACATCCCCAACTTTTCCAGCTCTATATCTTTCTTTTAATTCTTCCACTTCTTGTTTATTTTTATTAAATAAATCATGATAAATAAAAACTGTATTTCCTTCTACTTTACCAGGGATATCAGGTCTTATTCTATTCGGGTCTGTCGGCATTTTCATAACCTTAGCTGTTATTTCTTCATCATTGTCGGATATGTAAATACTATTTCCTAGACTTTTACTCATTTTTCTTTTTCCATCTATTCCTACTAAACTACTATCTATACTTTTTACTGGTTCAGGTATTGGAAATACTTCACCATATTCATTATTGAATCTTTTTGCTATTTCTCGAGTAACCTCAACATGAGAGAGATTATCTTTTCCAACTGGCACAATATTTGCTTTATAACCTAAAATATCAATTGCCTGCAATACCGGATAACCTAAAAGACCATATGGCATTTCTTCATTTATATCATTTGCCATATCTTTTAGACTCGGAACTCTGTTTAATCTATTTACGGTTATTAAGTTATTCATTAAGAAATATATTGAGCCTATAATATCCATTACACCTGATTGCAAATAAAATCTGGACTTATATGGGTCTATTCCGCATGAAATCATATCTAATACAGCACTTCTTGCATTTCCGCTAATATCCTTAATATTTTGAGTTGATCTTTTCGTTGTAAGCATATGTAAGTCAGCTATAATAAATAAACAATCATAGTCATATTGATATTTCACTCTATTCTTTATGGTTCCAACATAATGACCTAAATGAAGCTTTCCTGTTGGTCTATCTCCAGTTAGTAATCTCATGTTAATCACCTTTCTTTTATAGTGTCAGTTCAAATAGTCCAAAATTTTCAAATACAGAAAAGTTCGATATTTGTAATCCTTGCTGTTCAAATAAGCTTTTAAACTCCTCGTAACTACGCTCCCTCCCACCACACATTATCCATACATTAAGATGGCTTAATAAAGTATCAAGGTTGTCTTCCTTATTATTTAATACCTTATCAATTATAAGCAATCTACTTTCTTTATGCATTGCTTTTATTATATTTTGCAGAATAATACCTGATTTCTCATCATTCCAATCATGAAGTACTCTGGAAAGGATATAAATGTCAGCGCTTGGAATTTCATCCTCAAAGAAACTTCCTTCTAAAAATTTTAAAGTTTTATTTTCTTCTATACGTCTCGCATTATTTATTACATACGGTAAATCAAACCCAATTAAATTAAAATCATTATTAATATTTCTAATTTCACGGAGGAGCCTTCCATCTCCGCATCCCACATCTAGTACGGTATTTACATTTTCAAAGTCTATATTTTGAAAGATATTATAAATACTTTTTCTCTTAGTAGACTGACTCATGGAATTCGAAAATCTACCAAAAGCTTCTTCATTATCTGAAAAATATTCGAAAGGTTCCTTACCAAATGCGAGTTTAAAAGGTATTTCACCATTTAATATTGCATCAGGTAATTTCATCCAGGAAAGTACACCCTCGTTCATTGCGAAATCAGCTGGAGCTTTTAGACTTAGAACTGCTCTGTCAGTAAATAATAATCCACTATCTGTTAATGAATACCTCTCACCGTTATATTTAATCAATTCTAATTTTTCTAAGATACTCAAAAATGTTTCTAACATAGCAAAGTTTGGATATAATTCCTTTAACTCATCAAGAGTTGGTACCATCTCATATATTCTTTCTAACATATTAGTTTTTATCGCAGCATGTACTATAAAAGACCTTGTAAAAGCTGTAAATAAACTCTTATTCCTAGACAGTAACTCTTTATTCAAATTTATCAATTCCTTCGAAAATAGATTTACTTGTAAATTTTATTGGTTCAAATATACTATTAACTGTAAAACTAAATTGCTCATTTGCTTTCTGTGTACCCTCATCAATTAATTTAATTAAATAGGAAGGATCACTAAGAAGTTCTTTCCTTTTTAAAGATATTGGGTCTACTATTTCAATTACTAAATCTATTAAATCTGAATAATTAGCTATAAACTTTGTATCATAATGTTGACCAAGTGCTTCCTTAAAGTTCATCAATAAATCATATCTGTTTTTTGGTTCTATATTATTAAGTTTCTGATAAATAATATCACTATCATCCTTAAGATAAATACAATTATCTAAACTTTTACTCATCTTATTTTTTAGGTCCAGTCCGATTATGTTTGCTTGTACACTCTGGACTACTTCAGGTTTCTTAAGAGAACTCGAATATTCCTTATTTATACTGTCTATTATTTGATGGGTAATGTTTAGATGATCAATATTGTCTACACCAACTGGTACAACGTCTGCACCAATTCCTATGATATCTGCAGCTTCCATGACCGAATATGCTAATAAGCCAAGTGAAAAGCTTTGACTATGGTTTTTCATTTCATTGATACTATCATTATCTATTAAACTATTTATATTTATATGGTTTTGTATGAATGTATATAACTTGGGCATCTCAATTATATTTGATTGCAAGTAAAAGTTAATACTATCCGGATCCATTCCCATGGCTATACATTCCGCAACCATATCTAATATATTCTTTGGCATTTCTTCTAAATCTTTTAACCTCTTCTTTGTTGTTAGCATATGAAAGTTAGAAATTATAAAAAAACTGTTATAATTTTTGTGAATATCAACTGTTTTTTTGAATGCCCCTAAAAAATGTCCTAAGTGCAAGTTGCCTGTTGGTCTGCCACCGGTTATAAGGATATCTTTAGACATTTTCAAGCACCCTTTCTACCTTAACTATATCGCCTACCTTTAGATTTAATTCCTTTGCTAAGTTCCCCCTAACAATACCAAGTTCAATTAAATCAAACGAACTGCCAGGATAGATAATATATTCACCGTCATTTCTTTCCATCATTCTAGTCCAATATAAGAATTTATACATTTTATCATCAATTAAAACTTTGTATAAAGCTCCATTTTCATCCTTAAAATTCATCTTTAATTTTGCGTTTCCAAAATTATCAATATGTACTATTGTCCCTTCTTGTATCGGAGAAGGAAGAATGCTCTGTTTGTTAAACACACTGCCTAATTCATTAATTGGTGTTCCTGAAGCAGCTTTCCCAATCGCAGGTGAATGTACATATTTCCCTCCAAAGGGTACAAATCCAGGATCATAGATTTCGTAAACTTCTTCTACACCAAAATCTTCAATTAACCAACCAAATGCACCAGTATTTGGTCCTTCAAAAATTAAATTTTTATATTTAGTTCTTCCAATAATCCTTTCTGGCCTACGCTGTGAAGGATTAACAATTACTGCAATAATTGTTCCAGGAGGATAAATTTCTGCAATTAATCTTGTTAAAAAAGCAGCATGTTGAATTGAAAAGTTCTCAACATTTACAATTGGTTCTATTTCAAAATTATCATTACTGGCATTACTAAAAATTGCTCCTCTCATTTCAAGTAAAGCAACATCTGTACAGTCAGTTATTAGTACTACTTTTCTTTTCATCATTAATCACTCCACTATTATTACTTGGTAAATATCCTATTTAAATCTAGTTTTTCAAATATTTGACCACCCGTTAGTGCTTGTGGTTCTGTTAATCCGTCTATACTCTTTACAAGGTCAAAAAATTTATGGTATTCAGAAAATTCTATCCCTAAATAAACTGGAGAATTTGGCCATTGAATAAAATTTAATTTAATGTTTTCATTTAAATAAACTGTAATATCTCGATATTGTTCCTGAGTTATTTCTAATCCTATTCTTCTCAAAAAGGATTTCGCTTCAGTAATATTCTCAAAAAATAAAACAGTCTGTAACTCCTCGCGGAAATCATCATCATTTATCAAAATTTTTTTAAATTGAATCCTCACATTAATATCATCTTGTATTCTAATACAATCAAAAGAATCAGATCCCATTAGATTATTTTCTATAAGGTCGCAATTATATATGCGCTGCCTAGTTTTATAGGAGTTGAAATTTAATTGTGCTATTTGTTCTTTTATAAACTGTTCATCAATCCCCATATAAACTGCCTCTTTTTGGTTAATACTCTCTATTCTATCTATACAATATTTATTTTGAACTTGGGGGTTTATTTTAAGATAGTCTATAAAGTAATTAAAAAGCTCTGATTTCTGTTTCGCAGATACTTCTTCATAAATAAAAACTTCACCTGTAAATCCATTAATAACAAAGAATGAGCTATTATATTTTTTAAGGTCTATTCCTTTATCACTGATTAAAACGGCAGGAATATTATTTTCTCTCAATAGATTAGCTTGATGTGATAAAATACCGCCCTCAGTTAACAATGCAGCATTAATTTTCTTTATATTTCTAAAGAAATCATCAAAATTATTTAATAATGTTACGCTATCAAACCTATCAATACTTAATTTTCCAAAAGCAATTCCAGGAGAGACAGGTATTCCTTTATAACAAGGTATTTCCTCCTTTATTATTGGTGGGCTAACATTACAGCTAATAATTGGCCTGCACTGAAAACAATACAACTGGTTATTAGCTATACCCCATTCTATGTCTAAAGGCATATTAAACTTATTTGATAATATTTGTGACATTTCTAAAACTCCATCAAGCCCTTTACCACTAGGCTTTTTTTTATCTATGATTTCTCTTTTTACTTCCCCTCTTCCCGATACCACATTCACTCCGCTCTCAGCATATTCGATAATATATTCGTCCTTATTTGTAACGGGATTTTTTGTGAAACAAACGCCCGCCGTGGTTATGTTGGGAATCATTTCTTGAATTAGGATTGCCATTTTAGCCTGAGATTGTCGCTTTTTTGTATACATAATCATATCAGTAACTTCTTTTTTGAAAATAGATTTATAGCATTTGATTATAGCTTTATAAAGTTTTTCTTTCGTATCTACATTAAGAAATGAATCATAAACACCTGACATGCTGTATATAGGGGTATCTTCAAAAGTAGAAGAACTCCTAACAACAAGTTTTTTGTTCCCAAAATTCTGAACAATAACATTATAAATTTCATTTAGATACTTACTTTTGAACTTTTCAGTATCGATACCCTCCTCAAGTACACATTCATCGAAAACCTCTGTTGTAATAATTAGTGACTCTGGTATTAAATAACCATAATCTTTTAAGGTATTATCTATTTTTGATATGTTATAAGCTTTATAACCCATAATTAAAGGGTCGTTTACTTCATCCAATCTTTTTATTAACATACATTTACTCACCTACTTTTACTAATGCATCAACTGATAGAAGATAATTTACATATTCATTTACATCATTAATAACTTCACTCACATTTATTTCATATTCTTTTGATAGACTTTCAGCTATCTCTTCAATTGACTTTGGTGAAGAAATGAATTCCCATATTAAAAGACCCGTTTCGTTTAATTCATATGCTTTATAACCACCGATGAGTATATTTTTCCCACTAATCTTTCTAACTCTGAAAGCTATATTTTTTTTAACTAACATTTTTTCCTCCCTCTATAAAGTTCAATTTTCTTTAAAATACTCACGTATTCTCAAAAATTCTCAAACACCCAACATGCAAAACACCTCTATAAGCGGATACATTTTGAATAAATTCAAGTTATTAACACTGGAGGGTCCATCCAAATAACCAAAACGGTAATATTTGGTTAAACAGATTGTATGACCGTGCATCATATCTCCACATGACTCATGGTCGCGCACCCTCCCATAGATCACTGGATCTAATTCCATACATTCCTTCGTTCAGCGTATCCATGAGGTGGAGGTCGGATATGCTCCTATGCTGGGTCATGGCCCGAATGGTAAATATAAGCTCCGACTCGGCACTGCTGGTGTTTGTTTAAAGAATACGTGAAATAATTGAATAATGGTTAAGTGAAAAGGTTAAGCAACCTGTAATGATTCCTTTGGTAAGCTTTCAAGTAGTTTGGATCCATCAAACTCACAGCTTTTTTTGCCAATCGCATAAAGAACACGCAGTAACTTACAGCACAGGGCAATTAGGGATTGTTGCTTCTTTAACGGGCGTTCTGGGCGCTTGGTGTAGTAGTGATGCAGGGCTTTAAATGCCGGATTATGGGCAACCAGTGGACGAATGGCTAAATACAGGGACTTCCTGAGTCGACTTCGTCCTCGCTTGGTGATTCTGGTTTTCCCTTTATACTTCCCGGAACTGTGTTCACGAAGGGAAAGCCCTGCTAGGTTCACGAGCTGCTGTGGATGACTGTACTTGGACAGATCCCCCACTTCAGCGAAAAATAGTGCCACGGTAACCGCCCCTAAGCCATCAATGCCCATCATTTGTTGTGCACCAGGGATAGTTTCTACGACAGCTTCCAGTTCAGTATCCAGCTCTTTAAGTTGCTTATTATAGAGATCATATTGTTCCATCAAAACTTCTAATTCTTTTCGGGCAAAGGTGGTGCCTACCCGAAGGCCTGCACTCTTTTTCGCTTGTTTTACGAGCTCTTCGGCTCGTTTGATGCCAACCCCGCGTTTGACATCCTGCTTCCATGTCAACAGCATTTCTTCCGGCGTAAGTGTTTGGATTTCCGACGGAAGAAACCATTTCTTTAGTGTGCATCGCGCGGCTTTTCCGTTCCAATTCTTGAAGACATCAAAAAACTCGGGAAAGTAGCGCTGAATCAGGTTTTGAATGCGCCCATCGATGATCGCCAATTGTTTGGTGAGCTGATCTCTAATTTTGACGCCTTCTCTTAACTCGGCATAAACACCGTTTAAGAGATTAGGTACAGAGTATCGCCCATCTTTCACCAATTGAGCAATCACTTTGGCATCTTTCGTGTCGTTTTTGGTTGGCGAGTTATCATCAAGCTCTTTGCTTGTTTTTGACATGCATCGGATTCACGAGTACAACTTCGTATCCTTTTGCAGTCAAGAAATAAGCAAGATTCAACCAGTAATGTCCAGTTGGTTCCATACCAAAAACCACACGGTCTTTGGCCTGTTGTTTCTGGTGGTTCTCCGCCCAATCCAGAAGCTTCTGATAGCCCTTTATACGGTTTTCAAAGTGCAATCTTTTGCCAAACTCGAACCCACGAATATCCTGTGCTCGAGCGACGTGTTTGTCTTTAGCGATATCAATACCTATAATGAGTGTTGATGGTGTGATTTGCGAAATTTTACGATTTTGAGTATAATTCATGTCTGAGTCCTCCCTGGTATCTTTTAAATTCGGGGTCATTGCAATGACACCCTGTACTATACCAGGAGGGCTCTTTTTTTATCAAACCTCAAGTTTCTTCATTACAGGAATGCTCCTATGTTTCAATTGATTCAATTATGTTATTAGATAATGTAACAATATCTTCAATATCCTCATTTAAAGAACCTATTCTCTCAAAATAATGTACAATTGATTTTACATATATGTCTTCTATTCTTTTATCTGTGCTCGATAATTTTTCTAATTTTTTAAAAACCCACTTCTCGCGATCTATCGAAACACTTTTGGAAAATAATAAGGCCATCAATGAATTCACTAACATACTTTTGGATATATGAAGGGAGGTCAAAAGATCATTATTTTCCATGGTTCCTATTACATCATCATATAAATTATCTACAGCATTAATATAAAATCTAGTCATCATTCTAAAGTAATTGGACTCATTAAGTGTTTCTCTAATAGACAAATACATTTCAGTATTTTGATTATGAGGAACACTCACATAAAATCGATGAAGTAATGACGAAAGTTGTTTAAAATTGTATCCTTTTATCATTAAGTGATTTATAGTTCTCTTATCATTTGAAAAGTTAATATTATTAATTTGCTCAATAATATTCTGAAGAACCTCTATTGGCCAATATTCAATATCACAATTAATTTCTAAAACCCTTTTAAACTCCGTTTTTAACTCGCCAAAATCATAATCATAAGTTTTTCTATCTGAGGCTTTTGAATATAAAACAAATATATCTAAGTCAGATCTTGCATTACCAATACATTCAACTAGTGATCCTGAAAAGAAAATTAAATCATCTTTTTTTAGCGTAAGCTTTTCATGAAAATCATACTCTAGGAATGGATTTAAAAATTTTAGATTAGAATCCTCAACCTTCAATATTAACACTCCCCATTTCTCTATGAATCAATAAATATTTAATGTACATCAATATATGTGGACCATTATAGGTTAGATGTAACACTAAAGATGGAATTATAGAATTAGTAAAATATAAGAAACACATAGAAATAATTGATATTAATATTTGTATAATAAAATCATATGTTTTAAATGCTTGTCCCCAAGGTGTTGCATAATGATGAAACAAAAAAAACAAGGTACTTATAATTAAGGTAAGTACAAAAGGAGATTCTATGAGAGATTGGTAGATGAATAATCTATAAAATAACTCTTCAAAAATAGCGCCAAAGAAATAGACAAATACTAAAACCCAAACATCAATCTTACTTCTTTTTGGCAATTCTATTAAAAAGTCATTTGATAAAAAAGTATTCCAAGTTTTCCATTTGGGTAGAATTAATATTAATCCTATTAAAAAGCCAATAAATAAAAATAAGATATTTGTTTTAAAGTAAGAGACTAAATTCAAACCAGGTAAAATAATATAGGGTAGAACTAATGGGATTATGTAAAAAGAGCGCCTTAATAAAAGAAAAAAATTGCTGTTATTAAATTTTTCACTCCTTAAATGTCTTAAATTACCCACAAACAACATGTTTACCACTAAAAAAAATACTATTATACTTATGTTTTCAAAATTCAGATATATTAACATGAAAACCAAACCAAAAAAACATAAATGCATATTCTCTTTTAAGGTATAAGTATTCTGCATACAGTACATCCACTCCTATTAATCCTGGAGGGTACAAACATTTGTTGCAACAAATGTTGTACCCCTTTTTTAGGTATTAGGCCATCTCTTGTGCAAGAGCAGCTGGGATTTTAATTTCCTTAGCTGCAGGAGATACATACTTTTTCATAATTTACCACCTCCTTTCATTTATATTATTATAAATATTTTCAAAAATGTCAATATTTTGTCATGAACGGTGATAAAATCCCCAATAACAACGGTTTAAAATTCCCCAAAAATAACAGATAATCGTTTCAAAACAACATCATAGATGGAGTGGAGAAACGATGCTGAAGATAGGGGATTTTTTTATGATTCGAGAATTATATCAAAAAGGTTGGACTCAAACAGCGATCGCCAAAGAAACAGGATTTGATCGAAAAAAATTCGGAAGTATTTAAATGAGGATGAGTTACCAGAGCGTAAAACCGATGGGAAAAAGAAAGAAAAGAAGCTCGATCCCTATAAAGACTACTTACTTCAGAGAATAAAAGAAGGGACAACCAATTGTGTGGTTCTTATGGAAGAAATTCAGGCGATGGGGTATACAGGAAAAATGACTATTTTAAGAGACTTTGTTCGTCCTTATCGAGAGAAGCCTAAGAAACAAGCTACCCTACGCTATGAAACCCCACCAGGCAAACAAGCTCAAATGGACTGGGCACATGTAGGGAAATATTTAGTCGATGGTCAGGATCAAGAAATTTATGCTTTTGTGATGGTACTGGGGTATTCCCGAATGAAGTATATAGAGTTTACTACCAATATGAATATTGAAACATTAATGAAATGTCATATGAACGCATTTTCTTACTTTAATGGGATTCCTCAACAAATTCTGTATGACAACATGAAAACCGTCGTGTTAAAGCACAGCCCTACTGAAATTCGATTTAACAGGACATTTGAGGATTTTCTTGCTTATTATGGAATCATTCCAAAAGCTTGTCGACCGAAGCGTCCACAAACGAAGGGAAAAGTAGAAAGAGTGGTCATTTACTTAAAGAATAATTTCTTTCAAAGAAAGCATGAACCTACTCTCGTTGCATTAAACGAAGCGATTCGTGTTTGGCTGGATCAAGTGGCTAATCAAAAGCCAAATCAAACAACAAATGAACCGCCGGTTCTCCGTTTGGAACAGGAACAGAAGTTTCTGCAGGCATGGGGAGTCAAACCATTATTCCCAACTTGTCGATGGGAAACACGAGAAGTCAGTCGAGATTGTTTTGTATCATACAGAGAAAAAATATATTCCGTTCCTTATCGTTATGCAGGGCAAATCGTAAAGGTAAAAGAAACCCTTGACCATCATATTGAAATTTATGATGAGCATGAGTGTATTGCCCAACACCCCATTTTAACAGGAAAAGCAACTGTTCATGTTCATATGGAACATTATGAGGGGTTACATAAAAAAGAAAAAGGACAGAGAATACAAGACGTTCAGGGTTTGGCGACCAACGAACATCATTCTCCTGTCCCCTCTCCGAAAGTAGAACAACGCCCTCTCGCTGCCTATGCAGCATTGGAAGAAAGTGAGACTGTATGATGAATGAATTGATGATCGAACGTTTAAAAAAGCTTGGTTGGTACCACGCAGCTCATCAACTAGATCACTTATTAGAAGACGCTTCTAGAGATAATGTATCATATTCTGAGTTTCTAAACACGATTGTTTTACAAGAAATTGAATACCAAGAGTCGCAACAACTTGAAAAGCGTATGAAACGAGCCAAGTTGCCATATATGAAAACCATTCATGATTTTGACTTCTCGTTTCAACCGAGTATCAGTAAAAAAGGGTGAAAGAAACGCTTACCTGTCGGTTTATTGCCAATGGGGAAAATCGAATTCTTTTAGGTCCACCAGGTGTTGGAAAAACACATCTAGCGATTTCTTTTGCGGTAGAAGCCATTACAAAAGGATACACAGCTCTGTTCTTAACGGCAGATGATTTAGTAGCTGAATGCCGAAAGGCAACAGAAAAGGGGACTCTCCAGCGATTGGTTAATCGTTGGAGTCGTCCAGATGTGCTTATCGTTGATGAAGTTGGATACTTTCCGTTTGATGAACTAACAGCAAATGTCTTTTTTCAGGTTGTGTCCAAGCGTTATGAACAAGGTTCTATGATTCTCACTTCGAATAAATCCTACCTTGAATGGGGGAAAGTGTTTGGGGATGAAGTTTTAGCTACAGCTATTTTGGATCGTTTATTACATCACGCCATTACCTTTAATATCAAAGGTGATTCTTATCGTCTCAGAGAAAAGAAAAAAGCAGGTATTTACCCTGCCAATTTATCAAATTAAGCGTTCATAATGGGGAATTTCATTTCGTTGAAATTGAGGAATTTTAAATCGTTGTTGACATATTTTATATAAATCAATTTACTATTTTTATACTATTTTTATAATAATATGGAATAATTTCTAGAATTATGGAGTTTTAATTGGTATAATATTTGTAAAAAAATTTAAAAAAAAGAGGGGGTCTTTGGATGAAATTTGATTCGTTTTTCTTAAAACGAAATACGTTTTTATTACTATTGTCCTCAAGCGCTTCATTTTTTGGAACAAATATGCAATTTATTGCTATTTCGTGGTTTATTTTGGAAAAAACCGATAATCCACTCTACATTTCGTTATTAGTATCTGTGGGAATGATTCCTGGTCTTTTGATGTCTCCTATCGCTGGTGCAGTTGTGGATAGGAGCAATAAAAAAGTTTTAGCAGTAAAAATGGATTTTATAAGAGCAATTTTGGTATTAATTTTGGTTATTATTTGTTTAATAGACTTACCAGAAAAACTATTCATAACCTTAACATTAGTTAATAGTTTGTTAATAACTTTATGCGGCAATTTTTATTTTCCTTCTATATCGGGTATCTTAAAGGAAATTTTCGATCAACATGAATTGATGAGACTTATATCTATAAATAGCTCCTTGTCCCAAATATTCTCTGCATTAGGTGCTGCATTTGCTGGTGTTTTATTAGCCTTTTTTCATGTAAGCACAGTATTATTAATTGATGCACTTACCTTTATTATTTCTGGGGTTTGTTTGTTATTTTTGAATTACTCTCCAAAAATTAAAAATAATAATGGAAAAATCAACTTTTCAATTTTCGAAGACGTTTTACAAGGTTTAAAGTATTCATTAAAAGATACATATATCACTTTTTTATTTCTGGTTGGCTTAATTCCATCTGCAACAATTTACATAATTAATTCTACCTTGTCGGTATATACAAAAGAACATTTAAATATGGGCTCTTTCGCATATGGAATTCTAGATTCAAGCTATGCAATTGGAGCCATTGTAGTAGGAATAACCCTTGCTTTTATTAAGAAGACGTTCAACCAATTTACTACAATTTTTGTAGGTTACACTATTTTAATTGTGGGGTTCTTGGTAATTGGTTTATCGAAATTTCTAATACTGAGTGCACTTGGTTTTGCATTTATTGGTTTCTCATTAATGCTAATTAATCCAAATCGTCGCTCTCTCTTATTGTCATACATAAAAGAGGAGTATGTTGGTAGGGTTTCGAGTCTTAATTGGATGTTTTATTCAATAACTGGTCCAATATTAGGAATTCTTTCAACCTTACTTCTTAAGAGTACGAGTTCTAACTTAATATTTATTATCCTTGGAGCTTTGTCTCTCATCTCATTAATAGCACTTATGATAAATGTTAAACAGCATAATCAAAAGAACAATGTTAAGTTAGGTGCATAGATTAAAAGCCATTAATATCCAATTTTACCTTTATTGTAAATGGCTCTTTCAATAGGTAGAATATTTCGTTCAAAACAAACCATCGTCACGGATAAAATGAACACTCATCTCGCACATTTTGAGCCAGCTTCATGGAATGATGTAACCGCTAAATTATAATTAACAGTTTTCGTTAAATAAAATTTAACACTTTTCTACCACCTTGAGATGATGTATAAAAGTCTGTGTAAAATGATTTTTTACTGGAAAAAAAGAAAAAGGTAGGGTATTCTCAGATTTGCGACCAAACAAAAATGAGAA
>NZ_SMAN01000030.1 GCF_004342905.1 Melghiribacillus thermohalophilus | reverse complement strand
TCTTCCTTTCTATTGGTTTTGGTTTGGGTTACTATTAACAATAGAGGAAGATTCTGCATTTTTCAATTTTCAGCACACTTCATTGGGGAGAGCCATGGAATTGTTAACCACGCCATCACCTTCCAGCATGGAAATGGCCATTCAGAAAAAATGGATGGCATACATAAAACCATTTGCGCATGATATTCGGACGGATGATGCCGGAAATGTCATTGGTGTTCTCAATCCAGAGGCGGACTTTAAGGTGCTTCTGGCCGGGCACAGTGATGAAATCGGCTTTGTCATTACCAGGATTGAAGAGGATGGCTTTCTCCGCTTCAGCAAAATGGGAGGCATTAGCCCTAAAATTGCGGTTGGCATGAAAGTGGAGATTCTCGGATACCGGAAAACCATTACCGGCGTTATAGGTGCCAACGCCGAACATCATGGTGGTGTAAAGGACAAAGTGGAATTTGAAGACCTGTATATGGACTGTGGCGCCCGTTCAAGGGAGGAAATCGCCCAGTTTGTTCAGGTAGGAGACTTAGCCGTCTATAAAAGGGACCCGGAATGGTTAATGGACCGTTACATCACAGGCAGAGGACTTGATAATCGTACCGGAGCGTTTATCGTGGCCGAAGTACTTCGTAAGCTTTCGGAAAAACAGATTCATGTGGGGGTTTACGCAGCCAGCACCGTAAATGAAGAAACGAATCTGGGCGGCGCTTATTTTGCGGCTGCTGGAGTCAACCCGACCATGGCAATCGCCTGTGACGTCACCTTTGCAACGGATTATCCGGGTGTCAATCAGACGAAATATGGGGATGTAAAGCTCGAACATGGTCCCGTGCTAGCTAAAGGAGCACCGATCAACCGGAAAATAAATGGCCTTATCGAGCAGTCAGCAAAAGCATTAAACATGGATATACAGTATGAATTAACGCCAAGAAATACAGGAACAGATGCTGATCGAATGCGATATACAGGTAATGGAGTACCCATTGCCCTTGTCTCATTGCCTCTGCGTTATATGCATTCGCCGGTGGAAACAGTGAGCATCAAGGATATAGAAGCAGAAATCGATTTGCTCGTTCATATGATTGAGCACCTGTCTGGCAATGAGTCGTTGAATCCGCTGGTTGACTGAGCAAATGACTGTTCAATGCGGTCTGCTTTTTATATAATAAAGATGAAAACCAAATAATCGATTCCATCTTCGGGGCAGGGTGAAATTCCCGACCGGCGGTGATGAACGATTCTTTCGTTCTCAGTCCGTGACCCGTTTCAGCGATGAAGAGTCCATGCTCATGAGCTGTAGCGGTGGATCCGGTGAAAATCCGGGACCGACAGTGAAAGTCTGGATGGGAGAAGATGAGGAGCGTCAAAGGGTAGGCATATCAAAAGTGATTATGCATTACCCCTGATTTCTTATGGTTTCTAGCCCTGGTGCCCCGGCAGGCTCCAGGGTTTTTCGTATGGAGTGAACGAAAAACAAATTTTGTAGACGCTCCCCTTCATCTGCAGGATGTGAATCGAAATGGGATGAAGGAGGAAATCGATGATGAAACCATCATCAAAACTGGTAAAACTCGTTATTATATCGCTGTTATCGACACTATCTATGATTTTGATGCTGCTGGATTTTCCGCTGCCTTTTTTGCCGAACTATCTAAAGGTTGATTTCAGTGATATTCCAGCCATCATAGCTGCTTTCGTTTTTTCACCCATAGCCGGGGTACTTGTGGAAGGGCTAAAGAATGCGCTGTACTTCCTTTATTCTGGATCAGGCGATCCAATAGGCGTCCTGGCTAATTTTATTGCAGGATCAATGTTCGTCATGCCTGTTGCTCTCTTGTATCATAAGTTTAAAACGGTCAAAAGTGTGATGTCAGGATTAATAACCAGTACCATCGTGATGGCTTTTGGCATGTCAGTATTAAACTATTTTGTCATTTTGCCTGCTTACAGCTGGTTTATGGGCTGGGAGACCATGTCCCCGACAGTAAAACTGACAACCGTCATGGCAGGTATTTTGCCCTTTAATATGATTAAAGGTGTGCTCATAACCATTCTATTTATTCCGCTCTTTATGAATCTAAAACCGTGGATTGAACAAAAAAGGTTTTCTTTTTCAAAATAAACCAGCCCCGATCAGCATGGCATGAGCCGGTTGATCGGGGTATGTTTGTGAAAGTGATCGATTTAAGGATTAGGATAGGGGCTATAACGCTGGCAGAATGAAGGACTCGACCGTATGTGGCTGACTCCGGTCCATTTGATTATTTGTACTGTCTGGTGTCTGTTTTTGGTAGGTACTATTTTTTCTCCACCACACCAATGGTACAGCGGGATATGGAAATGAGCTCATCCTGCTCATCAACAATTTTCACTTCCCATACCATAGTGCGGTGACCGATATGAAGGGGGACTGCGATCCCCTTTACATAGCCTGATCGCTTGCTTTTTATATGGTTAGCGTTTATTTCAATGCCAAAGACCTGATATGTTTCGGGATCCACATTCAAATAGGCCCCTATGCTTGCTGCGCTTTCCGCCAGGGCTACGCTTGCACCTCCATGAAGAAAACCCATAGGCTGATGCGTTCTTGAATCGACAGGCATCTTTAATACCACCCGCTTCCTGTTCATCTCAAGTGTCTTCATGCCTAAAGTTTCCATTAAGGTGTGTGCAAAGTTCATCAAATGTCTTCCTTTCATCAGTCGCTTGAATATCATGCATAAAATAAAGGGACGGTAAATACAGTCCCAAAAAAGTGGAATCAAACTGGCAGCATGTGCTGAAGAATTAGTGATAATCCAAATAATAATCCGTACATGGTATTCGTTTGGGCCGTAGATTTCATGGCCGGCAGCATGTCAATGGGTTTTGTCCTGCCGATAAATCCTTTAACGGCTTTTATGGCTTTTTTCCCACTAAGCAATGTCATAAGGGTCCACCATGGCAGTATACCGCTCAGGATATACAGGATTGTCAATAAGTATGCACTAAGAAAAAAGCCTGCCAGTACACGGATGGCTCTTTTTTTGCCGACAAGAATAGCCAGTGTTTTTCGACCGTTTTCCCGGTCGCCGTCCAGGTCCCGGATATTATTGGACAGCATAATGGCACCGATAAAAATGGCAAATGGAATGGTTATCATAAGGATGGGTCCATCGACCGAAAGGGTTTGGATGTAATAGCTGATGCCAATAATAATGGTTCCCATAAAAAATCCGGAAACCAGTTCTCCAAAAGGGGTATAGGCAATGGGATATGGACCTCCTGTATACAGGTAACCGCATGCCATGGATACGGCACCGATGACAGCAATCCACCAGCTTGTCATCATGCAAATATAAATTCCAATAAACGTTGCGACGAGGAAAAAAACCATTGCAAGGGTTAAAACCGTTTTCGGACGGATTCCATCCCGGACAATGGTTCCGCCGATCCCGACTGATTCTTCATGATCCAGTCCCCTGACGTAATCATAATATTCATTAAACATATTGGTTGCTGCCTGGATTAAAATAGAGGCAAGAAGCATGGCGATAAACAAACCCACATGGATGGTTTGATCGAAGCTAGCTAGCATCGTTCCGGCAAATACAGGAATAAAAGATGCTGTTAATGTGTGTGGCCGCAGCATTCGCCACCACACGTTCCATCCTTTTTTTGATTCAATCGTTTCCTGCAGTTTATGCCCTGTTTGCATAGATTTCATTCCTTTTCAGTTAACAAGTCTCTCATTAAGTTTAGGCAAAGTCTTTGGTGGTGTCAATCACTCCAGTATGATCAACAATGTGTTAAAATTAGACTGTAGCAAGTAGATTCCCATTAAGGGAAGCCGTGTATCATTCATAAATCAAAGCAACGGAAAATATCGCTTATTGAAAACGGCGGACTGTTATAAGGATTGTATTCTTGAGCATATAAACAAAAGGACATAAAATAAGGATAGTATAAAGCTATTTTGTCATATCTTTGATTGCTGTTTTTATTTTTTTGCTTTTTTGAGATGCTATGCTTTTTCATTTTTGGAGGGACATGAAATGGTAGAAATAGAAGAACAATTATCAGGCCTGATACAAAAATTAAAAAGAGATCAACGCAATTTCATGCTTTTGAGTTATACTGAGAAGATCCTTTTCCAGGATCCCATAGCCTTCTTTGAAAACGGAAAAGCTCTTTTTGAAAAGCGCTTTTTCTGGTCTAGTGCCGATCAGGATTTTTCTGTTGTTGGACTGGGGAGTGTAGCCCGTCTTACAGGCAGCCAGGACCGTTTTATGAATGTGGAGGAAAAATGGCATGAAATTCTGACAACCATATTCATAGAAAATCCTTATACAATTCCAGGGACAGGACCGGTGATTATGGGTGGATTTTCTTTTCATGAGCAGGAGCAATTAGACGGAATCTGGGCCGATTTTGAACACAATGAAATGGTGCTTCCACAAATCATCCTGACCAATTACCGGGGAAATTCCTATATAACTCATCAGATCCCCATCCGTGTTGAGCAAACTGCAGAGAAAATAATGGAACAAATCAATGAACACCGTCTTCATACGTTAAAACCCCGGTCAGAAATGCGTCAGGCTGAGTGCATTTTAAAACAGGATCTGAATCCTGATGCATGGAAAGACCTGGTGAAATTTGCAACTGACGAAATTAAAAAAGGTTCTTTTTCTAAAGTTGTGCTGGCAAGGGAATTAAGGGCAACTTATGATCAGAATGTATCTCCTGCCAGTGTTTTAATGAATCTGGTAGAAGAACAGCACCACAGCTACATTTATGCCTTTGAAAGCAATGGTACCTGTTTTGTGGGAGCATCGCCTGAACGATTAGTAAAAGTGGAGGATAACTGTCTCCTTTCCACCTGTCTTGCCGGGACTGCCCCAAGAGGAGGAACGGTGTCTGAAGATGAAAAAATCGGGCAAGAGCTGCTGAAGGATCGAAAAAATCTACAGGAGCATGCCTATGTAGTGGACATGATCAGACAGGCAGTTGAATCTTGTTGTGATGAGGTGGATATTCCAGATGGACCCGTACTGCTTCCGCTGAAAAATCTTCAGCATCTCTATACGCCGGTCCGGGGGAAGTTAAAGGAAGGAAAAACCCTTCTTCATGTGGTGAAGCAACTTCATCCTACCCCGGCTCTTGGTGGCGAACCACGAAATGAGGCTCTTCATTTTATTAGACAGTATGAACGTTTAAATCGGGGATGGTATGCTGGGCCCGTCGGGTGGATGGATGCATCAGGGAACGGGGAGTTTGCTGTTGCCATCCGTTCCGCACTGCTGAATGGGAATCAGGCCTCTTTGTTTGCGGGATGCGGGATCGTCAGAGACTCAGATCCAGAAGAGGAATTTAAAGAGACTGAAATCAAGCTGACACCGATGCTGTCAGCGCTGGGAGGATGGAAATGAGTCATCAAAAAGCTTTAACGTATTATGTAGCCCATTTCATTGATGAACTCCATCAGCAGGGTCTCCTGGATGTCATCATATCCCCGGGTTCAAGATCTACCCCTTTAGCCATGACTTTTGCTGAACACGCCGGGATCCGTCATTGGGTCGTTCCTGATGAGCGTTCGGCTGCTTTTTTTGCGCTGGGAATGGCTAAAGATCAAAAACGTCCCGTAGCTCTTGTCTGTACATCTGGTACTGCGGCCGCTAACTATTATCCAGCAATCGTAGAGGCTTATTACAGCCGTGTCCCTCTTTTGGTATTAACAGCAGACAGACCCCACGAATTAAGAGATAATGGAGCTCCCCAGTCCATTGATCAGATGAAGATGTATGGTTCATATGTCAAATGGTTTCATGAAATGGCCATTCCTGATGATACCGAGGACATGCTTTTTTATGCCAGGAATCAGGCACAAAAAGCAGTCATCATGTCAAACGATCAAAATCCTGGGCCGGTGCATATGAATTTTCCATTCCGGGAGCCCCTTATCCCTGACTTTTCATTGCCAGACATCTGGGATAAGGTTCAGATTGGGGATCGGAAGACTTTTTTAGGTGAGCGGACGTTAAATGTTGAGTCGATTGATGCATTTTTGCAGGAAATTGCTCCATGCCGTAGAGGACTTCTCGTCGCAGGCCCACAGACAGGCGTAGAAGAAGGTGTCCTGATTCAGCAGCTGGCAGACAAATGGAATATACCAGTTCTGGTTGATCCCCTATCTCAGCTCAGAGGGGGGATTCAGGAAGAGCGATTTATTGAAAATTATGATGCGATTTTAAAAGACAAAGATATTCGGAACCTGCTAAAGCCGGATTTCATCATTCGTTTTAGTGCCATGCCGATTTCCAAATCATACTTGTTCTATGTGAAAGAACTGAAAGATGTTCGTCAATATGTAGTGGAAAACTATGGGGGATTTCGTGATCCCGCCCAGTCCAGTACCCAATATATTTTTGCCTCTGCAGGGGGCTTCGCTGCACAGTGTATGGAAGCTGAACTTTCCCCCGTTATGGATGAGGAGTGGACGGAAATATGGATTCGCATGAATCAGAAAGTCAAAGAAATCCTTTCTGAAAAAGGAGACGGACTTACTGAGGGAAACCTGGTGCCGGTCATACGAGAGGAAATGAAGGATGGATTTGTGTTGTTTGCCGGCAATAGTATGCCTATTCGGGATGTGGACAGTTTTTTTGTGAAAACGGATAAATCGATCCAAATTCAGGCGAACCGGGGGGCAAACGGAATTGATGGGGTGGTTTCTTCGGCTATAGGCATGGCGGCAACAGGAAAACGAGTTACCCTGCTAATCGGTGATGTTTCTTTTTTCCATGATTTAAATGGTCTGATCATCGCCAGACAGTATCAAATCCCACTTACTGTGGTACTAGTGAACAATAACGGGGGTGGAATTTTTTCCTTCCTCCCTCAATCACAGGAGCCCCGGCACTTTGAAAGACTGTTTGGCACGCCTCTTCAGCTTTCTTTTGAGCATGCTGCGAATATGTATGGGGCAGGATACCGGCTGGCGGAGACACTGGAGCAATTCCGCCAGAACCTGAGGGAAAGCTATACGTCCGAAGGGATTCAGATTATCGAAGTTCGAACAGACCGAGAAGAAAATGAAAGATGGCATCGGCAAATATGGAAGGAAATTAGTCAAGCAATCAAGAATGTAATCAGGTGATGACGATGTATGTATCGGTTGAACGGGGGAATTACTGGATATTACGGGAAGGGGAGGGAGAAGAAGTTTTGCTCCTTCTCCACGGATTTACTGGAAGCAGTTCGTCCTGGGAACCGATTATGCAGAAATGGTCAAATGATTATACGGTTATAGCTGTTGATCTTCCCGGTCATGGGAAAACCCGTTTGGTGGAAAAATTCTCCATGGAGAGTGTCTGTGAAGATCTGGTTCAGATTCTCGATCATTTGCGACTGACCAGCGTGTATCTGCTCGGATATTCCATGGGCGGACGGACAGCTCTTACTTTTGCGCTATTATACCCTGAGCGGGTACGAGGGTTAATATTAGAAAGCGCATCACCCGGACTCCAAACAAAGGAAGAACAAACAGCGAGGCAGGAACAGGATGAAAAGCTTGCCCGGATGATTGAAAGTAAAGGTATCGAACCGTTTGTGGATTACTGGGAAAATATTCCCCTGTTTCAAAGCCAGAAGCATTTGCCGGAGTCGTTAAGACAAACTATTCGTCAGGAACGGCTCAACCAGCGGCCGGAAGGACTTGCTGCCTCCCTTCGCTATATGGGGACAGGCGTTCAGCCGTCCTGGTGGGATCATCTGCATCTCTTAACAATGCCTGTATTCCTTTTATCAGGGGAGTGGGATCCGAAATTTATCCGGATTAACAGGTTTATGAAAGAAAAGATCCAGGACTGCCAGCACTGCGTGGTCCCCCATGCGGGACACACGGTTCATGTGGAACAACCTGATTTTTTTGTTAAAATAGTGAATGACTTCATATTACATAGGAAGTCCAATTGATAAAAGGAGGATATTTAAATGGCTATCGAATGGAAAAAAGAACGGGAATACGAAGATATTATTTACGAAACGTATAACGGTATTGCTAAGATTACCATTAATCGACCGGAGGTGCGGAATGCATTCCGTCCGTTAACCGTGCAAGAACTGATTGATGCATTTGCGTATGCCAGAGATGACTCTGATATTGGTGTCATCATTCTGGCAGGCGCCGGTGACGAAGCCTTTTGTGCCGGGGGTGATCAGAAAGTGCGAGGGCATGGAGGATATGTGGGTGATGACAACATCCCCCGCTTAAATGTCCTTGATCTGCAGCGCTTGATTCGGGTCATTCCAAAACCAGTTGTAGCCATGGTTTCAGGATATGCCATTGGAGGCGGACATGTTCTTCACGTCGTTTGTGACTTAACCATTGCAGCAGACAATGCGATTTTTGGACAAACCGGACCTAAGGTTGGCAGTTTTGATGCAGGTTATGGTGCGGGTTTGCTGGCACGGATTGTCGGTCATAAAAAGGCGAGGGAAATCTGGTATTTATGCCGTCAGTATACCGCCCAGGAAGCGCTGGAAATGGGTCTGGTCAATACGGTTGTTCCTCTGGAGAAACTGGAAGAGGAGACCGTCAAATGGTGTGAAGAAATGCTTGAAAAGTCCCCAACTGCACTTCGTTTCTTAAAAGCCTCATTTAATGCTGACACGGATGGACTGGCGGGTCTGCAGCAGCTGGGCGGAGATGCCACACTCCTTTATTATACGACAGATGAGGCAAAAGAAGGCCGAGATGCTTTTAAAGAAAAAAGAAAACCAGACTTCAAACAATTCCCCCGTTTCCCTTAATGGGTGATGCGCCCTTGCTGGAGAAGGCAGGGGCTTTTTTGTATGTCGGTAAAAGAACCAGTCGGATCATGTTTACGAGAGATTGAGCGAAGGGATGATACAGAATGGAAGGAAAAATACCTCACTGGCTGGATAAACGATTTGAGCTTTCTCCGGATCAGACGGCGATCCAGCTTAAAAATGGAAAGATATATACATTTCGTCAACTCAGAGCAGATGCGATTGCTTTTGCAGGCAAAATGAAAACACTGGGCATTCAGAGGGGAGATCATGTCGGAATACTGTCCAGGAATTCATATGAGATGGTCGTTGCCATACATGCCCTTTCCTATGTTGAAGCCATTGGAGTTTTGTTAAATACCCGGCTGACCGTTCGGGAATGGTCATTTCAACTAAAGGATTCGGACACATCTTATTTGCTATATGACCATCATTTTAAGAAAGAGATCGCAGCCCTTAAAGAGCATGTAAATATAAAGGCATATAGTGTTAACGATGTGAAAAGTGTACGAAAAACATCAATACCGCTCCCGGATGAGATGGATCTCGGCCAGACTTTTACCATCATTTATACATCAGGGACCACCGGGTTTCCAAAGGGAGTTCAACTTACATATGGAAATCACTGGTGGAGTGCTGTTTCATCGGCTTTAAATCTGGGGATTCATGAACATGACCGCTGGCTGTTGGCTTTGCCCCTATTTCATGTTGGAGGGTTATCGATACTCATTCGAAGTCTTGCCTATGGAATGCCTGTCCATCTATATGAAAAATTTGATGCCGAAGCGATCAATCGGGAAATCATCGAAAATGGAGTTTCTATCGTATCGGTCGTTTCCGTCATGCTTGAAGACATGATCCGCCATCTGGGAGACCAGACCTATCCGGAAACGTTTCGCTGCATGCTTCTCGGAGGAGGCCCTGCCCCATTTCCACTCTTGAATGCGTGCAAACAAAGAAATATACCTGTGGTGCAGACGTATGGAATGACCGAAACAGCTTCCCAGGTGTCCACCCTGAATCAGATGGACGCGATCCGCAAACTCGGTTCTGCAGGAAAACCTTTATTTCCGGCACGGCTGAAAATTATCAGCGGAAATCGCGAGGCCAATCCCAATGAAATAGGAGAAGTTTATGTAAAAGGGCCGATGGTAACCAGGGGGTACTATAAAAGAGAGAAAGCCAATCAGGAAGCTTTTGAACACGGCTGGCTCAAAACCGGGGATCTCGGTTATCTGGATGACGAAGGTTATTTATATGTTGTGGACCGAAGAAAAGATCTAATTATTTCCGGGGGAGAAAATGTCTATCCGGCAGAAATCGAGAGTGTGCTGAAAGAAATACGAGGTGTTCGGGATGCAGGAGTTACTGGTAAGAAAGACAACAAGTGGGGAGAGGTTCCGGCAGCTTTTATCGTTAAGGACCCGGACTCTTTTATCACCAAAGAAGAGATCGTTCACTATTGTGAGCAAAAACTGGCGAAGTATAAAGTTCCAAAAGAAGTTTTCTTCGTGACAGAACTTCCCCGCAATGCTTCAAAAAAATTAATGCGCAGAAAGCTTGCTGAAACACTCAGACAAATACTCACCCGTGGGGAACATGAATGAATATGTCCAAAACGATTGAAAAATTGTCCAAAACGTTATATGCTTATGAGTGCAAATACCCATATGGGTAAATAAGAGCGGATAAGAATGGGTGAAAAAATTGGAGCCAAGAACCAAACATACATTAACTCAGGAGGATGTTCAATTTCTTGCTGAACATTTTCAGCAATTTGCCGGTGAAGACGTAAACGGGTTCCGGATCATTCCTGGTGAACAATGGAGCAATCGCAGTTCACTGGAACATTATTTGAACCAGCTAAAAACTGTACTTCATTCCGACTCGTCCGTTGCAGTTGCCTCAACGTTTACAAAAAAATATGCGTATTTTATCGTAACGGCCGGACTGGTGCCGATATCTGTCTTTCATAAATCCCCCCGGTTTGCCTTTGATAATATTCAATTCATTCATCAGGAAGAGGAACAGAAATGGACCCCCAAAATCTCTTTTAGGGATAAAGAAGTGACGGTTCCTGAGGATTTTCGCAGTCGGGAAGAATGGCTGCGTTTTTCCTATTCCCGTCTGTTCAGAGATCATATAAAAGAATTGTTTGATGCTGTACATGACATCACCCGTCTCTCAAAAAAAGTGATGTGGGAGAACCTTGCCCATCACACATTCTGGTTTTATGAACGCTATGGAAAACAAATTCTGGATGAACGACAATGGAAAACCGCACAAAGGGATTTTCAATTTCTGATTCATACACTTAACGGAGAAGCATTTGGAGAAGATAGCAACCCGCTCAGCTACTTTGCTGGATTGAACCGCCTGCCAAATGGAGCCCCAATCCGAAAGTATTGTTGTCTGACATATTTATTGAACGGTGAAAGCCACAACTGCAAAGTGTGTCCACATATCCATTAATTTATGATCTTTCTGTTTATATTTTGTATCCTTTGATGCAAACTATAAGCGGGAGGTTCATCCATATGGAAAAAACGAAATTTTATGTCAATCTCGGGACACAGGAAATCTCAAGGCTAAAAGCCGGAAATAATGAAGACTTTATCATCTATGCCACTCCTGATGAAATCAGGGAGTTAAGGGAACTGTTTAACAACATGTATGATTCGGATCTAGGGGCATTTGTCCGGTCCCATATCCCCATATTAGAATATCATCATGACCGGCCAAACGATCATTATGATGAAGGGATGTTGAGAGTACTGGAGAAACTATATGAACTTGGAGATATGACCACAAAAAAACATATTGAATCTATGGGAGTCATTGATAATCAGGAAACATAAAAACATGGGGATTCGTCCCCATGTTTTTATGTGGAAAATGACGGTACAGATGGGCCTTCCGGTGTAAAATCTTATTCTGGCACCT
Organism: Melghiribacillus thermohalophilus; assembly: GCF_004342905.1. Lineage (GTDB taxonomy): Bacteria > Bacillota > Bacilli > Bacillales > Alkalibacillaceae > Melghiribacillus > Melghiribacillus thermohalophilus. The sequence goes on along the minus strand of NZ_SMAN01000030.1, from coordinate 14,204 downwards.
GTATGTCCTCGATTTCATTAAATTTGCCGTAAGAAGCTTTTAGCTTCTGAATAATTGTCGATGAGCTGGTTTTTCCCTGTTGTTTTACCTCTAACTCCATACTCATTTCAGTGGATTCAGGCAAATGGGTCTGTTTATTGATGTGAAATGTGTAGGATAAATGATCAACGCTGATATCCTGGAACACTTCTTCAAGTCCTTCAGTAAATCCGTTCTGTGCCAAAACATCTTTTGCAAGTTTTGTGACATCGTCACCACTAGAAGACAGGGTTAAAACATAATGGTTTTCTTTCTCTTCTATTTCAAAATCCTGAATATATTCTTCCAGTTCCTTCAGCCGGGCTGCAGGAAATTCTTGAACCTGACTCCATTGACTAATCTGGTCGATCCATTCATTTGACGTCTGTACCCACTCTTTTGAATCTGGATCCTGTATGAAGAATCCGTCTTCGGTGTAATACATTTCAAAGGTATCTCCCATGGAAGATACTTGCTGATGAAAGGTGAAAGGCTCTGTTTGAATGTCTGCAGTGGCTTCCAGTTCAAACGATAAAGGTTCGGCAAATTCCGGCACGGACACTTCTTGTTTCATGTTTATGTTTGCGGCAAAACTGTTTACCTCTTCGCTTGCTTTAATGGTTTTTCGAATAATATGTTCAGTACCCGACTGGTCGCCGCTGGAACAGGCGCTAAAGATGGTAATGGAACTTAAGGTTATCATCAGGAACAACACGCATTTTCTCATGGATAATCCCCCTATGAATAATGGAATAATCAAATGCCTAAAAACGGCAGGATGGTGACGATTACATGATTTTGGTAAAGGTATCATATAGGTTATAATGGCTGATACAAAAAATAAATCCTATAACAAAATATACGAGGACAAGAGGCATTCCTGTGGGGGTGACTGCCAAAAAAGTGATATCAGATTTTTAGCAGTAGATGATAGAATTTCCTTGCAAAAAATATGCTGGATTCTTATGATAAGGAAAGCAACTGTTCTAACCATTTCTATATCGGTCTGAACGGCGCCAAACATTGGACCGGATTGAGATGCAAATGAATGTAAAGGTAGTGAATAAATCATGATCACATTTAAAGATTATTATGATAATATGGTTAAACTTTCCTTTTCCAAAAACCCTTTTTCAGAGCATCCGAGACATGTATGGGTAATCAGTAGGTTTAAACAACAATGGCTTTTAACGAGACATAAGGATCGAGGGATTGAATTTCCCGGGGGAAAAGTGGAACACGGAGAGACTCCTGAGGAAGCCGCTGTAAGAGAAGTCAGGGAAGAAACCGGAGGGATGGTGGAACAGTTAAACTATATTGGCCAATATTATGTGGACGGCAAAGGAGGATCGATCGTGAAAAACGTCTATTATGCTACAGTTCATGAACTGGTCCCGCAACGATCCTACTTTGAGACGGATGGCCCCGTTTTATATGAGAGTCTTCCTGAGAATATCGAGCAGGATCCTTCCTTCAGTTTTATGATGAAGGATGGTGTTCTTCCCAACAGTCTGAAATATATCCGAGAACGATGGCATGTACAGATATAAGCAAATCCCTTGCTCAGCACATATAAGGCAAGGGATTTGTTTTTCAGAACGTGTTTGCATGCGAAAGGGGGAGTTTTATCTGGAAGAACGGTTTTGGATCAATTTGTACTCTATTTTTTCAACGACCTGATACATTATGCCCGCAAAAAATGCAATCAGCAGGAGGCTAAATAATACTAAAGTAAAATCAAATACCTGGAATCCATAAATGATCAGATAACCGAGTCCCTTTTCAGAAACAAGAAATTCTCCAACAATGACTCCGACCCAGGCCAATCCAACATTCACTTTGAAGGTGGAAATCATGGTGGGAATGGATGCCGGGAATATAGCTTCCTTAAATATTTGATAGCGGCTGGCACCAAATGTGCGTAACACTTTTACATAATTTTCATCCACTTCCCGAAAAGCAGAGTAGACCACAATGGTGGTAATAATAATCGCGATGACAACTCCCATCGCGATAATCGAAAAGTAACCGGGTCCCAGTGCTACAATGATAATCGGGCCAAGGGCTACCTTTGGCATTGCATTTAAAACAACGAGATATGGATCAAGAATTTTAGAAATTTTTGGAAACCACCATAATACACCTGCTAAAACGATTCCTCCTATGGTGCCGATTATAAATCCGGCAACTGTTTCAAGGAGGGTAACCTGAATATGAAGCCAGATGGATCCATCCGTTGTTTTTTCCAGGAAGAGATTAGCCACCCTGGAAGGAGAACTAAAGATCAGCGGATCGATCCACTTCAGACGGCTTGAGATTTCCCAGCAGGCAAAAAACATGATAAAGATAAAAATTTGCCAGCATGTGATGAACCTTCGTTCTTTTTTTAACTTCTGTTTATATTGAAAAAATCGCAACTCATCATATTTATTGCCCAAGGTCATCCATCTCCTTCCATACGTTCTGGAAAAATGAAGGAAAAGCCGCGTGCTGTCTTGCTTCAAACGGATTCATCTGCTGAAGTTCTTCAGGGACGGAAAAAATTTTATGAATTTTTCCCGGACTGGCTGACAGCATGATAATGGTGTCACTCATGGCGATGGCTTCTTCAATATCATGGGTGACAAGGATAGCCGTTTTTTCGTAAGTTTTGAGGATGGTTGCCACCAGGTTTTCTAATTTTAATTTTGTCTGATAGTCGAGGGCAGAAAAAGGTTCATCCAGGAGCAAAATTTTTGGGTCAGTAATCAAAGTCCTGGCCAGGGAAGCCCGTTGCCTCATTCCGCCTGAAAGTTGATTCGGGTAAAGATTTTTTGTATCCCCAATTCCGATTTCAGCAAGCAGCTCTTCAGCCTGTTTTTCCATGGAAACATCCTTTTTACGCTGAATATGGGGTCCGAGCAGCACATTTTCCTTAATGGTTTTCCATGGGAATAAGTAATCCTGCTGAAGCATATACCCGAGCTGAACTTTTTGCTTTTGAATTTCGTTTTCTTCAAGCAATACCGTTCCTTCCGTGGGATGGATTAAACCTGCGATGATGGACAGAAGGGTAGTCTTTCCACAGCCACTGGGGCCGATAAGTGAAAGAAATTGCCCTTCCGAGACTTCAAAAGAAATATCTTCGAGGGCTTTCGTATAGTTGTCACTAGAAAAATATTGGTGGGATACATGTTGTACCGTAAGAAAGGTCAAGGGTTCTCCCTCCCCTTATTCATTCATGATGTCCTCAGCTATTTCTGTGTTCACCAGCTTGCTGTGTTCCACATCATCGGGAAGCTCTCCAGCCTCTTCCATAATGGCTTTCAGATTATTCCATTCCGCTTCATCCAGGATCGGATTTTCAGCGAAAGAGCCCTGGCTTTTATAGCGATCAACAACGGTTGTGATGATGCCCAGTTCGGTATCATCGAAATATGGTTGAATCACACGGGCGATTTCTTCAGCACTGTGGGACTGAACCCACTGCTGGGCTTTGTATAAAGCACGGGTGAAATTCCTGATTTCTTCTTCATTTTTTTGAATAAAACTTTGTTTAGTCATAAAGACCGTGTAGGGAACTTTTCCAGACTCTTTTCCAAAGGATGCGACAATATGTCCCCTTCCTTCCTGTTCAAAGATACTGGCAGTCGGTTCAAATAGCTGGACAAAATCATAGTCCCCTGTTGCAAATGCATTAGGAATGTTCGCAAAATCAATGCTCTGGGTTAAATGCAAGTCTTGATGGGGGTCAATGCCATGTTTCTTCAAGACATATTCCCCTACCATCTGGGGCATGCCTCCTTTGCGCTGTCCTAAAAAGTTACTGTCCTTAAGATCTTCCCAGTTGAAGTCAGGGTACTCCTCTCTTGCTACTAAAAATGTCCCGTCCGTCTGGGTAAGCTGGGCAAAATTCATGACCGGATCATCCGCCCCTCTGGCATAAACATAAATGCTGGTTTCAGAACCGACCAGAGCCACATCAGCACCATCGGATAATAATGTGGTCATGGTTTTATCTCCACCCCAGGTGGTCTGCAGTTCAATAGTTAACCCTTCTTCTTCGAAAAATCCCTTTTCCAGGGCTACGTACAGAGGGGTATAAAAGATGGATCGGGTAACTTCGGCTACTTGAATCTTGGAGCTCTCTTCTTCTGCACATCCTGAAAGTAACATTCCAAAAAACAGGAAAAACAATAGAAAGGAGATCTTTTTCATTTCGTTCCATCCTCCTGTATGATAAAAGTGAAGCACTAACATAGTTTATGTCGATTCGAAAAATGTGTGAACGCCCATGAAAAGGAGATTCAGTGATATGAAAGATGGACAGGTCCTGGATCAAATTCTTTTCCCATCCCCTCATCCAGATTTTCGGGTTTATCTGGTTACCTATAAGAGCAGCGGCTTAAACGTGAAAGGATTTCTGGTAGAACCTAAGGATCAATCGCAAACATATCCGGCATTGCTTTATTTACGTGGCGGAATCAAAAATGTGGGAAAAGTCCGGCTGGGAAGGATCATTCAGTTTGCATCGGAAGGTTTTATTGTGTTTGCCCCATTTTACCGGGGAAACATGGGAGGGGAGGGAAGAGAGGATTTCGGGTTGCAGGATCGCAATGATGCTTTAAATGGCATTCGTGTATTGCAGCAGCATTTTTTGATTCAGTCCGGGAAAATCTATGTTTTTGGATTTTCACGGGGAGGATTGATGGCACTCTGGACGGCTATTCAATCTGAGGATGTACTGAAGGTGGTGACATGGGGCGGGGTTAGTGATCTTCGGTTAACGTACGAGGAACGAGTTGATTTAAGAAGAATGCTGAAGCGGGTCACAGGAGGAACCCCTCGCAAAGTTCCGGATGAATATGATAAACGGACACCACTGCCTGAGATCAGACGGATGGATTGCCCGGTTTTATTGATACATGGGGAAAATGACCAAAATGTCAGTGTGGAACATGCAAGACGGTTGGAAAGAGAATTGGAGAAATGGAACAAGCCATATGATTTCTGGCTGTTTGAAGCGTATGACCACTACTTTCCGCCGGACATGAACCGAAAACTGGTGCGTAAACTTTGTATATGGCTCAAAAATTAAAATCCTGTAACGGTGTTTCCAATTGATACCGGCCATGTTTTTGTAATAGTCCCACAAATGTAATAGGCTGCCGACTGGAGATCGACAGCCTATTTATATAAATAAAGGAGATGAGGGAACTAAATAAAAAAGGTTTATGGCCGGTATAAAGGACCAGCATTCGCAATGTCAGAAGAGATATTGCTGAATTTTTTAAAGTTATCATGGAATTTCAAAGCAAGTTCTTTTGCCTTTTTATCGTATTCATCAGGATTTTTCCATGTTTTCTTTGGAACAAGGACCTGGCCTGGAACTCCCGGGCAGTGGGTTGGGATTTCAAGACCGAAGATTGGATCTTTTACGGTTTCGGTGGAATTTAATTCCCCTTCTAAGGCAGCATGTACCATGGCACGTGTATAGGCCAGTTTGATTCGGCTCCCTTCGCCATAAGGTCCACCGGTCCAGCCAGTGTTTACCAGGAACACATTTACATTGTGCTGATCAATTTTTTCTCCCAGCATTTCAGCATAGGTTGACGCTGGCAATGGAAGGAAAGGTGCACCAAAGCAAGTTGAGAAGGTGGCTGTTGGTGATGTTATTCCCCTTTCTGTACCAGCCAGCTTACTTGTATATCCACTTAAGAAGTGATACATCGCCTGTTCTTTGGTCAAACGACTGATTGGAGGGAGAACCCCAAAGGCGTCTGCCGTCAGGAAAATAATCGTTCTTGGGTGTCCGGCAATGCTTGGTTGAACAATGTTATCGATGTTTTCAATTGGATATGCAGCCCTCGTATTTTCTGTCAGTGACGTATCATCATAATCGGGCTGTCTGGACTGGTTATCAATAATGACATTTTCCAGTACAGATCCAAAACGTATGGCATCATAAATTTGCGGTTCTTTTTCCCTGGACAGGTTTACACATTTAGCATAGCAGCCGCCTTCGATGTTAAAAACGCCCCGGCTTGACCAGGCGTGTTCATCATCTCCGATTAGACGACGGTTCGGATCAGCGGAAAGGGTTGTTTTTCCGGTTCCGGATAATCCGAAAAACAGAGCAACGTCTCCTTCCAGTCCAACGTTTGCAGAACAGTGCATGGATAGAACATCATTTTGCGGCAAAAGATAATTCATAACGGAGAAAATAGATTTTTTGATTTCTCCCGCATATTCTGTTCCGCCAATTAGAACAACATGATGTTTAAATGAAACAATGATAAAGGCTTCGGAGTTCGTTCCGTCTGCTTCAGGATCCGCCTTAAAGTTAGGAGCTGAAATAACGGTAAACTCTGGATGGTGATTTTTTAACTCCTCCTGTGAAGGACGGATAAACAACTGTTTGGCAAACAGGTTATGCCAGGCGAATTCATTAATGATCTGTATCGGCAAACGATATGTTTCATCAGCCCCTGCATACCCGTCTAAGACAAACACTTCGTCCCTTTCAGATAAATAGTCCAGAACCTTATGATATAGGTTTAAAAATACGTTTTCGGAAATGGGCTGATTCACAGAACCCCATTCAACTTTTGATTCACTGATATCATCTTTGACAATAAATTTATCTTTCGGTGATCTTCCTGTATATTTTCCGGTTTCAACTCGAACGGCACCTGTTGAGGTCAGGCTACCCTCATTTCTGGATAAGACTTTTTCAACAAGTACAGGAACGGCTAAATTTTTTCTGATATTATCGCGTGCTAAAAGGCCGTTTAGCGCACTTAATTCATTTGCAGTTTTCATCCTAAAAACCCATCCTTTTCAAAGAATTTCACAGTTGAACATAGCATTCGTTTCAATCTGATATTAGTATAACACAATCTTTTTATTAGTCCATACTAATCATGAAAATCGACATATTTTTTTCATATATTCGATCGGTATTCTAATTGTATGGAACTTTTGGAAAACCATACGATGATTCGGTATAATTTTTAGACGAACAGTTAGAGTAGGTTTTGTTGACAGGCGGCTTTCTTCACGTTATGATAAGTCGCGAGCGGAAGTTCTCTTATCCAGAGAAGGTGGAGGGACAGGCCCAAAGAAGCCCGGCAACCATCACGGAAGCGTGATAAGGTGCTAACCTGATGCAAGACTTTGTCTTGATCGATAAGAGCGAAAGGAATCCTTTCCCTTTCCTCTGAAGAGCTGGGAAAGGTTTTTTATTTCTTATGGAATTGCAACACCATACCACCACGTCCATTTTACAGCTGTGGTTTGTTTCTCATAAACTGGGTAGAGGTCCGTATTTTCAACGTACGTATTAAAGGAGGAAAGAAACGGTATGTCAAATCAGCGACACCTGTTTACATCAGAATCGGTTACAGAAGGGCATCCGGATAAAATCTGTGACCAGATTTCTGATGCCATTCTTGATGAAATTTTAAAAAACGATCCAAATGCCCGTGTGGCCTGTGAGACGACGGTGACAACCGGACTGGTTCTTGTTACTGGAGAAATATCAACCACAACCTACGTCGATATTCCGGCAATTGTACGTGATACTGTGAAGAATATTGGCTATACAAGGGCAAAATATGGCTTCGACGCGGAAACCTGTGCTGTCTTAACGGCCATTGATGAGCAATCCCCTGATATTGCCATGGGTGTCAATCAAGCCCTGGAAGCAAGGGAAGGCCAGATGTCGGAAGAAGAAATCGAACAAATCGGAGCAGGAGATCAGGGATTAATGTTTGGGTATGCCTGCAATGAAACGAAAGAACTGATGCCTCTTCCAATATCACTGGCGCATAAGCTATCTAAACGATTGGCCCAGGTCAGAAAAGAAGGGCCCCTTCATTATTTAAGGCCTGATGGAAAAACACAGGTAACGATTGAATACGATGAAAACAATAACCCTGTAGCCGTCGATACAATTGTCATCTCAACCCAGCATCATCCAGAGATTACCCTTGATCAAATACAAAAGGATTTAAAAGAACATGTTATTTCTCCGGTTGTTCCTGAAGAATTACTGACAGAGAACACAAAATATTTGATCAACCCCACGGGAAGGTTTGTCGTTGGAGGTCCACAGGGAGACGCGGGTTTAACTGGGAGGAAAATTATTGTTGACACCTACGGGGGCTATGCCCGACATGGAGGTGGTGCTTTTAGCGGGAAGGACCCAACGAAGGTTGACCGCTCTGCGGCATACGCTGCCCGATATGTAGCCAAAAACATTGTTGCAGCAGGGTTAGCAGATTCCTGTGAGGTGCAGCTGGCCTATGCGATCGGGGTTGCCCGTCCCGTTTCCATTGCCATCAATACTTTTGGAACGGGCAAAGTTTCCGAAGAAAAATTAGTGGAAGCAGTCCGCAACGTTTTTGATTTAAGGCCTGCAGGCATTATAAAAATGCTTGATCTCAGAAGACCGATTTATAAAAAGACAGCCTCTTATGGTCATTTCGGCCGGGATGAGGAAGAATTCACCTGGGAAAAAACAGACCGAGTTGAACAATTGAAAAAAGTACTGAACATTTAATCATTGTTTCATTCCCCTGCATTCTCCGCAATGAATCTGGAGCATGCAGGGATTTTTTATTCCGAATCCAGGAAAATGACCAAAAAACGAAAAATGCCGAAAAACATTATGTGAAAATGTTGTTTGTATTTACATTGAGTCGTAATGTATAACGGAGTATGATATACTCAGTTTCAGTGAATGCTTTATGAATAGAAAGAGAGGGCAAAAACATCATGTGTGGTTTCATAGGCTTGATTCGACATATACCTGAATCTCTGGAACAACACCAAAAAGAACGATTTCAGAAACAAAATGATCTCATTGAACATAGAGGGCCAGATGACGAAGGATATTATCATGATGAATATATCTCATTTGGTTTCAGACGTTTAAGCATTATCGACATTGACAGTGGACAACAGCCACTCAGTTATGAAAATGAACGTTACTGGATAGTTTTTAATGGAGAAATATATAACTATGTAGAGTTAAAAGAAACTCTACAGAAGGATCAGCTGGGATTCGAGACGGAATCCGATACAGAAGTCATCGCAGCCATGTTTCATAAATATCGTGAAAAAGCATTTCAGCATTTACGGGGAATGTTCGCGGTATTAATCTGGGACAAAGAAGAACAAACCCTCTATGGGGCAAGAGATCCTTTTGGAATTAAACCAGTATACTATTATGAACATGAAGATGGGGTCTATTTTGCCTCGGAAAAGAAGAGTATTGGATATCTTCTCGAGAAGGAAAAGGTGGATCTGCAAGCTTTGCAGCACTATTTTAGTTTCCAGTATGTCCCTGAACCTTTTACCTTAACGGAAGGAATTCAAAAAGTGGAGCCCGGTCATTATTTTACAGTCAAACCCGGAGGGGAGATATCCTTTACCCGATATTTCCATGCCACGTTCAAACCAGTTGTTCAGGCTTCTGAAGACTGGGTGCATAAAATTCGGGAAGTTTTATTTGATTCAGTTAAGGTACATATGCGAAGTGATGTACCTGTTGGTTCATTTTTATCTGGCGGGATTGATTCAACATTCATCGTTGCATTGGCCCGTGAAGTGAATCCGGCGATTCAAACCTTTTCTGTTGGATTTGAGCGAGAGGGGTTCTCAGAAATTGATGTAGCAAAGGAATCAGCGGAGGTATTAGGGGTAGAAAACATCTCATATGTGATTTCTCCTGATGAGTACGTACAAAAACTTCCGAAAATCATCTGGCACAATGATGATCCACTGGCAGATCCGGCCTGTGTCCCTTTATATTTTGTAGCCAGGGAAGCCAGTAAATATGTTACTGTTGTCCTGTCAGGGGAAGGTTCGGATGAATTATTTGGCGGCTATAATATTTACCGGGAACCGGAATCTTTAAAAATGTTTCAATCGGTCCCAGCCCCTGCCAGAGAACTGCTCAAGCGCGTAGCCAGTGTGTTGCCTGAAGGTGTCAAGGGAAAAAGCTTCCTTAAGCGGGGTACGACACCACTCCATGAACGCTATATCGGCAATGCCAAAATGTTTGAAGAAAAAGAAAAACAAAAGCTGCTCAAAAATTACGATCCGAATCATCCTTATCAGCAAATTACCGATCCCATGTACCGGCAGGTCCAGGGAGACGACCCGGTTCATCAGATGCAATACATCGACATCCACACCTGGCTTCGGGGAGATATTTTACTAAAAGCGGACAAAATGACAATGGCCCATTCCCTCGAGCTCAGGGTCCCATTTCTCGATAAAGAAGTATTCCGGGTCGCAAGAGAAATTCCCGTCTCTGAAAAAATCACAAATGGAACCACAAAGTGGATTTTACGGGAAGCTGCCAGAGGAATTGTTCCAGATCATGTCATAGACCGCAAGAAGCTCGGTTTCCCTGTGCCTATTCGCCACTGGCTGAAAAAAGAACTGTATGACTGGGCAAAAAATTTGATTGCAGAAAGTCAAACAGAGGAATATTTAAACAAACAGTTCGTACTTCAGCTGCTAGAGAGTCATGCCCTGGGCAAGGGAGATTACAGCCGAAAAATCTGGACCGTGTTAATGTTTATGCTCTGGCATCAGGTGTTTGTAGAAAAAAAATTCGATCCGGAAACGTTTAAACAAGAAGATCAGGTAAAAAGCAGGCTTACCCATTCCTAATGGTTATAGCCTGCTTTCCCATTTGCACCCAGGCATCAACGAAGTCGTTGAAGGGCGCTTTTTTTGATTTTCCGTCAATCGGATCATTGAAATAAATATAATCCCGATCGTATCCCGTAATGAGCACGGCATGCTCTTTCATCGTAACTTGAATGGGTCCATCCTGGGTATGCCAGGTCATAAAAGCGGAATCGGGGAGTTTTTGAAATGTTACATTCGTGATCACAACTACCGGTTCATTACGATTTAAAGCTGCCAGAATTTCGTAAAACGAACTTCCTGTTAAATCTCTGACCCTTTCTCCGGCGTATTGTTCCGCCAGTTTTTTAAGAGGCTGGTGATAAACCCCATATCCCGGCTCATTTAATGAATACATGTTTCCGACAAAACCCTTATTTGGATTGCCGAAGTAAACTTTATTTCCTTTTACCTGATAGGGGGTTTTGTCCTTTTCAATTTCCCTGGCCAGCGACATTTTGTCTGCCTCGATATCGTGATACTGCATCAACATGGCCAGCGATGTGACTTCACATCCCCGTGGCAATTCGGGGAACTGGTTGATCAGTGGTGCTTGAAGAGAAACAGATTCCTTCAATTGATAAGGTTCAATAAAGGTGGAAGAGAACGGATCGCCTTCCCTGTCTGTCAGGTCATCAGCAAAGGCATGCTCGACCACCGGATGGTCCTGCTGAACCCAGGCTTTAATGGATGGCCAGACGATCTCTTTATGCTGATGCAGAAAAATCGCTCCCAGAGGTAGAGAGATGATAAAATACAACATCCCGTAGTGAGATAACGTTTTTCTGTATGCTGGATAAAGCCCTTTTAATCCGAATAATATCGCCGTCATGAAAATTGAAAAAATGAGCAATCCTAATATCATCGGGAACTCTCCTTTAATGACCGGATGTCATGAAACATATCCGAAGTATACATTCGTTTACTCTAATGATTCAAAGGATCCATTATTTATTGAAAACACTTTTATAATATTGTCCTTTTTCTACATAAGATTTCCGGATTCGATTCATTTCTTTAAAATCTTTATCGGTTAATTCCCGGATGATTTTAGCGGGACGACCAAAGGCCAGTGTTCTGGAAGGGATTTTTTTCCCGGGGGGTACGAGACTTCCGGCCCCGATAAAAGCCTCTTCCCCTATTTCAGCACCGTCCAGAATGGTGCTGCCCATACCGATCAATGCGTGTCTTTTGATAATGGCAGAGTGAAGGAGAACCTGGTGACCTACCGTTACCCCGTCCTCGATCATCAGAGGCATATCCGGGCTTTGATGGAGCATGCTTTGATCCTGAATATTGACTTCCTTGCCTATTCGTACCGGTGCTACATCCCCCCGGATAATGGTCCCAAACCATATGCTGGAGTAATCACCAATGATGACATCACCGGTTATGACTGCATCGTGTGCAATAAATGCATGTTTTGCAATATCTGGTGTTTTCCCTTTATATTCACAGATCATTTAAACTCCTCCATTCAAGGTATGTTATGATTAGTATAACAAAAGAACCGGTTTGTTAGCGGGGTGAATGCCTATGAAAACCGTGTATCATAAAAATGCCAGGGGCTCCATCGTTCTCGTCCACGGTGCCTTTGAACACTCAGGAAGGTACGAATGGCTGGCAAGACAGTGGAATGATCATGGGTTTCATGTTGTTTACGGAGATTTGCCCGGACAGGGTGAACAGAAAGAAAACAGAGGTCACATTCTTTCCTTTGACGAATATATAGAGGCCATTTCATCGTGGATTGAAGAAGCCAAAAACCTTCACTCCGATGTCATTCTTCTCGGTCACAGCATGGGAGGGCTGGCTGTGATCCGGACCATGGAAGAACAGCACCCGGATATCACTGGAGTCATTTTATCTTCGCCAGCTCTGGGGATCAAAGGAGGCCCCTCCAGGGCTGTTCACTCTATTTCAAAAATCATTAATTGGATCTATCCCGGTCTGCGTGTAAAAACAAGACAGGCCCCTAAAACAGGGACTCGTAACCCGGACTTCCATACAAGAGATTTAAATGACCCTTATATTCTGGATAAAGTGTCTGTCCGCTGGTACCATGAATTTGTCCGAGCCATTGACCAGGCGTTTGCCAGCATTGATGATTACCCCGATGTGCCTACCCTGGTCATGCAGGCAGGAGAAGACTTATTAGTGTATGAGGATCAAGTCGAAAAATGGTATCAAAAGGTGAAAGTTTCGTTTAAACGATATAAAAAATGGGATCATTTATATCATGAAATTTTTAACGAGCCCGAACGGGAAAAAGTATTCCAATATGCTCTGTCTTTTGTTGAACAGGTACTGGATAAAGAAATGGAGGGTATATGATTGAGCATTTCCATACCTAATGGTTCATTGCACTTAGTTGGACTAAGCTACAGCAAAATTTTTCCCCAGGTGCATCAGGAACTTGCTTACTGGAAAAAAAGAGCAGCCGAAATTCCTGATGAAGAATTAAAGAGGCAGGCTCTTTCCAGTATCCAGACGAAAACCTTTCATTGCGAAGGGGGCTCGGTTTACGCCATACTTGCCAGAAAGCGGTGGAAAGAAGCTGTAAGGTTTATCGTTGCTTATCAAACCATCAGCGATTATCTGGATAATCTTTGTGACAGGAGCACATCATTGGATCCGGTGGATTTCTCTTTTCTTCATCAATCGATGACCGATGCCTTAACCCCGGGTCATGTAATAAAAAATTATTATAAGTACCGAATTGAACAGGAAGACAATGGTTATCTTGTGGAACTCGTAACCACGTGCCAAAAAACGTTAAGTCATATTGATCGCTATGAAGAAATACAGCCCTTTTTACAAAAGCTTGCATCCTTGTATATTGATCTTCAGGTACATAAACATGTAAAAAAAGAAGAGCGTGTTCCGCGCCTGAAAAATTGGTTTCAGAACTATTCATCCAGCTGGCCGGATTTGAGCTGGTATGAATTTTCTGCCTGCGCCGGTTCTACCCTTGGGATTTTTGCGCTGGTTTCCTATGGTTTAGACGGAAGGGCGTCCTCTCAACTGGCTGAAAAGATATTTGAGAGCTACTTTCCATATATGCAGGGGCTCCATATTTTGCTGGATTATTATATTGACCAGCAGGAAGATGAAGAAGAGGGTGATTTAAATTTTTGCAGTTATTATCCCGATGAGCTGGTGATGGAAAAGCGCTTCCTTTACTTTATTAAAGAAACGGAAGAACGCTTGCGATCTCTGCCGGACAGAAGATTCCACCGGTTAGTGGCCAAAGGGCTTGTGGGCATGTATCTCGCTGATAAGAAGGTCAAACAAATAAAACATGCCAACCGGATGATTCCGAAGCTGTTAAATGAAGCTGGATTAAAGGCGAAATTCTTCTATGTCAATACGAAACTGTACCATAAAGTAAGACCCGTCATGTCCTTACTGAACTATACCCCAGTTAGTGGACAAATAACAAAAAGTCCCTAGCTGGGGTTTTTTGTTTATTAACCTGTTATAATGAATGAAATATTAATGGA
>NZ_SMAN01000029.1 GCF_004342905.1 Melghiribacillus thermohalophilus | reverse complement strand
TCTTCCTTTCTATTGGTTTTGGTTTGGGTTACTATTAACAATAGAGGAAGATTCTGCATTTTTCAATTTTCAGCACACTTCATTGGGGAGAGCCTAAAATTTTCTATAATAGTAGAATTGTTTTGGTCCTTTTGACATCTATTTTATAATTTATCATATTCCGGGGGTCAGGTCATGCCTATACGAATTATTATCGCAGATGATCATAAAATTGTCCGGTCAGGTATTGAAATCATGATTAATGAATGAATTAAAACAGCTGCTGCGATGAAGAAGCTTATCCTTTTTTATGCTTCTCATCTCAGGTACAACAGGGAATTCCCAGAACAGGCTAAAGGACCATTTGCTGAAATGATCAGATCCGTGAAAACCCTCAGACGTTCTTTGTTCCGTGTCAAAAAGAGAGCAATGAAGCGCCCCTAATTCCTCCAATACAAATTTACACTTACTATCACATAAAGCATGACTATGAAAGTGCCATCCCGATTTTAAATCGTTTGCAGAATACGGGATCAAAAAACAGCTTCCATAATCTTGGGACAGGCTATAGTTGTTCGCTAGCTGAATCAATAGCCCTCTGACTACCTGGAAGTTGACCGTTCCTCTATAAAGGACATTAAAAGGATAAGGATAGCTGTTTTACTGTTATGGCCAGAAAAAGAAACAAGTGACTGTTAAAGGAGCAGAGTCATGGTAACAGCTGGATAAAAGGGTTTGATCATGTACAGGGATATTACTTAAGTATACCGATCTCACCCCAACATTCGAATCACAGATCAGCGGAAAATGACCAAAAAATGATTTAATAATCGCCGAATCATCAATTATTAAGGATGAAAGGAGTTTTTGAATGAACATGTTTCAAAAAATCAATTTCAGATCGTTAAAAACAAAATTAATTGTTATGAGTTTAGTCATTCTTGCGGTACCTTCTCTGCTGATTGGAATCACAGGCTACCATTCCAGCAAAGATGCTCTGGACACACTGGGGGGGACCAATTTAAAAAATAATGTTCGAATGGCCGTGAAATTAATTGATTCACTCAATCAAGAAGTGGAAAAGGGTACACTGACTATGGAAGAAGCCCAGGAAAGGGTCCGAACTGAATTAATCGGTCCGAAACAGGATGATGGTACAAGAACCATTGACAAAAAAGTTGATCTTGGTGAAAATGGCTATTTCTTTGTTCTCGATGAAAAGGGTGTCTTGATCGCCCATCCTTCGATTGAAGGACAGAGTATCTGGGAAGAAGAAGACGAAAACGGGAGGAAATTTGGACAGGAAATGGTCAATAAAGGAATGGAAGGTGGCGGATTCACTTATTATGACTGGCCTCTGCCAAATGATGCGGAAACCATTGCACCCAAGGTTACATACGTAGAACAGGAGACAAACTGGGGATGGATTGTTGCGGCATCCACTTATATGATGGACTTTAATAAAGAAGCCAACAGCATTCTGTATACACTATTTATTACACTCGGTGCAGCTTTGCTTATTGGTGCCGTCATAATCTGGTTCTTTAGCAGCCGGATTGCGAATCCGATTAATGCCGTTGCAAAACAAATCGGATTAGTGGCAAATGGAGATTTGACCGTGGACCATATCAACATGAATAGTAAGGATGAGGTCGGAAACCTTGCAGAAAACTTCAATAAAATGGTAGATAACCTGAAAGCACTCATTTTCAAAGTAATGGATACATCTGAACAGGTGGCCGCTTCATCGGAACAATTAAGCGCCAACGCCGACGAAACATCAAAAGCGGCTGAACAAATCGCCGGGTCCATTCAGGAAGTTTCATCTGGTGCTGAAGAACAAATGAAAAAAGTAGAAGATTCTACCGAATTTGTCACCAAAATTTCTAAAGATGTAGAAACCATCTCCAGTCAGGTTGATAAAGTAAATGAATCATCGACAAGCACATCTCAACAGGCCGATCAGGGAGAAGTCATTGTCAATCAGGCTATAGAGCAAATGAAAATCATTACATCTCAGACTGAAGAAACTGCACAGGTTATTGAAATGTTGAATAACAAGTCTGCTGAAATTGAAAAGATTGTGGCTTTAATTACGGATATTGCTGAACAGACGAACCTGCTTGCCTTAAATGCAGCTATAGAAGCAGCCCGGGCAGGAGAGCATGGAAAAGGTTTCGCCGTCGTTGCCGACGAGGTGCGCAAGCTGGCTGAACAATCCGGGCAGTCTACCAAACAAATTCATGAACTGATTCACGATATTCAGGAAAGCACAAAACAGGTCGTTGCATCAATGTCCAGCGGTGAAGAAGCGGTCAAAGAAGGAACGCAGCTCGTAAATGATGCCGGGCGATCCTTCAAAGGCATATCTAGTGCTGTCGAAGAAATTTCTTCACATATGGAAGAGGTAACCCATTCGATTGAAAAGATTAACCGGGGGACTACTTCACTCGTACAATCCATGGAAGAAGTCAATGGTATTACCCAGCAGACCGCCGGCTTTGCCCAGGAAGTGGCTACGGCAACAGAAGAACAGACCGCATCAACCGAAGAAGTCAGCGCCGCAACGAAAACACTGGCCGAAATGGCACAGGAGTTACAGGATGCAATTAGCAAATTTAAAATTTGATAAGCATTTCCTCCCCCCAAAAACCCCCGGGCCTGATAGACCCGGGGGCTCTTGTTGCTTCACCTTATAAAGGACCTGTTTCGTTCGTTTTAACCGTGTTTTGGCCTATTTCCCCTCGATGAGGGACAATTTTTCGTACTTTCCCCCTGTTTAGGTCTTCATCAACCCTATGAAGGGCATCTCACTTTCGTCTCAGTCTTGTTTTGACCCATATGAAGAACATTTTTCTAACTCTGCTTCCGGAATAGTCTTTCGCACATAATCAATCAACTTGCCATTTATATAAATAAAAAGATGTTCAAAGGTTGCAGATTCGTCAAAAAGATATCTAAAATATTTAGATATATCTGCAGTCACTCCACGATTTTCCGGAGCCATAATCCAGCTTATCGGTTTCCAGTCTAAAATCCCTTCCCGTACCTTTTTCGGGGTGGTTACTATCTGAGCAGCCGGGTAATCAGCCAGATATACATACATAGGTCCATACAGAGCTCCGTCTGATTTCCAGTTCACCATTCCCCGAAATGCAGCATCACTCAATTTCAATCCCGTTTCCTCATACACTTCACGGATCACATTTTCCAGAGGTGTTTCCCCCTCCTCGATTTTTCCTCCTACACCATTCCATAGACCCTGGTTCGGCTTCTTTTCCCGATTCAGCATCAAAATATCATCGCCCCGCCTGACAAAAACAAACGGTATACTGAACGTTGTTTCCCATTTATCCTTTCTCCTCTATACAATGTTAACCTAAAATTACCATACTGAGATGATTGGAACAAGCGCATCGTACCATCAACTATGAACAATTAGCAGAAGGAGAAAAATTAAAGACGGCGAAGTAGAAGTAAGTGGTAATCGATCAAAAATATCGTAGAGTTATAGAAATTGAGGAGTAGAATCAATCTAGAAAGAAGAGAACAAAGAAATCTTCACCAGATCATTAGTTAGTGTATAATATATAACAAATTAATCTTAGAAACGAGCTGCGATTGGGCAGCCCGTTTCTAAATTAAAATGCTCGAAGTCGATTAATAATCTGCATCAAACCTTCCTTTGTATGCCAGATCATCCGAATTCTCAATTTCTGATGGTGTAATGATTTCTGAATCTTCATCTGTCAAGCCTTGATTAAGTAAATCAAATCCAGCTCCAAACCAAAAAGCTTGCCATACAAATTTAGAGCAATAATTGTTAGCGATGTCACCCAGATCATGATTCGTTAACGTATAGTTGCTATTTTCATCATAGTTATTTGCCGCCCAGACTCCAGCATCACTTGCCCCTTTTCTTGGTTTATATATTTCTATTGTATCTCCCTGACCATGACGACTCATGAATTCATTGACTGTATCTTTAACTCCCCCATCCTCGTAAGGGTGTGAATGATAAATATAGTAATCATCTCCTACAATAGCTACATGACCAAAAAATTTAGTTGAGCTCCAGTTTTTTGGCGAAACCAGGACATCTCCAGGTTCCATTTCAACATTTGTCCCTGGGTAGTAAGGACCGGGTACATATTGAGGGCCAACGTTTCCGTTTGCTTCAGAAGTTGTAGCATAAGATGATATTGGCCCTAGAAATAACGCGAAAATGGTGATAAGCAAAAACATCATTTTCTTCTTAACGAACATAAAATTACCTCCTTGAAAATGATATTTTTTATCTGTATCTATTATTCTATGGATAGCAAAATATGTAAATGGTCAAGTGGCATCATATTTAATATTAGTAATTTTTTACCATTCAAGAAGTGATATGATATTATTGAAGGAGGGGCCAGCTTAATGAAAGGGAAAAAGTTTCTGGTGATGGCTGTTTTGTCCATAGTACTTATTTTTATCGGAATATTCACTTATCATCAAGCAAAGTTACATTCAATGGAAAAAACAGTTGAACATTACCTTTATGAAGAAAAAAACTATCAACCATCGGATATTGAACGCATCGATGGAAAAATTGGCAAGCTTCCATTGCATAGCGTTCATGTGATTTTTAATGATGAACCTTACGCTAAATATATATACAAAGTAGAAGATGGAGAAGTTAAGCAAATATCGGTTGCCCTTACTGAGGAAGGAGAAAAACATATAAGCAGAAAAGATTTTTACGATGGGAAAATACCCTTAAAGCATAAAGAACGTACTTTTTGATAGAGTGTGCCTGGATGGTTTTTCAAGCACACTTTTTTATAGAGACTCCACATGATCCATTCGCAATTGCGGGAGCCGGTCACTGGAAACTCGCTTTCTGCGGTATTCTGGCCTCACATATACCACAAAGGTGGGCTTAATGTTTTACTTTTTTTAGCGTTTGTTTGCGATAGCACCCATCAGCACGATTTTCAAACCACCATCTATTCATTCGCTCTCACGCGTCCCCATTCTTCAAACTTAATGGCACTTGCTTTATAATCTTCGGAACTTCCTCCATTTACAACGACAAATATACAAAATCGTTTCATGGTAATCTCCTCCTGTTATATCCTTAATGAAAGGGATCACGGATACAACTTTTTTAAACCACTGAAAATAAAACCTTCATCGATTATTCAAGGTTTCCCACAACCAATTTCTTGAAACCGGCATAACCATTTTCCCGTATTTTCCTGTATAATATCCTCAAGTACAATCCTATGAAACCATTTTAGGAGGATAGCTGATGATCTGGCTGCTCAGGCCTTACTTTCCCCTGTTTGCAGGAGTGGGCATATCGTCCATCGGTGATTTTATGTATTTAATTGCTATTAATATACTGGTCTATGAAATGAGCGGATCTGCTTCACTTGTAGCAATGTTATGGATTTTAGGACCACTCGCCGGTTTCATCATTAAATCGTGGTCCGGGGGAATCGTGGATCGAAGACGCAAAAAACAAACAATGATTGTAATGGATATCATCCGGGGAAGTTTGATGCTGCTATTGCCTTTCCTACCAAATATCCTTTTGATGTATCTGCTGATTTTTGCCGTCCACACCTGCAGTGCATTTTTCGGTCCTGCCTCGATGGCTTACATTGCAAAACTGGTTCCCGATGAAAAAAGGAGAACCTTTAATGGAATCTATCAGGCCGTAACTACTGGGGGCATCGTAATTGGACCAGCCATGGCCGGGATTCTATTGATCATAGTATCACCCGAGACCATTATCTATATTAATGCTGTTACGTTTTTTGTTTCAGCATTCTTTTTAATGCAGCTTCCCAATATTGAAGAACAATCATCGTCTTCCCGCACAAAAGCCCTCTGGAAAACCTGGAATGAAGACTTCCGGATCGTATGGACTACCGCCATCAGGGAGAAGGAATTTGTCCGTTTTTTTATTACCTTTCGGATTGCACTATCCATAGGGATGGCACTAGATGCTCTAGAGTGGATTTATTCTGATGAAGTCCTGGGTCTCAGTGAAACCCAGTACAGTTATCTCGTAAGTGCAGCAGGAGCAGGGTATGTCATTGGTTCCATTTTGGCTTCCAGAATATCTGAGTCTATTGAAAACCGAACATTAGTGAAAGTTGGACTCCTTTTCTCCACCCTTGGATATATGGGATTTGCTCATAGCCCTGGATACTGGGTAGCTTTGAGTTCTTTCCTCCTGCTGGGGATCGGGCAAGCTGCTGGAAATGCCGGCATGTTAACGCTGTTTCAGCGAATGATTCCCCATGACCGCATTGGACGTTTTTCCAGTCTGTGGGCCAGTATTCAAAGTCTGCTCATTATACTATTAACACTGGCGTTCGGTGTCTGGGGGGATATTGATATTTACAGTGCGGTACCGGTGCCGACCTGGGGACTATTGCTGGTATCACTTGCTGTATGGCAGTTTTCATCGTTAGTGCGTGAAAACCCGAACCGGGGAGATCAACATTCATCAGCTACGACAAACACTTAGAGGGGGATCAATCTATGGACCAAGTATTTGAAAACAAGCACACCCTTATTTATCAAGACCAGAAGGAACGTATTTTTTTACACGAAAAAAGCCACGAGTCCGTTGTTGTCTTAGGAAAAATCGACGACCATTTTATTTTAATCGAGCAGTTTCGCCAGGGGATTAAACATACCGTCATTCAGCTTCCGGGCGGGGGAGTGGAAAAGGGAGAGCAGCTGGAAGTGGCTGCCCGACGAGAATTCACGGAAGAAACAGGTTACCAGTGCGGAAAACTGACATACCTGGGGAAACTGTGGCCAGCGTCCTGGCGCACCAATGAAGTCACTCATGTTTTTTTTCACCGACGACATTACCGCTCAAGGAACCCAGAAACTTGAATCTCATGAAAACATCAACGTGATGAAAATGAGCATTGTTGAATGTTTTGAACAATTCAGACAAAATGCCATTCATGATGCCGAACTGAGTTTTGCACTGCTTCAGGTCATTCTCCAGGGATATGTCCAACTGAATGAAGATGAGGTGAGCTAAACGTTTGCCGGAAAGGAAGTGAGATCTGTGAATCAAAATCAGCTTTTTGAGTTTTTAATAGACGAATCTCAAAAGCCTTTTACAGGGTGGGACTTTTCTTATATCGAAGACACCGGCCGCCTGGATAGTGAACCGCTGGAATGGAGCTACGCCAGTTATTTGCTCCCTTATCTGAGACAGGCACAAACCATGCTGGATATGGGTACAGGAGGGGGAGAGTTTTTGACCGCTCTTCAGCCTTTGCCACAGGATACATATGCAACAGAAGGATATGCCCCAAATTTTCCGATTGCCAGAAGGAACCTGAAACCCCTGGGCGTAAACGTGCGTATGGTCGAAAATGATGAGACACTACCCTTTGATGATCACCAGTTTGATGTCATTATCAACCGTCATGAATCATACTATCCATGGGAAGTTTTCCGGATTTTGAAAGACGACGGGCAATTCATCACCCAGCAGGTGGGAGGCTCTGACATGGCGGAACTCAATGAATGGCTGGGAGCAGACAAAGATGATGGATTTAGTCACTGGAACCTGGACTATGCAGAAAAAGAACTTAAAAAAGCGGGCTTCCATATCATAAAAAAGTATGAACAGTTTCCTTACACCAGATTTTATGATGTGGGAGCCATTGTTTATTACCTGAAAGCTATTTCGTGGCAAATCCCGGATTTTTCAGTGGAAAAGTATATGGATCAGCTTTATGAACTCCATCGAACCATTATGGAAAAGGGCTATATCCAGTTTAAATCTCACCGCTTCTTCATCGCAGCTGAAAAAGCACAGGTTCATCCAAAAGAATGATTTCCTATCCTCCCCGGGTCCATATGATTTCATGGAATCTTAATCTATAATCACATTAAAAACGATAGAAAGATGGTGATCTGGATGGAACCGTGGAGCGAAAACTTGCCAGTGATACAGTTCCGTGTAGCCCGGCCGACGAATCAGCTGGAAAAAGTAATAGACTTTTATACAAAGGGACTGGGCTTAAAACCGATAGGGAGTTTTGAGGATCATGCAGGATATGACGGGATCATGCTCGGACTCCCTGGTTCGGATTACCATCTGGAGTTTACATCTCATAAAGATGGAAGCCCGTGCCCCGCTCCTACCAGAGATAACCTGCTTGTTTTTTATATTCCAGACGATAGAAAGCTTGTGGCCATTGCAGAGCGGTTAGAAACAATGGGATATCCTGAGGTTGAACCGGAGAATCCATACTGGAACGAAAAAGGGGTTACCATTGAAGATCCCGATGGCTGGCGGATCGTTCTGATGAATACAGAGGGGATATAAAAATATTGAAACATTTGATTGGGTTTTAGGTATGATCAAAAGCACCTGTCCATTACAGGTGCTTTTTAAAGTTAGCCTCAGACAGAAGTTTCAAATCAAACGGTCTTCCGTTTTTTACAATGCCCTTGGCTTTAACTGAACATCAATGTTTCCTCTCGTTGCTTTTGAATATGGACATACTTCGTGGGCAAGAGCTGCAAGTTCCTCTGCTTCTTCCTGGGAGACACCTTTTACTTCAATGTTCAATACAACCCCTATCTTAAAACCATTGTCAGCCGGATCTTTAAGGAAACTGACGTCTGCTGTAACCGTGGAATCTACCTCTTTTTTCTTTTTCTTCGCTACTAGATTAAAAGCCCCATCATAACAAGCCGCATAGGCCGCAGCAAACAATTGCTCAGGGTTTGTCCCCTTCTCGCCTGTACCATCCGTAGGCATAACCACTTTTAAGTCAATGAGACCATCGTCAGATTTCACATGACCTCTCCGGCCGCCTTTTGCGGTAGCACTGGATGTAAAAAGTACTTCACTCATCATTTTCACCTCATCCATAGTGTTTACTATATTATCTTCCACATTTTATGAAAGTTCAAACCATTTATATGCCGAACGTGAAACTTTTTCATGGTTTTCCCGTCAAAACGTTAAAGGAGGTAAGAACAATGGGACGTGAAATATGGAAAGGTATTGTTTTTTTTCTTGCAGCCATATGGCTTGCTGGATGTACAAATGCCCAGGAGAATAATCACCGTAAGAACAGTGGGTTTCCACCTGATATTCCTCAAGGTTTTGTGGTTATAAATGATACAAAACACAATATGGAAGCTGGTCATTTTAGATGGGAAATTAAAAAAGGTTTTGATACGGAAATAGTTCAAACAGATGCTGCATCCCCGGGTCAGATCGCCGAACGCTTTGATGAAATTGTCGTCCCTCCAGAGACTGAAATGGGAGTTGACATTGAAGGTGAACCACAATGGACAGTCTACCTGTGGAGTGAGAATGGGAGAGAAAAACAAATCCCCATTCATCATGATGTATTGACTGCTCCTTCTCAAGCCGGACATTACATTTATGAGGTCTTTGCAACATGGCCGGACGGAGAAGTATCTTATACGTTTGTGCTAAAAGTGGATTGAAAGTTTTTTCCTCATGAGTGCTGGGGGAACACAAAAAGCTTGTCATGAAAACTCTTTTGAAACGTTTAACCATTCATAACCCGTTATTAAAAAACCAGCCAATTCTTCTGGCTGATTTTTTCCTTACCTGTCCATTTGATTCCATTCGATAGATCCAGATTTGTTTTCGAAATCCAGTTGAACTCTGAAGTTGTGTTTCGAATAAAAGTGCTCGAGACGGTCCACATGATCCCAGTCCCTTTTCACAATATCACCCTTGATCGCCCGGATATTCTGCTTTATCGCAATATCTTTTAAATATTTCATTAACACAGAACCGTATCCTTGATCTTCCGGCCCTTTAATGTCCGCAATATGAATGTTATTGTGATCAGTATATTCAGCCTGAATGCAAAAATCCCAGGAACCGCGAAAGGGCGACTGGCAATCGTCCAGCATCACTCTGCAAATGTTGCCGTCATCTTCCTTAAATACAATAACCCAATTCGAATATTTCGTTTGATCAATTCCGATAACATCATATTTCTGCGAGATTTCCTTCATGTTCTCCCGCATTCGATAGACCTGAAACTCTAACTCCTCCAGTTCTTTCTTCCGTTCTTCGGGGTCAGTCTGTCCTACTTCAGCTTCAAGCAATTTTGAAAAAACCATCAAATACTCCTTCCCTGTCTATCGGAATACATATTTGTACAATCAATGCACACAAATTGTAATTGTACTAGAAACAGGTTCTCCTTTCAAACGTGGCGAAAATCCTTTATTATTCCTCCCTATTTAAAAATTTTTCCACCCGTTTAACATACTCATCCCGTTCATATGTGTTGTACAGGACAGAAGCAAGCCTGACAGGGTCTCCAAAGAAGAACTGCTCATAAAGTGTTTGACGAGAACCAAAGGAACTCATGCACATATCCCAGGCCAGACGAAACAATTTCACTCGTTCTCTGGCATCTCTTGTAGCCCCCTGCAAATACTGATCTAAGTTCTTTTTCATCTTAGATTCGAAATCTTTTTCTGATGGAATCAGCATAAGTCCGCTGGCACCGAGCTGCTGCAAAATTTCGCTAAAGCGTGGATATTGACGGGGAAACGTGTTGATGGCTGCCAATAGCGGATATAATGCTGGCCGCATCACACCCCATTGGTCTTTTTCCGCTTCCATTTCCGAACGGGACAAAAAAGATTTCATCATCTCCAGGGCTACGATAATTTCGGAAATTTTTTCCTGGACATGCTGGTATTCTCCGATCTGAATCGTATCGACCATCATCTGAGCTACTCCGAGAATAAATTCCGTTTTCACCGTCTGTCTGCATACAACCTGATGAAGAGCCATAGGAAGAAAGGCACTTGTTTTAAAAAAGCTGTTTGCTATCTCAACATTGTTATAAAAAAACACCCGCTCCCAGGGAACGAGAACATGATCAAACACAACAACGGTGTCCATTTCTTCAAACCGAGAACTTAAAGGATAGTCAAAGGACGAATCTTTATAAGCAAAGGATTCCCGACACATAAAGGTCAAACCCGGTGTATGACTGGGAATGGAAAAGGCAAAAGCTTGATCGGGATCCAGACACCCGGCTGCTGAAAACACAAGCAGCTCATCCGTCATGCCGCCCTGGGTCGCAAGCAACCTGGCCCCTTTAATTACAAGACCCTCCTCATTTTGTTCTACAACCCTTGCGGCAATCACTTCTTCTTCAGCCCCCAGGTAAAATTGCGAACGGTTCACCTGAGGGTTGATGAAAGTATGGGTAAAGCACAAATCCTTTTCTCTTGCCATCTCGTAAAAGGATTGCAGATGTGTTGGAAAACAATTTTTCTCTCCTTTCAACTGTTCCGCTGATGAGGCTAATGCCGTGAGAACCGTATTCATATAATCCGGGCTTCTCCCCATCATGCCGGCTGTTGTTCCTGCCCATTCCTGAATCATGTTCCGTCTTTTCATTAAATCCTCTTTTGTTTCAGGAATTAAATAGGACATTCCCACACGGTCTCCTGTTATTGGAGAGCGGAATGTCATCTTGTCCCTAAGGGATTTTTTATGCTGCATATCGTAAAGTTTTGCCTGGCTTTTCATGACCCCTTTAAAAGCGCGATGAGATGAAAGCTCTCCTTGAATGCGCTTCCCTTCAAACCATACATTAGGGTTCAACCGATTAATCCGTCTGATATACTCTTCCCCCGTAATGGCCCCCATGTTTTCCACTCCTATATTGTGAGTTTATACGCTATCAAAAATATATGCCCGAGTTTTTACAATATCCATAGCTACTATTCATCCTATTTAAAACGTGATTGCTCAGTTACTGGATTTTAGTGGAACCCCGGTGTTCCGACAGAAAGCCATCTGATTTTTCCATCTTGACATCGGTTACTGGCAGAAGTAAAATACTCAAAAACCATACATGAAAAAATCCATGATAAAGAGAGTAGTCATTTGTGGAGCTTTGCAGCGAGTCAGGGATGGTGGGAGCCTGATGCGAAGCAAATGGTGAACCGGACTTTTGAGATGTGCACCTGAACGGTTCAGTAGGGTGTGCCGGGTTTACCCGTTATCCAGTTTGAGCAGGTTCTGACAACGAACAATAAGAGTGGTACCGCGGGAAAAGTAGGCAAACTCTCGTCTCTTCTAAGGAAGAGGCGGGAGTTTTTTTATATTTTACAAATGGAGGTATCTAAACTTATGAATGATCAATCAGAATTCGCATCCAGTATTCTCCATGCTATCGACGGCAAACTGGAGCAAAACCAGATTGAAAAACTGATTGAAAAACCGAAGAATCCTGACCATGGGGATCTGGCTTTTCCCTGTTTTTCACTGGCTAAAATGGAACGAAAAGCACCACACCTCATCGCTCAGGAACTACGTTCTAACATAACATCAAGCCTATTTGAAAAAGTGGAAGCAGCAGGCGGGTATGTCAACGCATTCCTGAACAAAAACACCGTTGCCCGGCAGGTTCTTTCGGAGATTATTCAAAAAAAGAGCGCTTATGGCACACAGAATATCGGGAACCAGGGGGTTG
Organism: Melghiribacillus thermohalophilus; assembly: GCF_004342905.1. Taxonomy (GTDB): domain Bacteria; phylum Bacillota; class Bacilli; order Bacillales; family Alkalibacillaceae; genus Melghiribacillus; species Melghiribacillus thermohalophilus. The sequence continues at coordinate 13,751 of NZ_SMAN01000029.1, read as the reverse complement.
TCACCATTGATATGTCTTCTCCTAATATCGCCAAGCCCTTTTCCATGGGACACCTGCGCTCTACAGTGATTGGCAACTCCCTGGCTCTCATCCTCGAGAAATGCGGATTCCAGCCCATTAAAATCAATTACCTTGGTGACTGGGGGACACAGTTTGGCAAGCTGATTGCGGCCTATAAAATGTGGGGGAACGAACAGCAGGTAAATGAAGATCCAATCAAGGAATTGCTTAAACTATACATCAAATTCCATGAGGAAGCCGAAACAAACGCTGAACTCGACGAAAAAGGCAGGAAGTGGTTTAAACGTCTGGAAGATGGCGATGAGGAAGCCCTAAATCTGTGGAAATGGTTCAAAGAAGCATCCCTAAATGAATTTAACCGAATCTACAAACTCCTTAATATTGAATTTGATTCCTATAACGGAGAAGCCTATTACAATGAAAAAATGGACGATACCGTGAAACTCCTTCAGAAAAAAGGGCTACTGACCGAATCCGATCAAGCTCTTGTCGTGGAATTATCAGATGCAGACCTGCCCCCATGCCTGATTAAAAAATCCGATGGGGCAACCCTTTATGCGACAAGAGATCTTACGGCTGCTATTGATCGCAAACAGCGTTATGATTTTGTTCAATCCCTTTATGTGGTCGGGCATGAACAAAGTCTTCATTTTCAGCAAGTGATCGGGGTGCTCAAAAAGATGGGCTTTTCCTGGGCCACCTCCATGACTCATGTTCCCTTTGGCATGGTACTGAAAGATGGCAAGAAAATGTCCACTCGAAAAGGCAAAGTCGTCTTACTCGAGGATGTACTGAAGGAATCCATTGAGATGGCCTATCAAAATATTTCAGTAAAAAATCCCGATCTGCCGGATAAGGAAACGGTTGCTAAACAGGTTGGAGTGGGCGCCATCATTTTTCATGACTTGAAAAACGATCGCATGAATGACATGGACTTTTCACTGAAAGATATGCTTCGTTTTGAAGGAGAGACCGGCCCTTATGTTCAATATACGAACGCAAGAGCCCGTTCGGTTCTTCGAAAAGGGCGTTATACACCAGACGAAACCTTTGCAGAATCCTTTGCGTGCACGAACAAAGAATGGGAGATCATCACCCTGTTAAAGGAATTCCCGGACGTCATCAGGCGCGCCCAGGAACAGCTGGACCCTTCCCAGATTGCCAGATACGCTATATCCCTGGCCCGTTCGTTTAATAAATATTATGGCCATGTAAAAATTTTGAAACAAGATGATTGCATCAAGCAGCGTCTAACCATGGTACATGCTGTAACCATTGTCCTTCAGGAAAGCCTGCGTCTGCTGGGGATTGATGCTCCTGAGGAAATGTAATAGTCATACTCTTCTTCGTTCATCTGTACTACAAAAAAGACCGCCTCACTGCCGAATCATCGGCTTCCTGAGGCGGTCCCTTTGCATCAACATTACTTATTTATTTTTCCCTTTCTCTTTGCCCTTGTTTTTGCCTTTTCCTTTTCCCTTTCCATTGCCATTGTCATTTCCTGAATCATCTTCTGAAATATACAGCTTTCCTTCTGCCATCTGACGGGTTTCGTTCCCATAATCATCAACGGCTTTTACTTCAATGACAGCACCTTCTGCTTGCAGATCCCCTGGCACTGTCCAATAACCCACGTAATGACCTTCTGAAGTTTCCATCATGGGCAGTTCAATCGCATTAGAAAGTTCTTGCCTTAAGTTCGTTAACGGCATATAAATGGAATACGTAGCTTCAAGACCTGGTTCGCTGTCAAATTCTATCATAACGGTATCTCCAACTTCAAGATGTTGATCCTCTTCTGGCATCAGGTTTTCAATCACAGGTGGAGTGAAATCAACATCGACTGTAATGGTTTTGGTTGTCTCATTTCCGGCAAGATCTGTAGCAGATACTTCGATAACATTTTGTCCTTCATCGAGCAGAATACGTTCCGCAAAAGTTCCATCTTCTAAAATCTCTGTTTCCTGCCCATTTACCAGTACAGCGTCCAGATTTTTATCGGACACCCTTCCCTCAACAGTAACCGTTTCACGGTTGATTTTGTCGCCATCTTCTAGATTTTCCAGAATGAGATCCGGTGCAATTGTATCCAGAATAACCGTTATAGGCTCTGAGGATTTGGCTTCTTCTCCATCTATCAGTGTGACGGCCGTAAATTCGTTCATTCCTTCATTGAGATCCGTATCAAAGGCAAATTCGCCGGTTTCATCTATTTCAGTCGAACCTACTTCTTCACCATTGTTCAAGAGACGAAGTTCCGTTGCCGGTGACGCAGTGCCTTCCACTGTAATGGTTTCTTCGTTTGTTACAAGACCATCTTCAGGTGATGTGATAATAGGAGATTCTACCTCATAGGCTACACGTGCCCGGATCATATAGTTTCCTTCATCAGCAGGCGTTTGGGCCCAGGACCCTCCAACTCGTTCATAGCTACGGCCTGCATAAGTTCCATCTTCATCGGTTGCCAGCCCGGGAACATTTGGATAGTCTGCAGTCTGGACATAAACCATGAAGAAATCACCATTTACTTGAATGTTGTGTTCACGCAGATCAACGACCGTCCATTGATTTAAGTCCCGAATGGCTTCAGCCTCAATTGGACCCGCTAATTTTTCATCAGGCATGCCATCTTCTCCAGCCGACCAGACTTCAACCGCAAACGGGGTATCTCCTGGATCTGGCCATTCTGTGTCATAGAATTGGAACACACCTTCTGTAACAATAGCCGATTCTTTTCCTTCCGGCAGTGACATTTTAACTGCCCATGCGTTCCCGGCATCATAGTAAGCACGTGCATTTTCAGCCGTACCATCGTCATAGCCAATTTCACCACCAGGAATGGTGTAGAACGGTTCAAGCTCAATGTCCAGAGTCAAATCTCCATCCAGGGTAATGTTCATATCCTGTGAATGATAATCTCGAGCCATTACCCGCAGAGTGTAGTCGCCGTGATAGCCTGTAAGCGCAAATGACCCTTCTGAATCTGTGGCAACCGGTTCAACATTGGCATCTTCCACTAAAAGAACTGTAGCACCTTCAATTGGTTCCCCAGTCTTTGCATTTGTTACAGTTCCGCTAATTGTGGACTGCGGCAATTCCTCAAGAGTAAAGTTGACTTCAGACACAGCGTCTTCCTCTACCGTTACAGTCTGTTCCTGTGAAGCAAAGCCATACGTTTCAGCCTTCACCGTGAAGTCACCCGCTGTATGAATAAGTGAATACGTTCCATCTGCCGGATTGGTAGAGACGGAGCGTCCGGTTTCCAGCACAGTGACCTGAGCACTTAATGGCAGACCGTTTATTGTGATAGGATCATCTGTTGGTTTAGCCTTGTCTGCATCTTCCTTCATGTTCTGCTCAGCCGGTTCGGTTTTTTCAACTTTTTTATCTTTTGTGGCTGTATTCACTTGTGTTTTAACGTCTGGAGCTGATGGTTCACCATCTGGTTGATCCGTTAACTCAACATCATCAATATACCAGCCTTCTCTTGTGATGCTGCCGTCCGAGTAGGCATAAAAGCCAATCATGATCCGCTGTCCGCTATATTCGGACAGGTCTAAAATCACATCTTCCCAGCCATCTGATTCACCCTGGAACATCAACAGCTGATCCCAGTTTTCCTGATCCGTGGATACAACCACATATCCGTAGTCCCAGGCTCTGCCGGTTGAGGAGGATTGTTCAAAGTCATGCCAGCTCTTGAACTGTAAGTATGCGTCACCTTCAGGAACATTAACAGCAGGCATCAGGAGATAGGCATCCATACGATTGACATACTCGCCATCCAGGTTGGTTGCATATACATTTTCCCCGGAAACTGCCTCATCAGGACCTGAAGCCGGTGCTCCCCATTCCCAGACGTTGTTTTCTCCAAAAGATTGCCAGCCTGTAGGAGTGGATTCAAAATCTTCAAAGTAACCTATCGTGACTCCTTCTTCTACAGTAAGGACATACTCTTCACTCTCGACTTCATTTCCGGCATAATCGTGAATCAGCCATTTATACGTGAACGAATCCCCGGTTATTTGATCCCCCGGAACCGTTACATTGAATTCACCCGTTTCTCCACCGCCATCAACAAGTTCTGCAGCTAACTCCTGCCATTCATCATGTTCATCTTTATAATGGAGCGTTACAGAGCCGACTCGTACATCATCAGAAACTTGAACTTGTAAGTGCAAGTTCATTCCCTCATATGTTACGCCGGGTGGGGTATGTTCAAATGTTGGCGGAACGGTATCGTTGTCATACATAGATGTTTCGGATAAGGATACATCATCTAAATACCATCCTTCTCGTGTCACGCTGCCATCCGAATAAACTTTAAATCCGATGTACACACGTTCACCTTGATAATCGGATAAATCAACTTCGACACTTTCCCATCCATCAGATGTTCCTTCAAAGGTCTGTAACTCTGTCCACTCTTCCAGATCCTGTGAAATCTGAACCTGGCCATAGTCAAATGCTGTTCCGCTTGAACCTAATTCAAAGTTATACCAGTTTTTAAACTGCAGATATGATTCCTCTTCTGCAGGCAATTCTATAGGAGGCATCACTAATGTTGCATCAGAGGTGTTCTCATAATCGCCGTCCAGGTTGGTGGCATACACCTTTTCCCCGGATACCGCTTCACCCGGTCCAGATGAAGGCACACCCCATTCCCAGGTTGAATTTTGACCGAATGAATACCACCCGATCGGTGTCGTTTCAAAATCTTCCGAGTAACCATTCGTGATACCGGGCAATACATCGACGCTATAGTCATCGCTGACGACTTCATTATTTCCAAAATCGTGAATCGTCCAGTTATAAATGAGGTTGCCAGTTTCAAGTTCTTCCCCCGGAATGGAAGCCGTATACTCACCAGATAAATAATCTCCGGAGGTTCTTGTCGCCTCAACCGTATTCCAGCTTCCATCAGCCTTTTGATAGTTTAGTTCAACAGAAGTGACACTAATATTATCACTGGCCTCCACCGTTAATTCTAAATCCACACCAGCATAGGTTTCAGATACCGGTTCGTGGTAAAATGTCGGTGCTTCTTCATCTTCTCCTTCTTTCAGCACATGTCCCTGAATGGTACCTAATCCATCAGCAACGGTTGAAACTGCTGAAAAGGCATCCACTAAACCGTGTCCATAAGCATTATTCGGTGCATCTGGATATTCACTGTCTGTTTTTGGAGTTGCCGTATTGATTAAAATATCTTCCATTTCATCAACAGTCAGGCTGGAATCTGCTGATCGAAGCAATGCAACTACTCCGGCAACTGCCGGGGTTGCCATGGACGTTCCGTTGTAATTGTCATAACTATTTTCTGGCACAGAAGAACGGATATTTACACCGGGTGCTGAAATATCTGGTTTAATTTCATCGTATGGTGATGGACCACGCAAAGAGAAACTCGCAATTTCATCGTTGCTGTCTGTTGCTCCAACTGCAAAAGATTCCGGATAATTCGCCGGGGCAACTACAGAACCTGGACCTCCCGGATTAAGTAAAGATGTATTTCCTGCTGCAAAAACAGGGAAAATGCCTGCAGCCCGCCAGGCGATGACCGTATCCCGGTACCATTCATCTAGTCCTGGTCCTCCACCCCAGGAGTTGTTGACAACATCAGGAGCCATCGATACATCCCCGCCCGGGGCCATAATCCACTCAGCTGCTGCTAACAGGTCTGCATCATATGCCCCTTCAGGAGTGAACGCCTGTACCGAAATCCATTTTGCTCCCGGTGCTACTCCTACCTGATTGGATCCATCCGGTTCACTGCCCACCATTGTTCCGGTCACATGTGTTCCATGTCCATCAATATCATGGGGGACGGTCTCACCATAAACGGGATCATAAAAACTATACGTATGATCCACTTCACCTGTTGCTGGATTATAACCCCTGTATTTTTCCATTAATGCAGGGTGATCCCATTGAACACCTGTATCAATACTGGCAACAACTGCCCCAGTTCCGTCAATGCCCATCCCCCATACATCGGGAGCATGAATCCGATCAACATTCCATTCCACACTTGCAGGTGTGACCGGTGCATCTTCACTCGTCTCAACCGTTTCAATTAATTGGCGCTTTTCATTAGGCAAAATTTTTTCTACTTCTGGAAATGATGCTATTTTTTCCGCAACTTCTTTCGTTGCTGTGACAGCTATCCCGTTAACAATATAGTATTCTCGTATATTTTCAGCATTTCCCTTCGCTGCTTCCTGTTCCAGGTACTCTTTCACATTGGCTTGCGATTCATGTGCAACGGTTTTCAGTTCAGCAATCACCGCTGAACGCTGGGCAATTTCCTGCTGAAATACTGATAGATTGGTTTTTTGCGCCTTTGATCTGGCTTTTTGTGCCGCTTTCATGGTGTCAGCTTTTTCTTTAAATTTGATGAGAAATGTTACTTTTTCATCTGAGGTGTACTGTTTCATCAGTCGATTGCTCAACTTCTCCTCTGCCGATACATTTGAGTTCTTCATGGACACAGAAGCATGCTGCTTTGATTGTGCCCCAGCAAAACCAGGCACGAGCATCGAATAAATCATTACTAGAGTAGTTACGAAACTAAGAGCCCGGATCTGCTTTTTCCTCACGTTTTTTTTCAAGTTATTTTCCCTCCTTCTAAAAAATTATTTAAAAGCAGTATGACTGCTTTTTAAACCACTTTTCTGGAAAGCTCAAAGTCATGACCGGTCTCGAAAAAAACATCTCTCATCTATCAGACTATTTATCTATTAAAAGCAAAAATGGACATCCTGAATTTTCCATAGTATAGGAAAGGTAATTTTAATTGTCAATAAATTCTGTAAATTTTGGATAATTCATCCCATCTATTCCACAAATTACTACATTTTTATTGGGGTTATAGGAACTTGATCATAAGCATATTTGTCCAAATCGGATTCCAATATGGTAAAGGGAGACATGCCATTTCATAGCTGTATAAAAATTAAATTTATTTTCATAGCTTTCCATAATAGATTTTGCCTCGTGATCCAAGTATTCAGGAAGGGGCAATTCTGTATTAATACTTTTTTAATCTTTTCGTAAGCGTGATTTAAGCATTTTCCTCCATAATTGAATGCGAAAGCCTGGTTGAATACCACCCGTGATTAAGGATCAAAATGATGAAGAAGGAGGTTTCCAGATGGAACGAAATCCGATTGTACAAATGAAAAATGTCACAAAAAAAATTGGCCCTAAAACAATCATAGATGATCTGACCCTCGACATTTACCGGGGAGAGGTGTTTGGGTTTCTAGGTCCAAACGGCGCCGGAAAGACCACTACCATTCGCCTGATGGCCGGGCTGATCGAACTGACAGACGGCGATATTCTGATTAACGGTCACAGCATTCAAAAAAACTTTGAAAAGGCCATCGCCCATGTTGGGGGCATTATTGAAAATCCGGAAATGTATAAGTTTATGTCCGGATATGACAACCTGGTTCACTACGCCCGGATGTTTCCGGAGAAAATCAGCCAAGAACGGATTGATGAAGTGGTTCGTCTGGTAGGAATGGAGAAGCGGATTCATGAAAAGGTAAAATCCTATTCCCTCGGGATGCGCCAGCGGCTGGGATTGGCTCAGGCTTTGCTACATTCCCCATCTTTATTGATTTTGGATGAACCAACCAATGGTCTTGATCCTGCTGGAATTCGGGAAGTCCGAAATTATTTACGGAACATTGCCCATGAACAAAATATTGCGGTATTTGTTTCCAGCCACCTGTTATCAGAAATCCAGCTCATGTGTGATCGGGTCGGCATTATCCAGAATGGAAAACTAATTAGTGTTGAGTCCGTAAGCAATCTCGTTGAAAATCGGGAGTATGTTGCTGTTCGCATCGAGACAGAACCCGTCCAAAAAACTTACGAACTCCTTAAACAATCCTATCCAGACAAGAAGGTAACCATCACAGATCAGGCCATTCAAATGGAAGCAAAGCGCGAAGATCTACCGGATATAAACAAACTGCTGGTCACCAACGGAATAGCTGTCTATGAAATCATGTCCAACAAGGGGACCCTGGAGGAAAAATTCCTGGAAATGACGGGAGGGAATATCGATGTTTAACATGTTGAACTTAATTCGAAATGAGCATATGAAGCTTTTTAAACAGTTCAGTACCTGGGTTATGGTTGGACTGCTCGTCCTCGTTTTGCTTATTGTAGGTATTGCGACAAAATACTTAGCTGACTCCCAGACCAGTGAGAACTGGAAAATGCAACTTCAAGCTGAAAACCAACAGCTGACTGAACAAAAGGAACAGGTACCGGATATCGGGAAAAGCCATGATGTGTTAGAGGAACGAATCGCGATTAACCAGTATCGTATCGACCATGACATTCCACCGATAGAAAATAAAACCTTGTGGGGTTTCATGAATTCAGCCACAAATCTCACGTCCCTTGTCACCCTGTTTACCATCGTGATAGCAGCGGGAATTGTAGCTGGTGAATTTTCATGGGGAACCATCAAACTACTGTTAATACGTCCGGTCAGCCGATCGAAGATTTTATTGTCAAAGTTCATGACAACTCTTTTATTTGCGCTCTACAATTTGTTCATTTTGTTTATTTCCTCATTTATCTTCGGTGCCATATTTTTTGGCTTTGAAGGGAAAGAGCTTCCATACCTGGCTTTTGTAGACGGAGAAGTGGTCGAACGAAATATGATCACCCACATCTTGACCCTGTATGGGCTGAATAGTGTGGATTTAATCATGATGGTGACCTTTGCCTTTATGATTTCAACGGTATTCCGTAACCGTTCATTGGCAGTGGGATTGTCCATTTTCCTCATGTTTACGGGTCAGCAGGTTGTCATGCTGTTGAGTGAATATGAGTGGGTTAAATATATTTTATTCGCCAATACGAACCTGTCTCAATATATGAACGGCCAGCCTCTTGTTGAAGGCATGACCATGACGTTCTCCATCACCGTGTTGCTCGTCTACTTCATCCTATTTGTCACGATGTCCTGGACCATTTTTCAGCGAAGGGATGTTGCTAATTAATGTCAGCTGTGGTATGACAGAAGGGAGCCGTTCTGCGGTTCCCTTTCATACTGCCAGTAAGAGGATGATGATTCTTGAAAGAACATACCATTTTAATTGTAGAAGATGAAAAAGAAATTGGAGAACTTGTAAAGGACTACCTGGAAAGGGCAGGATACCAGGTTGTTCTCGCCTTTGATGGAAAGGAAGGTCTCCATCTGTTTTACGAAAAAAAGCCCACCCTTGTGGTTCTGGATATCATGCTTCCAGAAATTGATGGAATTGAAGTTTGCCGCATGATTCGCACAGCGTCCAGCATTCCCATCATCATGATGACGGCAAAAAAGAGTGAAACCGATAAAATCATCGGACTTGGAATTGGAGCGGATGACTACGTGACCAAACCCTTCAGCCCAGGGGAACTGGTTGCGAGAATTAAAGCACAGCTTCGCCGGTATATACATTTTTCAGCCCCGGCTGAAAACCAGAATCAAACCCTGAAGTTCGGCCAGCTTGAGATTGATTTAAAAGGATATAATGTGTATGTCCATGGAAAACCCATTCATTTATCCGCCAAAGAATTTCAGCTTCTTCATTTTTTAGCGACCCATCCGGGCCAGGTATTCTCCAAAGAACAGCTGTTCAATCAAATCTGGGGGTTTGACAGCTATGGGGATTTAAACACCGTGACAGTATACATTCGAAAAATCCGGGAAAAAATTGAGCCAGACCCCTCGAATCCAACCTTCATTAAGACGGTATGGGGAATTGGCTACAAGTTTGAAGGGAGTTCATCATGAACATTGGATTAAAAACTCGGCTCATCCTCGCCTTTATATCCATCATCATTCTTCCGGTTCTTGTAACTATCGGGCTTTTGTATGTTTACCTGTCCAATATAGATGAACGTTTTCAGGGGCAGGAAGATAAAATGGACCAGCTTTTTCAGGACATTTCCGATGAAGTGAAAGAAAATGAACAGATGATGGATCAAACGGACCTCTTTTTCCAGGAAATTCAGCCAGTATTAGAAAAATACGATATTCATCTTGCCATCCAATCCCCTGACAATGAGGTTTTGTTTGACTCCAGGGATTTTCAGCCGGATGAGTCCAGTGGATTTTTTAGTCAAATGGATTCCTTGCGGGTTGATGTAGAGCTTTCTTCAGGACAGCGAGTCCATGTAGAAATCATGGCTAACTCCTTTCAGGCGGAACCTTTTCATACCCTTTACCAGGTGTTAAAGGATATTTTTATTAGCCTGTCCATTGGATTGCTCACCCTTATTGTCTTAATCGTTGGCTGGACCTGGTATATTTCCAGGACGATTCTGTACCCTCTTAAACAAATCTATACGGCTACAGAAGAAATGAAAGAAGGAAATCTTAGTTATCCCATTCAGTACAACAAAAAGGACGAGATCGGACATTTTGTTCACGGCTTTAATTTAATGAGAAAACATCTAAAGCAATCCATTGAAAAACAAAAACAATACGAAAAATCACGCAAGGAATTGATCGCAAGCATATCCCACGACTTGAGAACACCACTGTCCTCCATCAAAGGTTATGTGGAAGGCCTGATGGATGGGGTCGCCAGAACGGAGGAAATGCAAAAAAAGTATTTACGGGTGATTAAAGATAAAACGGACCAGCTCGATCACTTGATAGAAGATTTGTTTGAATTCTCAAAGCTGGAACTCAACCAGCTGCCAGTGGAGCGGGTTTATGTGAACAGTCAGGAGTTTTTCAATGAAGTCCTCCGGGGGATTGAAATGGATGTGGAACAAAAAGGAGTCCAGTTAAACGTAGAAGATCCTGTTCCCTCTGTCTGCATTCACATTGATCCTCAGCGGATTCAGCAGGTGCTTCTGAACCTGATGTACAATTCCGTTCGTTATGGTGCCAGCACCATTTCCATTCATATTTCAGAAAATCGGGTAAAGGGCCATCTTCAAGTTCAATTAACCGATGACGGGAATGGCATTTCGAAAGAGGATCTTCCCTATATTTTCAACCGATTTTACCGGGGGGAAAAGTCCCGTTCCCGGGAGCATGGCGGAAGCGGACTGGGCCTTGCCATCGTGAAATCCATTATTCAGACCCATGACGGGGAAATCCGGGCAGAAAGTGAAGAAGGGCAGGGAAGCCGTTTTACGTTTACGTTGCCTTTATGCCTGAGCCGGGACAATGATACTTAGGTAGTGAAACTCATTTTTAGCCTGATTTTTGTCTATTTTCAATAGCTTCCACAAAGTAGAATGCTTTTTTTAAATGCGTTGCCCATTCATCGCATACATTTATGGATGAAGTGCCTCTTGATTTCTGAAAAATCTCCTGACATCCCTGAACGAAGCCCTTCATCATGGTCTCGGGTTGATTTGCGAAGGGATTGTTAGGTATCCGATCAGACAATAGGTAGGGTCTACTTTCTCATGCTTGTTTGCTCGCAAATCTGAGAATACCCTACCTTTTTCTTTTTCCAGTAATAATCATTTATACGTTTTTTTACATTTCATCCGTCCGTTTATTCATTGGTATAATGATGAGCTTCTAATATGGTATTTAATTGAACAACCGTTTTCTTCATCTTCTCTTCATTAAATTTGTCAGGAAAATCCTTTAGGTTATACACTTTTCTAATCTCAATCTCCATTTGTTCTAGTATTTGTTTTTTTCTATTAAGTGACTCAAGAACTTCTGTTGAAAAGTCTTCCTTTTTAGAGTTATGGTATATAGCTCTGAAATCTTGATGGAATGATAAAAGGAAAACCGATAATTGTTCTTTAGGTAATCGAATATTGGTCACTTCCTCAAAATGATCAACAAACGCATCATACCTGCCTGATATTTCTAGTGAGGATTCTCCAAAGTAAAATGCAAGGCCTGGGTCTCTTAATTCATGGGGTTCTTCTTGTAAAGATTCGATATAATCATTTGTTTGAATTAAAAATATGAGTATGGAATGGAACTCTTGATTCAAATCTTCTTGAACCATATTTTTATAATGATTGAGGTTAATGTTTATATTTATGATATATATAACCATAGAAACAAAGATTCCCCCAAAAACAAGAAATCGTTTGGGGAATTTTATATTTTTCAATTATGATCCTCCTAATTAGTTTGATGGGAATTGTAATAAAGCCATGCACTTAGATATTCTGTTCCTAAAGACTCAGAATTATAACTATCATAAAATTCGGCACGCCACCATGATTGAGCAGATTTTTCCCCTTCATTTCCCTGGGTAATTATATAAATGTTACTATAATATTTTTCGGATGAATCATATAAATAAGTTCCTGTAAATGTCATTTCTGTTTGGTATGGTTTGTCTGTTCCTGGTACTTCATATACGTTATGGAATCCATTTTTTGGTATCGTAACATAGTCTTTGAAACTGTATCCATATGAAATAGGTCCATAACTAACACCAATAGAAAGATTGCTTAAGGAATTAGAAGACCAATTACCGGAGTATTCCAGCTTAGAGATCATATCCCTTGTTCCAGTCTGTCCATCATATAATGTCCATTGATTAGAAACAGGAATATCTCTTCCAATCCAAATATTAGACCATCCATACTCTTTTTGGGTTTCACCCCCAGGAATAACATATTGCTCTAAGGTTAGCGAAGAAAATATATACCCTTGATCACTAATGGAATCAGAGGTGTGGGCGTGAGCTGTAACTTTAGCCGAATGAGTGGTGTCTCCCCAAGCAGTCCAATACTTAACTGTTTTTTGGGCTGTATCCCAGTCTTCAGCTACGGATATGTTCATATTACTATCATTTACAACAGTTGGCCCTACTACTTTATGTGCCCATGTATCTGTTAACGATTTTTCTAATGATAAATAATCGATATCTTCCAACTGATCTTTAATATGTCCTTGTAACGGTTGTTCAAACATAATTAGGTCTCTTGTTTTTTTATCAAACAGATAAAGAGTTAGGGTAGTTTTACCTGTTAATTTTTTATTAATAAGTACTTTTTTTTCTGGTGTATTGTATCTGATTGACCCATGAACCAATTGAATTTCTGTGTCTTCCTCAGAGTTGAAAACAAGATCTCCATCTATACTTCTGCTTTTCTTTAACTCTGTACTAATGTTAAATGGTTTATTGACACCATTATAACTAATGATTCCATCGATATTAATTGTTTTACTTTCAATCTCAAAATTTGCAATATCCATTTTTGCATTAACTTCCTCAACTTGTTTAAAAGATTTCCAATCTTTTTCTGGGACACCTAAATACGCTTTACCATTCATCGTAATATTATTGTTTGATGCTGCCAACGTTTTGGTATTCCCAATAATCACCATACCCAATGTTACTAAAAGACATAGTGCGCTAATAATGAACTTTTTCACTTATTTCCCTCCATTTATTTCTATATTTTATAAGCTAAAAAATACATTGAATGTTAAAATGTATTTTTTAGCTTTCTAGACAAATCTATTAACAAATGTACCTAATTTTGTTAATTAGAGGTACTTTACTATATATTACACAGATAACCTAAATCCTTCCTAAATCAATCGTATCATACTCCACAATTGGTAATATATAGGTAATTTGATCCAATCACAAAAAACCCGGAAATGTAAAGTATAGTTAATTATGGTTCTCCGCAACAAAATGTGCTTGATTCTTCCTCTATCGTATGATTGCTTTCAAATGCTAGGCTGGTTGCTGACATTCCATGCGAATACG
>NZ_SMAN01000028.1 GCF_004342905.1 Melghiribacillus thermohalophilus | reverse complement strand
TATTAGACATAGGTAGGGTCTCCTTTCTCATTTTTGTTTGGTCGCAAATCTGAGAATACCCTACCTTTTTCTTTTTTTCCAGTAAAAAATCATTTACACAGACTTTTATACATCATCCTCTAGAGTTAATTCAAAATTATTTTTTAAAGTTTATTCAAGAAAATAAACTAGCACAGGAAATTTTCGAGGAATTTAATATAAGACAATTAGAAATTGGTATAAAAATCGCAAATATACTTAAAAAGCTCCCCAAAGTGGCAATCCCGATAGATAATATTCCAAAGGATTTACAGGAATGGGCTGAGACATTAAAAACACAGGTTCTTATCTGGTCTATCGAGAAATATGTAGATGTTTCCAATTTGGAAAAATTGTATATAAGTTGCCAGATGATTTAACCCCTACCATTGAAACTAACCCAGAAACTGGTCGCACTATAACTGTTTATGAATTGCAAGGAACAGAATTGATTCAAGAGCTAGTTAGTAATAACTATATAAATTTAGGTGATAAATTAAAAATGACATATAAACCAAGAGGGGGAGATGAGCACACTTTTGAGGCAGAAGTAGTTAATGGTGGAAAATTAAAAATTGTTAATAAAACGTTTACAAGTTGTTCTTATGCAGCTGTTTATTGTTACCGAAAAATAGGAAGTTCACGTGAGACTGAAAATGGCTTGCGTAAATGGAAATTACCTAATGGAAAAAGTTTAGAAGCTGCCAGGGGAGAATTGTTAAATAAATCAGAGGTTTGACATGATGGTTCTAAGGGCTGATCAATCATCCAATTTCCTCTCTTGACCAAAGGGGTACTTTGTTATAAACTAAATATAACTTTTGAAATTGTTATAAAGTGCATATAACAAAATAAATAAAGGAGGTGCCCAATGCAACTTGGCGAAATTGCGGAAATTAAAACTGGATTAGTTTTAACTCGAAAGAAGGCGAAACTGGAATCTGAAACGAAAGCTACATATCAATTAATTTCATTACACAATATCCATGAGGATGGCATGTTTAATAATAAGCCATTTGAAGACTTTCGAAGTAATTCTGTATTGGATAGAAAATATTTTACCGAAAAAGGGGATATTCTTTTTCGTCTGACCTATCCACACACGGCTGTATATATCAAAGAAGAATATGAGGGTTTATTGGTCCCTTCGTCTTTTGGGATTATTAAGATCTTTAGCAATCTGTTCCACCCTCAGTATATAGCATGGTTTCTGAACCGAAATTATGTTAAGTATCTATTGAAGAGGGAACAGCGGGGATCTGTTATTACAAGCACAAACAAGAATATTCTTAAACAATTAGAGATTAAGGGAATTTCGTTAGAAAAGCAGCGTAAAATCGTTCAGCTTTTACAACTCCACCAAAAGGAAAAACAGCTTTATGAAAAGCTCATGCAAGAAAAAAATAGAATGTTTAACCATATTACCAAAATAATCATTGAAAGCCAGGGGGATTAAGAATGAGTGAAAAGGTGACACAAGAACAAATTAACTCGGTTTTATGGCAGGCAGCGGATACGTTCCGGGGAAAAATTGATTCCAGTATTTATAAGGATTACATTTTAACGATGCTCTTTGTCAAGTATATCAGTGATACATACAAAGAGCACCTGGAAGAGTATAAGGAGAAATATAAAGGGGATGAACGCCGTATTCAGCGTGCTTTATCCCGTGAGCGTTTTGTGCTGGAGGAAGAAGCGACCTTTGATTACTTGTACAGTAAACGCAATGATCCTCAAATCGGGGAAATTATTAATAAGGCGCTAGAAAAAATTGAGAATGAAAACACCGGCAAATTACGGGGAGTATTCCGTAATATTGACTTTAATTCCGAGTCTGTATTAGGAAAGACAAAAGAGCGAAATTCCATGTTACGACAGCTGCTCGAGGACTTTAATAAGCTAGATTTACGTCCTTCAGCTGTTGGTGAAGAAGATGTAATTGGGGATTCTTACCAGTATATGATAGAACAATTTGCGTCAGATGCCGGGAAAAAAGGTGGGGAATTTTTCACACCTTCCATGGTATCAGAATTGCTGGCTCGGCTGGTGAAGCCCGAAGAAAACGACCGCATTTATGACCCAACCTGTGGATCTGGATCATTATTGATTCGTGTGGCCAGACAGGTTCCAAGCCGAAAAGTTGCCATTTATGGCCAGGAGCGAAATGGACAGACCCACTCTCTTGCTATTATGAATATGTATTTGCATGGAATTGATGATGCCGATATTGAATGGGGCGATACCATTTCGAATCCATTACATCTGGATGATGATGGCAAGTTGATGAAATTCCAGCGAATTGTCGCTAATCCACCATTCTCCCTTGATAAATGGGCCATGGGATTTGCCGGAGATGGAGAGAAGAAGTTCAAAATGGAGCCAGGACTTGATCCACATCGTCGTTTTGACTGGGGAGTGCCCCCAAGTTCAAAAGGGGATTACGCCTTTGTGCAGCATATGTTGCATTCCCTGGCTGAAGGAGGAAAAATGGCAGTTATTCTTCCACATGGAGTTTTATTCCGTGGAGCCAGTGAAGGAAAAATCCGTAAGCAGATTTTAGAAATGAATCTCCTGGATGCAGTGATTGGTTTGCCTGAGAAATTATTCTATGGAACAGGGATTCCAGCCTGTATTATGGTATTCCAGAAGAATCGAAAACGGGATGATGTGCTGTTCATTGATGCTTCTAGTGAAGGAAACTATGAAAAAGGAAAGAACCAGAACAGGCTGAGAGAGCAGGACATTCAAAAAATCGTAGAAACCTATGAAAAGTACGAAACAGTTGATAAGTATTCCTATGTGGCATCTATGGAGGAAATAAAAGAAAACGAATATAACTTAAATATTCCTCGGTATGTGGATACGTTTGAAGAAGAAGAACCAGTGGATATGGACGAAGTGAAGAAGAATATCAAAAGTATAAAGAAGGAACTGGAAGAAGTAGAAGCACAGATGGAAAAATATTTGGAAGAGTTAGGATTGTAGGTGGAATAAGTGATGAATAAGAAAATTACAAGAAGTGAAGAAAACCTAGATTTCATCGAAGATAGAAGATTTGTGTATTCATCGATAGGAAAAATTCCTAAAGATTGGGAAATAGTAACATTAGATGAAATTGCGGAAATAACATCTAGCAAGCGTATATACGCTAAAGATTATACATCCAAAGGAATTCCCTTTTATAGATCAAAAGAAATCATTGAGAAAGCGAAAAAAAAGGAGATAAAGGACACTATCTATATTTCGAAAGAAAAATTTTTAGAATTAAAAAATAAGTTCGGGGTGCCCAGCAAAGGAGATTTATTAATTACTGCAGTGGGTACATTAGGTGTTCCTTATTTAGTCGATGATGATGAAGAGTTCTATTTTAAGGACGGGAATTTAATATGGATGAGGAATATAAAAAGCGTAGATAAAAAGTTTTTATATTTTTATTGGAATAGTTTAATAATGAAAAAACAAATTGATTCCATATTTAATGGCTCCAGTCAGAAAGCCTTGAGTATAGTTAGGGTTAATAAGTTACAAATTCCAAAACCCGATTTAAAAGAACAACAAAAAATCGCCGACATTTTATCCACCTGGGACAGGGCGATTGAGTTAAAAGAGAAGTTAATTGATCAGAAAAAACAAATGAAAAAGGGCTTAATGCAGAAGCTGTTAACAGGAGAAGTCCGATTGCCGGGATTTGATGGTGAGTGGGAAGAGATAAAGCTAGGAAATATAGGATATACCTATAATGGACTTTCTGGGAAGACAAAGAAAGATTTTGGTGAAGGCAAACCATATATCCCTTATAAAACGATTTTTGATGATTATAAGGTTGATACAAGTAAATTAGATTTTGTAAAAATTGATCCAGATGAGAAGCAAAATAAAGTAAAGTACGGCGATGTTTTATTCACTGCATCATCTGAAACTCCGGATGAAGTTGGAATGAGTTCAGTTTTTCTAGACAATGATATAAGTGAAATATATTTAAATAGTTTTTGTTTTGGGTTTAGACTAAATGACTTCAATACAATTCTTCCTGAATTTGCACAGTATTTGTATAGGAGTTCGGATTTCAGAAGAAAAACTTATAGTTTAGCCCAGGGTTCAACTCGTTTTAACTTATCCAAAAAGGAACTTTTAAAGGTTAAAGTTAAAGCTCCAAGTTTAAAAGAACAAAAAGCTGTATCAAAAATTTTAGACAGCATAAAAAAAGAAATTTTTTTACTTGAAAAAGAGGTTAGCTATCTTAGACTCCAAAAAAAAGGCCTAATGCAACTTCTACTAACCGGAAAGGTTCGGGTGAAGGTGTAAACCTTCCCGCCTTTCCTCTCATAATATCATGGAGGTGACAACATGCCGTATGCAGATGAACAGACCACCAGTCAGGCACCGGCAATCGAAGTGCTTAAAAGCTTAGGTTATCAATATATAGCGCCGGAAGAAGCGGAACAAATGCGGGGTAATTTATATAATATCCTTCTCAAAGATATCCTTGAAGAAAAGCTAAAAGAACTCAATCACTATGAATATAAGGGAGAAGTCCGTAAATTCAGTAACGAAAATATTCAACAGGCCATTCGTGATCTCGACGAACCGTTAACTGATGGGCTGGTTAAAACCAATGAAAAAATCTATGAATCGTTAATGCTGGGAAGAAGTTATTCCGAAAATCTTCCTGATGGTTCCAGAAAGTCCTTCTCTCTCAAATATATTGACTGGGAAAATATCGAAAATAATGTGTTTCATGTCGTGGAAGAATTTTCAGTAGAACGGATGGATGGTAAAGGAACTGTTCGTCCGGATATTGTATTGTTTGTCAATGGAATTCCCTTTGCGGTGGTAGAGTGTAAACGGCCGTCTGTACCTGTTAATCAGGGGATTAGTCAGATGATTCGAAATCAGAAGAATGACTTTGCTCCTCACTTATTTAAATATATTCAAATCGTCATGGCCACCAACAACCATTCAGCGAAGTATGCTACCTGTAATACACCCGATAAATTCTGGTCGATCTGGAAAGAAGAACATCAAGAATGGATCGAAGACAAACTGAAACAGGTGGTTGATGGGCGTACCCCAACCACCCAGGATCGAAATATCATTTCATTATTACACCCGGAGCGACTTTTGGATCTAACACGATATTTTATTGTATTTGATAAGGATGTTAAAAAAATTGCCAGGTACCAGCAGTTTTTTGCGATCAAAGAAATTTTGAAAACAATCGAGCAACGGGATGAAAAAGGCAATCGTCAGAGCGGGGTCATCTGGCATACCCAGGGTTCAGGAAAATCCCTGACCATGGTTATGCTCTCCAAATATATTTTATCCGAGCTATGGGATATGAATCCACAGGTAGTCGTTGTAACCGATCGAATTGAACTGGATAAACAGATCTCCAATACTTTCCGTCATACCCGAATGAAAGTGAGCCAGGCAACATCCGGTAAAAATCTAGTAAAACTGATCAACGATAACGGAGCCGATGTTATTACCACCCTTGTTCATAAATTTGATACGGCCGCAGAACATCAGGATCCTATTCCATCCAGGGATATTTTTGTACTGGTTGATGAATCCCACCGTACCCAATATGGAGAACTACACAACAAGATGAGAAAAGTCTTTCCAAATGCGTGTTATTTAGGCTTTACTGGGACGCCTCTAATGAAAAAAGAAAAAAATACAATGATCAAATTTGGGAAATTAATTCACCAGTACACGATTGCGGATGGGGTTGAGGATAAAGCCATCTTACCTTTGCTTTATGAAGGCCGGATGGTGGAACAGACGGTTAACAAGAAAGCCATTGATAAACGTCTGGAAATGATTACTCGTCACCTGAATGATAAGCAAAAAGATCAGGTCATGAAAAAATGGAGTGCTTTTGAACGGATTGCATCTTCGGATCAGCGTATACGGTTGATTGCCTATGATATTAATGAGCATTTTTTACAGAACTATAAAACACAGGGTTCCCATTTTAAAGGGATGCTGGCAACCAACAGTAAAATTGAAGCGATCCGATATCTGGAAGCTTTTGAGGAGCTGGGGGATTTAAACTGCGCCGTTGTCATTTCACCCCCTGATGTCCGCGAAGGTCACGATGAAGTCGACCAGGCTTCGAAGGATAAAGTACAGCAATTCTGGAAAAAAATGATGGACAAATATGGTACTCCAGAAAAATACGAAGATGCCATTAAAGATGAGTTTGTCAATGGAGATGAAATCGACATTTTAATTGTGGTCGATAAATTGCTCACAGGGTTTGATGCACCCCGAGCAACAGTACTCTATATCGATAAACCGATGAAAGAACATACACTATTACAGGCGATTGCCCGTGTCAACCGTTTGTATGAAGGAAAAGACTACGGAATAATTATTGACTATCGTGGTCTTCTGGAAAAGCTGGATGAAGCTATGGAAATGTACAGTGGAGCAGGTTTAGAGAACTTCGATCCAAAAGATTTAAAAGGTGCTTTGTATGATATCGTCTCGATTGTAGGGGCTTTACGCCAACACTATTCAGATCTAAAGCAGATGTTCTCATCCATCAAGAACAAAGATGACATGAATGAATATCAAAACTTACTGGCAGATGAGCAACTTCGGGAAGATTTTTATAAAACGTTAAGCAAGTTTGGACGGAATCTGGCGATAGCACTCGAGTCAGAGGAAATTTATCGAGCTCTGGGTAAAGAAGAATTAGATGAGTACAAAAAAGATCTAAAGTTTTTCCAGGAATTACGAAGAACAGTAAAAATTCAGTACTCAGATTCGATTGACCATAAGGAATATGAAGCAAAAATGCAAAAACTAATCGATCAGTATATTGCAGCCGAAGACATGATGCGGATTACAAAACCTGTGGATATTCTGGATCGTGAAGGTTTTGAAGAAGAGCTCAATCGTCTTGGTTCTAAGAAGGCGAAAGCCGATGCCATTATGACCAGATTAACCAAAAGCATTAACACAAGATACGAAGAAAACCCGGCCTATTACAAAAAATTCTCTGAGCGTATTGAGGAAACATTAAAAGCATACAAAGAAAAGCGAATAAGTGAAGCAGAGTATCTAGAAAAAATGAGGGAATATCAGAGGGAATACCAGGAAGGTGCTCCAGAAGATCATTACCCACAAAATATTAAGGGTCATAGCAGGGCTCAGGCCTTTTACGGTGCTACCATGGATGTTATGAATGAAGTAAAGGAAACCACAGCGGCCTACGATATTGGAGAACTCGCTCTGGATATGGACAACGTCATCCAAAAGCATGCTAAAGTGGACTGGGAAAAAAATACCGAAGTTCATAACCGCATCTCACAGGAATTAGATGACTTGCTGTTTGATTTTGCTGAGAAACATGGAATCGATTTAAGTTTAGACGATATTGATAAAATCATCGAACAAGTAAGAAAAATAGCCATTTCCCGTTATAAGGTGTGAGAAGATGGAACAGCACCATGTACAATATGGAAACAACACAATTGAATTTTATGTAGTCAGGAAAAACGTGAAAAATGTGAATTTAAACATTAAACCAGATACAACAATCATAGTGTCAGCCCATCAAAAAGTTCCTGTCGATTTTATTAAAGAATTCGTTCGCAAAAAAGCCCCCTGGATTGTAAAGCATGTCAATCAATTTGACAAAGTTCAACCGGAAGTGCGAAGGGAACGAGAATATATCAGCGGAGAGTCATTTAAATATCTTGGCAAACAGTACCGATTACGGGTACGCCAGACTGATGGAGAAGAATTCGTAAAGTATTTAAGGGGCTTTTTGTATCTCTATGTGAAAGATCCAGAACATTACAAGAAAAAAGAAAAACTCATGCAGGAATGGTTTCGCCAGCGTGCACATGTTATTTTTTATGAAGCATTGGACAAGGTCTACCCGAAACTACAAAAATACGACATTCCCAGGCCAAATATACAGATTCGTACCATGAAAGCACGCTGGGGCTCCTGTTTGGTTGATTCTAGTGCCATACTATTAAACGCTGAACTCATCAAAGCCCCCAAACCCTGTATCGAATATGTCATTTTACATGAGCTAATCCATTTTAAGTACAACGATCATAGTAGCAACTTCTATGAAATGCTTTACTCCCTTATGCCTGATTGGGAAAAGAGGAAAGAAATATTGGATGAGGAGATTGTGAGGGAGTTGTGAAACCACTAGCTGTTAATTAGGCAGTATTTCACCTCTACCGGTGAAATACTGCTGTTCTCTTTTTAGAAAGCTAATTTTATTTTGGAAGATAATGGTCTTTTTTATAATGTATATATTTCATTTGATTTACGTATTAACAAAAATGAAGACTTAATTATGTCATATAAAGCAAGTAATGACAATAAAAAAATTTCAAATTGAACTGTTTTTACAAAAGATAGTTTTAATCATTTAAAAAAATCTAGCCTTTTTTTCACTTCGCTGCTTGAAGTCAAATTTAGTACTTCTTGAACTAGTTCCCTTGCTTCACTCATACTCCATTTACTAATGATTTCCCGGGACTGCAAAATATTACCGGGATTCATACTGAATTCATCCAGACCCATTCCAAGAAATAACGGAATCAAATGTTCCTCTCCTGCCAATTCTCCGCACATTCCAACCCAGATTCCCTCCTGATGAGCAGCATCAATCACTTTTTTGATTAACCTTAAAACGCCTGGATGAAATGGATCATACAGATGAGCCACATGTTCATTCAAACGGTCAGCTGCCATCGTATATTGAATCAGATCATTGGTTCCGATACTGAAAAAGTCCACATTTTTGGCCAACTGATCACTGATGATTGCAGCAGCAGGAGTTTCGATCATAATTCCTGATTCAATATTGCTGGAAAAAGATATGCTTTCGGATGACAATTCTTGTTTCGCTTCTTCCAGTAATGCATTTGCTGCCCTGACTTCTTCCAAATTCGATACCATCGGGTACATGATTTTTAAGTTGCCGTAGGTACTGGCCCGCAATAAAGCGCGAAGCTGAACTTTAAACAATTCCGGATGTTCTAGGCAATAACGGATGGCGCGGAATCCAAGAAAAGGATTTAACTCTTCAGGAAAATCCAGATAGGTTACATTCTTGTCTCCTCCGATATCCAGCGTTCGGATAATCACGGGGCGGTCTCCCATTTTTTCCAACACAGCTTTGTATGCCTCAAATTGCTCTTCTTCGTCCGGGAGTTCTGTGCGATTCATGTATAAAAACTCTGTCCGAAACAAACCAATGCCTTCTGCGTCATTTTCCAGCGCCAGTTCTGCTTCTTCGGGTGCTGCGATATTAGCCGCAAGTTCCCTGACCAGACCATCTTTCGTCATTGTTTTCTTTCCGATAAATTTCTTCAGTTTGTCCTGTCTGGCCTGATTTTTCTGCTGTTTTTCCCTTAGCATTTGAAACTGATCGTTGTCTAATTTTAGAAACACCTCACCGGTGAAACCGTCCAATCCAATAGTCTCACCTGGTTGAATGTGTTTTATGATATCTTTTACCCCTACTACTGCAGGAATCCCAAGGGCACGGGCCATAATCGCAGCATGGGAGGTTCTGCCCCCGGTAGCTGTAATAATTCCTCTTACTTTCCTCCGGTCAACTTGCGCTGTGTATGAAGGGGCTAAATCATGGGCAACGAGAATGGTTCCTTCTTTCATATCAGTCAGAATTTCATCCTTCACCCCTAAAAGATGACGGATGACTCGTCTGCCGACATCTTTTAGATCCTGGGCCCGTTCTTTTAAATATTCATTATCGATAGTTTCAAACAACTGAAGAAGTTCCGTGACTTTTCGATCCAAAGCATATGCAGCACTGACTTCTTCGGATGCAATCATTTCTTTAACACCGTCAACAATTTCTGGATCTTCCAGAATGGATAAATGAGCATCAAAAATTTTCG
The DNA here is from genome assembly GCF_004342905.1 of Melghiribacillus thermohalophilus. Classification (GTDB taxonomy): domain Bacteria; phylum Bacillota; class Bacilli; order Bacillales; family Alkalibacillaceae; genus Melghiribacillus; species Melghiribacillus thermohalophilus. Next base: position 18,732 of record NZ_SMAN01000028.1, on the reverse strand, counting down.
CCTGCTCCTCTCCAATGTCAGCAGCTGATTGGTTTCGAATATTCTGTATTTCTTTCCGGGAATTTTCAAGGGCTGTTTCGAAAGATTGAACCTCCTTCTGCACAGACCCCTGCATATCCTTTTGAATGTCCGGTTCCTGTCCGGTAATCACCAGCGCCTCGCCGATTGCAATTCCATCAGAAACAGAAATGCCCTGTCTTTTCATCTTATCACCTATCCTTCAAGACCACTATCAATAAGATTTTGAATCGCGGCCATTGCCTCTTTTTCATCTGGCCCGGATACTTCGATTTCAATGGTATCGCCCTTGGAAATTCCCAGTGTTAAAATTCGCATCAGGCTCTTACCGTTAGCTTCTTTCCCATTCTTTCTTATGATGACATCGCTTTGATAACTTTTTACGTTATTCACAAACACAGACGCCGGACGGGCATGCAAACCCGATTCATTAGTAATCATAAATTTATTTTTCATTAGTCTAGCACTCTCCTTTATTATTTTAAAAATTCATTGCGATCACAGTATTGTTCAATAAGGTTTTTATTATATTCATCAGCCTCATCCATATTACCACTTTTAAAGATTGGAAGCGGAATCCCTTTCTCTGCCAGCTCCTCAATGGCTTCAGAAAATATGGTATGCAAAATAATGATTCCCATTACAGTGGAGGATGGGCCATAAGGGGTGTCGACCTTCGGATGTTCCAATATGGCATCTCCTATAGGACTAAGATTGTCAACAGTAACATCGGCAACATCAGTTAATAATTTTCCCGAAGGGTGCCTGGAAGCAAGATAACGGGAATATTCAAGGGAGGATATGGCAATTACTCTGGCTCCCTTTTCCTTTGATAACATAGCAACATCGATGGGAACCGGATTTCTCCCGGATGTAGAAACCACAATAACTGTATCCTTCTTATCTATAGGTTGTTGTTCCATAAACGATCTGGCATACCCTGCTTTTCTCTCATTTTCTGAAGTGCTCCAGCCGCTTTTATGAAGCATTAAGGATTCAATTAGAATTGGACGAACACAGGCCAGACCTCCGGCACGATAAAAGGCTTCCTCAGCTAAAATATGAGAATGGCCTGTCCCAAAAATGTGAATCATCTTTTGTTCCCGGATGGTTTCCACTAAAATACTTTTAGCATGCTGGAGTCGTTCCCGTCCTGTTTTTTTTAGATGGAAAATCAGATCCTCTATTTCCCTAATATAGTTTAATCTCATGTCCAATCTCCTATCTTCTCATTTCCGCAATAAATTTATACCGATCCCCGCGATAAATAGATTTTACATACTCAATTGGTACATCATCATGCAGAAAGGTTGTCCGTTCCAGAAGCAGGACAGGAGACCCTTTTTCGATTGTCAACATATCGCTTTCTAAAGCAGTGGCAAAAGAAGGTTCTAATGTTTGAATGGCCCGTTCAATTTTTAGTCCCAGGCATTCCTCGATGAAACTGTATAAGGACCCCCTAATATTGTCCTCTGGAATTTTTGTAATACGCTTTTCAGGCAAATAGGATACTTCATACGCCATCGGATCCCCATCTCCCAGACGAAGACGACTGATTTGATACACAGAATCTCCCTCATTAATATTTAAATGCTTACTGACTTTTTTGCTGGCCTTAATCACATCAAAGGAAATGAGTTTTGACCCTGGTTCGATGCCGCGCCGTTTCATATCCTCTGAAAACCCAGTTAGTTTCATTAACGGCTGTTCGATCTTTTTATCAGCTACAAATGTCCCCCGTCCTTTAGAACGGGTTAACAGTCCCTCGTTCACCAGGTTGTTGACAGCCTGACGTACAGTCATACGGCTAATCTCATATTTCTCAGCCATCTCCCGTTCAGAAGGAATCGGATCCCCGGACTTTAATTCGCCATTTTCGATCTTTGTTTTAAGATGCTCTTGAAGCTGATAATAAATCGGGATAGGCGATTCTTTGTTAATCATGAGATACTCCCTCTTTTCTTTTCAAAAATCTGGCGGATTTTTGGTCACAAATGACTGTTACATTGGAGTGGTTTTTTAATGCGGTGATTGGCCACTCTTCAGTCATTTTACCATGAACGAACTCATAGAGTGCTCTTGCCTTCTCCTCACCGCTGGCGATCACCACGATTTCCTTCGCTTTCAATATGGATTGGATTCCCATAGTAATGGCCCGTGTCGGGACCAGGGATTCGTCACCAAAAAAGCTTGCATTTACCTTTCGAGTCGATTCTTTTAATTTAACGACATGGGTCAGCGAGTCAAACGGGGTTCCTGGCTCATTGAAACCAATATGGCCATTCCTGCCTACACCCAACAGCTGAAGGTCGATTCCAAATTGATCAATCATCTGTTCATACCGAAGGCATTCTTTTTCCAGATCTTTTGCTTCCCCATTTGGGATATAATATTGCCTCTCTTTCAACCCTAAAGGTTCATACAATTGTTTCTTCATGTAAGTATAAAAGCTTTTGGAACTGTTTTTCGAAAGCCCCACATACTCATCAAGATTAAACACTTTCAGTTTGTCAGTCGGAAGCCCGTCTGTTTTCATCTTTTTCCTGAGGATTTCGTACATGCCTAATGGAGTTTTCCCGGTAGCCAACCCAAGATGGATCGAGGGTTTGGCTTTTATTTTTTTATAAAATAATTCAGCAGCCTTCACGCTCAATTCTGAGTAATTTTTCGTTATAGTAATGTTCATCATTAGTCAGCCTTTCTTTGTCCTCTACAGAATGTATACTTTACTTCTCCTAAACTAGTCAAAACTGTAATATCTGCATCGTATCCGGGTTTGAGACGTCCCTTTCGATTTGATATCCCCAGGGATTCAGCTGCATTTAGAGATGTCATACGTAAAATATCAAACCAGGTGACGCCATTAAGTTTTAACATATTTCGAACAGCCTGATCCATCGTTAAGACGCTTCCAGCCAGAGTACCATCTTCTAAACGCGCCTCGCTATTTTTGATCGTTACCTTTTGACCTCCCAGGGTATATTCCCCCGGAGTTAACCCTTTACCGCGCATGGCATCCGTAATCAATATGAGACGTGTGCTCCCCAGAATGTCGTAACAGAGCTGGACCATCTCAGGAATTGCATGTACCCTATCAAATATCACTTCGGTTTTTACAGATCTTTCCAGGAAAACCGAACCCACTACTCCCGGGTCTCTGTGGTGCATAGGCTTCATGCCATTAAAAAAATGAGTTGCATGTTTCAGACCATTATCCACTGCTTCCTTAAAATCGGGATGGGAGGCAGCGGAATGACCAATAGAACCGATCACCCCTGTACTAGTTATAAAATTTAGCAGCTCCTGTCCACCAGGTACTTCAGGAGCCAGTGTGACAATTTTAATGTTATTTTCGGATATGGACTGCCACTTTTTGAAAAGTTCTATATTTGGTTTCTTAATATGCTGAACCGGCTGAGCCCCTGCATACCTCTTACTAATAAAAGGTCCTTCAAGGTGTATTCCCAGCAATTCCGCTCCATTTCCATCGTCATATTTACCTAAAATTTCCAAAGCCCTTGCGGTATGCTCGGTATCACTGGTAATAGTTGTAGCCAGAAAACTAGTGGTCCCTTCTTTAGGTAAAGCATTTACTATCTGTTCCACCGCTTTTTCCGTTCCATCCATAAAATCGGCCCCGAAGGCTCCGTGAATATGAATGTCGATAAAGCCGGGAAGCACTATATCATTCTGTTCTAGTTCAATCACATCATCAGTAAGGAATGCTCCAATATCTCTCGAAACTTCGGTTATTTTTCCATTTTGTATTTTTAGGGCACCGTTTTTCATCTTTGTATGCTCATCTATGTAAATGGTGCCACCTTTTATATAAAAAGTATCCTTATATAAACTCATCCAATCACCCTTGTAAAAAATTTCCCAAAAATCATAAATGTAGCTGAAAAGAAAGCGGATTACTGATTATTACCAATAGTTTGGATTCAGCTTCTGATCTTGATTTCAAACCTGTATAACTGATGTCCTGAGCCCAAATACCAGCTCTCACTCCATATTTATTTTTTCAATTCAAGAATCTCTAATTTTTCAGACCATTACTTAAAGTTGGCTTTATACCTTGTAAGTGATAAATCCTGTTTCTTAATTATAAATTAGAAAATTGGTATAGACAACTATACATTATTTATGGTATATTTTCTACAAAACTGAAAGCGCTGTCAAGTATTGCATAAAAGTTTGCACATCAAGCGCAAATATATTATGAAAGGAGAAAGTTTATGCTAGCTTTTCTTCAGAAAATTGGAAAAGCCCTCATGCTTCCTATTGCTGTTTTGCCTGCTGCAGCTCTCCTCCTACGTTTGGGACAGGATGACCTCTTAGGAATACCTTTTATTGCAGCAGCGGGGAATGCCATTTTTGCCCACCTTGCTCTTATTTTTGCAATAGGGGTAGCTATTGGACTTGCAAAAGACAATAATGGGTCAGCAGCCCTAGCCGGTGCTGTCGGTTATTTTGTACTGACCGAGGGAACGGCTGCCATTAACCCTGACATTGATATGTCAGTTCTGGGCGGTATATTATCCGGAATCATTGCGGGTCTGCTTTATAACCGCTACTATGATATTAAATTACCGGAATGGCTTGCCTTCTTTGGAGGGCGCAGATTTGTGCCAATTGTTACTGGAGGTGCGATGGTCGTACTCGCTTTTATTTTCGGTTACATATGGCCTCCAGTTCAGGATCTGATCCACAATATTGGTGAATGGATTCTGGGAGCAGGTGCTTTAGGTGCCGGTGTTTATGGATTTTTAAACCGAATTTTGATTCCAGTAGGTCTGCACCATGTTATCAATTCACTGATCTGGTTTGTTTTTGGTGAGTATAATGGTGCAACCGGTGAAATAGGGAGATTCTTTGCAGGAGATCCGAACGCCGGTTATTTTATGGCCGGGTACTTTCCGGTTATGATGTTTGGTTTGCCAGCCGCTGCCATCGCCATTATATTTGCCGCCAGGAAGGAAAACCGAAAAGCAATTGCAGGGGTTATGATTGGTGCAGCTTTAACATCATTCCTTACTGGTATTACAGAACCTATTGAATTCGCTTTTATGTTTTTGTCCCCACTGCTTTATCTGGTTCATGCATTTTTGACCGGTATATCAATGTCTGTTGCAGTTCTGCTTGACATCCGACACGGTTTTGGCTTTTCAGCAGGAACAATTGATTACTTGCTAAACTGTGGAATTGCCGAAAACCCGGTATTGTTATTATTTCAGGGATTAGTTTTTGGACTGATTTACTTCATTATTTTCTACTACCTCATAATCAAATTAGATCTTAAAACCCCAGGAAGAGAAGATGAGGATGAACAGCCATCCGATGGTACCGATCATTTATCTCAAGACGGAAATAAATACAGCCAGATGGCTAAAAAGTTTATTCAGGATTTGGGCGGTATAGAAAACATTAAATCTATTGACAACTGTGCAACCCGTTTGCGCCTGACTATACAGGATGTTTCCAAAATGGATGAATCTGCTCTCAAAAAACATGGAGCAAGAGGAATTATGCGAATGGGTAGCAAAAATATACAGATTGTGGTAGGTACCGATGTCGAGTTTGTTGCTGACGAAATGAAAAAACTGGAAGGTAATGAGAACGGAAAGCAAAACTCGTCTGAAACCAGTTTAAACTCTTCTGATTTTGTATTGCCGATGACGGGAACCATTATTCCTTTAGAACAGATTAATGATCCGGTTTTCGCTGAAAAAACCATGGGAGATGGCTTTGCCGTTGATCCTCAAGAGGGAGAAGTGGTCTCACCGGTCAACGGTAAAGTAGTTTCCGTGTTCCCTACAAAACATGCCATCGGTATTGAGTCAGACGACGGGTATGAGATCCTCATTCACATTGGTCTGGATACTGTTAAGCTGGAAGGAAAAGGATTTACCCAGCATGTGAAGCAGGGAGACATCGTCAGGAAGGGAGACAGACTAATCACTGCTGATCTGAATTATTTGAAAAAACATGCACCATCTATTGTTACCCCGGTCGTATTTACGAATCTTGATCCACATCAGGAAGTCGTTGTTCATGTAACCGGTAAGCATACAAAGGGGAAAGCTAATATCATTGACATTCAGTAAAAATTTAGGGGTCAGGCCAATAACGGTTCTGGCCCTGTTTATCAGGGAAAGGTGGTTATTATGAAAAGGCTATTAAGCTGCACAAGTTCGGAACTCGTCATAATGAGCGGAAAAGAGTTAAAAGAGTCGATACGGGCTTCTGAAGGACGGACAATTTTATCAGAAGTAATTCCTGCAGTTCCTCCCTTATATCCAGAAGTGACAAATGCAGAACTGGCAGCAGGTTTTGGAGCCGATCTGCTGCTTCTAAATGGATTAGATGTTTTCAATCCTGAGGCTTTTGGCCTTGATGCTGAAAAAGATAATGTCATTTCGACTATCCGAAATCTTACTGGACGTCCAGTTGGCATCAACCTGGAACCAGTTGACAGCGAAGCAGATTATATGGAACCGGTGAAAGCCATTCCTTTAGGACGTACAGCATGTAGAGATACCCTCAAGAAAGCAAAAATGATGAATCCCCAGTTTATTTGCCTGACCGGGAATCCCCAGACGGGGGTTTCAAATTCGGAAATTATCAAAGCTATAAACAGAACCCGTGAAGTTTTTGGGGAAGATCTGATGATTATTGCGGGAAAAATGCATGGAGCTGGTGTCTGTGAAGATATTATGAATGTCGAGATCATTGATAAATTTATTGAAGCAGGTGCTGATGTCATACTTCTGCCATCCCCCGGAACTGTGCCTGGAGTAACCACAGAGACTGCTGCAAAATGGATAAGGAAGGCACACCAAAAAGGGGCATTGACCATGCTTACAATTGGCACAAGCCAGGAAGGGGCAGATGAAACCACGATTCAACAGATCGCATTGAATAATAAAATGGCGGGGGCTGATATTCACCATATTGGTGATGCGGGGTTTACCGGTATTGCAGTCCCGGAAAATATCATGACATATTCCATTGCAGTGAGGGGAAAGCGTCATACTTTTATTCGAATGGCAGGATCGATTAATAGATAAATATCTTATAAATAAATCTAAGTCATATTCTATTGCATCTATTTGTTATATAAGTGAAGCCAGGACTCTACCCGATGATGTATTAAAGTTTGTGTGAATGAATTTTAGAATATCCTACTTTTTTTCAATGATTTACGATCAAACAAAAAAAGGGGAGGAAATCTGATCAACTCGAAGGTATCGGTAGACTTAATAATGATTTGGCGTTCGACTTTAAAAAAAGTTGCTCTCCAAGCTTTTTGAGTCTTTTAAACAAAAGTAGTCGAAGAAAAAAATTTTGAAGAAATAGAAGTCAATCCTGAGAGAGGACCTGGATATTCTCCTTACATTTATCGAATAATCCAATGGATATTCGTAGTAACGTTACCACTTCGTATTATGCTTTTGTGTCCTTATTATTAACAAGTTGAAGAACTAACAAGTTAATCCAAGTGATTGCTGGAATAGCTAAAATCAAAAAGTATAGATTTGAATGCCCGACACCAACAACTCTTGCTTCCTCATTTATATTATATAGTACCCACGTTGCTACTAATAAAATAAGTGTGTTTAAACAAAAGGCCGATAACATACTCAAAAGTTTGTTGTTTTTCTTTTTTATTATGAAAACAGATGCCATTGTTGAAATTAATAATGACAGTGAAATTATAACGTATATCAAATTTAAATCACCCCACACTTCTTATTTAACTATAAACGATCTACATTAATTTTAACATAGTGTTCCAAAACATAAAGAAGACTTCAATAATTATAATGAACAAGAGAGCAGTAAGATTATAAAATCATTATCGTAAAAACCTTAACAACTCTAAGAGATGAGGAAGATAAAAATGAAAGTGTTTCAAATCAAATCTAAACCCCAAAATATTGATAGAGTGAATCAGTTCATCCATGACAAAAATATTTGTATTGGATGGCCAAGGACTGGAGATTTAACCATTTCAAGTAGTGAAAAAATTAGGGAGTAATTATAATAAAATATGGATATGAGGATCAGAGGCTTCTAAGAATTGCTTACGCTCCCCTTTAAGTTGACAGATTAAATAAGGTTAAGTCTTTTAATTGATTAAGTTGTTTTTGACTCAACGAGGTTTGTTCCTCGATATTAAATTCATCTAATGTCTGATGAAAAGGGAAAGATGCCCATTTCATATGCTTCTCAGTCAACTTTCTAGCCCACTCCTCTTATTTAAATCGTAAAATGTCTAATAGAAATGTCGTATAAGATGAATCCCGCTTTTCAGCGTCCCTAATCAATGCTGCCACCCCCTTAACTTTCTTACGATTCACTATTGCCAACCTGGATTCCTAACACTTCCCGATACCCTGCCTCATTCACCCCCGGGGCGATGAACACCGCACGTGAACACGTTCTCGGCCATTTTCCCGAGCATTGATATACAGTGACCGGGACAAAAGGATAGGTAGGTATGTTCATCCAGTGAGCGAATGTTACTAATGTATGAAGAATATCCAGGATGGATTAAATTTTGTTCATCATGTGATAGCAGAACCGAAAACACCAATCATTCACCAACTGCAGAACCTGTTAAAAAAATAAAAGAAGTAAAAAATTCAAAGAGTTTGAATCTGGAGTGCATGTAAGATGTGTGACATTTTTGTTGATGAAAAACTCTATCAATCCTTGATAAACATGCAGGTTAAAATGATGTATTCAAAAGAAGATTAAGCAAATATCTATAAAAAAGTGGGAACTTAATCAAGTTCCCACTTTTTATTATGTCTTTAGCAGAATTGTTCTTTAGCAGCGTTACATCCATCCCCAACGATGGAAGCACATAAATTCCGACAAACTGTAAATCCAAGAAGAACACCAATAATTGGAATGGCTCTACAAGCTGCGTTACATGCCGCGACCCCACCAAAACCACAAAGAGCGTTGATAGCATTTTCACAAAAAGATGCTTGAACCGTTACGTCAGAAGTTGTCTTTGTATAGTCAGTTTTAACAGTACGTGAAGATCCATTTTCTTCAATGTCTAAAACTGCTACATTGTCTTTCCAGTAAGCAGTTACAGCAGTATGTTTTTCCGCATTTTTATTGTTTACCTTATAAACAACAACAGTAGCTTCTTTTCCTTCATCCTTTTTAACTAAACCATAAACTAAACTTTCATCAACTTGAACGTCAACAATCTCTAAAATTTCTGGGTGTTGTTCTTTTGTTAGTTTAATCAAATTTTCTACCATAAATTTTCACTCCTCATTTAGATTTGTAAAACGTTTTACAATAAATAAAGAACAAACATTTGAGTAGAAAACAACCAAATACATAAAAAAATTCAAATATCTTTTAAACCATACATTCAATGTGATAAAATTTAAGTAATTTCCTTAAACGATAAGGAGGGATGAGATGAATATTTTAGCAAACCAAAATGGAGTGGGTTCATCCAAATTTGAACTCTGGTTGTTTAAATTCTTGTACTTCCTAACGTTCAAAAAGTCACAACGCTTAGAAAAAATAATACATCAGATAGAAAGAGATCTAAAAGCAGTAAAAAATAAACAAGTATAAGGTCAACAATTTTAAAACTGAATGAACATGATATAATACAGTAAGATAATATAAATAACCCCCGAAAGTTTTCCAGCACTTCGAGGGAAGCAATAGAACGAATCCTTCCAAAGAGGATCGGCTATTTGTTTGGGATTTTTAAGAACAAAAAAGTGCGAATTATTTTATGTGTGTAGGACTCAATGCCCCTTGAACTAAAGATTTAATACCTAATTCAGATACAACTGAAAATGGCTTTTTATGTTCTTTACAAAGATCAATAGCATTATATGATGCCAGATGGCGTATAAATGATGTAAGGATAACAACTACATCTGATTTTTGAATAAGTGCTGCTAATCGATCTTTTCTTTCTGTACCATCTGTAAATAAAAATGCCCCTCCTCTTGCTTCTAACTGTTCCTTAAAAATTGCTTTCCGAGGTTCGCATCAATAACCAGGATAGATTGTTGATCTAATGAATTTAATTCTTCATCGGGAATTGAGGAAGAAGCTGTTTCTTTATTTTTATAATATCTGGATTTCTAAGGAGTTTTTATTTTCTCTTCATTTATATTATGCTTCCATATTACCCTGGCTATCTCAGGACTATCCTTCCAGTACGCAATATCTATCATATCGCCGTTTTCTAAAGAATATTCTAAAATATCTTCCTGCTACGTAAAATCGGATTCATTATTTAAAATTTGCTTAACTGCGGGGGCTAAAAATAGAAAAAGACGATATGATCATTCATATCGTCTTAATTTTTTAACAACTTCATTTTATTCGTACACTAAATAGAACCAAACATGAACAATTAGTATTTCAAATTGAGATTTGTTAGCATTCCAGAGAAGCTTTATCGCTTAGCTGATCGGCTCTGAATCCGTTATCTCAACATGTGCATCTGTTTCTATTACAGCAGTTCCTCCTTGATAATCTTTATACATACCCAACCATGATGTACCAGAAGGTGAGTATTTCCGATACACAATGGCTCCATCAGTATTGGCGCCGACTGCATAATTTGTTATATACGCTACTGTATTACCAGGAATAGAAACTTTTGCTCCGTATTTCCGACCTTCCAAAAAATTTTTAGATCTGTTTACTGACAAGTTGGCGTTAACCTCGATGGAACCCAGAAAATCATTTCCGATTGAAGTACTTCCACCAATATCAACTCCTACATCCCAATCAACTTCTTTGGTTGTTTGCTGCTCATAATATACTTCTGCAGTGGTATTAAGGTTATTTGTATACCTTATCGTTCCTGTACTTTCGAAATACCAATCTTTTTGAGTAGCATCCCAATCGTAATGGTCATACACATAAACATACCCATCATCTGGTACAGATTGAGTGGAAAAACTTCCGTCATCTCGCTTCATAATCTTCAAGTGATCTGGAATATCCGGTACCTTAACTTCTTCTCCATTAGGCAGAACTTTGTAAGTTCCAGTTTTTTTAGGTTCATATGTCACTTCTTCTACTTTTTCTCTTACCTTTTCTAATACGTATTCAGGGATGTCATTATTGCTAATGGATGAATCCTCTTCTGCTGACACAACAAAAGCACCTGCAGTAAGAACCGTAGATGATATGAAGATTGATAATAGCGACCTAAATACTTTCATGTTTTCCCTCCTAAAAAATTTTTAGAAAAAGAGATATGAAAAATCTCTTATTCCCGTTCTTCAAGGAATTTAACTAAACTTTCTAAAACGGACATAGTGATAGAATTTTCCGCCTTATTTTCTGATATTTGATGTACATGAATAACTAAGTTTTTATATGAAAGGGAGGCAAAATTATATTTACTTATTAAATTTTTATTTGTCTCTTGAAATCCCTCAAAAGTAGGTTTAAATAACATATCATTCCCTAAATTTGTTTCGGTATAGGCTAAGGTGATTGTTATTTGGATCGATTCATCGTTGTTTTCATAAACCAAAAATTCTTGTGTTGTTTTGGGATCAGAAGGATTAAATGTACCATCTAAGGTTAGATATTTTCGCTTTCCGAATGTCACATTCTCCCCAACAAGAGTAACATTATCTCCCAATGTTGTAGCTTTTAAATCAAAACCTTTTATATTTAATTTGTCCGCTAATGTCTTGAATAATTCTTGGTATTCCTTATATGATAAGTTTTCCTTAAAATTGGATTGGTTCTGTTTACTATGTGTTTTTTCCATATCACTAGAGGAAATATTGTCTGTTTTATTTTGGCTAGATGGACTTGTTTGATTTAGGCAACCACTTAATAAGATTATGAAAATAAATAAAGGTAAATAAATTATTTTCTGATTCATGCATAACCCCCGCTTCTTTTTTCTATATTTTAACATTACTCATATAATTCTTGTATTGAAGAAAAAATATGAAATAATGCCTATTGAATGCGTGTTTTTAAAAAAATTTTATTCATATTGTAATTTGTTAGTAGGAAGGAATTTGTTTTGTCATGTTGATGAGCTGGTCAATCGGGTAAGATAATAGAAATAGATATTGGTATAATTTAGATGTATATAAAATACAAAATTGATTTAGTTATAGAGTTATTAAGGAACAAGAATTTCCGTGAATTTCTAGAGTCGATAAAATACTATGAAAGGGAAAGTAACAACGAGTTCAAAGAAAGGAATTTCAGGGATGATCTAACTTTATTAATTAGCATCCCATCATCGTAAACTAGAAAAAATCCCAAATGATTCAAATAGAAGAATTAGAAAAAAAGCTTATGGTATCCGTTTCAAACTAACATATGGACAACCAATTAATAACGCTGATGAAGAACTAATGGATAGTTCTAAAATATTAGATGATTTACTTAGAAAAATTTTGAAATTAGAAATAACTAATGAATTTTTTACTCAAGGAAATTCACCACTTGACGAATTTTCTGGACCTGCTGTTTAAGTAAAAATAGAGCAAAATCAATTATGCAAGGCCTAGTGAATAAAGAAGAAGTCGTGAAACAAGAAATAAAAAGATTTTTATTTCAGTAACGACTAAAACTAAGTAAAGAAAAACTATTTATATTATTATTTTGTCAAATAATGTAAATATTTTTGGAACAAAATGTAAAGGATTTCTTTCTCCTTTAACGAACTAGTAATATCGAAAACTACTATAAGTTAAAGGAGGAATATTTTCATGAAATTTAAAAAGCTTACTAGCTTTTCGCTGGCTCTTTCTATGGCATTGTTTCCGCTTCTAGCAGAAGCTGCACCTAATGAGGAGGCAAAGGCACCAGAGAAGAAGAATGAACTAAATGTATCCCTTGAAAAGGGGGCTTATGTTAAGGGAGAGGTCGTTGTTAAATTTAAAGATGACGTAAGTGCGAATGCGAAAAACAATGTTGTAAAGGCTCTTGGGGCAACAATGAAAGAAGATGTGGACCCAGTAAAATCAAAATTCCACGTTTTAAAGGTAGGGAATGTGGAAGCAGTTGTTGAAGCATTAAACAAAAATCCGCAAGTTGAATATGCTGAGCCAAACTATTTATTTACAGCAGCTTGGACACCGAATGATACTTACTATCAGGGTTATCAATACGGCCCACAAAATACGTATACAGACTATGCTTGGGATATTACAAGAGGTAGTAGCAACCAAGAAATTGCGATCATTGATTCTGGTGTAGACTATACACATCCTGATTTAGATGCAAAAGTCATTAAAGGATATGATTTCGTAGATAATGATTGGGACCCAATGGACTTGAATGATCATGGTACACATGTCGCTGGTATTGCCGCAGCAGAAACCAATAACTCTCGCGGTATTGCTGGAATGGCTCCAAATACAAAAATGTTAGCTGTTCGTGCACTTAATGCAAATGGAAATGGTTCTCTCAGTGATATAGCAGATGCCATTATTTATTCTGCTGATGCAGGAGCAGAAGTGATTAACCTTTCACTAGGGTGTAATTGTGATACACAAACGTTAGAAGATGCTGTTAATTATGCATGGAATAAGGGATCTGTCTTAGTGGCGGCTGCTGGAAACAATGGCGTTTCAACTACATTTGAACCGGCTTCCTATGCAAATGTGATTGCTGTTGGTGCCGTTGATCAATACGATCAGTTAGCATCGTTCTCTAACTATGGAACATGGGTGGATGTTGTGGCACCAGGTGTAACGATTGCTTCGACGATTCCTGGTAATGGGTATGCATATATGTCAGGTACATCCATGGCTTCTCCTCATGTAGCTGGACTTGCGGCGCTTTTAGCAAGTCAAGGTCGAAACAATGTACAAATTCGCCAAGCCATTGAGCAGACAGCGGATAACATTTCTGGTACTGGAATCTATTTTGAACATGGAAGAATTAATTCCTATGATGCTGTTAGTTATTAAAAACTCCCCTGGGCTAAGTTTTTTATACCGTATCCAATTATTGGATACGGTATATTTTTTGCTTATATGAAGGTAAAGAAATTACTTAGAAACACTGGTTCAAAATGCACATTAAAAAAAATAAATTGGTAAATAAAATTAGTGATAACTATCTTTCAAAACAACTGATAAAATAGAATAAATTGTACTATTTTTTGGGAGTGATACCATTGGCGACACCTTTTGATAAAGACAAACCAGAAACGGAAGCGATTTATCAGGCTGCGCAGCAGTGGAAAGAGCAATGCCTTGTTAATGACGGTTCTCTTTTGTGGCCAGAGAATCAGGTATGGACAGAGGAAAATTTGCAAAAGATTAAAGAATGTTTTATTGATCAGCCGGATGAGTCGAAGAAAAATTTTGAGGAGAAATTTAAAAAGCAGCTTGAGGGCCAGCCGAAAGAAGTGTATCAACTGGCTGCTGAATGTCTGTATATGTATTATTTGTTTCCAGGAAAAATTAATTATGAGACAAAATTGGAGAAGTTGAAATTAGTTTGCCAGTGGGGCAATGTCTCTTTTCATGATTCGGAAGTGTTAAAGGCTCTGAAAAATGGAATTGGTAAGACAGGAACATCCTTTAATACACGAAAGCCCTTTGAAATTGCCTATCTTATTTTATTTGCCCGGGAAATCAAAAATCGAAGTTATCATGATCGTGAAAACTTCATGGAGGATCATCAGCGAGTGAAGGAAATCGCCAATCACATCCGAAATGAGATAAAGGATTATTACAATGCCAATGTTCAGATGAGGCATATTGTTCTTCATCTTCTTTTTCCTGAACTTTATGAGGGAATATCCAGTACGGAGCATAAACAAAAGATTTTTAAGCATTTTAAATATCTGATTGATGATCCTGCTGCTGATGTGGATGAGGGATTGTTCATCATCAGGGAAAAACTTGCGCAACAATATGCGGATCAATCATTCAGTTTTTATCAGCCGTCCATCCGTTCACAGTGGGAAGATGACAATAAAAAACCAGATTATTTCTGGCTTACGTCCAATCCGTCCATCTGGAGTATTGATGAAATCAAAGACGGCGGGGAAGTGTTTTATACAGCCTATTCAAAAAACGGGAATAAACGTCAGGTATTTAAAGCTTTTCAGGAAGCAAAGCCGGGTGATCGGGTATTGATATATGAGTCTTCTCCCAGTTTTGCGATAGTGGCTGAAGGAGAAGTGGTGAAAGGACTCCATAAAGAGCGTGAGGAAGGTTTTGAGGAACCAGTGGAAGGCGTCTCTTTTCGTTACATAAGGGATGTTGGCCCTGTTTCCTGGGATCAAATGGTTCATCATCCAAAGTTAAAAGACAGCAGTCCTATTCGAATTCGGGCACGGGGTAGCTTATTTTCATTAACCAGAGAAGAGTTTGAAGAAATTTTAAAGTTGGAAAAGGAAGATGGGCGATCACCCCTTCAGGTGAATTTCGATCAGGAAATTCAAACATCCAATCTATATTTTGAAAATAAGGATAAACTGTTGAATCAAGTGCGAGCGGCATTGAAAGCAGGAAAACATATTATTCTAGTAGGACCGCCAGGAACGGGGAAGTCAAAGTTAGCTCAGGCGATTTGCCGATCCCTGGATGTGGAGTATGAGATGGCCACTGCAACATCAGACTGGTCGACGTATGAAACGATTGGGGGATATTTTCCAGACAGTGCTGGGAAGCTACACTTTCAGCCGGGGTTGTTTTTAAAGTGTGTCAAGGAATCAGGGAAGCCTCAAAATAAATGGCTCATTATGGATGAATTAAACCGTGCTGATATCGATAAAGCATTTGGTTCCCTGTTTTCGGTATTAACCGGTGATTCGATTACGCTCAATTATACCGATGAAAGTGGACGGAATCTTGTGATTCGTCCTCAGGAAGATGATGAATCTGAAATACAGGCAGCCAGTCATGAATATGTAGTGCCTGAAGACTGGCGAATCATTGGTACCATGAACACCTATGATAAAGCTTCCCTGTATGAGATGAGTTATGCCTTTATGAGACGCTTTGCCTTTATTCCCGTAACTATTCCTGCCGGGATTAGTGAGGATCTGGTAAGAAATTATCTGAACGAATGGAATATTGGGGATGAAGGGATTGCTGGGCCGCTGAGCCAGATCTGGAGCATCACCAATCGGTACCGTAAAATAGGACCTGCCATTGTGCGGGATATGGCGGAATATATTCTGGCAGGCGGAGATTTTACGTCAACCGTTCTCCTGTATGTCTTCCCGCAATTCGAAGGGGTCATGGAAGAGACCATTGATCAGTTCATCGAGGAAATTTCGGAGTTGCCGGTGATTCATGCTGGCCAATTACAACAATACGCAGGTGAGTTTTTGAAACATGACTACTAAAAACGAACAGCTGCTAAATGAAATCGCGGATTTTTTGGTTGTGTATATGAAATCGGGCAAGCTGAACGTCAACTCCTTTGTGAAAGATCCCCATCTAAACATTCGAAACATCGAAGATTTACTGAAGGTTCATTTTTTATTAAAGAAAGACGTGGTTGAGTTTGTTTCCAGGCTTCCCGTGCGTATCCGTAAGTTTAAAACCTCAACGACGGTTCAGAGCCGGGTTGCATCCGGTCAGGTGAAAGGACAGATGAACTGGCCCCGGACATTTAAAGAACGGCTGTCCACGGGTAATCAGGACACCAGCCTGTATGCTTACCATGAACGAAGCCGCTTGTATCAGATGAAAGAAAATCTGGTGTTAAAAGAAATGTTATCCATTTTGTACAGGATTCTGTTTCACGACATTCGCTCTGAGCGTTTTGCAAACTACGGCTGGTTTCAAACCTGGAAAGATCTGAAGCCCGTTTTAAAGAATATTTACGAAAAAAATATTTACTTGAACCGAATTCAATCAGCTGACACGGCGGTTACGGGCCGTATGATTCAGGATACATTGAAGCATCGAAATCCATTATATCGGGATGCTGCAAAGATTTTGTTGGCGTACAGAAAAGTAATGGATTTTGAAGTGGATCAGCGTGAAGTAATGGAACTATTGAAGGAAACGTTTATCGAACCGGAAAAGGAAGAAGTGCTGTTCGAGCTTTACTGGGTGATTCAGTTTATTAAACAGGGATCCCGGCAGGCCAGACTACATCTGATTGATGGAAAAAATAATCTGGTAGCTCAATGGGAAGATCAGCATTTTCGATATGACCTGTATCATGACTCTACCGGGTCAAATGAACTGATTTTTGAAGTGTCTCTGGCTGAGGTTAAGGAAAGTTCCCACCCTTATCTCGTTCGAAAAGTGAGAAGTATTGAAGCAGCAGAGACTTTCTCCAGTATCATCGACCCTAATAGAAAAAAAGACTCATCCCTCTGGCGGGGAAGACCGGATATTTTGTTGGAAGTTCGAGATAAGGAATCAAATAAGCTGGTAAAAGTGGTCATCGGCGAAGTCAAGTACACCCCGAACAAAAATTATGCAATTCAGGGGCTGCGGGAATTGGTTGACTATTTGTATTTTGTGAAGGACCGAGAGGGGAATTATATATTTGAAAATGATTTAGGTGAAGAGGTAGAGATTATGGGGGCATTGTTTCTGGATGAGATTGAGGTACAGGAAGGGAAGGACGATGGGGCTGTGCAGATTGTTTCCATGAGATCCGATAATAAAGGTGAAAAGCTGTTTGAATGGATACAAAAGAAAAAATTCTAGGAGAAATTTGTGAAAAAACCGTGTACAAAACCATGAGATTATGACTATATATTACCGAAGACATAAAAAGACGGGAGCCTGAAAGATCAGGTTCCTTTTTTGTGTCTGAAAATTAAAGGAGTGATGACTAATGATATCGCAAAGAAGCAATGTGATGTCCATATCCTGTTAAAAAAAGTGAAATCTTCATTTTTTTCTTTGTGTTCATATGCCAATTACCCTCATTTCTTTTTTAAGTATGGATTATTGTTATACTTCTAAGCTATTTTTATTTTGAATTTTGAAGTTTGCTAATTTATTATTTGCCTTATAAATAAATAGACCGCCCATTACAGCGACAATTGACATAAGTAAAAAAATAGGTGTTATTCCCGCATAAGAATAAATTATCCCTCCAAACCATGGTCCAACAAAATAAGCTAGGTTTCCTCCCATATTAAAAATCGAAAAATAAGTTGATTTCATTTCATTTTTAGGTATACTTGCAACCAAAGCTTGTAGTTTGGGGGCTAAGATCATTTCCCCAAATGTGATTAAAATGATTCCGGCATAAAAGCTTATTGGTAGCTTTGAAGTCATGAAGAGTATTGGGCCTGTAAAGTACAAGAGACTGCTTATCGCGATTAACTTTTTACTCCCCACTTTATTCAAAGCCTTTGTAACAATGGGTTGGAAAACTATAATAATAAACATGCTTATGGAGAGCATATTTCCATAAATCGTTAACCCTTCATGTACAAAACTATCCATATATTGTACTATATTTGATTCTATTTGTGATTCCAAAAAGTACAGAGAAAAATATCCTAGAGCAATAAATATTAATATCTGATCTTTTGTTATAATATGTAGTGTTTGTTTATTAAATAGCACTAACTCCTGTTTGTTCTTCGGTAACGTCAAGAATTTTGTGTAAGCAGCTAAGGTATCCTGCTGATTTGCGTTTTTTTTTTCGTTTCATCATCCCGAAGACCACATGATGAATTTTCAAAAGGTTCAGTCAAGGGCGAAGCAAAGCGACGGGACATTAGTCCGAACC
>NZ_SMAN01000027.1 GCF_004342905.1 Melghiribacillus thermohalophilus | reverse complement strand
AGATTGCGACTCTCGGCCATTCCATCCAGGAGTCATCACTGACCTCCCTGGGATCGTATATGATGGACTTGACCTTCTGGCTGCAGGTGATGGTGCTGTTTTCGACGTTTGTATTAGCTGTCATCAGTATCAGTGACAGTCTGAACACGCTGCTGATGGAAAGGAAAGATGAATTCAACATGTACTATCTGATAGGCTGGACCAGAGGGAGAATAAAAACCCATCTTCTAAAAGAAGTCGGGATCTGGTCAGTCATAAGCATCCTGACCGGGTTGATCCTGAGCAGCATCAGTCTATATGTGCTCAAGGTGTCGGTTTTGTGGGTGCTGACTGGATTACTGATAACCATGACCCTGTTTCTCGTGATGATCTTCTTGATTGTTTTAACGAGGAGGATATAGAGCCGTAGTAGTTCTTCCGATGAATAAAGAATGACCTGTCAGCGAACAATAATAAACGACCATTTTAAAAAAGGAGTATGCATAAACATGGGAAATCCAAAAAAGGACACGAAGCATTTCCGTCCCGACAGACATGGCGACTATTCCCTTGAGTATGACGGGAATAAAGGACGTAAATATCAATCAAAAGAACATGACCAGCCAAAATATATTCCCCCAAAAGGGGACGGAAAGTAAGGAGGACGGATGATGTCACATCGGAAGAATCAGCCAAAACCAGATAACCGGAAAGATAACGTAGAGAAGCTGCAGGATATGGTTCAGGAAACGATCCAAAATATGGAGGAAACAGAAGCCGCAATGGAATTTGCATCTGAAGAGGAGAAGAAGGAATTGCGGGAAAAAAATCAGCGCCGCAGAGAATCCATTGATGCTATGCGTCAGGAAATCCGGGATGAATACCGGGATCAACAACAATAATCCATTAAGGAACCTGCCCAAAAGGCAGGTTTTTTGACGTATAAGGGAAACCATTTTCATCCAGCTATTATTATGGTAAGATAATGACGAACTTGCGATAAGGGGATGAGAACATGGAGGAGAACATAACGGAAGTAAAAGTAAGGTATCAGGAAACCGATCAGATGGGTGTCGTGTATCATGCGAATTATCTTGTCTGGTTTGAAATTGGCCGGACTTCATTAATTGAACAGCTCGGTTTTCACTATCATGAAATGGAAGAGGTGGGGGTTGTTTCGCCGGTGATCGATGCCTCCATCCAGTTTAAACGGCCGGTCCGATACGGGCAAGTTGCAAAAGTAAGAACGTGGATTGAAGAATACGACGGTTTAAAAGTAACTTATGGCTATGAAATTCAGGATGGGGAAGGGCACCTGGCTGTATCCGGCTGGACGAAACACGTGTGTGTCAAAAAAGACACGTTTCGCCCCATCTCTATACGCAAAACATTTCCGGACTGGCACGAAGCTTATATGAAAGCGAAAAAGTGAGGACATGCTGATGGCTTTTGGAATCAAAAGGGATGAGCTGACAGAGTGGAAAAGAAAAGCACAACAGGGGGAAATTGCCTTTTTGACCCATTACTGGCTGGATGAGCGGTTTCCAGATTGCAATACGGTCACCAAAGTAGGGTGCTGTGATATTCAAAAGTTGGAAAGCTGGGGAATGAAATACGGTTTGCGTCCTGAATGGATACACCGCGATGATACATATCCCCACTTTGATTTGTTCGGAAAATTTCAGAGAGACATTTTAATCCAGGAAGGGAAAACCGAACAGCTCAGGCGTTTTAATCTATTGAAATAAGAAATCCTAAAGGGTCTTTTAGCGGATCAAGAGGCAGGAAAAAGGTATCGCTGAAACATTCATGATTTAAGAGATCAAGGGTACATGATCATGTTTCACAACCAGGAAACACGAGTTCACACCAGGAAAAATATAGAAGACGATAAAAATTCAGACGATTCAGCAGAACAATCCGGCTTTAGTCAGGCAAGTTAATCGGCAATCAAACAGGCTGCCTCTATTTCAGAGACAGCCTTTGCTAATTTCAATCTATTTGATGTTGGAATAGACAAATTCCGGTTCGTCTGCCTGCTCATTATACACGACGTCCAAATTCACACCTTCAAAATACCACGCATCATCCTTTTCGATAAAAAAATAAAATTCGCCGGTTTTCGTCTCAGCGAAAGGTTCATCAGGTTCATCCGGACGTACCCCCAGGGAAAATCCGGGTTGAATTCCCCCCGTTCCGCCGTATCGGACAAAAAAACGGATGGATGAGTCTGTATCCAGACCAAGTTCATCCCTGTACCATTCTGCAGCTTCTTTTTGAACGGTTAGACGCATACGGACATCTCCTATTTTTTTTCTTTGTTTTCTGGAACAGGATCAAATCCTCCCGGATGAAACGGATGGCATTTTAAAATCCGTTTGATGGTTAAATACCCGCCTTTAATTGCTCCAAACCGCTGAATCACTTCCAGTCCGTACTGGGAACAGGTGGGCTGGAAACGGCAGGAAGGAGGTTTGATCGGTGAAATAAATCGGCGATAAAACCTTATGATCCAGATGAATATAGATTTCATCACAAACACCTTAATTCACTGTATCTTTTGTCTTGTCAAATGAAATGGATGCATAGGCGTCATGCAGGTGGATCGATTCTTCATTTTGACAGGACACTTCAAACTTTTCCACAAAAGGCATTTCATATAAATCCGCAGCGACGAGTCTCACCATGTCTTCCACAAAACGGGGATTTTCATAAGCCTGTTCCGTAACGGTCTTTTCATCCGGCCGTTTTAAAACGGGGTGAATTTTCGCACTGGCATTGGTTTCAGCCGCAATGAGCAGCTGCTCTTTCCAGTCGATTTCTCTTTCATCAAAGTCGTCTGATAAAACGGCTGTCATTGTGACTTTTCCCCGCTGATTATGGGCACTGTATTCGCTGATTTCCTTCGAGCACGGGCAGAGCGTTGTGATCGTTGCTTCCAGTGACACCTCACAGAAGTAGCCCTTCTCTTGATCATACGCTACTTTCATCCCGGCGTTTGCGTGATTCATTCCTGCAAGGCCTGACTGGGGGCCTTTACGTTCATAAAACCAGGGGAAAGACACTTTAACTTCCGCATCATTCTGTTTCAGTCTTTCCGCTAATTCTTTTGTGAATGTTTTGAGTGTATCCAGTTCAAGGGTTAACCCTTTTTCGTGATACTGCTGCATCTGTTCCGTAAACCGACTCATATTGGTTCCTTTACTGTCTTTCGGTATGCTGGATGACATCGTGAAGGTTCCGACGGTTGTCTGTGTATACGGATTCATTCGGCTGGTGACTGTGACCGGATGTTTCACATTGACGATTCCCACAGTATCCAGATCAAACAAAAAGTTGTTTCTTGTATTTTGTAAATCAGCCATTTTTTCTTTTTCCACTGGTTTTGTTCGCGGGCCTGGCGGTACTGAACCAAATAAGCGATGTCGTTCTTCCTTTGCAGGCAATCCTTTTTGATGTACTTTATCCATTACCATATCTCCTTTCAGCCCCAATACTAACGCTATGTTCAAGTATACATGAAAAAATATTTCGGATTCAATTTATATACATTCTAAAAAGAAGGAACGATTTCGATATTTTCTTCGGTAAAGGCTTTCATGTGTTCGCTGATTTCCTCAAATAAAGCTTTTGCTTCAGGAAGATTGTATTCATCGGCATCAAATAACGGAACAATCTTATAATTTCGATAGTTTGGCCGATAATTATATGTCGGCATGATGCGGACATTGCTGATATCATAGGAAATACCCTCTTCATCGATCTGTTTATGGAGGTCCATCTGTAACAGAGCACCGATCCGCTGATAAAGTTCCGACTGGCCTGATAAGAAGTTTCCGAGAGAATAAATGACAAACGTTTTATGACCATCCTCCGATTCGAGCCAGTCTACCGGCTGGAGTACATGGGGATGGTGCCCGAGGATCACATCTGCACCGGCCTCGTGAAGCCTTTGAACGATTTGTTTTTGATCGTCATTAGGAAATCGCTGATATTCGATTCCAAAATGAAGACTGACGACGACAAAATCGGCCAACTCCTTCATTTCTTTAATATCCTGTGAAATTTTTTCTACATCAATATATTGGACGAGATAGGGTTGATTCTCTGGACGGATTAAGCCATTGGTACCATAGGTATAAGCTAAGAACCCAGTTGAAATGCCCTGTTTCTCTATTACTCGATGGGTGTTCTGATCTTCGAGACTTCTGTAAGCCCCTACATACTGGATGCCAATTTGATTCAAGTAATCGGTGGCATTCATGACAGCCTGTGGCCCCCGGTCCAGGGTGTGGTTATTGGCCATCGATACGATGTCTACTCCTGCATCTTTTAAAGCATCGCCGACTTCATAGGGAGAATTGAATCTTGGATAAGAAGACAAGCCAAGCGCTGTTCCTCCAAGTATAGTTTCCTGATTGGCAAACATAATATCCGGCTTTTGCATGTCCGGTCTGACCAGTTCAAACATGGGCCGGAAGTCATATCCTCCGTCATCTGTTTGAGCATCTTCATACAGGGAATTATGTATCAATATATCACCGACTGCTCCCAGTGTAATGGAGGATTCAAATTGCTTGTATGCCGGTTCAACCAGAACGGTTTTGTTGTGGTGGCTGGAAATAGCCAATTTTTGATCTGCGCTGTTCCCTGTCTGCTTCAGAAGAATAAAAGCTATCAAGAAGATCAAGACTAATCCAGACATGTAATACATCATTCGTTTTTTCATAATTTATCTCTCCCACAAATTTTGATGCGTTCAATCCTAGCATTCCCATACAACTTATTGTATAATAACTAAATATCAAATACCCCATAAGGTAAGGTGAACAAAATGAACTTCCAAATTACGAATGCTGCCGTCGAAAAAATTGAAAAAGAATTAGCACGGCAACATGTTTCTCCAGATGAATATTATGTTCGGGTGTTTTTATCCGCTGGCTGAGGAGGGCCGCAGATTCAATTGGCTCTGGAAGAGTCAAAAGGTGATACAGATACAGTGATTGAAACCGAAAAGCTTCGGTTTTTAATCGGCGAACACACAACCCCATATGTCGAAAACACGAAATTAGACTATGTTAAAAGTGTGTTCGGGTTTGGACAATTTAAATTATTGCGTGTTTAATTTTTTATAAACACAACCCTTGCCAAAAACAGCAAGGGTTCTGTTTTTATCTCCAGACATCATGAAACTACATCCACTTGATTTTCGGTTCTGTTTTATCGATGATTCGTTTAATATTAGCCCGGTGACGATAAATAACAAACATAGTTAGAATGGATATGACAACCATTAGGCCTTTATGTTGAAGGAATACCGATGCAATAATGGCTACGATTCCCGTTACCATAGAAGAAAGGGAAACATACTTTGAAATTTTTAAAACGGCAAAAAAGGTAAGAAAAATAATGACAAATAATAATGGACTGACAGCAAGGATGACGCCGCCTGATGTAGCCACTGCTTTTCCTCCTTTAAATCGGGCAAAAACCGGATACATATGTCCGACGACAGCAAAAATTCCGATGATTAATGGATCTGCAGCTGCCTGAAATACCACTGGAAGCAAAGCCGCAAGCGTACCTTTCAGAATATCTGCAATGGTAACAATCAATCCAGCTTTGACCCCGAGTACACGAAAGGTATTGGTACCACCGAGATTTCCGCTCCCATGCTCGCGAACATCAATACCATATCCGATTTTCCCGACCAGAAGGGCAGATGGGATCGAACCAAGGAAATAAGCAATGATTCCGAATAAAATGTATTCCATATTCCAAACCCCTTTGTCTTTATCTAAGCGATTCTATCATATTTTAACACGAATAAACCCGTACAAGAACAGGACAGGGCAACTTTTAAAAGGAAAAATCACTAAAAATTCTTCAAACGGAAAACCATGCCGGGCATTTGCCTGTTCATTTACATCCTGACTAGGGGAATGGGATGAAAACCCTGGTATTGCTATTATAGTCTTTACTGACAAATGACATGCTAAAATGTAGTTACATATGACCTGTAAAGACAGAAAGAGCTGACACAAAGATACATGTTTATTTGTTTACATCCATCGCCTTTAAAAAAGAGCAAATAAACCAGAATGTGGACTTTCAGAGAAAAACCCCTTATGATGTATCTAAGCAATTCTACATAATCTTAGAAAGATCTACAGAAAGGAATGATTCGATGCAAAACCCGGAGAATGAAGTCATTAAGGATGTATTGACCCGCGCAAAAACAATTGCTGTTGTAGGTTTATCTGATAAGCCGGAACGGACCTCCTATCAGGTAGCGAAAGCCATGCAGGATGCAGGTTATAAAATTATTCCTGTAAACCCGAAAGCGGATGAGGTGCTGGGTGAAAAGGCTTACAATTCTTTATCAGAGATTGATGAACCGTTTGACATTATTAATGTTTTTAGACGTTCAGAATTCCTCCCGGAAATCGCAGAAGAAGCTATAAAAACAGATGCAAACGTTTTCTGGGCACAACAAGGAGTGAAAAACGAAGAAGCATACAAATTATTGAAAGAGCATGATTTTACAGTCATCATGGACTTTTGTATTAAAGTGGCTCATTCAGTTATAGTAGGAAAATGAACCTAAAATATCCCTGTATATGCAGGGGTTTTTTAGTTTTTGTTGAAAAACAAAGAACGAGATGTGTAAGATAAAAAAGCAAAAAGATAGCGGATTTTGCAAATTGGAACATTTGTTCTATAATCAAAGCTAAAGATACCTGATGAAAGGAGATCATCCTATTGAGTATGAGACAGACAGCTTCATCTTATAATGATGATTCCATACAAGTATTGGAAGGCCTGGAAGCCGTCCGAAAACGGCCCGGTATGTATATCGGAAGCACAGACCATCGGGGACTGCATCATCTTGTTTTTGAAATCGTTGATAATGCAGTTGACGAAGCGCTGGCCGGCTATGGACATGACATTCGTGTGACGGTACATAAAGATCACAGTGTAACCGTAATGGACAGGGGGAGGGGGATGCCTACCGGAATTCATAAAACAGGCAAACCGACACCTGAGGTTATTTTTACCGTTTTGCACGCAGGAGGGAAATTTGGCCAGGGAGGGTATAAAACGAGCGGTGGACTACATGGTGTAGGTGCTTCGGTCGTAAACGCCCTGTCTGAGTGGCTGGAAGTTCATATCTATCGGGATGGTTTTGAATATTATCAGCGTTATGAAAATGGCGGAAAACCAGTTACGACGCTGGAAAAGCGGGGAAAGACCAAAAAAACCGGCACGATGATCACCTTTAAGCCTGATTCGACCATCTTTTCAACGACGGTATTTCAATTTGAAACCCTGGCTGAACGGCTGAGGGAATCAGCATTTCTTCTAAAAGGATTAAATATCGTTTTAACGGATGAAAGGCAGGGTCTTTCCGAAAATTATCAATATCCGGATGGCCTTGAATCTTTTGTTCAATATTTAAACGAGGAAAAAGACACGTTACATCCTGTTGTGTCTTTTGAAGGGAAACATCAGGATATCGAAGTCGATTTTGCTTTTCAGTTTAATGACGGATATGCTGAAAGTGTCCTTTCTTTCGTGAACCATGTTCGCACCCGAGATGGTGGAACCCATGAATCCGGAGCCAAAACAGCCGTTACCCGTGTATTTAACGAACATGCACGGAAGACTGGATTATTAAAAGAAAAAGAAAAAAACCTGGACGGCAGTGATATCAGGGAAGGTTTTACTGCCATTATTTCAGTGAGAATTCCCGAAGCATTATTGCAGTTTGAAGGCCAGACGAAAAGCAAACTCGGCACTTCAGAAGCCCGTTCTGCGGTAGATGCGGTGGTATCTGAACAATTGTCTTATTTTCTGGAAGAAAATCCTGAAACGGCCACCATGCTGATTAAAAAGGCCATCAAGGCGAGAGATGCCAGGGAAGCAGCTCGCAAAGCCCGGGAAGAAGCGAGAAACGGAAAGAAACGGAAACGCAAGGAAGCCCTGCTCAGCGGAAAGTTAACACCGGCACAGTCAAGAAATCCTAAGAAAAATGAACTGTATCTTGTAGAAGGAGACTCTGCCGGCGGTTCAGCCAAACAGGGGAGAGACCGTCGTTTTCAGGCCGTATTGCCGCTGCGGGGGAAAGTCATTAATACGGAAAAAGCCAAGTTAGCCGACATATTTAAAAATGAAGAAATTTCGACGATTATTCATACCATCGGTGCGGGTGCAGGTGCGGATTTTGATCTTGATGATGTGCAATATGACAAAATCATCATCATGACCGATGCCGATACGGACGGCGCCCACATTCAGGTGCTATTATTAACTTTCTTCTACCGCTATATGCGGCCGCTGGTAGAAGCAGGAAAGGTATATATCGCCCTTCCGCCTCTTTTTAAGATAGCAAAGGGAAAAGGAAAAAAAGAACAGATTCATTATGCGTGGGATGAGGAAGAGTTAAGAAAAATTCTTTCACAGGTGAAAAGCGGCTATACCATTCAGCGGTACAAAGGTCTTGGTGAAATGAACGCAGATCAGCTCTGGGAAACCACCATGAATCCGGAAACCCGAACCCTGATCCGGGTGACCATTGAAGATCTGGCCAGAGCAGAACGCAGAGTGACAACGCTGATGGGAGACAAAGTGGAGCCCAGGCGTAAATGGATTGAAAAGAACGTTGCCTTTGGTCTGGAAGAAGAAACAAACATCCTGGACAATGACAAAATTCATACGTAGAGGAGGACATACCATTGACAGAACAAGCCAAATTTCTGGACCTTCCTTTAGAGGAAGTTATTGGGGACCGTTTTGGCCGCTACAGTAAATACATTATTCAGGAAAGGGCGTTGCCGGATGCCAGAGATGGATTAAAGCCGGTCCAGAGACGAATTCTATATGCTATGCATCAGGAGAAAAATACCCATGATAAGCCATTCCGGAAATCAGCCAAGACGGTGGGTACAGTCATCGGAAATTTCCATCCCCATGGCGATACATCCGTATATGATGCTCTGGTACGGATGAGTCAGACCTGGAAAGTGCGGAAAGAACTCGTCGAGATGCACGGAAATAACGGAAGTGTGGATGGAGATCCTCCAGCAGCCATGCGATATACCGAAGCCCGGTTATCTGCCATTGCCAGCGAGTTAATTGGAGAAATCGAAAAGGAAACAGTGGATTTTGTACCGAATTTTGATGACACCACAAAGGAACCGGTTGTTCTGCCATCCCGTTTTCCGAATTTGCTCGTCAATGGCTCGACCGGAATTTCATCCGGTTACGCTACGGATATTCCACCTCATAACCTCGGGGAAGTCATTGATGCGGTCATCAAAAAAATCGATCATCCGAATGCTAATGTAGAAGATTTAATGAAGGTGCTTAAAGGGCCTGACTTTCCAACAGGAGGTATTATTCAGGGGATTGACGGAATCAAAAAAGCCTATGAAACTGGCAAAGGGAAAATGATTCTGCGGGGAAAAGCGGATATTGAAAAGCTCCGGGGCGGACGAGAACAAATTGTGATTACAGAAATTCCGTATGAAGTGAATAAAGCCACTCTCGTGAAAAAATTTGATGAGCTCCGTTTAAACCGTAAAATTGAAGGAATGGCTGAAGTCCGTGATGAAACAGACCGTACTGGATTGAGGATTGTGATTGAGCTGAAAAAAGATGCTGACAGTGAAGGAATTTTAAATTATTTATATAAACATACGGACCTGCAGATTTCCTATAATTTTAATATGGTTGCGATCTACAACAAAACCCCTAAATTAATGAGTCTGACCGAACTGATTGATGCATACATCGAACATCAAAAAGACGTGGTGACCAGACAATCCAGGTACGACTTAAATAAAGCGACGAAAAGAGCCCATGTTGTCGAAGGCTTGATCAAAGCAATTTCCATCCTCGATGATGTAATCGCAACGATCCGTTCATCGAAAGATAAGCAGGATGCCAAAGACCGTCTCATGAAAAACTACCAGTTTACCGAACAACAGGCAGAGGCAATTGTTACGCTACAGCTATACCGATTGACCAATACCGACATCACTGCTCTCCAAAACGAAGCAGATGAACTGCAAGAGCAGATCACTTATCTTAAAAGCATTTTAAATGACGAGAAAAAGCTTTTACAGGTCATCAAAAAAAGCTTGCGTGACATAAAGAAAACATATCAGGATAACCGCAGAACAAAAATTGAAGAACAAGTCGAAGAGTTAACCATCAATCTGGAAGTGATGGTCGCCAGTGAAGATGTTCTTGTCTCCATTACGAGAGACGGCTATATAAAACGGACCAGTCTCCGTTCATATGCTGCCTCAAGTAAAGACGATATTTCGATTAAAGATGGAGATTATCTGATTTCCATGGTGGAAATGAACACTACCGATACGATCCTGCTGTTTACGAATAAGGGAAACTATTTGTATTTGCCAGTGCATGAGCTTCCGGATATACGCTGGAAAGATCTCGGACAGCATGTTGCAAATATTGTACCGGTTCAGCAGGATGAAAAAATGATTCATGCCATACCTGTCCGGGATTTTTCAGAAGATCAATACCTGCTTTTCTTTACCCGAAATGGAATGGTGAAAAAAACCGAGTTGCAGGAATATAAAGCACAGCGTTACTCCCGTCCTCTTCAGGCCATTAACCTGAAAGGTGACGACGAGGTAGTCAATGTTCATCTCACAGATGGTCATCAGGATATTTTTGTGGCATCAGACAAAGGCTATGGTCTCTGGTATCATGAGTCTGAAGTGAAACCGGTTGGCCAGCGGGCAGCAGGCGTGAAGGCAATCCAGCTGAAAAAAGGCGAACATGTGGTAAACGGAGAAGTGTTTGACGATTTAACATCACCTTCCCTTGTTGTTGTAACCCATCGCGGGGCATTAAAGCGCATGAGTTTATCAGAATTTGAAAAATCATCCCGGGCGAAACGGGGACTGGTGATGCTAAGAGAGTTAAAAACAAAACCCCACAGGATTGCCGGTTTTTTGATCGTAGAAGAGGAACAGCCGGTTCAGTTCCAGACGGAAAAGGGTTCGATTCATGAATGTCTCCCGTACGAACTGAAGGAAAGCGATCGTTATAGCAATGGATCCTTTTTCATTGATACGGTCGAAACCGGGGAAGTGATCCGGGCCTGGAAAAAAGCTGATTATACGAAAGCATTTGCAGATGACATAGAGGAATAAAAACCTGCACCTGAATCCATTGATTGATGGGTTCAGGTATTTTTATTAGCATGTTTTAATATCAGAAAACTTAAAAATAATTTTACATTATGAATATTTGTGCTAAAATATAAACCAAAAAGTGGGAAGGGGGGAATGACATCGGAACTGAAAGAAAAAATTATCGAAACCTCTCTAGCATTATTTGAAAAGCATGGTTTTCACGGGGTCACAGTCAAAGACATCGTGGAAGCATGCGGAACATCCAAAGGGGGATTTTATCATCACTTCCAGTCTAAAGATGAACTTCTTTATGTGATCCATGACAAATTTATCTCCTATGTATTGACGAAAGCTCACCAGGCAAAAGACACCTATGATACGCCAACCTTACAACTTTATGCAATTATCCAGTCATTTGTGAAAGTATTTGATCTCTATAAGCCTCACATTTCCGTATTCTATCAGGAAAGTCTCTATTTAAAACCGCGCTTTGATCATCTCATTAAAAAGAAAAGGGATCAGTACAAAAAAATATTGTTTGACGTGATTCGCAACGGTCAGGAAAAAGGGGAATTCCGAAAAGAACTGGTAGCAGAGATTACAGGAATGTCCATCCTTGGAATGGTGAACTGGACCCATAAATGGTATAAGCGGGACGGGGAGAAAACCATCGAAGAAATTGCCGCTATCTTTGCCGACATCATTTTAAACGGGATTTTGACAGAAGATGCAAAAGAACGCTATCATCCATTATTACACCAATCCCCTGTCATGAAGAATCAATTTTAAAGCGCTTTCATTTGAATGGTACAGACCAACCAGTCGGTCTATATACGAACAGAGGGGGAAAGTTCGATGAATTTTGAACTGACGAAAGAACAGGAAATGACCAGAAAAATGGTGAGGGACTTTGCCGAAAATACCATAAAGCTCAGAACCATTGAGATTGATACGAAAGCAGCGTTTCCAAAAGATATTTTTGATGAGATGGGGAAACTTGGACTCATGGGGATTCCGTTCCCGGAAAAATATGGGGGTTCCGGTGGTGACACATTAACTTATGCTATTGCGGTGGAGGAAATCGGGAGAGTTTGCGGTAGTACCGGACTGAGCTATGCGGCAGCGGTATCCCTCGGCGCAAGTCCCATCTATTATTTTGGTACAGAGGAACAAAAAGAAAAATTCCTTGTGCCTCTGGCAAAAGGAGAAGCCCTCGGATCCTTTGGCCTTACCGAACCAAATGCAGGTTCAGATGCCGGGGGAACCAGGACGACAGCCAAACTTGATAACGATGAGTATGTCATTAATGGAGAAAAATGTTTCATCACCAATGCCAGTTATGCAAAATTCATTACCGTAACCGCTGTATCAGGAAAAGACGAACGGGGAAAAAAGATCATTTCAGCCTTTATTGTTCCAAAAGATGCAGAAGGACTAACCGTAAACAGTAATTATGACAAAATGGGGGTCAGAGGATCCGATACCTCAGAAATCATTTTAGAAGATGTACGGGTGCCAAAAGAAAATATTCTAGGAGATCCGAAAAAAGGATTTAAGCAATTTTTGTACACCCTGGATGGAGGACGCATTTCCATCGGTGCGCTGGCACTTGGCATTGCTCAGGCATCTCTGGATAAAGCGTTAGCATACGCCAGGGAACGCAAACAGTTTGGGAAGCCGATTTCAAAATTTCAGGCCATTCAGTTTAAATTGGCGGATATGGCTATGGAAGTTGAACTGGCCCGCAATATGGTTTATAAAGCGGCATGGCTTAAAGATCATAACAAGCCATTTACCAAAGAAGCAGCATTCGCCAAGCTGTTTGCAACTGAAACCGCTTTCAGAGCAGCCAACCAGGCTATTCAGATTCACGGCGGTTATGGATACATGAGAGAGTACGAAGTTGAACGTTATTTGCGTGACGCGAAGTTGCTTGAGATTGGTGAAGGAACATCTGAGATCCAGCGATTAGTCATAGCCAGACAATTGGGATGCTGATCTTTTTTAAAAGACCATTTTAATTTCGCTCCTGAATAGGATGGAGCCAATAATAAATTTATATGGGAGGTTGGGTACTCATGACCCTGTTGAAAGTTACGGTTGGCGAACTTTTGGAACAAAAGGTGAACGAGCATCCTGATCGGGAAGCGGTCGTCTATCCCGAACTTAACTGGCGGAAAACTTACAGCGAACTGAACAGCATTGTGGATCAGGCCGCGAAAGGATTCATGGCTTTAGGGATTGAAAAGGGAGAACATGTAGCCATCTGGTCAGACAATAAACCGGAATGGCTGATCTCCCAGTTTGCTACAGGTAAAATGGGTGCGGTGCTGGTAACCGTCAATACAAATTACCGGGCTAAAGAACTGGAATATTTGCTGAAACAGTCTGATGCGACAACACTTATTCTTGCAGAATCCTTTAAAGGATCATCCTACCTGGACATTTTACGGGAAGTCTGTCCAGAAGTGGATCACGCAGAGAAAGGCAAACTGGAATGCAAACATTTACCGAAACTGAAGAACATTATTGTACTGAATGACAAAACGTATTCTAGCTTTTACAACTGGCATGAAATTATGGAAAAAGGGAATGCCATCACGGATGAAGAATTAAAGGAACGGATGAATACCCTCCATCACGATGAAGTCATTAACATGCAGTATACTTCAGGCACAACAGGATTCCCCAAAGGCGTGATGCTGACCCATTATAATATCGTCAACAATGCCAATCAGGTAGCCGACAGCATGAACCTGACAAAAGAAGACCGGCTCTGTATTCCGGTGCCGTTTTTCCACTGTTTTGGCTGTGTGATGGGAACACTGGCAACAGTTGCAAAAGGGGCTACCATGGTTGTTCTCGAGCACTTTGATGCTGAAAAAGTCCTAAAAGCACTGGATCAGGAAAAATGTACGGCGTTTCATGGAGTTCCAACCATGTTTATTGCAGAATTGAATCACCCTGACTTTGACAAGTACGATTTATCGCATCTTAGAACGGGGATTATGGCCGGATCCAATTGCCCGATGGAAGTGATGAAGGATGTCATGAACAAAATGGGAGCTTCCGAAATTACCATCGCCTACGGACAGACCGAATCTTCTCCGGTCATTACTCAGACAAAACCGGATGATCCGGTGGAGCTCAGGGTGAAAAGTGTTGGCAAAGCACATCCGAATGTTGAAGTGAAAATCGTAGAGCCCGGGACAAACAAAGAAGTAGAACCGGGTGTACAGGGTGAACTCTGCACGAGAGGATATCTTGTGATGAAAGGATACTACAAAAACCCTGATGCAACAAACGCCGCCATCGATGAAGAAGGATGGCTCCATACAGGAGATCTCGCGGTTATGGATGAAAATGGCTACATTCAGATCACCGGACGGATCAAGGACATGATCATCCGCGGCGGTGAAAATATTTATCCGCGGGAAATTGAAGAATTCCTCTATCAGCATCCGGATATTCTTGATGTTCAGGTTGTGGGCGTTCCAGACCCCAAATACGGGGAAGAGGTGATGGCGTGGATTATTTTGAAGGAAGGAGCGACTTCTACTGAGGAAGACATCCGGAAATATTGCGATGGAAAAATTTCCAGACATAAGATCCCGAAGTATATTCAGTTTGTAGATGAATATCCAATGACCGCTAGCGGTAAGATTCAGAAATTCAAACTGAGGGAAAAAGCGAAAGAAATACTCGGTTCGCCGCAACAATAATATACGAAATGGGGGAGGTCCCGTGTTTAACAAAATTTTAATTGCCAACCGCGGTGAGATTGCCGCACGGATCATCCGAACCTGTAAAGGCTTAAACATCCCTTCTGTTGCCATCTATTCCGATGCAGATGAACAATCCCCATATGTCAGAATGGCGGATGAGGCACATGGAATTGGCGGTACCCGGGTTCATGAAAGTTATTTGAATATGGATAAAATCATCCAGACAGCCAAAGATACCGGCGCAGACGCTGTTCATCCCGGTTACGGCCTGCTAAGTGAAAACCCGGAGTTTGCCCGGAGATGTAACGAGGAAGGCCTGACATTTATCGGGCCTTCCCCATCCGCTATCGAAAAAATGGGAAGCAAAATTGAAGCACGAAAGACGATGAAAGCTGCAGGAGTACCGGTTATTCCCGGAACAGAAGCTCCCGTTTCAAGCTCAGATGAAGCTATCCAAATGGCAAACAAAATCGGTTATCCGGTTATGCTGAAAGCTTCAGCCGGAGGCGGGGGAATTGGCATGCAGGTTGTTTATAATGATGACGAACTGCAGAAAGCATTTGAAAGCAACTCCCGCCGTGCCCAGAATTTCTTCGGTGATGGCACCATGTATCTTGAAAAGAAAATCGAGAACGCTCATCATGTAGAAATTCAGATTCTGGCTGATCAGCATGGAAATGTGATTCATCTGTTTGAACGGGAGTGTTCCATTCAGCGAAGACATCAAAAAGTAATTGAAGAAGCCCCATCCCCATTATTAATCGAAGAAACAAGGGAAAAGATGGGGGAAGCTGCTAAACGTGCAGCGAAAGCCATTCAATATTCAAACGCAGGTACGATCGAATTTTTAGTGGATGAAGATCAAAACTTTTATTTTCTTGAAATGAACACCCGCCTTCAGGTGGAACATCCGGTTACGGAAGAAATTACTGGAGTGGACCTGGTTGAGCAGCAAATCAAGATAGCTGCCGGCGAAAAACTGTCGATCAAGCAGAATGACTTGCAAATCAATGGTCATGCGATTGAAGCAAGGGTATACGCAGAAGACCCGACTACGTTTTTCCCGTCACCGGGGACTATTTCCGCTTTATCCTTGCCTGAAGGGGAGAAGATCAGACATGAAATGGGAGTTGAAAAAGGATACACGGTTACCCCATTTTATGACCCAATGATTGCCAAACTGA
Organism: Melghiribacillus thermohalophilus; assembly: GCF_004342905.1. Lineage (GTDB taxonomy): Bacteria > Bacillota > Bacilli > Bacillales > Alkalibacillaceae > Melghiribacillus > Melghiribacillus thermohalophilus. The sequence goes on along the minus strand of NZ_SMAN01000027.1, from coordinate 13,688 downwards.
TCGTAACTGGCCACAACCGGGAGGAAGCTATCAACGTGTTAGAACATGCATTGAAAGACTATCACGTAGAAGGAATCAAGACAAATCTTCCATTTGTCCAGCAGGTTGTACAATCCGAAGCCTTTAAAAAAGGAATCACACGTACATCTTTTGTGGATGACTATTTAAAACAAACAAAATAAAGGGAGGAACATTCAATGAAACAAGTAGTAGCAAATATGGCAGGAAGTGTATGGAAAATTGTTGCAAAAGAAGGAGATCAAGTGTCAAAGGGAGATGACATTGTCATTTTAGAGTCTATGAAAATGGAGATCCCGATTTCCGCGGAAGAAGACGGCACAGTAAAAGCATTAAAAGTCAATGAAGGAGATTTTGTAAACGAAGGGGATGTCATCGCAGAACTTGAATGACAAACCTGTAGAAAAATGTCATGAGCTTTAGGAACATTTAACGTTTATAAAAGGGGAGTCATTTTTTATGAACCTTCCAGAACAAGTGGTGATCAAGGAAGTCGGGCCCCGTGACGGGCTTCAAAATGAGCCTCAGAAAATACCGACTGATCAAAAAATCGAGTGGATTAACCGCCTGAGCGATACAGGGCTGTCTTACATTGAAATTACATCCTTTGTTCATCCAAAATGGATTCCGCAGCTTGCAGATGCTCTAGAAGTTGCGAAAAGCATCCGTAAAAAAAAGGGTATTACGTATGCAGCGCTTGTCCCTAACTTGAAAGGGCTGGAACGGGCGTTGGAGGCAGATATTGATGAAGTTTCTGTCTTTATGTCAGCCAGTGAAACCCATAACAAAAAAAATATTAACAAAACCATAAAAGATACGTATCCCGTTTTAGAAGAAGTTGTAAATGAAGCGAAAAAGCACAATAAATCAGTACGGGGTTATGTGTCTACCGTGTTTGGTTGTCCCTATGAGGGAGAAGTTTCTGTAGATCAGGTCATCGATGTCTCCCGAAGACTTTTTGACATGGGCATCGATGAACTTTCTCTTGGGGATACCATTGGGGTTGCCCATCCAAAACAGGTGGAAGAAGTACTCCTTCGAATTAAGGATGAATTCCCGAATAAATCCATTGCCCTTCATTTTCACGACACACGGGGAACAGCTCTGGCAAACTGCCTTACAGCCATGCAGCTTGGATTTAACACCTTTGATGCTTCACTAGGGGGACTGGGGGGCTGTCCTTATGCAAAGGGGGCATCAGGGAATGTGGCAACCGATGATCTATTATACATGCTGGACGGCATGGGCATAGAGACAGGAATTGATTTTCAAAAATTGCTGGATGCAGCCGGGTATATTCAGCGTCAGATTCAAAAACCATTGCCAAGTCACCAGATGCAGATTGTTCATCATCAGAAGGAGAGTGAACAGGAATGAGCACGGTCAAACTGGAATACAGTACTAACCATGTGGGAGTTTTAACCTTAGACCGTCCAGAAGCAGCCAATGCCTTCTCACTTCAGCTCCTGAATGATCTCCATCATACACTGGATAAAATTGAACAAAATCACGAGCTTCGAGCATTGATTATTACCGGAAACGGACAAAAAGCTTTCTGTGCCGGTGCCGATCTAAAAGAACGGGAACATATGAACGATAATGAAGTGATGGCAACAGTACGTAAGATTAAAGATACCATTACCAGAATAGAAGATTTAGAGATTCCAACCATTGCGGCCATAAACGGTGCTGCATTCGGCGGAGGCCTTGAGCTTGCTCTCGGATGTGACATCCGAATTGCCAGTGAACAGGCCAAAATGGGCCTGACCGAAACTTCCCTCGGCATTATCCCGGGGGCCGGGGGAACCCAGAGACTGTCCCGGATTGTCGGTTTAGGAAAAGCCAAATACCTAATCCTGACTGCCACACGGCTGACCAGTCAGGAAGCACTGGATATCGGGTTAGTCGAGGAAGTTGTTTCAGGTAAATTCTTAATGGAAAAGGCTCTGGAGATTGCCGGTGCCATTGCTCAAAATGGCCCAATAGGAGTGAAACAGGCGAAAAAGGCGATCCAGCTCGGGTTTCAGACCGATCTCAAAACAGGCCTGAAAATTGAAGAAGAATGTTATACCAAAACTATCCCAACCGAAGATCGAAAAGAAGGCATTCGGGCTTTTAAGGAAAAGCGAAAGCCTCAATATAAAGGCAAATAACACCAAAGGAGGCCATCAGTCATGTCAACGGATAAACGCTTGCAGGAAACGATTGAACGGATACGGAAAGGCGGAGCAGAAAAATATCACGAAAAAAATAAAGAGAAGGGTAAATGGTTTGTTCGGGACCGTTTAAAGCGATTATTTGATGATGATATCGATATTGAAGATGCATTCTTCGCCAACTGTCAGGATGATAAGCTTCCAGCCGACGGGGTTGTAACAGGAATCGGTAAAATCAACGGTCAGACCGTCTGTGTCATGGCCAATGACTCGACGGTTAAAGCCGGATCCTGGGGATGGCGCACCGTGGAAAAAATTATCCGCATTCAGGAAACCGCGGAAAAGCTAGAAGTACCGATGCTGTATTTAGTGGATTCAGCGGGGGCACGCATTACGGATCAGGTCGAAATGTTCCCGGGCCGAAGAGGTGCTGGACGTATCTTTTATAACCAGGTAAAAATGTCGGGACGGGTACCGCAGATTTGTCTGCTATTTGGACCTTCTGCTGCAGGAGGCGCCTATATTCCGGCCTTCTGTGATATTGTCGTTATGGTGGAAGGCAATGCTTCCATGTACCTTGGTTCTCCACGCATGGCCGAAAAAGTAATCGGGGAAAAGGTCACTCTGGAAGAGATGGGCGGAGCGAGAATGCACTGCTCTGTTTCCGGGTGCGGGGATGTGCTCGTGCAAAGTGAACAGGAAGCTATTGAATATGCCCGTAAATACCTGACGTATTTCCCTGCCAACTATAAAGAAAGGCCAGCGGTTCAAGAGGCGAAAGATGTAAAGCCTCATGATACTTCTATTGGAGACTTAATTCCTGAAAATCAGAATGCGCCTTTCGATATGTATGAATTGATTGACCGCTTAATCGATGAGGACTCATTCTGTGAAATTAAACGGGAATTTGCGAAGGAGCTCATCACAGGCCTGGCACGCATCCATGGTGAGTCAGTCGGAATTATTGCCAATCAGCCAAGGGTCAAGGGCGGTGTATTATTCCATGATTCAGCGGATAAAGCAGCGAAATTTATTCAGCTGTGCGATGCCTTTAACATTCCGATCATTTTCCTCGCTGATATTCCTGGATTTATGATCGGTACCCGTGTCGAACGGGCAGGTATTATTCGTCACGGAGCCAAAATGATTTCGGCTGTAAGCGAAGCAACTGTTCCAAAAATTTCCGTCATTGTGCGCAAAGCATATGGTGCAGGTCTTTATGCCATGGCTGGTCCGGCCTTTGAGCCTGACTGCTGTATTGCGTTGCCTACCGCCAAAATTGCAGTAATGGGGCCGGAAGCTGCCGTGAACGCGGTATATGCCAATAAGATTGCAGAACTTCCGGAAAAAGAACGGCCGAAATTTATTAAAGAAAAGCATGAAGAATATCTGGAAGATATTGATATTTATCGCCTCGCATCCGAAATGGTTATTGACGACATTGTCCAGCCGGATCACCTTCGCAGCGAATTAATTAAACGATTAGAAGCGTATCGATCTAAAAACTTAACCTTTACCGAGCGTAAACACGGCGTATATCCAGTATGATGCCAATCCCCGGGATTCTTCAAAACCCGGGGATTTTTCTCTGGTATACTATACATATCCAGTTGTAGCGGAGGTATAGATATGACAGAAGAGACAAAGAAAAAAGTGATCGAACAGTTTTCCAAAAACCCAAATGCTTATGCAACCAGTCCATCCCATGGCAACGAGGATGATCTCAACCGGATAGTAGAGTGGTTAAAACCTCAGAAATCGTGGAGGGTGCTGGACATCGCAACAGGTGGAGGTCATGTAGCTAAAACCCTGGCTCCCCATGTTTATCAGGTAGTCGCGTCTGATCTAACAAAGGATATGCTAATCAGCACCCGCAGCTTTTTAAATGATCTGGATAACATTTTATATGTCATCGGTGATGCAGAGAATTTGCCATTTTTAGATGACACCTTTGATGCAGTTACCTGCCGGATTGCTCCTCATCATTTTCCAGATCCGAAAAAATTTGTCCAGGAAGCCTCTCGGGTCTTAAAAAGTGGGGGGACGTTTTTGTTGATTGACAATGTCGCACCTGAAGACAGAGCTTTGGCTGAGTACATGAACACCTTTGAAAAGCTGAGGGACCCCAGTCATGTACGCTGTTTGCCGGTACGGGAATGGCAGCAATATTTAATGGAATCTCAATTACATGAGGTGAAGCGGGAAGTCCGGAAAAAGACCTATGATTTTCCTGTGTGGGTTAGACGCACAGCTGATCGTGAAGAGCAAATTCAAAACGTGGAATCATTTATTTTGGGAGGTACTGATAAGCTTAGAAACTATTACCGTGTACAACTATCCGGTAATAAAATCGTTTCCTTACAGGTAGATGAAATGATGATCATGAATAAAAAATGATATACAGTTGCCTTATACAAAAAAGTTTTATTTATTTTTATTAAAGTAACTTGCAGTTTAGTTTAATAAGATGTTCTAGATAAAGAGGTGAGAAAATGAATAATCGATGGAACGAAATAATATATAAACTTTGGTCTCCAATCTACGATAAGCTTTTTAATTCGGGGAAATTCCTTGAAGCTCGAAAGAAGATTTTTCAAGAGGTAAAGTTTGTTGAAAATCAAAAAATACTATTCGTTGGTGTTGGAACTGGAGCAGATTTGGAACTAATCAGTCATGAAAAATTAAATATTACAGCAATAGACTTCTCTAACGAAATGCTTGATAAAGCAAAAAATAAATTCAAAGATTCTTCAATACAGTTCTTTAAAATGGATGCGCAAAATATGAGTTTTAAGGATAATCAATTTGATGTTGTGGTAGGAAGTTTAGTTTTATCAGTTGTTCCTGATGCCGATAAATGTCTCAAGGAGATGATTAGAGTATTAAAACCAAATGGAAAGATTATAATTTTTGATAAATTTTCACCTAAAGGAAAGAAGCTTTCTCCCTTAAAAAAAGCAATTAGACCGTTAATCAGGTTATTAGGTACCGACATCGGTCTAAGCTTTGAAACATTGTATAAAAAAAAAACAAAGAGAGTTTATCTGTGAAAGAGGATACACCAGTAATGTTTAATGAAATGTACAGAAAGATAATCATCAAAAAAATGAATGCTTAATGTTTGCAACAAATGGGTTGCGTAATTTCGATATCAAAGACACAAATTATAAAAAGGAACCTAAATATTCTTATCCAGGTTCCTTTATATGATTTCCTAGTTCCTTTTAAAATGTGATCTCTTTTTGTATGAACAAACACAACCCAATAATGCTATTATAATTGTTTATAGACAAATTCACGATATTTCACAAAGTCCTGTTTTTTGTAGAATTCTTTTGCAATATTGTTATCTGCCCAATAGTCTAATTCAATCAAGTCTATGCCTTTTTCATTAGCCAAATTATAGATGTAATTCATTAAAGCTGTTCCATACCCCTTCTTTCTTTGTGTTTGTATCATGCTAATTTGATGAATATAAATTGATTGATAACTTTTTTTAAACGCATTCTCTGGGTAGTCTCTGATCTCTATCCAGGCATAACCAACTGCTTCCTGGTTAACTTGTAATATCAGAAAAATAAATTTTTCATTATTTATTAGCTTTTTAAATTCTTCCTTGATTTTTTTATAATCATATTGTTTAAAGTATTTCGGATAGAGAGTAAAATGTAAATCATGAACTGGTTTATTTAATTTTGCAACTAATTCAAAATCTTTTGTTTGGCTTATTTCCATTAAAAATCCTCCATTTAAGCTTTTAATCATTATCACTTTTTTCATTAATTATGCTAGGTATAAACAACAATTTTTTTAAAAAAACATAACTACCCTATTTGATTAACATATCAAAAATACACAAAAAGGAACTGGATCAAATAATCCAGTGAGAAATTCAGTGCAGCACTGGAATTATATTTAACTGCTTAGATTATGATACGGATTCATTCAGGTTTCTGATTTCATCCAGACATTGCGGATTTTCCAGAGCTGATAAATCACCGGAATCTTTATTTAGATAGGCTGATTTTATAGCTCTTCTCATCACTTTGGCATTACGGGTTTTCGGAAGATCACTGACGATATGAACCGTTTTTGGTGCAATCGCCTTTCCTAATTTGGCAACTGCTAATTCTTTCAGTTCTTCTAACACCACATCTTTGTTTACCTTTTCATGATTTAACACCACAAACGCAACAGGGGTTTCCCCTTTTACGTCATGGGGAACACCAATAACTCCAGCTTCCAGGACGTCATCATGTTCCACAAATACCGATTCAATTTCCGCCGGACCAATCCGTTTTCCGGCCACATTCAGGGTATCATCGGAACGGCCGGTGATCGTGTAAAATCCTTCCTCGTCTTGAATGACCCAGTCCCCATGAACCCAGGTGTCTTTAAAACGGCTCCAGTAGGTCTCTTCATATCGCTCATTTTCTTTGTAGAAACCGTTTGTCATTCCTACCCATGGCTGTTTTAGGACCAGTTCCCCGACTTCATTGGAAACGGAATAGCCATGCTCATCATAAACATCCACATCCATGCCTGGCAAGGCAGCATTAAAGCTGACAGGAGCAATTGGTTTCACCAGAACATTTCCGAAAATCCCGCCAGAAATTTCGGTTCCTCCAGAATAATTGAAGATCGGAACCTTTTTCTTGCAGATGTTTTCAAACAGCCACATCCATGGTTCCGGGTTCCATGGCTCCCCGGTAGAACCAATCATTTTCAGGGTAGATAGATCCCGATTCACAAACCACTTTTCCCCATGCGGCATGAGGGAGCGGATGAGGGTAGGGGAGATGCCCAGATGAGTCACTCGGTGATCTTCCACAAGACGCCAGATTCGGTCCGGCTCTGGATAATCCGGTGTTCCTTCAAACAGAACAATTCTGGCACCATTAATCAGTCCGCCAAACACAAGGAAAGGTCCCATCATCCAGCCCATGTCGGTATACCAGAACAGAGTATCTTCCTGCTGAACATCCATACATACACCAGCATCAAAGGCGGACTTAATCGGGAATCCGTTATGAGTATGAAGGGCACCCTTGGGCTTCCCGGTTGTACCGGAAGTATATATAATCATGAATGGATCGTCACCATTTGTTTGAACCGTCTCGAAACCGTTTTCATTTTGTCGAATCGTTTTCCAGTCCACATCCCGTTCTTCATTCCAGTTGACATCGCTGCCGGTTCGCCTAACGACAATCACTTTTTCAACGGAGGGAGATTGATTTACCGCTTTATCGGCTTCATGTTTTAAATTGATTTCTTTTCCACGGCGATAAAAACCATCGGCAGTTATAAGAAATTTAGCCTGAGCAGCATTCAGACGGGTAGCGACTGCTTCAGCTTTATAACCGGAAAAAGCAGGTGAGAAAATCGCACCAAGTTTGGCTACTGCCAGCATGGCAATGACTGTTTCAGGAATCATTGGCATGTATATTGACACGACGTCGCCACGGGAAACGCCGAGTTTTTTTAGACCGTTGGCTACTTTATTCATTTCTTTATGCAATTCGGCAAAGGTATATGTTCGTGTGGAACCGTCGTCACCTTCCCAGACAACGGCCTGCTTGCTGGATGTGGTGGCATTGGTTGCCCATTTATCCACACAGTTATATGTAACATTCATTTTTCCATTTATAAACCATTTTGGATACATGATCCCATTTGAAAGATCTAGTACATCGGTATACTCTTCAAACCAGTTAATCTCTAGCTCTTTGACCGCCTGATCCCAGAACCAGGCAATATCTTCAACCGATTTTTTGTGAAATTCATCATAATTCGTAAAACCTAATGATTTCATCCATGAATACAATCGCGTTGATTTTTTGTATGCTTCATCAGGGAACCATACAGCCTTCTGAGACACAATAAAACCCCCTTAAAACCTTAAATTTTCTGAAAGTTTCTCCATTACTATTATAGTATAAATGAAACAAGAATTATAGGAGGATATGGGAATTTATGAAAGAACTTAAATTACAAAGAAAGCAATAAATATATTATGTAAACTTATAAATAAAGAGGAATTTTTGATTCGTATATCGAAATAATTCTTAGCGAAAGGATGTAAAAAACGTGTCCATCCGGGGAGGAGTCTATTGATGAATGAATATCAGGTAACCATTAAACGGGATATAAGAATTCCAATGAAAGATGGAGTGACATTATCAGCAGACCTGTATCTTCCAAAAGAAGACGCGCGCTATCCTGCCATTGTCGTCAGAACACCCTATTTAAAACAAACTGACGTCATTTTTCAGAATGGAAATTACTTTGCAAAAAACGGATATGCTGTCGTATATGTAGATGTTCGGGGAAGGGGGGACTCTGAAGGTACATTTGATGCATATTTCCAGGAAGCAGATGACGGATATGACACCATTGAATGGGTAGCGGAACAGTCCTGGTGCACAGGTGGGGTAGGAACAATGGGCGGCTCTTATCTTGGGCGAATTCAGTGGCTGACAGCCTTGAAAAAACCTCCTGCCCTAAAAACGATGATTGCAGCCGTCACACCGTCTGATCCATTTGTGGAATGGCCAACAGGAATACCGACACCATTTCATTTATGCTGGCTCTATATGGTCAGCGGAAAGGTCATGCAAAACGTCAACTTACTGAACTGGGCTGATATCTATAACCATTTGCCACTGTACACCATGGATGAACAAACTGGAAAGACCATTGACCGCTGGCGTGAAGAATTTGAACATCCTTATCTGGATGACTGGTGGAAGAGAATCTGCTATCAGGATCAATTTGATCAAATTGACCTGCCTGTTTTGCATATTTCCGGCTGGTACGACGATGAACAGGTAGGTACGCCCTTAAACTTCCATGGAATGACCACAAAGGGAGCCACGGAATTTGCTCGCCGCAACCAAAAAATGATTATGGGGCCATGGCCGCATCAGATTAATAAGTCTACTAAAATAGGCGACATTGATTTTGGTCCAGATGCTGTGATTGATTTAAACGGATATATGCTGAGATGGTTTGATTACTGGCTGAAGGGAAAAGAAACAGGCATTATGAAAGAGCCTGCTGTGAAAATGTTTGTGATGGGTGAAAATAAGTGGCGGGATGAACAGGAATGGCCACTGGCACGGACAAACTGGACAAAATATTACCTCCACAGCTATGGCCGGGCCAACAGCCGGTTTGGAGACGGAAAACTTTCAACGTCTGATTCCTTTAACAATGAAGGTGAATCTGATGAATATATATACGATCCGGTAGATCCGGTACCATTTATTACAGATTCAACGTCAGCTCAAATTGGCGGTCCGGATGATTATTCAGCAGTAGAACGGAGAGATGATGTCCTGGTATACACCTCTGAAGTCCTGGATGAAGATCTAGAAGCCACAGGTCCGGTTAAAATGGAATTATATGCATCTTCCAGTGCTAAGGATACGGACTTTATGGTAAAACTGCTGGATGTGTGGCCGAACGGATATGCCCAGCGGCTCACCGATGGCATGGTAAGGGCCAGGTTTAGAGAAGGGATGGAAAATCCTTCACTCATCGAACCAGGCAAAGTATATAAATATGAAATTGACTGCTGGAATACATCTCATGTGTTCAAAAAAGGTCATCAAATCAGGATTGAGGTTGCATCCAGTGCTTTTCCGAAATATGACCGGAATCCAAATACAGGAGAAGAACTGGGCAAAACAGCTAACATGGTGAAGGCTAAACAGAAAGTATATCACAATGAGGAATATCCTTCAGCGATTATCTTGCCAGTCATTCCACGATCGATATAATTAATCTCATTTTTTTAAGACGTTCACATCAAAGCTATCCATTTTTTATCTTAGCAGCCCTTGTTTGGAGTACAGTGTTTTTGTCTTAATATGGGGCTGCTCTTGTATGCACATCTTGTACGCACTGCTGGATAATGACTATTCTGGTAAAATAAAAAAAGGAAAATACCTAATGGTTTTATCCCGGAAGATTCCAGAAAACGAATCCTTGCCTGGAAAGATGGACAATTCTACTAAGAAATTTCCTATTACTACAAATTGACAATATGGGAAGTCAGCAAAAAAAACTGGTGAAAATGGCAGCGTCTTTTAAATAACGTTCCATCCCGATATGGTGATCGTTTGAAAATGAATGGTGATAAAGGGTGATACATGTGTTTAAGAGAAAAGTGTTTACAGTGGTTTCCGCAACCATGATATCGGTATCGCTTATGTCCTTTTGGTTTATCTTTACAGAAGGAGAAAATATCACTTCATTTTTCCAGCTTGCTTTTTTCATCAGCCTATATGCTTTTCCTGTTATACTGCTTTACGGACTCCCGGTATCTCTTTTATCAGAAAAAATTACGAAAGGATCTTCAGACAGAAAGCGGATGTGGATGTCTTTTATGATCCATGCTGCGTTTGGTATGGGTTTTATATTCCTTGTAGGTCTTATATTCGAGTTCAGCATGTTAGTAACAGGGTTAAGCCGATACTGGCAAATTTATATGGATATGTTTATTGCTTCAACATTAACAGCTATCATTTTTTGGGCTATTGATGAAGGTGTCAGGTATTATTGCCAAAATGAACACAGTTAGTAAATAATGATCTTCAGTCAATTTTACTGGATGATACAACAATGTCCCGTTGGTAGTATTACATAATAATATTATGTTAACTATTTTGTGATTAAAACCGAAACGCAGACACATATTCCAGAAAATGTTGCTCAACCGAATGCTTATATTTATAAATGGCATAGGTCCTGGCTATCGGCAGATTCAGCTTGCTTGGTACATCTATGATTCTGCCTTCCAGCATTTCACGCCGAACCGTAGATGCAGGGAGGTAGGAGACTCCAAGGCCTTCTGTAATAAATCGTTTCGTAATGTGCACCTGGGACACTTTTATTGTTTTCACAAAGGGATAATGATATTTAATGGACTGCATAAGTGAATCCCAGTAACCGGGATGGCTATGGGTAAATAAATAGTTCGTTGATAACAGTTCCGCTTCATCAAAGGGTGGGGCAGATTCCAGATCAAGTCCATCATGGGGCACCACAAACAGAACCGGATCTTCATATAATTCATCACAATAAAGGGACGAGTTCTGTACTGACAGGCAGGAGATTCCCAGATCCATTTCATTATTGAGGACGGAGGATTCAATTTCCGTTGATTCAATCACCTTGACCTGAACTTCAACATCCGAATATTCCAGTAGAAAACGCTTTAAGACCCACGGCAAAATTGTATCAGCAATGAGAGGAGATATGCCCAGGCGGAGTTTGCGTTTATACCCCTGTTTTACGGATGAAAGATCTTCAAGTCCTTCCTGGTATTTCTTCAATATTTCTTCCGCATGGTCTACAAATCGTCTGCCTTCTTCGGTCAGTTTTATGTTTCTCCCGGTCCGTTCAAATAGGGATACACCAAGCTTTTCTTCAAGCAAACGAATATGGACCGTTACCGTTGGCTGTGATATATATAAAGCTTCCGCTGTTTTTCTGAAATTCTCAAACTTTGCAGCTGTAATAAATGTTTTGAGCCAGTTTAAGTCCAAGGTCCACACCTCTTATTAATAAATATAATGATTTTGATTAATATTATTTAATTTTATTAATCATCTTTATTATATACAATAGAAGTAACAAAGGAAAGGAGTGGAAGGAATGTATGCAAAAGGATTAAAAGGGGTCGTTGCTGCAGAAACAAAATTAAGTGATATTGATGGTGAGAACGGAAGATTAATATACCGGGGTTATCCTGTAGAAACATTAGCTGTTGATTATATATTTGAGGAAATCGCTTATTTACTCTGGTATGGCAAACTCCCGAAATCTGCTGAGCTTCAAGAGCTAAAAGATAAAATGAAACAATATCGAGCTGTACCTAAGTATGTTAAGGAAATGCTAAATCATCTCCCGGAAGAGATGGATATGATGAGTGCATTAAGAACCCTTGTTTCATCACTCGTTTTAGATGATCAAAGCAAACATCCGACGATTGATCAGGCCATCCAGATTACAGCGGTTATTCCGACATTAATTGCTTATATTTATCGAAGAAGACAGGGAAAACCAGCTGTAGACCCACATCCGGATTTTGATCATACGAAGAACTATTTATATATGTTATATGGAAAAGAACCGGCCGAAGACCACGTTGAAGCTCTAGATACCTATATGATTCTTACCCAGGAACATGGAATGAATGCATCCACATTTGCTGCAAGAGTTACGGTATCATCTGAATCTGATATTGTTTCTGGTATCACATCCGCAATAGGAACCATGAAGGGTCCACTGCATGGCGGAGCACCAGGAGGAGTCATTGAATTATTAGAAGAAATGAATACTCCAGAAAATATTGAAAAAGTGGTACGAAACAAGCTTGAAAATGGAGAAAAATTAATGGGATTTGGCCACCGCGTATACAGAACAAAAGATCCAAGAGCAAAAGCATTGAAGACCAAATTGCTGCAAAGCAATCCTGACGACAACTGGCTGAAACTTGCCCTTGAAGTGGAAGAAAAAGCCATTCAGCTGCTTAATGAATATAAACCAGGCAGATTACTAAATACCAATGTAGAATTTTATGCAGCAGCCATTATGAAAGCCATCGATATGGATCCGGAATTATTTACACCAACATTTACGGCGAGCAGATCGGCAGGCTGGACCGCACATATCTTAGAACAAATGGAAGACAATACGATATTTCGGCCGCAGTCAAAATATATCGGATCAGCTGCAGTGAAATAAAATAATTGGATTATTTTTATTTTGTCTCACTATCCAGAGTATACATGGATATTGAGACATTTCTTTATTTTTATCCGTAACTTCCTATAATATATATTATGTCTACTAGGAAAAAGATCAATCGGAACAATAAATCGCGGTCCTTCCTTCTGATAATATTCATTATGAGGAACTTGTTCTCCCCAACTTGACGATAATATTAGTGGCCATTTCAATCACTCCACCTTCCCGTTCTTATTAAGTGTTGGTTCAACAGGAATGCGGCGTTTAGAACTGGTAAGTCTAAAAAAACTTTAATAGTAACTTAGTTCAAAAAATTTAACCGTTAACCTCATCTAATTTCAAACAATTTATTTGATAGATTCTGAACTATACTTAGAAATAGTAATCCAGTATCAATTATTTCAAGAGCTGTATCAATATCTTGTGCATTATTTGAGTAATATTTAGTTAATAGATTTCGGAAGGTGCTAATTAATGTATATAACTCTTTATTATTAGAAAGAAGAAGATGCACCTCGTCTTTTGGTTTTTTCCATATTTCACTATAATTATCTTTCTTATGAAGAATACCATATTGAATTGTTAACAAACTGTATAGGCTTGGCCATACTTTTGTAGTTAATAAACGAACAGATCTCTCAAGATTATCCTGTTTATGCTCTAATAAGGCTCTCCCCAATGAAGTGTGCTGAAAATTGAAAAATGCAGAATCTTCCTCTATTGTTAATAGTAACCCAAACCAAAACCAATAGAAAGGAA
>NZ_SMAN01000026.1 GCF_004342905.1 Melghiribacillus thermohalophilus | reverse complement strand
GCGTATTCGCATGGAATGTCAGCAACCAGCCTAGCATTTGAAAGCAATCATACGATAGAGGAAGAATCAAGCACATTTTGTTGCGGAGAACCAAAAATAGGAGAACATAACATGTACATCACTTCGCTGTAAATTTATACCATACATGAAATAAAACATAAACCAATATAATAAACATCAATCTATTCCACACCGGGAAGCCAGAAAAGAGGGAGCCGTAAAGCCTCTGAATATCAGGTGAAAAATGGTGAAGGCCATGTGGTTGGCGGCTTAATAGCCGAAATGTACTGGAACTGGCTTGAGGTCAAAATTTCTGGCTGTCGAACAGGCTTAGAGGAGAAGGGCTCGGGAAAAAGATTTTGAAAGAAGCGGAAAGCATAGCAAATGAAATAGGCTGAAAGAGAGTGTTTCTCACAACCTTCGAATTCCAGGCGCGAACTTTTTATGAATCCCCGGGTTATCAAGTAGCGGAAAACTTGAGGATTACCCTCCAGGAAGCTGCTATTACTGGATGAGAAACGATATATGAAAAAATTTGAAGAGGCCTGGGCAAAAAATAATGGTGGTAAATCTGAATTCATATATGTACCGATTGGAATAATTTGGAGTTTCCCACTTCTTGTGTTGTATTGTCCCAGCCTCTTCATGAGCGATAAGAAGTTTTTTTGTTCAGCCCATTTCTGATGGTCCCGACCTCCATGAATTCAGGTTACTTTATTTCCGGTCTCCCGCCGAATTTTTGAACGGTATTTGCAGCAGTTTCATTGGCAAACTTTAAGGCATCTTTTGCAGAATAGTTCCGGTAATAATGGGATAAAAAGGCGCCTAAAAAAGAATCTCCGGCCCCGGTTGTATCAATTACTTTCACATCTCTGGCAGGAAGGTGAATCCATCCATCGTCATACATCATGCAGCCCTGACGGCCAAGTTTCAAGACGGGGTGTTTCACAAAATTTTTCAGCTCGGTAATGATGTCTTCTGGCTTGTCTTTTCCGGTTAGCAGCTGTCCTTCTTCAAAATTGGGGAACACCCATTCCGTATTTTTCATAAAATCCAGCACCCGTTCTTTATATTCAGATAAAAAGTAGGCAGAACTCGGATCCAGCGCAACAGGAACGTTATGCTTCCGGGCCAGTTGTTTGGCAGCCTTTACGGCGTCGTATGTTCCGTTTTTAAATAACATGTATCCTGAGATATACAGACAATCACTCGATGCAATGAATGATTCATGAGTTTTGACTTGTTTTGTGGATAAATTCAAATTGGCTCCCCTGGATGTAAACATCGACCGTTCCCCGCCCTTATCATCCACCAGTACTACAATTTTACCGGTTTCAGCCATGTCCGTACGGGATACAGCCAGTTCAATTCCCTGGGCCTTTGCTTCCTGCCATAAAAAATCTCCAAACACATCATGTCCGATGTTTCCAATTAAAGCTGCTTTCCCTTCACAGGCTGCTATCCAGGCAGCGACATGATTGCCCTGACCGCCGGCCTGTGTGGCAATGGCTGATTCCGTGTCAGATCCGTAGTGAAAACCATCACTGTTTACAAAGATATCCACTGCGAAATCCCCGATCACGGTAATCATGACTGATGATACCGGACCGCCATTTTGGCAGCCGCCTTCGCATTATTTTTCACCAGGGCGATATTGGCTTTTAAGCTCTTTCCTTTTGTTTTTTCTTTCATATTGGCCAGTAAAAATGGAGTCATATCTTTCCCGGTAATCTTTTGTTCTTCAGCTTCCCTCAGGGCTTCTTCAATCATTCCTTCAACAATCTCTCTGTCCATTGCGTCCTCTTCAGGAACTGGAACGGCAACGTGAAGAGCCTGAGTAAGCGAGAGATGATCCTTCATTTTCATCATTTCTGCTACTTCCGCAACGGTTGCAGCGGGAACAGGAATGCCTGTATCCCGGAAATAGAAGCCGGGATACCGGTCCGTCTCAAGACCATAAACCCCAACACCGAGTGTTTCCAGCAGCTCAAGGGTTTTGGGGATGTCTAAAATGGATTTAATTCCAGCGGAGACAATGCAAATATGGGTCTGAGCCAGGGTTGTCAAATCCGCAGAAATATCCAGATGATCAGCTACACCCCGGTGAACACCGCCAAGCCCGCCTGTTGCAAAAAAACGGATTCCTGCCTGATGAGAGGCATAGGAAGTTGTGGCCACGGTTGTTGCACCGGTTTGCTTTTTGGCAAGAACGCCGGCGAGATCCCGAATGCTTGTTTTCACCACACCGGATTCAGTGGCGAGCCGTTCAATTTCACTTCTTGTTAAGCCAATTTTGATCTTTCCGTCCATAATGGCAATCGTAGCTGGAATGGCTCCTTCCTGCCGGATGATGTCTTCCACCTGCAAAGCCATCTCCGTATTCTCTGGATAAGGCATGCCATGGGAAATAATGGTTGATTCGAGTGCTACAATCGGTTTTTTATGTACAAGTGCTTCCTTGATTTCTTCGCTATAATGGAAAAGTGTCATCGATAATCCTCCCTGATCCATTTATTTAAAAAATTTGGCCATTAAAATAAGATCATGGGCTTTTCCTTCGATTTTAGCCCCGTTCTTTTTTCTTCCTTCCTCCATAAATCCATATGATCTATAAAGATTTAATGCAGGTACATTCTCTGCAAAGACCTCCAATCCGACTTTTTCAATGACAGGATTCTGTTCAGCCCAATTTAACAATGTCGAAAGCATTGCTTTGCCCACTCCCTGGCCACGATACTTTTTCGCAACACTCATCCCAAAATATCCCTGATGTCGGTTGCGGTTTCGGCTGCCGTTGTGGAAATCAAGGGTTCCTATAATCTCATCATCTAATCTTGAACAGATCATTAATTTGTTTTCGTCTTTTAATAAAGAGCTGATCAGGATTTGTTCATGTTCAGCTGTCAAATTAAATTCAGATGGCTCTGTGATTAAAAACTCAGAATCAGCCATCACTTCTTTAGTGAATGATAGGATTGCCTCCGCATCTTTTTCATCTGCAGACTGAATGGTAAACGTCTGTCCATTTTTCATGGTCCATGTTTTTGGTTTAATAAAGGCCATCAACATCATCCTCCCTCCATTTATTATAACTGAGCCAATTTCTGAAGTGGGAATAAAGATCATAAATAATTGATCGCAGAAACAGGAGGAACCATCGTTAGCCTAAGGACCAAGGCACGTCGTTCCGCACGGTCACAGTTCATTTTCGGTCAATTGAATGTTCTGAGGTCTTTTTGTTCACTCTTCAGGTGGTCCGCACGGTCCTTTGGGTAGTCCTGTTTCTTTCCTGGGTAATTCGAAAAGTAAATCCTTTCCCTCCCGGCTCTAAAAGACAAATAAGGCATCATTAAAAAAATCACCATCCGAAAACAATGGTGATTTTTTCAGTTAGACAGCCTTTTAGGTATTAAATGGTCCTATTAAATCTCTCTGTTTCTCAATATAAAAATGGAGGAAGTCAGAAGCAAGACGATCCCGATTAATGTAACAAAAATCGTTGACCACATATCTGCTGTCATTTCCCCGGTATATAAATAGGCACTGACATAGGAAGATAAATTGGCAGGGCTGTATGTCAGGATATGCCTGAATATACTAGTCAACATATGGATGAAAATAACGATGAGAACCGAAATAAACCCTACAAGACCCGGGATTTTGAATAATGTACTGATCAACATCGTAATGCTCACGACCAAAATGAGCCAGAACCCATATATAAAGATAGCTCCAAATACCTGGGATAAAGAAAGGTCTCCAAACAGTAAGTTTACGTAATACCAGCTGAACATCATTCCGGTGATAAAAGATACCAGAATCAAAAGTATTGAACTTGCCCATTTGGCAGTGATGTAATTTGTAAAAGATACAGGCCTGGACAAAATTAGTTCAGCAACGCCGCTTTTCTTCTCACCGGAAATGATTCCCATTGTGATGAGAACAATCATTAAGACTCCGAGGGAACTGTATTCATTAATGCTCATTAAGAGTGCCTGTTCTGGTGGGGGCTGGGGGATGTTAATTTGTGCTCCTTCAGGAAGACCACCCACAGCATCAATGATTTTTGGCATGTAATAGGTTGTGATGGGGTCCATTATTCCAAATAAAATAAACACGATCGGGACCCAGATCCATTTAAAATTGCGCCAGTTTTCCAGCAATTCTTTTTTAAAAATCACACTCCATTGCATTATCGATTCACCGCTTTCATAAACAAGTCTTCCAGATTAGACCTCACCAATTCAAATCGGGTAAGATCCCAGTCCTTTTCTGCAGCCAGCTTTAATATGGTTTTTCTGGCTCTATCCCCTTCAGCCGTCATTAAGATGACGGTATTTTTTTGTACATTTACATGTTCGATGAAATCAAAATGGCTTAGAACCTCACGGACATCCTCTGGGACAGATCGAAAGTCCAGTTCCAGCCTGGCTGTATGATGCAATTGACTGAGTTCGTCAAGGGATCCATGTTCAATCAGTTGCCCATCTTTTAACAGCAAGATTTCATCACTGATTTCTTCAGCATCCCTTAAAATATGTGTGGAAAACAAAATCGTCGCTTCTTCCTTTAATTCGGTCAACAGATTTAACACTTCTCTTCGTCCAATGGGATCAAGGGAAGAAACCGGTTCATCCAGCATGATTAATGTGGGATTATGAATCATCGCCTGGGCAATGCCAAGACGCTGTTTCATACCGCCCGAATATTTACCGATTCGTTTCTTTTTTGCATCCGACAGTCCTACCCGTTGAAGCAACCGATCTGCATGCTCTTCTGCCTCTTTTTTGGACATATGGGATAGTTGACCGGCATATACCAAAAATTCTTTTCCAGTCATCCAGTTGTGAAAAACAGGAAACTGGGGGAGATAACCGATATATTGCCGGATATCTTTTGACAGAGTATCCTCGTCAAATTGAATCGTTCCCCTGGAGGGCCTGCTGAATCCTGCCAGCATCCTCAGTGTAGTTGTTTTTCCGGCGCCGTTTGGTCCAAGGAGAGCAACGCATTTCCCGGTTTCAAGCTCAAAATTTAAATCTTTGACCACTTCTTTCCCTTCAAACGACTTTGTTAATTGTTCAACTTTCAAAAGTGCCATCGTTATTGTCTCCTTCCCAGGATAAAATATAAAATCGGCCCAAGAACATTTACGAATACGATTATTATTGCCCATAGCCATTTGGGTCCGTTTGTCTCTTCAATTCGGACTAAATCGATGATTGCTACGATCATTAAAATCAATTGAATCACAATAATGGGAGCAATGAGAGACCAATTTATTTGCATGAGTTCCTCCAGCACCGGAAAACCCCCCCTTCTATGTTTCATACGTTCATAACCCCCAGAGGTTTCACCAATAACATACCCTTTTTTTAAATGCCCATAACCGACTTTATGAGCCAGAAATTTTTTCCCGTATATATGTTCTGTTATATTTACAGGTATTTCTATTATAAGGTAACAGGTCATGACAGTGGAGAAAGGATAAGAAAAAGATGGACAAATTCAGGCTATATATCGGCTGTCGGGACGAAAAGTTGCCGACCGGCGCATGGAATTCAGAAACAGTCTGTCTGGTGAGATAAGAGGGGCAGAGTGGTGAACAGAAATGAAAAAGGTGTCACTAAACCTTATGATGGTCTCGTGACACCGATTTGTTGTATGGAGCATAGCGGGCTCGAACCGCTGACCTCTTCGCTGCCAGCGAAGCGCTCTCCCAGCTGAGCTAATGCCCCAAAAAATATTCTTTTTTCGCGTCCACACAACATTATATAACCCTTAAATGTTTTTTGCAAGGAACTTTTAAAGTTTTTTATATCTGTTTCATTTAGGGAGAGAGCTTAAAGGGGTTCAGCCTAAAAAAATATGGCTTACACTTGAAAAAAGAATACATCAATCTGGATCAAAAAGGAACTTTGTAGCGGGAAACCGGAGGGTTAGAGCTCATCAACAACTTTTATGTCAGTTTTTTCTTTCGGTTTTTTATATCTTTATAGCAGAACCACCAGTCAAAGCAATCAATTAATCCATTTTCCTTTTGTTGCATTCGTTGCTGAATTTCTTGAACCGTTCCAGCAGGAGGAATAATTCCGGCATCCCCGATTAATTGATTGTTCGGCCAGTCAGCAGGGAGGGCGACCTTAGATTTGGTGGCTACCTGCAAGCCGTATACAGATCGGTATAGTTCATTCATATTCCTTCCTAATTCTGAAGGGTAGTACAGAATCTGACGGATGGTTCCTTGATCATCAACAACAAATACTCCTCTGATCGTGGCAGTCGATCCTTCAGCGGGAAACATTCCCAGCCTGGCGGCAAACTGTCCCAGTCCATCTGCAATAACCGGGAATTCAATGTTTACGCCTAGTTTGTCTCTAATCCACTCCAGCCATTTTAGGTGAGCATACACCTGGTCTACAGATAAACCAATGAGTTTTGTATTTATTTTTCTGAATTTCGGGTACATTTCTTGAAATGCTACATACTCCGTTGTGCATACAGGTGTGAAGTCTCCGGGGTGACTGAACAGAATGAACCATGATCCTGCGAAGTCATCCGGCAACGTGATGGTTCCCTGTGTTGTTGGAACTGTCATGTTAGGAAATGGCTCTCCGATTATAGGTATATCTTTTGTTCGTTCCATTTTTCCACCTCCAAAAAAGGATGACGGAATATTATATTCAGGACAATCGTCTATTGTTGCTTGTTTGAAACCAGATTAGAGCTGAAATCGTATTTGTAATGAAACTGATTCCCGTCAGTCATCTGGATATATTTTGACTGGGTTTATGCATAATTTGAGTAAGACTGGGTGGATCCATTAAAAATAAGTAACGAATAATGGAATATAAGTTATTATTTCCATATAATCTATGATTCGTAGTATAATTTGAATTAGTATTTCAAAGGGGTTACTAAAAGAGGCAGGCATGAACATTTAAACATATAGATGTCTATCTTTTTTATTTTTCAAAAAAACATTTGATCGGGGCAGGTAATGAATCCAGGAAGGTGTTGCCTATGTACTGTTGTTTAGCTCTGCAGCATGGAACGATTACAAATGAAACGAAGTTACAGATGTTAAAAGCGGTCTTTCAGGGAATGAAGAATGTCGTTCAGCCATTAAAAAAAGACATGGGTTGCCGGGTTACCTATGAAGTGTTTGATGACAGAACCGTACTGGCTTTATGTAGCACCATTGACAGGGAAAAAATTCTTCAGGCTGCCATCTATTTTGAATCAGCAGATGTAAAAACGGCATATGGAGTGGGAGAAACGAAAGAAATGGCCAGAGAAAAGGCAATGAAGCATTTAAATATAGAGATGAAATGTTAAGTTTGTGATGAGATCGAGGTATTTGAAACAGGCTGAGACAAAATGGCATATGGTTATGAAAAATCCGAACGTTATTCACCATCAGATGAATGCGTTCGGATTTTTCTATCACATAAGAGTGGATCATGTTACATCTGTGACTGGAGGGTTTTATGGTTTAGACTGGGCACCTGCCACTTCCGGCGACAGCCTCTACGGGTGTCCTCAGCCAATATTTGGGACCATACGGTACGCTTCCACTTTTCCGGGATAAGGGGAGGTATGAGAAGCCAATGATTCAGGCTCATATACACCGTATTTATCCACATTCCAGAATGAGATATCCACGGTTGTTAACTGAATTATTCACATTATCCACAGATTTACTCGCTGTTATCCACAGAAAAATGTCCACAATGAACATTAACGATTGTCAAAGGATTTTGAGTAAATGCTTCACATTGTCCACAATTTTGTGGATAAGTGTGTTGACAGAATGAAAGGAATTTAAACCTTGAATTGATAAGCCTATCTAGTTTCATTTTTAACCCTGTTGTAGATCTGATCTGCTTTTTTAAACTCGCGCTGGTACAGCACTTCCTGAGTCTTGTTTAAATCATATAGCTTTTCTTCGTTTTTTCGTTTGGCCACATGCATCACCCTTTTGCGGTTTTGCTTTTAGTATGATTCACAGCCTGCACAAGTATACCAGCGATTTCATGCTTCCAGATTGATTTCCTCCATGTCAAAAGTGGAATCTCCATACATCGCGTACAAATAGTTTGTTTTTCGGATGACATAAAGGTCATATACTTCCTGCTCCCGGTTGATTTCATTGTAAACAGCCGGGTAAAGGAGATTGCCCTTTTCACTGTATGGTAACTTTTCAGCTGCTCGTATCGAACGTTGATTCGATTTTTTGATTTTCATAAAAACCTTGTCTATACCCAGCTCTGAGAATAGTTCATATAAAAAGGTTTCTTTTGCCTTCTGGTTGTATCCTTTGCCGAAAAAAGGCTTCCCGATCCAGGTAGCAAGGAATCCCGAACGATTGTTGATATGATATAGCGTAATGGTGCCAATAGGCTGCAATTTCTCGTTTGAAATCGTGCGGCTGATTAATTCCCCGCGTTCCTCTGCTTCTATGATCTGCTTTGTCATAAACAGGTATTCTTCGTAACTGTCCGCTTTTTCCCTGACAAAGGGATAGACTTCCGGATGAATGAGAAGTTCAAACAATGCATGCACCTCAGAAAGATCACGCTTCTTCAGCATAAAAAATACCCTCCTTTTACAGAGGGTGGTCGTTCTAACCTTTGTTGTTCAGGGTCCGACCACCCTCGAATTTTTATCAATTGCTCACAAAAATCCGGGGTGGGAATCGAACCCACTAGAACCAGTCAGAGGACTGGTGGCGCACCATTTGCCTTCCCAAAGGTCATATTCATTTTTAGCAATATAATGATACAACATTTAAAGGAAAAAAGAAATTGTTTTTTTGTAAAGGTCTGTTAATTTTTTTTCCTGTTCAATAAGATGCTTTCCAGTGCCTGATCGAGTTTTGGATAGGTAAATGAAAAACCATAATCCATAGCTTTTTCTGGCAGCACCTTTTGCCCTTCCAGGAGAAGTAAGCTCATTTCTCCGAAAAGAACCCTCAAAGCAAAGGATGGTACAGGCATCCAGTGAGGCCGGTGCAATAGTTGTCCAATGGTTTTTCCGAACTCTTCGTTGCGGACCGGAGATGGAGCAGTGCCGTTTAACACTCCCCTGACCTGACTGTTTTTCATGGAAAAATCAATGAGATTGACAAGATCGTCCACGTGGATCCACGATACCCACTGTCTACCTGTTCCTACTTTTCCACCGATAAACCATTTGTAGGGAAGAACCATTTTGGGCAGGGCTCCACCTTTATTTCCAAGCACGACCCCGAAACGGATGATGACTGTCCGCAGCAAGGAATCAGCCTTTTTAGCCTCTTCTTCCCACCTGGTTACTACATCGGCTAAGAAATCATTTCCAGATTCTGCATGGTTTTCGGTAAATGTCTCGTCAGAGGAAGTGCCGTAATAGCCGATGGCAGAAGCCTGAATAAGTACTCCTGGGGGCTCGGGAAGGTTTTGGATAATCCGTATGAGTTCTCTGGTTGACTGAATCCGGCTATTCATGATCGCCTGTTTTCTTTTTTCATTCCAGCGGCCGCTGTTTAAGGATTCTCCGGCCAGGTTGATGACAGCATCAATGGAAGGCAACTGTTTTTCAGGTTTCGTTCCTTTTCTAAGCCATTCCATGTATGTTACCTGTTTCGTATTTGTGTTTCTTTCTGGATTTCTGGTCAGGACAAACAGATCATGCTGTTCCTGAACCAGTTTTTCTGTCAACTGGCTGCCGATAAACCCTGTACCTCCGGCAATTAAAATCCGCATGGGATCACCTCCTTTTGATCATAATAAACGAATTAACCTTTCTTTAGAAAGTCTGGGTGCACAAAAAAACATATAGCTTGTCAGCAGCGTCATTTTTTTCAATAATAATGACAAAGGAGAGGAGAACGTTGAGCAAAATCACCCGGATTACGATCCAGAAAAAGAATCACGACCGTTACAATATTTATTTGGATGATGGGAACGGGGAATATTATGGATTCAGTGTCAGTCAGGATTTGCTGGTTCAACACATGCTTCGAAAAGGACTGGAATTAGATGTTGAAACCATTGAACAATTAAAACGTGATGATGGTTTACATCAATTTTATACCCTTTCTTTACATTTTTTAAGCTACCGGATGCGTTCCAGGCACGAGATCACGGAATATTTGCAGAAAAAAGGGGCTTCACAGGACCAGATCAAAGAAATTATTGAACGGCTGCAAAAAGAAGGCTATATCGATGACCGGGCATTTTCAGAAATGTTTGTGCGGTCTCGGATGAGCACCACAGGGAAAGGACCGCTTTTAATAAAAAAGGAACTGATCGAGAAGGGGATTGACCCTCAGCTGGCCGATGAGGCACTGCAAATTTATGATGAGCATACCCAATTGAAAAAAGCGTTCAAATGGGCAGAAAAAAAGTTGAATTCCGGGGATAAAAAATCCATTCGGCAGAAGACCCAGTCCCTGCAGCATACCTTGTTGCAAAAAGGATTTTCTGGTTCCGTGATTCAACGGGTGCTGGAAGAAGTTGCAGGTAAAGTTCAGCAGGAAAATCAGGAATGGGAAGCCCTCGTTTTTCAGGGAGAAAAAGTGCTGCACCGATATAAAAGAAAGGCTTCCGGATATGAATTAAAGCAAAAAGTAAAGGGTGCGCTATACCGGAAAGGATTTTCAGTCGATGGAATAGAGCGGTTTATTGAAGAATATGAGGAAGAGTTTTAAGATGAAATGGGGTTTATTTTTGGAAGGGAGTTTTGATGTTGGAACGAAGATATAGCGAAATGACTGAAGATGAGCTGAGAAATGAAATGGCTCAATTAACCGAAAAAGCAAGAAAAGCAGAACAGATGGGAATGGTAAACGAGTACGCGGTGTATGAGCGAAAAATTCAGATGGCAAAAGCTTATATGATGGACCCGGGTCAATTTTCAAAAGGAGAAATTTACGAAATTGAAGGCGATCCCGGAACATACTTCAAAATTAAGTATATGAATGGTGTATTTGCCTGGGGATCAAGGGTCAATGCTGAAGGGAAAGTTATCGAGGAAAGCGATGAAGGGGAAGAAGCCCTGCCTATTTCATTGTTAGGTAAAAAAAAGAGTTGAGTATGCTGTTTTAAACCAGGGACTCAATGGAATTCCGTTGAGTCCCTATCTGTTCACTTCCCAGAACGTATAATAATTATGAGTCTTGATTCATCCCGGGCTGTTTCGGTTATCTAAAGCCCGGGCAGCCTCAAAAGTCTCCACACATCAGCCTGCAAGGGTGGACACTTTCTCATATCTGTTCTTAATTACGTTTGCGGGCCTGCACTTCAAGAATCCGTTCGCTCAAGGTTTGCTGTGTTTCGCCATTGACCTGGTCAAACGCACGCTTCGGATTCGCTCCTGGTGATTGGAACGGGGAACGGTTGACTTCTCGTTTTTTAGTTAAGTCATCATGAAAGGATTTCAATCTTCATTCACCTCGACTGGATGCTGACGGGATGATTTCTCCATGCGTTCCATCGGGCGGCTGTTAATGGAACCATTGGCCCGTTTAGGCGAAAAGCGTGCTTTTGCATGGGGCTGTTCTTGAAACCTTTTTTCCGGGAAATCCTTTGCTTTATTTCGAACCATTGGCTGTTTTCCCCTTTAAAGTCAATTCGGCTGCTTCAGGAATAGAAATGCATGTTTGTCCTGAAGGCAACCTGTCATTATTTTTTGCTGATTTAAAAAATGTATGTGATAAAATAAGAACGAAAATGGGATCTTTGAGGTGAATAAGTTGGAAGAGATTTTTCAACGGATGGCAAAGGAACTTCAAAACTTGAATTCGCAGCTGTCAGATTTGGAAGCCCGTACATGGGTTGAACTTTTATGGGAAGATTTCGAAGCAACCCGGGCAAAAGCGGGAAGGGAATATAAAGGAAAAGAAATGACCGAGCGGATTGTCAGGCAATGGATTCGAAACTATGGACCGATGCTTCACGAAATGTCCTTTGAAAAATTTTTACAAAAGAAAAACAAATCACATTGACATGAAGCTTCTTATTGCCAGGCCAATCATCTGACACACAAAAAAACACGGCTGAGGGAATCAGCCGATTAATTTGGTAGAGGATTGAGTTTCTTTTTCATTTTTTGTTTGGAATAGATCCACCCGGTAAAGGAATTGATTTTATTTAGGTGTTTGTCCAGATGAACAATGGCTACAAAAGGATAGTGTTCTCTGGCTCGATACCGCAGATCAATAAAGCGGACTTCGATATGCCCGTCAAACTCTGAGATTTCCCAGCGGTAAATGGGCGAGAAAGAAATAAACGCACGAATATTATGATCCTTCAGTGCTTCTTCTACAGCAGGATGCTTCGGTAGGGGCTTTCGTTCAAATTGATCGAGGACTTGAATATGGCCATCCTCTGCCCGGGCAACGTAATATTTATCTTTTGTGGAAATGGCTATGCGCCATATATTTTGACGGATTGTCGGCGACGTGACGACCTGCTCCACATTTTCAAAATGTTCGTGGATAATCTGAACCATTTCCCGTTTGTCAAGATAACGTTTCACATAGTAAAGAGCGATGACAAAATAGAGAATCAGAAATGTCTCTCCGGGGTTCGCTCCGAGCAGCCATGCAACGATTCCTGCGAGATGGAGACTAAAAATGTACGGATCGATGGTATTGATAAATCCTAACGCTATCCATTTTTTTGTCAGTGGACGGGCCGCCTGTGTCCCATAGGCATTAAAAACATCTACAAACACATGAACAGCTACGGATAATAATGTCCAGAGGAAGAGATGAACGTAATTGACATCTGGAACAAATGCAAAGATGAAGGCGGATATGACAGTTCCCCACATCAAGATTGCAGGCAGAGAGTGGGTAATGCCACGGTGGTTCCGTATATAAGTTGCATTGTTTTTTAATTTCAAAACGGTATCAAAATCAGGCGCGTGTGATCCTGCAATCGTGCCGGCTAAAACTGCCTGAAATAGTACAGGGTCCTGCTGAACAGCCGGATCCAGTGTGGCAAGACCGCCAATTGCAACGCCCATTGCGATATGGGTTGCTGTATCCATTAAAAAATGATCCTCCTTTAACGTCAATCCATTTTTTATTTTACCATATGAAGGGTGAAGAAAGTGAACCATTTAAACTCCGAACGCATTCCAGAGCAGTTTAATATACAAAAATTTCAGCTTGATTTAATGACATGGTTTCAGCGGGAAAAACGGGATCTTCCCTGGCGGAAGGACAGGGATCCTTATAAAATCTGGGTTTCGGAAATCATGCTTCAGCAGACCAGGGTGGACACGGTAATCCCTTATTTTAACCGGTTCATCAGTCGCTTCCCTACCCCTGAAGCCCTCGCTGGGGCGGATGAACAGGAAGTGCTGAAGGAATGGGAAGGACTTGGTTATTATTCTCGGGCCCGAAATTTGCAAAGTGCCGTAAAGGAAGTAGTCGAAAAGTATGATGGAAATATTCCGGATAATCCAGCAGAACTTGGCCGTCTGAAGGGGATTGGCCCCTATACGAAAGGAGCGATTTTAAGCATCGCCTTCAACCAGCCGGAGCCAGCTGTTGACGGCAATGTGATGAGGGTGTTATCCCGAATATTATATGTAGAAGAGGATATTGCAAAAGCCAGTACAAAAAAATTGTTTGAAAAATTGGCCCGTGAAGTGATTTCACATGATGATCCCTCTTCTTTCAATCAGGGGTTGATGGAACTAGGAGCTCTTATTTGCACCCCGAAAAATCCCCAGTGTATGTTATGCCCGGTACAGGAACACTGTGAAGCTTTTCACGCTGGGCTTGAGCAGACCCTTCCTGTAAAAAGTAAAGGGAAAAAGCAGAAAATTCAGCCTTATTATGTTATTATAGCTGTCAATGATCATCAGGAAGTGCTGATTGAACAGAGGCCAAAAAGGGGTCTGCTGGCAGGTTTGTACCAATTTCCGATGGCCCCTGCCGAAAAACGGGATATTGCTCAGCTCAAGAACTGGTTTCTGAACGAATATGGCCTAAGGATTAATCATCTTGAACTGCTCGGTCATGAAAAGCATGTGTTCTCCCATCTCGTCTGGGAAATGGACATTGTGAAGGCAAGTCTGGAGGGGGGAACCTTATCCTTGAAGCGAGCCAGTTGGGCAAAAGAAGAAGAGCTCCAGATTCTGCCTTTTCCGGTTTCCCATCAAAAAATAATGCAGTACTTCCAGGAAAGCACTCCATAATATGGGTGCTTTTTTTATTTTATCAAAGAGCATGGAGAGTTATGCATGAAAAGACAGACAGGTTTACAGGTGATGTGAATTTGATGTGGTATGCCTTTTCAGGAAACATATGGATGCGGAGAAATGGATAAGGATTTCATTTTTTGGACACATTAAAATTGCGGAGGTGATATAAAATGGCAAAAAATCAAAACAAACAAAAAACATCTGCTGGAACGAATGTTCAACATGTAAAACAACAAAACCAGCAGGCTGCACAGGGCCAGGAAAATCAGGCTTATGAGTTTGCCAGTGAAACAGACGCACAGGAAGTAAGAAGACGAAATCAACAAGCAGAACAACAGAAAAAATAACAGCTCCTTTAGCTCTCTTCTAAGTCCGTTCGTGGAGCGCGCCCATTCGGCGTGCTCCATTTGTTTTTTTGTCTGGAACGGGGTGTCTGTCACCCGTCGAATGAGAAAAGTCCATAATCAATCCCTTTACCTTCTAGTCAACCCTGTTAAAATACGGTATGGGATCAAAAATTTTTCGATAGGGGACAGGCACCGTTTTCAATTCGGTGGATAAAAAGTTATAATATTTATATAGTGCAGTAGTGGACATACAAAGGGGAGTAGCGATGCGTATTCCTGAACCGGGACAGACAATTGTCATTCAAAGCTATAAACACAATGGACAACTCCATAGAGTGTGGGAAGAAACAACCCTTTTAAAAGGAACCCGCAATCTGATGATCGGTGCCAATGACCGGACTAAAGTGACCGAAAGTGATGGGCGCACCTGGATCACAAGAGAACCCGCGATTTGCTTTTTTCACACCCAGTACTGGTTTAATGTAATAGGAATGATTCGTAATGATGGGGTTTATTATTATTGTAATATCAGTTCTCCGTTTGTATTTGATGAGGAGGCTTTAAAATATATTGACTATGATCTTGACATTAAAGTGTTTCCAGATATGACATACACCCTCCTGGATGAGGATGAGTATGAGGAGCATAAACGCCGGATGAATTACCCGAAAGTACTGGACCAAATATTAAGAAACAACGTGGAGATTCTGGAATCGTGGATTTTGCAGCGAAAAGGCCCGTTTTCACCGGAATTCGTGGATCAGTGGTATGAACGTTATTTAACCTATCGATAAAGAATAGAAACGGACATAGTCTAATGAATCCGGTGCGAGTCATGAATGCGATGTCATACATGTGAATAAGATGTATAAAAAAGCATACATGAGGTAAAGCACCCTTGCAGCGGTAAAGCAAGGGTTTTTGTGTGCATGTATAAATCATCAATAAAACTGTAACCGAGGATATAAAGCGTATTTTTTGTCCCCTTTCATGTTTTCAAGTACAATCCGAGATAAGGCAGGTGAAGAAGGTGGATAGTATTAGGCGCTATTTAGCATTTGTCAAACCATACAAATGGAGAATTATTTTAACCGTAGCTGTTGGAATTATTAAATTTGGCATCCCCCTATTAATGCCGCTGATTTTAAAATATGTGGTTGATGACATTATTGGAGCGGAACATCTCAGCCAGAGCGAGAAACTGGATAAATTGGTTCTGGTCATGGGAATCGCTTTTGTTATTTTCCTGATTTTACGCCCGCCTGTGGAATATTTTAGACAGTATATGGCTCAGTGGACCGGAAGCAAAATTTTATACGATATTCGGGACAGGCTGTTTGATCATCTGCAAAAACTGAGCCTCCGTTATTATGCCAAAACCAAAACAGGTGAAGTCATCTCAAGGGTCATCCACGATGTAGAACAGACGAAAAATTTTGTAATTACCGGACTGATGAATATCTGGCTCGACATGATCACGATTCTGATTGCGATCGCCATTATGCTGACGATGAATGTTTGGCTCACGATTGTAGCTATCCTGTTGTTTCCTCTGTATGGATTTTCTGTTAAATATTTTTATACCCGTCTTCGAAAATTAACCCGGGAGCGATCTCAGGCTCTGGCGGAGGTTCAGGGACACCTTCATGAACGGGTGCAGGGGATGCCCGTCATCCGCAGCTTTGCCCTTGAAGAGTATGAAGCGAGCGAATTTGATAAACAGAATAGCAAATATTTATCGAAAGCCCTGATCCACACGTCCTGGAATGCGAGAGCCTATTCCGTGACTCATACGATTACAGATCTGGCACCTCTATTTGTGATTGCGTTCGCGGGATATCAGGTTATATTTGAGGGACTGTCCGTGGGGACGATGGTTGCATTTGTCGGCTACATGGACCGGGTATACAACCCCCTGCGCAGACTTGTTAATTCATCAACCATTTTGACGCAGTCCATCGCTTCGATGGATCGGGTATTTGAATTTTTAGATGAGAAATATGACATTGATGATCATCCGGGAGCAAAAGAGCTCACTCGTGTGGACGGTCATGTCGTTTTTCATCACGTTTCATTTCGATACAATGAGGATGAACCTGATGTGCTGAAAAATGTCAGTCTTGATGTTCGGCCGGGGGAAACGGTAGCCCTGGTAGGGATGAGCGGAGGCGGCAAATCAACGCTGGTCAGCCTGATCCCCCGTTTTTATGACGTGACTGAAGGAAAAATTTTGATTGACGGGAAGGATATTAGAAATTTTCGGGCAAGATCCCTCAGGGACAAAATCGGCATGGTTCTTCAGGACAATATTTTGTTCAGCGAGTCGGTTGCCATGAATATTCGGATGGGCAATCCTCATGCAACGGATGAAGAAGTGATAAAGGCTGCTCAAGCGGCCAATGCCCATGATTTTATTATGAACTTACCTGAAGGCTATGATACCCTCGTTGGAGAGCGGGGGGTGAAATTGTCCGGCGGGCAAAAACAAAGGATCGCGATTGCGCGAGTATTTTTAAAAAATCCCCCGTTATTGATTTTTGATGAAGCTACTTCTGCTCTGGATTTAGAAAGTGAACATCTCATTCAGGAGGCACTGGAGAAACTGGCTCATGACCGGACAACGTTCATTGTGGCCCATCGGTTATCCACGATTACTCATGCAGACCGGATTGTGTTAATTGAAAACGGAGAGATTAAGGAAACGGGTACCCATGAAGAGTTGATGAGATTAAGGGGGTCCTACTATAATCTTTTTCAGGTTCAGCAGCTTGATGATAAGCGGCCTAAAAAGGTATACCAGACATAGTCCTGGTGATGAAATAGTTAATAGTTAAGAGAGTTCCTCACATGGGGACTCTTTTTTGTTTAGAGCGGGGATGAGGGGGAATATGTTTCTGATGAAGGCGTTCAAGTTTTCAAGAGAAGAAATGGAAAATTGTGCGAAACATAGAACGAAAAGAGGGGAACCAGGTTTCCGGAAAGTCGGTGGATATCGGTTTGGTCAGAGTTGGAGGGAAGACTTTTTAAAAAAGTCACTCTGGAACCTGACATGTAACGTCCCCCTCCGAGCAGGGGAGGTAAGTATTTTCTTTCTTCTGTTTTCATTTCTTGAAACTTGTCAAATCAAACAGACACAATAGGCAATGTTCCAGGCCCCAGAGTGTGTGTAGCGGAGTCGATGTCGATATCAATTGCCTTTTTACAGGCCCAGAGGTTTATCTTCTCTTATTCCTCTCCTGTTCGACAATATCCGACGGGTGACAGGCACCAGGATGACACCGAGGAGGGCACCTGTAACGACGTCTGACGGGTAGTGATGTCCAACGTAGATGCGCGAGACGACAGCCAGCAGTCCGAGTATCACAACAGGAATTCGGAGTTTTGGCGCAAGGATCCAGAACAAGGTCATGAAAACCCCGGCTATTAAAGCCTGATCGCTTGGAAAGGACGGAGATGGTTCTTTCGGAATCAGGATATCAATATCATGTGCAATAAATGGTCTGGGCCGGTCCACCAGGGTACCGATGAGAAGGTTCAAAAGTAGACCGACAACCAGTGCTACGACTCCTGTCAGCCCCATTTTTCGGTATGCTGGGAAAAGAAATAGGCTTAAAACTGAAAGGATGAACAGAATATATCCATACTTAGACAGGAAGATCATCATTGAATCGATGTATGAAACTTTCCCGGATAATGAATGCAACAATTCAAAGATGAATAAATCCATTCGTCATTCACCTCCTTTTTTCTAAATACAAGATTACCATATTGATCTGTCTCTGAACGCAAAAATTGCGGTTGTACCTAACAGCGCATTTGTACTGCACGTATCCAGACCGTTTAAAGGAACATACGCATCCGTTCCCAAAAAAAATAGGCTTTTGCTGAAAGCAAAAGCCCTGGTAAAACTACCAAAGGAAGGGAGTATTTTTTGCCAAATTGAAAAAGAGGTAAAGAATAAGGGCAAAAAAAGATAAAAAACTTTCCAAATGTAGGTACAATTTTAGCACAGTGAACCATTGAAGTCAATTGAATATTCTAAATAATTTTTGCATGATTAACCTTTTCTCTATTTCGAAAATTTTCGATTCCTCATGCGATTTCGATTAAAAAACTCCATTGCTATAGATGCAATGGAGCTAATATGAATAATTATCCGTTTTTCATCTTTTTAAAGGCGAACTCAACAGCCTGAAGAGTTTGTTCAATATCTTCTTTTGTATGGGCAATCGTAACAAACCATGCTTCATATTTGGATGGAGCAAGATTGATCCCCCGATTCAGCATAAGTTTAAAGAACTTAGCGAACTGCTCTCCGTCAGTTGCTTCTGCCTGGGCATAGTTTTCCACTTTCTGATCAGTAAAATAGACAGTCAGTGCCCCTTTTAAACGATTAATGGTAACCGGGATTTCATATGTTTTTGCATGTGTTAAGATGCCATCCTCCAGCATGGCTCCCAGTTGATCCATATGCTCATAAACCCCGTCTTCCTGCAGTACTTCCAGACAGGCGATCCCTGCAGAAATAGAAGCGGGATTACCGGCCATCGTTCCCGCCTGATAGGCAGGGCCAAGCGGTGCTACCTGTTCCATAATCTCGGCACGTCCTCCATAAGCGCCGATCGGCAGGCCACCTCCAATAATTTTTCCCAGAGCTGTCATATCCGCCTGAATTCCGAGCAGTTCCTGTGCACTTCCATATGTAAATCGGAACGCTGTTATCACCTCATCAAAAATGAGAAGTGCTCCGGCTCCATGGGTCAGGGCTTTCACTGTTTCAAGGAAACCAGGTTTTGGTTCAACTATACCAAAATTACCTACAATTGGCTCAACCAGAACCGCAGCCACTTCCTCCCCCCAGCGTTCCAGTGCTTCTTTGAACGGTTCGACTTCATTAAAAGGAACCGTGATGACGTCCTGTGCAATCGATTGAGGAACGCCTGCTGAGTCAGGGGTACCCAGGGTGGAAGGGCCGGAACCTGCTGCTACAAGGACCAGGTCGGAGTGTCCGTGGTAACAGCCGGCAAACTTAATAATTTTTGTCCGATTTGTATATGCCCGGGCCACCCGAATTGTTGTCATGACTGCTTCAGTACCGGAATTTACAAAACGAACTTTTTCCATTGATGGAATGGCGTCTTTTAACATTTTCGCAAATGTATTTTCAAGGGGAGTAGGAGTTCCGTACAGTGTCCCGTTCCGGGCTGCCTTTGTAATGGCTTCGGTGATATGCGGGTGGGCATGCCCGGTAATAATCGGTCCGTATGCTCCGAGGTAATCGATATATTTGTTGCCATCTACATCCCAGAAATAAGCTCCCTTCGCTTTTTCCATAAAAACAGGAGCTCCCCCGCCAACTGCTTTATAGGATCTTGATGGAGAATTCACTCCGCCTACAATATGTTCAAGAGCTTCTTGATAGAGCTGTTCAGATCTGGATAACTTCATGTATTTCCCTCCAATGTCTGTTCATCAATGGTTATTGTAGCATATAACATACATGAATCAATTGTACAGTGGCTTAGTTATGGATCCTCAGGATGGTTTTACAACATATATGGTAATATCTCACCAGTTTGGTATAGTGATATAAAAAAGAAAGGATGATGGGCATGCCATACGTAAATATCCGGATTACGCGAGAACATGGCGGAATTACAGCAGAACAAAAGAAGCAGCTCATTGAAGGAGCAACAAGCTTATTAAAAGACGTCCTTGGCAAAAATCCGCAAACTACCTTTGTAATCATTGATGAAGTGGAGACCGATAACTGGGGAATTGCAGGGGAAAGTGTAACGGAACGAAGAAAGCAGGGAGAGTAAAGGCAGTGACAAAGCATCTGTTTTGAAGGAGGAAAATAGATGCCCGAAATGGTATCTGTACAACATGTTTAACGAAACGTCAGAAGAGCTTTTTATTGCGGAAACTACTGAAATTAAAGGCAGAACTTCCATCAAAAAGGGAAGTTCTGCCTGGCTATCTGGTCACCATTAAATTTTTTCAGAGCTTTTCCTAAAAAGGTTCCTTTTCTCTTATAGCGCGCGTTTCAGTTTTGATACATATATATTTCTTACAATAAAGAAGTTTATCAGATGTACTCCTAAAAATCCGCCGAAAATGATGAAAGCCGGTAATAGTACGGATGCACTTAATATATTTTGTAAGGCTTTGAACGCAAAGCTGGAATGAAGAACAGCGATAAGCATAGGCAAGAAAAAGAGAAAACTGAGCTCCCGAGTAGCAATGTTTTTCATCTCTTTTTTTGTCAAGCCGATCCGGTAAAGGGAGCGGTAATGATTTAAATCGTAATCGATATCCTGATACATCCGGAAATAGAGAATCGAACCGGCAGCAAGGAAAAACAGTACGCTGATAAATATGCCAAAATATAATGAGATTCCGAATCCCTGTTTTAACCCAGTGTATAATTCTGCTCGATTTTCGGTAAATATATCATCTTTCACTTTTAAATGCCTCAAGTTGTGCTCTTGAAGAGCTACTTGAATCTCATCGGTTTTGGATGTCCAGCCATCAATCTCGATGGCGTGCAGGTGGACGGTTTGCTCTGGATCACTCACTCTGGCGTATGCTTCATAAAATTGATCCGGCAGGACGATCAAATACGATTGAAAGTAGCGGGAATTAAAGGCATTGTTCCGAACTTTTTTTACAGCAAAAGTATGTTCCTCGTTTTGAATTGATACGGTTAATGAACCTGGAACCTGGTCTTCCCGATGATCATTTGGAAATAACAAAATCGCTGCTTCATTTTCCTTCAACTTGAGTTTTTCGAGACCACTCATTGTTTGATAGATGTGAAAATCTGAAAGGGATAAAAATCGAACGGAACCGTCCAATTCCGGGATTTCTCCTTTAACTAATTGTGAGTAATGAGCGGAATAATGGATGTCGTTCCGTTTTAGTTCCTGCGAGACTAACCGGGCTTTTTCCTCCACAGTCTCTCGATTGCCGATTCCTGAGAAGGAAAGGGTATTCGGAGTATATTTTTTGGCTTCTTCTTCCAGACCATAAAAAGCACCAAACAGTACACCGGATGAAGTGAATGCAACCGCACTTAAAATCGCTACAAAGAATAATATCCTGGAATTGTCCCTGAGTTTAAATATTAGATCCGAAATAGTAAGCAAATGGGTCCCTTTGTAGTACAATGATTTGCGTTTTTGCAGCAAGGAAGTCAGTGCAACAGAAAGCTGGGTGAACAGGAAATAGCTTCCCGGAACCACCAGCGCCAGAATCGGAAGCATCCGCGGGATGATCGAAATTAAATCAGCTGTCCAGGCAAGATAGTAACCATAGCCGATGAGCAACAGGGAAAGGATACTCAAAATCCAGGAAAATTTCGGCTTTTTCTTCGGTGATCTGGCTCCTCTGAATAATTCCATAATCGTTTTAGTACGAATGGAAAACAGGACAAAAATGGAGTTAAGTTCAAACATGATAAAGTAAGCACCTGCAGTAATCCCTATAGCTAACGGCGATATATAATAGGAGAGGGGGTCTCCGAGCTCAAGAATATTGGTCAATGTCAATAGAAATAGTTTAGAAAAGATAGCCCCCATTGCGAGACCTAAAATAATCGATAAAATGCCGATCAGACTGTTTTCCATCATGATGAGGCGGTTAAGCTGACTTCTCGATATTCCAAGCGTGCTCAGCAGACCGAATTCTTTTTTTCTCGATTTAACAAATGTACTATTGGAGTACAATACAAATAAAAACGAAAAGACAAAAATAATGATCTCTGCTGCCATAATGCTTCGTCTGACTGATTCTCTGAACTCAGTCTCCATGACCTCGGGGTGAAATACAAGAACAGCATACATAAAGAAAATGGTCACGGAAAACATGCAACTTAGAAAATAAGTGATGTATTGACGGGCGTTCCGTTTGACATTATTAAACGCGAACTGTCTGAAAGTCATCCGTATTCCCTCCAAGAATGGACATGACGTTCAGGATATCCTGAAAGAAGCTTTGACGATTGTCACCCCGGTAAATTTCAGTATAAATACGCCCGTCCTTAATAAATACAATTCGTTCACAAAAGCTTGCTGCAAATGGATCGTGGGTCACCATTAAAATCGTTGCTTCCTGCTCCTCGTGCAGCATT
This sequence comes from Melghiribacillus thermohalophilus, assembly GCF_004342905.1. Classification (GTDB taxonomy): domain Bacteria; phylum Bacillota; class Bacilli; order Bacillales; family Alkalibacillaceae; genus Melghiribacillus; species Melghiribacillus thermohalophilus. The sequence continues at coordinate 8,364 of NZ_SMAN01000026.1, read as the reverse complement.
TGAAAAGATTCCATCACCTGTTCTGATGATCTTGAATCTAGATTTCCCGTTGGTTCATCGGCAAAAATAATAGAAGGATCATGGATGATTGCACGGGCAATGGCTGCTCGCTGCATCTGTCCTCCTGAAACTTCATAAGTCCTTTTCTTTAAAATGGACTCGATTTCCAGCTTCCTGGATACATCCATGAGCCTTTTCTCCATATCTCGAATTTTTTGATGGTCAAGGGTCATGGGCAAAAGAATGTTTTCTTCAATAGTCAGTGTATCGAGCAGATTAAAATCTTGAAAAACAAACCCCATTTCCCTCCGGCGGAATTTGGCCAGTTTTCCGTCTGTCATACTCGAGATCTGCTTTCCATTAATTTCTACAGAACCGGAAGTGGGAGAATCGATAGTGGACAACAGATGGAGCAATGTCGTCTTTCCACTTCCGGATGGTCCCATTACTCCGATAAACTCCCCTTTTTTCACGGTTAAGCTGATGTTGTCTATTGCTTTAACCTGCAAACTGGAACGCTTTCCGTAAATTTTGGACAGGTTTTCTGCTTTCAGTACATTCATGGTCATCCTCCTTTTTCATTTGAATGTGGTGCTATCTACGACCATTGTAAGGGGAGTCAGGTAATTTTCATATTGATGATTCTTTCAATTCAGTCCAGTTGTCTTACATTTTTGTCACATTCGGAAAGTTGATGGTTACCGTTGTTCCTTCTCCATATTGTGAGGAAATCGAAATTTCATGTCCAATTTCCTCACAAATCTGTCTGGCAAGATATAGTCCCATACCGGTTGATTCCCGAAATTTTCGCCCGTTTTCACCAGTGAAAAAAGGGTCAAACACCCGGGGGAGATCCTTTTCAGGTATGCCGATTCCCGAATCTTTAATGGAAAGCTTCAATGTTCCATCCTCAAAAATGGTACTGTATATAATCTTGTTTCCTGACCCGGTGGAATATTTTATGGCATTGGCCGTCACCTGTCCCATAATAAACGAAAACCATTTCGGATCCGTATCTATCCACAATTGTTCAGGGACGTTCAGTTCAGGGAAAACCCGGTTTCGGATAAAGGCAGATTTGTAAGTCTGAATCATTTCGGTTAGGATACCTTTCAAATGAACTTTTTTAACATGAAAATCTCTGTTGAAACTGTCCAGTCTGGCATAGTGCAGAGAAAGCTCAAGCCCTTCCCACATTTTTTCCAGTTCTTCCATACAGTCATCATAGACCGAAGGAGACATTCGGCTTTTTTCTTTCTGCAATGTCAGCTTTAATACAGATAATGGGGTTTTCATCTGATGGACCCACTGCTGAACAAAGGTAAGATGCTGTTGGTGATGATGATGAACCTTTTTTAATTCTGTCTCATAACGCCGATGCTGTGTTTCGAATGCTTTTTTTACAGATGAAAGCAATTGCATACCTGAATCAGGAATCCACATTTCATCATCAGGAGATGTTGTATCAACGTCTATGGCTAATTCATAAAAAGGTTTTACTTTTCTGTATTGAATAGATAAAAAGATGATCAGAAAGATAGTGGGAACACCAAGCATATAGAGCATGTTTCCCAGGGGATTTTCGATGTCATAAATATTAAAGATTAATAAGGCTGTTACAGTGATAAATATAATCTGGGAGTAAAAAAAGAGAATAAATGGGAGCATATCTTTAAGGAAATGCTTCATAATCGATCCCCCCAGGTCACTTTCATTTTGTATCCTGCTCCTCTGACAGTTTGTATAGCATTCTCTATCCCGAGTTCCTGAAGTTTTTTTCGAAGTCGCGTAATGTTTACCGAAAGGGTGTTGTCGTCCACGAAATGTTGATCATCCCATAACAGCTCGAGCAAATGTTCTCTGGTCAGCACTTGATTGACATGCTGCATCAATTCTTTGAGGAGCAAAAATTCTTTTTTAGTCAGGGCTAGACGTTTGTTGTTCAGTTCCATTTCCATCGCCTCAAGATCGATCATAAAACCATATATATCGAGTATGCGGGGCTGTTTTTCTGTTGCATATTCTCCATAGGTTCTTCGCATCATCCCTCGGATTTTGGCCATAAGAACATCGTAGTTAAACGGTTTCGTAATGTAATCATCTCCCCCATTTTCAATGGCCATCACCTGATCCATTTCCCCGCTTCGGGCAGATATAAAAATGATCGGGCAGTTTGAAATGGTCCGGAACTGACGGCACCAGTAAAAACCGTCATAGCGCGGCAGATGAATATCCAGTAAGACCAGGTGGGGGTTGGTCTGCTCAAACTCCTGTTTAATATTGTAGAAATCGCTGGCGGTGAAAACGTCATAATCATATTTTTCAATATGTTCTTTCAGTAAGGAAGCCAGTTTCGGGTCATCTTCAACAATATAGATCTTTTTTTTCATGGACGGGTACTCCTTTACATACAAATGATATGACTTCATTCATATGGTAATCGATGGTCTGGAAAAATAACAGACCTTATTGTCATATCACAGTATATCATGTCGGTGGAAAAGATCATCGATGCAGGGGCTGGGGAAGTTCAGCGGAAGGAAATGATGTGAGGGAAAAGATATGTTTCCCCGAAACGTAAACGGACGAGCATGTTTGAGACATGCCTGGCATATGTATGATTATAAAGGATTTATTTCACACAAAAGGTGAGCCTGAACATGGTATATGCTGTTTCAATTATCATCATCTATATCATGGTGCAAAGCATCTATACATATCTTTTGAACAGAGAAGAAATTAGAGGTACCTTTTCCCTTGACCATTTCTGCGTATTGATTCACATCTATTTTATTGTTATGATCGGCTTTGGACTTCTGTATTTTTTGTTGTCTCAGAAGGGAATTGTATTGCTGGATGGAAGGCATTTGCAGGATCTTCCCCAGCTTCAACGCCTGGGAATAGCCATTTACTTCAGCGGAGTCACATTAATGACTGTAGGATATGGGGATATCACGCCGATTGGAATAGGCAAAGCCATTGCACTCATTGAGGCCATGATCGGCTATTTGCTCCCGGCCGCATTTTTTGTACAGGTGATGAAGGGAGTAAAAGGGAAATCTTAGGTGGGGTCTGATTCAAATCAGAAAAAACAATGCGATACCCTGAACTTTATGAGCTCTCATTGTTGGGATGAAGTTTTAATCTTGGGGGACGATAAAAATGCTCAACCGTATTGACCCTGCTGCTAGACTTCCTTCAGGGTCAGGGGGGTTCATTCTCCGTGAACTCAATGACTTTCAGCCTGCAGAATGAACCTGATATATAAAGGAAAGGATGATATAAGCCCCCATTGTTAATAACGACCGGTGGACCTGTAAAGCAACCGGGAAATGTCTGATACATTGATTTGAATCCCTGGCTAATTTTCGTTAATCTTAAATAAAGTCGTTTTACATAGGATAGGAGGCGATGATATGTCGATTGAAGTGGGGAAACCTGCCCCGGATTTTGAACTTATGGCCAGTAATGGAGAAAAAGTGAAGCTGTCTGATTTTCGAGGAAAACATGTGGTTCTCTATTTTTATCCAAAAGATATGACCCCGGGATGTACAACAGAAGCAAAGGACTTCAGGGACCACCACGAAAGTTTCGCTGATTTAGATGCGATTATTATCGGTGTAAGCCCTGACCCGGTGGAACGTCATCAAACATTTATTGAAAAATATGACCTCCCTTTTCTTCTGCTGGCTGATGAAGATCATAAAGTTGCGGACTTGTATGGAGTGTGGAAATTAAAGAAAAACTTCGGAAAAGAGTACATGGGGATTGAACGTTCAACTTTCGTCATTGATAAAGAAGGAAAACTTGTCAAGGAATGGCGCAAAGTGCGTGTCAAAGGCCATGTGGAGGAAGCCCTTCAGTTTATTCGGGAGGAATTATGAGAAAACAAGCAGTTTAATATAAAGATAAATATCCGACTCAAGTCTCAGACAAAATCCGACTAATGTGCCAGGCCAGGTATTTCCAGGGCATGTATAATGGCACTAGAACAATGAACTTCTAATGGGAAATGGAAACCTCCATTAGAATGATAGTTGTTCTACCCCTTGCTTAAGCCAGATACGATTGGGAAAAGCCGTAAATTTCAGGGAATCAGTCCCCGGGATTTGCGGCTTTTCTTTTATGTGGGTTACTGCCAGGCAAGTAGAGGTGCAAGATGACGAAAAATCAGGTATTCTGTATGTAGTATTTTATTTTGGAGGAATATATTTATGCTGGTGATCACTTCCTGCAACATAAAAGAAAATCTAAAGGAGAAACTGATTCGTCAATACCCCGAAGCCACTTTCCGTTTTTATAATAATATTCATGAGGCAGAAAAAGATTTGCCGGAAGCGGAAATTCTTCTGACCTATGGGGAGGATTTGACAGACGAGCATATTGAACTGGCCAACCGTTTGAAATGGATCATGGTTTTGTCAGCGGGGGTTGAGCGGATGCCTTTTCAAATAATAAAAGAGAAGAATATTATGGTTACCAATTCCCGGGGAATCCATAAAACGCCAATGGCCGAATACGTCATTTCTATGCTTTTGCAAGTATCTAGAAAGGCGAAACAGTTATTTTTAAATGAACAGGCCCATCAGTGGGACCGCCGTGTTACAATGGAAGAAATAACAGGAAAAACCATGCTGATAGCAGGTAGCGGGGCCATCGGACAGGAAGTGGCCCGGGTCGCAAAAGCTTTCCGAATGAAAACCATCGGCGTATCCCGCAGCGGAAAGCCAGTTCCTCATTTTGATGAAGTGCATCAAAAAGATGACTTCATGGCGCTCTTGCCTGAAGCTGATTTTGTCATCTCCATTCTTCCCAGTACACGTGAGACGCACAGGTTTTTCAGAAAGGTACATTTTCGGGCCATGAAAAAAGAGGCGATTTTTTGAATATGGGAAGAGGAGACACGGTATGTGAAAAGGAATTGCTGGAAGCCCTCCGTGATCATGAAATATCCCATGCTGTATTAGATGTGTTTGAACAGGAACCACTTCCGGAGAACCATCCGTTCTGGGAAATGGAAAATGTGACGGTAACCCCGCACTTATCCGGGGTCTCACCTGAGTATCAGCCAAGGGCGATTGACATATTTGAACAAAATCTGAATGCCTATATGAAGGGAAAAAATCATTTGATCAATTTACTGGATCCTGACAGGGGGTATTAATATGAGGATTTATACACGTTCCGGAGACAAAGGGACAACTTCATTAATTTACGGGGATCGCGTTGCCAAAAACCATGCCCGTGTTGAAGCCTACGGAACCTGTGATGAGGCAAATTCCATGATCGGTCTTGCGCTCAGTCATATTGAAAAGGAAGATTGGGAAACGAAAGAAGAGTTTCTGGAAATACTGAGAAAGGTACAGACGATTTTATTTCATGTTGGCGCCGAGCTGGCAACACCAAAGGGAAAAGATGTTACCTGGGAGTTAAAGGAAGAGCATGTAAAAGAATTAGAAAAGCACATCGACGAGTGGGATCAGCATCTTCCTGTATTGAAAAATTTTATTTTGCCATCCGGACACGAAGGAGCATCATGTCTTCATGTCGCGCGTACAATCGTAAGGAGGGCGGAACGAACGGCGGTTTCCCTGGGCGAAGAGCTTGCGAATCCCCGCGTCATATCTTATTTAAATCGTCTCTCTGATTTTCTGTTCGTAGCAGCCAGATACGTTAATCAGCAGCTCGGCGGGAAAGAAATCCCTTTAAAAACAGATATTTAACAGACACCATAATTGACAAACACAATTTTAACAAGGTAAACTGATTATAAATATTCTTATTTAATAATATCATATTTAAAGATCATGTTTTGAAAGCGAGGTGCATGACGGTGTCTGACAGCAGACTGCAAGAAGCACTGAATACCCTGAAAGAATCGGGTGTCCGGATCACCCCTCAGCGTCATGCAGTGCTGGAATATTTGATCAAATCAATGTCACATCCTACTGCTGATGAAATATATAAAGCTCTTGAAGGGAAATTCCCCAATATGAGTGTAGCAACTGTCTATAATAATTTGCGAGTGTTTCGCGATATCGGACTGGTTCGGGAATTGACCTACGGTGATTCATCCAGCCGTTTTGACTGCAACACCGAAAATCATTACCATATTATTTGTGAAAAGTGCGGCAAAATCGTGGATTTTCATTATCCGAGCCTTGATGAAGTTGAATCATTGGCAGAACAGGTGACTGGATTTGATGTAACCCATCACCGTATGGAAGTTTACGGGATTTGTGAAGATTGCAAAAAGAAGGAACAGCATTAAAAAACTGATAGCCTGTGATCAGGCTCTCAGTTTTTTTATGTTTAAAAATGAAAAAAGATAATTAGGTTTTGACCCCTTTTGTTGGAATAAAAAAACGGTAGACAATTCTAAAAGAAACCGCCATACTTAACAGCAGGGCGGTTTTTGATTTGATTCGGAACAGTGGATGTGGATCGCTTTGTATTGGTCGAGTGGCGCCCCTGTTCCCCTGCGCTGCTTCGGTGAACCGGAGACGCGGGCAGCAAGGGTGACCTCAAGCAGTCTTCGGGACAGAACAAAGCGCTTTAGGCTTTTCTTCTTGCTTTTGAACTATTCCTTTTGATATTTTTTCAAGTTATATTTTTCATCGAATTCTTTGCCTTCCAGGCTTTTATCCAGGGTCAGGGGCTGTTTGCAGTGCATACATGCGTCTACTCTCCCGAGCATTTTGGTTTCCTTATGACAGGAAGGGCAGGTCACCACTACAGCTTTTGTCGAAAGCATGCCAATCCAGAAATATACAATGGTACTGAAGATGATGGATAATACTCCCAGAATCATAAACGTAATCATGATCCATTCCTGCTCTTTAAAATAAAGGCCAATATACATCAGAATCATACCTGCAAAAATCAGCCCTAATGCAAACCCGCGAATTTTATTTATTTTGCTCTTATATTTTAATTCCATAAAAAATCCTCCTTTAATCGCTCCATTAGAAGTATAGCATAATTATAAAAAGATTCGGGGGATTTAAAAAAGGATTTTGAATGATTCCTGTAGAAGTTCATGACTATTACATATATGGAGGAATTCTTATGGAGAATCTGCTTCGTCCCATTTACCAGGAAAGAGCAAGCCATTCAAATACACTGGGGATTTTAATGGTAGAAAAAGAACACCCTGTAAGTCCAGTGACCGATAATTTTGACGTGATTTTGTTCATTATTGTTCGCAATGCGGAAGAAGCGTGGTATGTCAAACATTATGAGTACGAAAACAAAAAAGCCGCCATGCATATCGTTGATGAAAGGTTATTGAACAACTGGATTGAGACAAGCGGTTACCGAAAAGTGGTCCAGTGGATCATCGAAGGAAAAATCCTGTTTGACCGAAATGAATATGTATCTGAGCTGAAAGAACGACTGTATAATTTCCCTGAAGAAAACAGGGATTTAAGAAAAGCAATTGAATTCGCCAAATTAATCCGTGCTTATCGGGAATGCAAAAATTTTTATTCATCTGGACAGCATTTAGATGCCTACAGTATGATGGTCCGTTCATTGCACTATCTCGCCCGCCTGTCCGTCATCGAGAAGGGATTTTATCCAGAAATAACGGTATGGAATCAGGTGAAAAAAATCGAGCCGGAGATTTATAAATTATATGAGGAATTTACTCAGAGCACAGAACCGACGGATAAAAAGGTGCAGCTCATGCTGCTTGCCAGTGAATATGCGATCAATTCCCGGGCTGAAAAAAGCACCCGGCACCTGTTAAAAATCATGCAAACCAAACATACCCCATGGTCTTTTGGTGACCTGAAAGTTCATCCAGAAATTGATAAGTATGCTCTAGACCTTGGTGCGTTGCTTGAATACCTTGTTGAACGCAATATAGTGAAGGTCGTCAAAGAAGAAACGAAGGGGAAATATATCTATCATAGAAAATATAAAATATAAACTATAATATGATGGGCAGAAAGAAGTTCTGCTGGTTATACAACTCACAAGTTTGAAACCCTGTTCCTGCAGGGTGCCTCCAATGCTTACAGATGAACATGAACTCAAAATGATGCATATATTGGTGGATGGATGGGACGACACAAGGCTGCCGAACTATACCTTGATTATTTTTTAAAAAAAGTGTTGACGGAATAAATTATGCATGGTATATTATTATTCGTCGCTAAAAAGAGCGGCAGCTTAAATTGAGTGTTGTTTTAAATGGCAAAGGGTTATTGACAAACCTTTTTAGCCGTGTTATCTTATAAAAGTCGCTGTTTTGAAGCGAACACCTTTCGAACCTTGAAAACTGAACAAAACAACTTGTAACGCCAGAAGCGAGAATCAAATGATTCAAACGATTTTTTGGAGAGTTTGATCCTGGCTCAG
>NZ_SMAN01000025.1 GCF_004342905.1 Melghiribacillus thermohalophilus | reverse complement strand
AAAAAAGAGCCAAATGAATATTTAAACACTATTGAAGAGAAATGGAAAAGGCACAACTAATTTATTGTGTTAGTTGTGCCGTTTAAGTTTTTTTTCTCTTTTTATGGATATTATCCTTTTTGTGGCCACTGGCACCTCCCTGATTTGAGACAACATCTTTCCTTTAGTCAGCAAAATTCAACAAACAGATAGCTCAGATTTCCAAATTCATAATGGCGATGGAGTACCTCGGGTCTGGATGATTCTCCAGCTGCTCCAAAAGCAAGAAGAATGGGAACAAAATGCTCGGCGCGAGGAACGGCCCGGCTGGCATACGGAGCCAGTTCCATCAGCCGGAATAATTTCTCCGTATGGTGCAGTTTCAATCGGTCAAGCAGCCAGTCATCAAACTCTACTGCCCATTCATCCGGGGTTTGCTTTTCCCATTCAAGCAGACGAAGATTGTGTACGGTGGCCCCGCTTCCGACGACCAGATAGTTCTGATCATGAAGTTCTGATAAGGCATGTCCAGTTTCATATTGTTTTTTAAAATTGAGAAAAGGGTTGACCGACAGTTGGATCACGGGAATGTTTGCTTCCGGGTATAAATGTTTCAATACGGTCCAGCTGCCATGATCCAGCCCTGTCAATCCATCCTTTTTTACAGGAATCTGATGGGCCTTGAATGCCTCCACGATCTGATCCGCTATTTTTTTTGAACCTCTGGCTGGATAAGTTAACTGATACAAATGCTCAGAGAATCCCCCGAAATCATGGATGGTTTCATATGGTTCATCAGTATAGGTGATATGTAATGAAGGCCGTTCATAGTGGGCACTGAAAATCAGAATCGCCTCAGGTTTATATGTAGCACCAAATCGTTGAAGAGTCCGGGTAAATTCATTCTGTTCCAGTGCTATTGTCGGAGCCCCGTGACTGATAAATACAGATTTCATGTCATCACCTGCTTATTTTCTTTTCTTTACTGTAAACAAAGAAATAATTTAAAGTCAAACTATTTGATTTCGAGGCTTTGGAAATGGTTCGCTCCTTTCTCACCTTCAAATGGTTAATTTTTTTTGTGTATTTTTTTACATTTGAGACAAACTATTCATGATCTAGAAAGGAGCGAGATAAAGATGAAAAAAATACTCACAGCATTTGGATCCCTTTTAATCCTTTTTTCCTTTATACATCATGTACATGTATCTGCCCAGACCACCGCAACCTATACCGTTCAACCCGGGGATAGCCTCTGGAAAATATCCCAGAGATATCAGATCGGATTATCGGAAATCATCGATGCCAATCCACAATTTGAAAATCCAGACCTGATCTATCCTGGCGATAAAGTATATGTGCCATTAATAACGGAAGTCAAGTCCATTGAACGGCAGGTCGTGGATCTGACGAATGAGGAACGGACAAAACGGGGACTTAAGCCCCTGCAACTAGACTGGCAGCTGGCACGGGTTGCTCGCTACAAGTCAGCTGACATGCGGGATCAGGGATATTTTTCTCACCAGTCACCGACATATGGTTCTCCTTTTACAATGATGAAAAACTTTAATATTTCCTATCGCCGGGCGGCGGAGAACATTGCTGCGGGTCAGCGTACTCCAGGGCAGGTGGTTCAGGCCTGGATGAACAGTTCAGGTCACCGTCAGAATATACTGGATCCAAACATGACCCATATCGGTGTAGGGTATGCAAAAGGTGGAAGCTACGGACACTACTGGACCCAGATGTTTATTCAAAAATGATGAAAGAAAACCGGCATTGCGCCGGTTTTCTTTCATTTTTTAGCAAATAAAACAATCGGTGGATAAGGATCATTTTGGATTAATCCAGCTCAGTCTTCATCCTTTTGACCTTGAGGCGGAAACCTCCCTGGAGTCCTCCACCAGTCGCCGTCTGTCCTTTAGCCCGCTATCCCTTAAGCTTGTTTTGTTGTTTAGTGGTACTGGCTCCTTCCCTCCATCAAAGATGAAAGCTGATCTACTTTTCTCGTCCCCAGGTTTTCCTATGCATCAGACACACCTGAAAACACTTTCGCATACCATATTTTTTATGACCAATTCATGAAAGGATGAATCACTGTGTGCGGAATAACGGGATGGGTTAACTGGGAAAAACATATGGATAATGAAGTTTTCGTGCTGAATCAAATGACCGATACCCTTTTAAAAAGAGGGCCAGATGAAAAAAATGTCTGGTTTCATTCTCAGGTGGCTTTTGGTCACACCCGGCTTGCGGTTGTGGACCCACAAGGGGGCAGACAGCCCATGTCAAAAACGGAACAACATAAAACCTATACCATCGTATACAATGGAGAATTATATAACACGGATGAGCTGCGCGCACAACTGAATAGAAAGGGCTATTCATTTAAAACCGCGTCAGATACGGAAGTTTTGCTTACTTCCTATATGGAATGGAGAGAAAATTGTGTCCATTATCTCAATGGGATATATGCATTTGGAATCTGGGATCATGATGAGGAAAAACTGTTTATGGCCAGGGACAGACTTGGCGTCAAACCGTTATTTTATATGCATAAAAAGGGACTTTTTTTATTTGGATCAGAAATAAAAGCGTTGCTTAAGCATCCCAGTGTCAAATCTGAAGTAAGCCGAACAGGTTTAGCAGAAATTTTTGGATTAGCTCCAGCGAGAACCCCCGGTCATGGGATATTTAAGGACATTCAAGAAGTACGGCCAGCCCATGCCCTTGTGTTTTCAAAAAGTGGTCTTAAAATATGGCGATACTGGAATGTAAATAGCGAAGAACATAAAGAATCATTCAGGAGTACAGTAGAGCATTTGCGCTTTCTATTTATGGATACAGTTGAGCGCCAGCTGGTGGCTGATGTGCCTCTCTCTACTTTCCTGTCCGGGGGGCTTGATTCGAGTGCGATTACAGCCATTGCAGCTAAACATTTCCAAAAGAAGGGGCAGACCCTTCATACCTTTTCCATTGACTACCATGGAAATGAAAAATATTTTCAGACCAATGATTATTTACCTTCAAGGGATCAGCCTTTTATTGAATTGATGGCAGAAACTTTTTCGACCACTCACCATTATGAACGGATCAATGAACAGGAACTGGCAGATGATTTAAAGGAAGCGGTTGTTTTGCGGGATTTTCCCGGTATGGCTGATATAGATTCTTCTCTCCTCTGGTTTTGCCGACGAATTAAACAGCATTCAACGGTCAGTCTTTCCGGGGAATGTGCCGATGAAATATTTGGGGGGTACCCGTGGTTTCGTCATCCGGACTTAACCAGTGATGCCGGTTTCCCGTGGATGAGATCCCTTCAGTCGAGAATAGATCTTCTTGAACCAGAGTGGCAGCAAAAACTTAACCTGAAGGAATATGTACAGAGCCGATATCAGGAAACCATCGAAGAAACTCCACTTCTGGATGGAGAAACAGAAAAGAACCAGAAGCGCAGGGAATTATTTTATCTCAATATGCAGTGGTTCATGGCCCAGCTGTTAGAGCGAAAAGACCGGATGAGTATGGGGGCAAGCCTGGAGGTGAGGGTACCCTTTGCGGATCACCGTCTGGTCGAATATGTATGGAATATTCCCTGGGAAATGAAAATGTATAATGGAAGGGAAAAGGGGATTTTGCGTAAAGCCCTGGAGCCCCTTTTGCCGGAGAAAATTGTGTACAGGAAGAAAAGCCCGTATCCCAAAACCTATCAGCCCGATTATACGAAAAGGGTGGTCCAGTGGATGGAAACGATTCTTGAGGACCGGGAATCTCCTCTTTTTCAATTTGTCCAAAAAAATCAGGCCGAAGAACTGGTTCGCACAGAAGGGAAAGCACTCACAGAACCATGGTTTGGGCAGTTAATGACAGGCCCACAGCTCATTGCTCATCTCTGTCAAATCGATTACTGGTTAAGGGAATACAACGTGACCGTAAGCGAGTAAAACTGAAACAATTGAACGGCGAAAGCGGGGTAGATAAAATGGTAGTAACATACCCTAAAAAGGAGTTGTCGCCATGGTACAGCAATATGGATTGTGGATCAATGGAGAGTGGAAAAAAGCAACCGAAACGATGGAGGTGTTGAACAAATACCATCAGGAAGTATTTGCAAAAGTAGCCAGAGCAAGCAAAGAAGATGTAGAAAAAGCGGTATCCAGCGCTGAACAGGCTTTTCATCGGCATGCCTTATCTCCTTATGAACGTTTCGAGATTTTAAACCAGGTGAGTGAGCTGTTAAAGGAACGAAAAGAAGAATTTGCCCGGGTCATTACAGCTGAAGCGGGAAAACCGATTAAACAGGCCAGGGGAGAAATTGACCGGGCTGTCCAAACTTTGAAAATTTCAGCTGAAGAAGCGAAACGGATTCACGGGGAAGGCATTCCGGTTGAAGCTTCGCCCGGGGCAGAAAACCGGATGGCCTTTACGATACGGGTACCGGTCGGAGTGGTAGGGGCCATTAGCCCTTTTAATTTTCCCGTTAATCTAGTCTGCCATAAAATCGGGCCGGCACTGGCTGCAGGAAATGCAGTCGTGCTAAAGCCTGCGAGTACGACACCGGTTTCATCCCTGAAACTGGCAGAACTGTTCCATGAAGCAGGCCTGCCAGCCGGTCTGCTCAATGTCGTGACAGGATCCGGTTCTACCGTTGGTCAGTATTTAATGGATGATGAACGCATTCAGCTCTATACCTTTACAGGCAGTGCAGAAGTTGGTTTAAAACTGAAACAGCAAACAGGTATGAACAAACTGATTCTTGAACTCGGAAACAATTCTCCGGTGATTGTAGATGAGGAAGCTGACCTGAAGAAAGCTGCCCGGACCACGGCTATTCAAAGTTTTGCTTTTGCCGGTCAAGTGTGTATTTCTGTTCAGCGTCTCTATGTACATGAAAACATTTTTAACGAATTTACAACGGAGTTTATTGAGGCAACAAAAGAACTCCATGTGGGAGATCCCTATGATGACCGGACTGATGTTGGCCCGATGATTAGTGAAAAAGAAGCCATGCGGGCAGAAGAATGGATAGAAGAGGCCAAGAAGGAAGGTGCAACAGTACTTTTCGGTGGGAAGCGAGATGGAGCCTTATTTGAGCCAACCGTGCTTACCCATGTAAAGAAGGATATGCAGGTCGTCTGTCAGGAAATATTCGCTCCAGTGGTTACGTTTATTCCTTACCGTGATCTCGACGTGTGCATTAAGGAGATTAATGAATCGAATTATGGGCTTCAAGGCGGCATTTTCACGAAAAATATAGATAAAGCTTTTTATGCGGCAAGAAAAATCGATGTTGGCGGCATGATGATCAATGATGGTTCTCAGTTCCGGGTGGATCTCATGCCTTATGGCGGAATCAAAAACAGCGGCTGGGGAAAGGAAGGACCGAAATACAGTATCGAAGAGATGACCCATGAAAAATTGATTGTACTGAATCTCTAAGTGGATCAACCCGACAAACAGTGTCTGTTCCATTGTACACACATCATATTACATGGTAACCGCCAGCCAGGTGCTGGCGGTTCATTTTTTTAACGGTCTGCAGCCAATTGAACATTTCATAAACTTATAAGGCTGACTGGATGGTTTTATCCTTCTTCTAACCCGATTTGTCTGACTTTTCGTTTTTGAATATACATCAGTCTAAAGAACAGGGTAATAGCTCCTGCCGCAAGCCCTGTGATCAGGCCGATCCAGTAGCCAAATGGGCCGATGTCCGTAAGACGGGCTATTGCAAATCCGCTCGGCAGGCCAATCACCCAGTAAGATACAAAAGCCATCAGCAAAGTGACATGGACATCTTTATAACCCCGGAGTGCTCCCTGTATCGGTGCACCAAATGCATCGGAAAGCTGAAAGAAAATCGCAAACCACAGAAATTGTTTCGTCAGTTCAATCACTGAAATGTCATTGCTGTAAAGGGCAGCAATTTGGTCATCAAAAACAAATATTCCTGCTCCCCCAATAACGGCAAATACGACGGCAATGGTAATTCCAATGTACCCGTATTGTCTGGCATCCCCGAACCGGTTTCCGCCTGCTTCAAAGCCTACCGCGATGGTAAGTGCCATAGAAATACTTAAAGGCATCATGTATAATAAGCTGGCAAAATTAATCGCAGCCTGATGAGCAGCAATGGTGACGGTATCATAGACACTTATGAACAGGGTTACAGCCGCAAAAATACTAGTTTCAAAGAAAATCGCAAATCCAATGGGAACGCCGATTTTCAGCTGCTCCCACCACGCGGAAATGGAAGGAGATTTCCACATGGTAAATATGTGAAACCTTGCAAACGGACGATGTCTGGAAATCATGTAGATGGACAGGATCATGGCAAACAAATAGGTGAGAGAAGAAGCAATTCCCGCACCGATTCCTCCCAGTGCAGGCGCACCGAATTTTCCAAATATAAAAATGTAGTTGAGCAATACGTTTACCGGCAGTGCCATGAGCGTAATCATCATGGATACTCGGGTCTGTCCCAGGGCATCTATAAAGCTCCTGAGGGTGTTATATATAAATAACGGGATCATGCCGGCTCCTAATGCCATTAAATAATGGCGGGCAATGTCACGTACGCCTGTTTCCAAATCCATTTGCGACAAAATAAAATCAAGTAAAAAGAACCCGGCGACCATCACGACCCCTGCCAGCAGAATGGATAAATAGATGGCCTGCCTGATGACTTCCGGGACGTCTTCCTTCTTATTAGCCCCCATTAATTGGGCCACGATCGGAGAAAGGGCGATTAAAATCCCGTTAATTCCTGTAAAAACAGGAACCCAGATGCTGGACCCAATCGCAACACCGGCAAGATCATGAGCCCCGGCACGGCCGGACATAACCGTATCAAAAAAATTCATGGCATACATGCCAATCTGGGTAATTAAAATCGGGATTAAAATCGTTGTGAACAGCTTTATTTTTTCCGCCAGCGTTTTCGCAGGATACATCCGGCACTTCCCTTTCTTATGTTTTTCTTTTAGGATAGAAGGGAGAAGATGATATATGTTGATAACAAAATTCATTATAACGGATTTTAATCATCGATGACAGAAGAAGGAGCGAAAGAATGTGGCAAAACCTAAAAAAACGATCGTATTTACCGGAGGAGGAACCGCCGGGCATGTTGTGGTCAATCTCGCATTAATTCCAGAATTTCTGAGTGAAGGATGGGAAGTTCACTATATCGGCTCCTATCAGGGCATTGAACGGGAATTAATTGAACCGATCAAAGGGGTTACCTACCATGGGATATCTACCGGGAAGCTCCGCAGGTATTTTGACAGGGAAAACTTTAAAGATCCTTTCCGGGTGCTTAAAGGGACGCTGCAATCTTATAGGCTGTTAAAAAAAATAAGGCCACAGGTTGTCTTTTCAAAGGGGGGATTTGTAGCTGTTCCTGTTGTAACGGCTTCTAAACTTTGCCGGATTCCGGCTCTCATCCATGAGTCTGATCTCACCCCCGGGCTTGCAAATAAACTGGCAGCTCCTTTTGCCAGAAAGGTGCTTGTTACTTTTCCGGAAACGAGAAACGATTTTCCGAAAGATAAAGCCGAATGGATTGGTGCGGTTATTCGTGACGATCTATTTAAAGGTGACAGGGAAGTGGGCTATCGACTCTGTGAGTGTACGAATAGCAAACCTGTGATGCTCGTGATGGGAGGGAGCACAGGTTCAGAAAAGATCAATAGTGTGGTTCGAAAAAACCTGGATTCATTGCTGGACTCTTTTCATATCATTCATATATGCGGAAAGGGGAAAGTGGCTCGGAATTTTAGAAGATATGGCTATGCGCAGTTTGAATATGTTACAGATGAGCTAAAAGACCTTCTCGCCATTACGGATCTGGTTGTGTCCAGAGCAGGAGCGAACTCCATTTATGAGTTTTTGGCCCTAAAAAAACCGATGCTGCTTATTCCATTATCCCGGGAAGCAAGCCGGGGAGATCAAATTTTAAATGCCCGTTCCTTTGAAAAACAGGGATTTGCCCGGGTTCTGGAGGAAGAAGAACTGACAGAAGAACGATTTGTTTCAGAAATTCATAAACTTTTCGAACAGAAAGATGAAATCATTCAAAAGATGAAACAGAGCGGCCAGAGCCAACAGGCGAAGGAAAAGGTCATTCAACTGATTAAGACGGAAGCAGGGAAATGAGATCGCGCATATGTTTTCACGGGGACATGATGGAGCTTCAGGGATCGTTCACCATGGTAAGGTATCCCAGATAGAGCGTTTTCTTTTGAATACGGTTTTCTTTATAATAGATATAAACATAGAGTTGTGTAGGGGGATAATCAAATGGAAGATGTGATTTGTCATTATTGTCATAAACAGATCCGGGATCAGGACGAACTCATAACAGCATCGAACAAATTCCAAATTCGTCCCTTTCATTACCTTTGCTATGAGGAGATAGAAGAGGAAGCCAACTCCCAGTGGAAATTATGGAAACCGGTCAACGGGATCACGGGAAATATAACGGCAGCACTAATGGGACTGCTAGCCTTATGGATGCTTTTTACAGATACACTGCAGGGAATCGGCGATCTGATCGGTGTTCTGGCAGCCTACCCCGTACTTCAGCGGATGGTTTCTTATTTTAAATATGAAAAGAAGTTGCCAAAATTCATTGAGGATAAAAATGATTCCCCTGGAGATCGATAACGTGTTGAAACATTTACTTCAAACTCGCCATGGAGCGGGTTTTTTTGTACAGTCAAATTCATCAGCAATCAGGTGGAAGAACGAACATTCATTTCCGTTTCAGTCAGACCAGTGGAAGGGGGCTAGTGTATACATCCCCTTATATTGATTGTTCAATCCATAAATGGAATGTTAGCATAACCCTTTGTACGACGGCCAGGGGAATATATCATGGTATTTTTGGAAATTCGTCGGTAAATTTAAATGGATCGTTGTTCGTGTGTTACAGACTTTTCGCTTTTATAAATGCATTTAAATGGGTTATTTGCGGGAAAACGTCCCTGGTTCCTCCTCTATCGATTGGTTGCTTTAAGATGCTGGGCTGGCGGCATACATTTCATGCAAAGAGGATCCCCAACTTTTCCAGACCTTATTTTACTTAAACGTTTTAATTTCCGCACAAATGTCTACGAAAGTTGAATAATCTGTCGAATATGTAACGAAATAAATAAGAATCGGAACTAATGCTGATTCATCTAGAAATATCATGATTAATCTAGCAATATTGTCTTTTATCCCTTTTGTGAATAAGTAAAACCTTGCGGTAAAATATTGATTGGCGTATATAAAGAATCAGTTTGTCCGGTTCCACGTATAGCCTTCAAATATCTCCCGGAATGTTGTGGATTCATAATCAATCCCCAGTGTCCTCAACTGCCATTGTTTTTCTCGAATCATTGTTTTGCCCGAAACACGATGTCGTTTTCAACGTTTTTGGTAAAAATGAAAGGAGTTTATTATTCATATGAAAAAATTAGTTGCAACCGTTTTTCTCATTTTCATGTTTGCTCTGACAGCATGCGGTGGTGGAGATGAAAATGGAGGGGCAGACAGCATCGAAACCATCAAATTTGCTGATGCGGGCTGGGACAGCATTAACATTCATAATGCAATTTCCCAAACCATTATCGAAGAAGGTTACGGATATGACACCGAAGTGATCACTGGTTCTACGCCGGTCACGTTCACATCCCTCCGCGAAGGCGATATCCAGGTATATATGGAAGTATGGACCGATAACATTAAAGAAGCCTATCAGGAGGCAATGGACGAAGGAGATATTGTAGAAGTATCTACCAACTTTGATGATAACGCCCAGGGACTATACGTCCCAACTTATGTCATTGAGGGAGATGCCGAACGTGGAATTGAGCCAGTCGCACCAGACCTAAAAACGGTAAAGGATCTGGCAGACTATGCGGACTTATTTGAGGACCCTGAAGAGCCAGACAAGGGCCGTATTGTAGGTGCACCGACTGGCTGGGCAGTTGATGAGATTCTATCTACCAAAATAGAAACATATGGACTGGATGAACAATACAATTACATTAGCCCGGGATCTGACTCAGCTCTTGTATCATCGCTGGCATCTGCTTACAAAGACGGGAAGCCATGGGTTGGCTATTACTGGTCTCCAACATGGGTAACCGCTTTATATGATTTGACGCTTCTGGAAGACGAACCGTATGATCCTGAAATCTGGGAAGAAAACCGGGGAACAGAATTTCCACCAAACAAGGTGACTGTAGCAGTCCATAAAGATTTTCCAGACCAGGCACCAGAAGTGGTAGACTTTCTTGAAAATTACAAAACAAGTACAGAACTGACCGAAAAGGCTTTGAAGTATTTGCAGGAGAACGAAACATCCACTGAAGAAGCTGCCATCTGGTGGATGAAACAGCATGAAGATATCTGGACCCAGTGGGTACCTGAAGATGTGGCTGAAAAAGTAAAAGAAGCATTGTAAGACAGAAAAATGAACAGCTGGTCACACTGGGCCAGCTGTTGTTTTTTCGTATGTAAATGTTTTCATGTAATGGATCAGGGTCAGAAAGGCAGTGAATACGGCAAGAGAACAAGACGATAAGGAAAAACGGCCCTTTTTTCAATATGGCTTGTCGGTACGTGTGTTAATTTGAAAATTTTATGAAAATTCAAGAGAGGTGAAACGGCTGATGTTCAGCCATTAGGTTTATGATGGATTTTCCAGATATTACAACAACCATTGGTGATTATGTCAAGGCCTTTATTGATTTTCTCGACGAAAATTTAGAACCGTTTTTCGATTTTATCTTTCTGATTTCATCTCGATCGATTAATGGATTTGAACAATTTCTGCTTTATATTCCGTGGTGGGTTTTTCTGCTTTTGATTTTTTTGCTGGGATGGCGGTTTAAAAGCCCGTTTTCCGGCGTATTATATGCTGCTTTTATCTTTCTCGTAGGTACATTTGGCATGTGGGAAGAGATGATGACGACATTATCCATTGTGCTTGTTTCCGTACTGGCATCCTTGATTATTGGAATACCGACGGGGATTTTAATGGCACTAAGCAAAGGTTTTTCTGTGGTCATGCGTCCAATATTGGATGCCATGCAAACGATGCCCAGCTTCGTTTATTTGATTCCGGTAATTTTCTTTTTTCCAATCGGCAATATTCCTGCGGTGATTGCCACGATTATTTACGCAGTGCCTCCTGTCATTCGCCTAACCGAACTGGGAATTCGAAATGTAGATCAGGAAGTAATTGAATCCGCAGAATCCTTTGGTTCATCACGGATGCAGATGCTTGTTAAGGTTCAGTTGCCACAGGCTTTATCAACGATTATGGCCGGAATTAACCAGACAACCATGATGGCACTTGCCATGGCTGTTATTGGTTCCATGGTTGGTGCGGAAGGTCTTGGGAAACAGGTACTGATTGCCATTAATCACATTGACATTTCACTGGGATTTGAAGCAGGAATCAGTATTGTATTCCTGGCGATCATCATTGATCGGGTAACAGCTGGAATTGCTGAGCGTTTCCAGGCCCATAGGGGGAATGTTTCATGACGACAAAAATAAAAGTTGATCACGTATCCAAAATTTTTGGACCAAAACCAAAAACGGTCATTCCTATGATTGAAGATGGCATGTCCAAAGATGAGATTTTAGAGAAAACAGGGCATACAGTAGGGGTTTATGATGCTTCGTTTGATATCCAGGAAGGCGAAATTTTCGTCATCATGGGACTGTCCGGGAGTGGAAAATCAACGCTAATCCGCTGTTTTAATCTGTTAAACAAACCGACTACGGGTGCGATTTATGTGGATGACGAAAACATTGTGGAATACAACACTCAGGCCCTGAAACAGTTCCGACAAAACAAAATTGCTATGGTTTTTCAGCATTTTGGTCTATTCAGTCACCGGACTGTTTTAGGTAATGTGGAATATGGACTGGAGATTCGTGGTGTACCGAAAGAAGAGCGGGAAAAAATTGCCCGGGAAAACCTTGAAGTTGTAGGACTAAAAGGCTGGGAAGATAAGTATCCGGATGAATTGTCCGGAGGTATGCAGCAGCGTGTCGGACTGGCACGGGCTCTGGCCAATGATCCTGATATACTTTTAATGGATGAACCCTTCAGCGCCCTTGATCCACTGATTCGCCGTGAAATGCAACTGGAACTGTTAGATATTCAGGAACGGTTGAAAAAAACGATTGTCTTCATTACCCATGATATCAATGAGGCGTTTAAAATCGGTGATCGGGTTGCGGTCATGAAAGACGGAAAGGTCGTCCAGGTCGGGACACCAGAAGAAATTCTTGAAAAGCCGGCAAACGACTATATATCTGAATTTATTAAAGACATCGACCGCTCCAAAGTACTTCAGGCTGAAAGCATTATGATCAAGCCAAACGCTCTAGTTTCATTAAAGGATGGACTGAAAGTTGCTGTGAAGGAAATGGAAGAAAACGGTCTTTCCAGTGTATTCGTGGTGGACCGTCAGCGTCACCTTCAGGGCATTGTTACTATTGATGATGCCATTAATGGAATTAAGCAAAAGAAAACGATTCAGGATGTCATTAAACCAGATGTGTCAGTTGCAGATAGAAGTGAATATATTCAAGATCTAATTCCAAAAGCACTGGAATCCAGGTTTCCGATAGCAGTTGTGAATGATGACAATCGTCTGGAAGGAATTATATTAAGGGTACACGTCTTATCCAGTCTGGCAGCAGAAGATACGGACTAAGAAAAGAAGGAGCTAATCATGACACTCTTTTGAGGAATGTAAAAAACCAGTCATGTGTATCATGACTGGTTTTTTACATTTTGGTTTTGGATGGGGCTGTAGCACCACTTTTGGCAGTCAACACAATTTCCTGGGCCGTCAGCGCTGTTCTTTGGGCCATCGCAGCACCCCCTTGGGCCGTCAGCGCTGTTCTTTGGGCCATCGCCCACTCACCCTGGGCCGTTAGCGCTGTTCTTTGGGCCATCGCGCACTCACCCTGGGCTATCAGCGCTGTTCTTTGGGCCGTAGCGGCACCACCCTGGGCCGTCAGCGATGTTCTTTGGGCCATCGCAGCACCACCCTGGGCCGTCAGCGATGTTCTTTGGGCCATCGCAGCACCACCCTGGGCCGTCAGCGCAATCCTTTGGGCGTTCGCGGCACTAGTTTGGGCCGTCAGCGCTGTTCTTTGGGCCGTTAGCGCTGTTCTTTGGGCCATCGCAGCACCACCCTGGGCTATCAGCGCTGTTCTTTGGGCCATCGCGCACTCACCCTGGGCCGTCAGCGCTGTTCTTTGGGCCGTAGCGGCACCACCCTGGGCTATCAGCGCTGTTCTTTGGGCCGTAGCGGCACCACCCTGGGCCGTCAGCGCTGTTCTATGGGCCATCGCAGCACCCCCTTGGGCCGTCAGCGCTGTTCTTTGGGCCATCGCGCACTCACCCTGGGCCGTTAGCGCTGTTCTTTGGGCCGTAGCGGCACCACCCTGGGCCATCAGCGCAATCCTTTGGGCGGTCGCGGCACTAGTTTGGGCCGTTAGCGCTGTTCTATGGGCGTTCGCGGCACTAGTTTGGGTCATCAGCGTTGTTCTATGGGCCGTCAGCGCTGTTCTATGGGCCATCGCAGCACCCCCTTGGGCCGTCAGCGCTGTTCTTTGGGCCATCGCCCACTCACCCTGGGCCGTTAGCGCTGTTCTTTGGGCCGTAGCGGCACCACCCTGGGCCATCAGCGCAATCCTTTGGGCCGTAGCGGCACTAGTTTGGGCCGTTAGCGCTGTTCTATGGGCGTTCGCGGCACTAGTTTGGGTCATCAGCGTTGTTCTATGGGCCGTTAGCGCTGTTCTTTGGGCCGTAGCGGCATCACCCTGGGCCGTCAGCACAAATTTTTGATCCGTTAGCGCGCCCCTGCACATCCGTCTGACACAACTGTTTAGAAATGCTGAACGAACAATATATTTTGTTTGCTTATCGACTATTTTTTTCGGTAAGATGATACATACAGAAAGGCATGGAAAGGAGAATGGGAGATGAATTTAGAAAGCAAAGCCACCCTACATAACGGAGTCAAGATGCCCTGGGTTGGTCTTGGGGTGTACAAAATGAAAAATGACCAGGAGGTTGTCAATGCGGTAAAATCCGCCCTGGAAATCGGTTACCGCAGCATTGATACCGCCCAGTTTTATGATAATGAGGAGGGGGTTGGGCAGGCCATAAAAGAAAGCGGCATTCCCCGTGAAGAAATTTTTGTCACTACAAAAATATGGAACACCCATCAGGGGTATGACTTGACATTAAAAACCTTTGAAAAAAGTCTGGAAAAACTTGGGATGGATTATGTGGATCTTTATCTTGTTCACTGGCCTGTACCAGGAAAATATAAAGAAACGTGGAAAGCACTGGAACACCTTTATGAACAGAAAAAAGTCCGCGCGATTGGTGTGAGCAACTTTTTAATTCACCACCTGGAGGACCTGTTTCAGGAAGCTGAAATCAAACCAATGGTTAATCAGGTAGAATTTCATCCGCAGCTGTTTCAAAAGGATCTGCTTAATTTTTGTAACGAACATCAAATTCTGCTGGAAGCCTGGTCCCCGCTGGCCAGAGGAAAATATTTCGGTGATCCTGTTTTACAGGAACTTTCACAAAAATACGGAAAAACACCAGCACAAATTATGCTTCGCTGGGATGTTCAACATGGGGTTGTAACAATTCCAAAATCCACCCATGTACAACGCCAGAAGGAAAATGCAGATATTTTTGACTTTGAACTAACCGAAGAAGAAATGAAGGCGCTTGACGGTTTAAATCAAGATAAGCGGGTCGGTCCACACCCAGATGAATTCAATTACGATGTATAAAGTCCCCTGACTTCCCCTGTTGTCCATAAAGGAAGGCAGGGCTGTTATGGTGATGCCCTTCTCGGTACGGCAATGCGCGGCATCAGAACTGTACACTGGATGAAGTGGATACGTCCACCTGTTTTTGTTGTTTGCTCATTGTGAGGATAACGGGCCAGACATTCAGTTTGATGAATTTATAAGATCCCTTCTTGCACTACAGTCAGCCTGATGAAACATTTCATTTTGACAAAATGATTTTGCCTTCTGGTAAAAATTTTCACAAATGCTATTGACCCCAGGAAAATGTAAAGGTATAATTTACAGGCAAATAAAAAATTTTCGAAAGGAGGTCACGAACAATGAAAAACGTCATGATTGCTGGAATTCAAGATCGTGTATGGAACGTACAGACGGTACAATCTCATATTCAATTCGTGGCCTCCCGCGCCGAGTGTATCTTCTAAGGGATACTCTACCCTTTTGGCGTATATTCTTTTGATTACGATTGTTAACAGGGGCCACGTATATGTTCGTGGCCTTTTTTATATGCGCATGCGTCCACGAACGTATGCGTATTTTTTATGACTAAAAATCAGAGGGAGGAATGTGAGCATGATTTATTCTAAAAGTTTATGGCAATACATTGAGAAAAGGTTAGAAGGCGGCTGACGACAGAGGAAGAAGAACGACAAGGAGCTGGAAGAACGTGTATAAAACAATAGCAAAACTACTGATGCTTTTTTTGAAGCAATGTATTCACTTTATGCTGGCAATGATAGGCGTACTGATTGCTACTTTCATTCATTTGTTTCATGTCCGCGGAGAATACTTTATTCAATTGAGTCCGCGGCTCGTACTGATTCATATATCTAAAAAATAAATGGTTTCGGAGGGATTGTAATGACATTCAAAACACACATATGGTTGACAATCAAGAAGAGGACAGAAGGTGGCTGACAAATGATAAAGAAAACGAGTAAGGGAGCTGACAGAAATGTTATCGGTTTTTAAAAAGTTATCCTGGTTTTTTAAAGAACAATGGCTGCGTTATTTATTGGCAGTGACAGCATTAATCATTGCGAGTATCATTGATGTGCTCCCCCCAAAAATTGTGGGGATGACCATAGATGAAATCCAGTATCAGCAATTAACACCGGAGCGCCTCACCGAGATTCTATTATTCTACGGCATGTTAATCATAGGCGGGTATGCCATTATGTTTTACTGGGACTATACCCTGTTTGGCGGTGCCATTCTTCTTGAGAAAAAGATCCGCACAAAACTGATGCGCCACTTTTTAAAAATGACACCCGCGTTTTATGGACGCAACCGGACAGGGGACTTAATGGCACGAGCAACAAACGATTTAAAAGCGATTATGATGACAGCCGGGTTCGGAATCCTGACCTTAGTGGATTCCACCATTTTTATGATGCTGATTATCGGGGTTATGGTGTTCACGATCAACTGGAAGTTAACCCTGGCAGCCCTGATTCCCTTGCCCATAATGGCGGTGCTGATGAATAAATATGGAAAAGCCATTCACAAACGATTTACGAAAGCCCAGTCGGCATTCAGTGACCTGAACAATGATGTCCTGGAATCGATCAAGGGGGTTCGGGTCATTCGGGCGTTTGTGCAGGAAAAACAGGACCAGAGACGGTTTGGTGAAAAAACGGAAGATGTGTTTCAAAAAAATGTTGACGTCGCCAAAATGGATGCATTATTTGAACCGACAATCAAAATTCTTGTAGGGCTGGCGTATACGATAGGCCTCGGTTACGGTTCATATCTGGTAGCCAGGAACGAAATCACCCTTGGTGAGTTAGTATCCTTTAATGTTTATCTGGGCATGCTGATCTGGCCGATGTTTGCCGCTGGAGAGCTGATCAATGTGATGCAGAGAGGAAATGCATCCCTGGACCGGGTATACAAGATTTTCAGCCAGAAGCCGGACGTGAAAGACCCGGATCTTCCGAAAGAAGTCAAATTACCAGAAGTAATCGAATACAAAAATGTTTCTTTCCGATATCCTGAGTCCGACAATTGGGTGATACAACACGTCAATCTCAACATCCATCGCGGAGAAACGATAGGAATTGTCGGGAAAACAGGTGCCGGGAAAACAACTTTATTCAGACAGCTTTTGCGGGAATATCCGGCACCGGAAAAGGGTGAGATTCAGATTAATGGGGTTCCCATTCAGGAACTTTCACTTGATCAAACGAGATCATGGATCGGTTATGTACCTCAGGAACACATCCTGTTTTCTAAAACGGTAAGAGAAAATCTGCTGTTTGGCTGCGGTCCAAAATCAGACGAGGAAATCAAACAGGTTCTGGATTCAGCATCGCTGACGAAAGACATTGAAAATTTGCCTGAAGGGCTGGATACCGTTGTAGGTGAAAGTGGAGTTACGTTATCAGGCGGGCAAAAACAGCGGGTTTCTCTGGCAAGAGCCCTATTAATGGATCCAGAAATTCTGATCCTGGACGATGCTCTGTCAGCTGTTGACGGAAAAACAGAGGCAAAGATTATTTCCCATTTGAAACAGGAGCGAAAGGGTAAAACGACCCTGATTGCGGCACACCGTCTTTCAGCGGTGGAGCACGCCGATCAAATCCTCGTTTTTGAAAATGGAATCGTGGTCGAGCACGGAACCCATGAAGAACTAATGAAGAAAAACGGCTGGTATAAAACCCAGTATGACATTCAGAAAATGGAAGGGGGAGGTGAATGACGATGAAACCTTCAACAGAAAAACGGCTGGTACAATATGCGATGCGCAACAAAAAAATGATCTTTTTCGGGTTATTCTGTTTGCTTTTAGCGGTAGCCCTGGAACTGACAGGTCCATTTATTGCTAAACGGCTTATTGATGAACATATAGTCGGAATTGAAAATCACTGGATGGAAGTTCAGGATGATGACAACCAAACGGTGGAATATCAGGGTCGTTTGTTTAAACGGGCTGACCGGCTGAGTGAGCAAGATGAGGTGATTCGGAAGGTAACCCTTCTGCAGGCAGAGCGAAGTTACTATCTGATAGAGGAAGAAGTTCCCCTGACCGGTAATCGCTCGCTTAACAATGAAGGGGCTGTTGTCATTCAAACTCCGGAACAGACATGGACAGTTGCCGGTGAAAAATTGACCCTCGGTGCTTTATACCGCTTTTTTAGCCCTGAAGTACAGCCGATTATCTGGTTGCTTGTGTTGTATATGGGGCTCATCGTCATTGCATCCGTTTTCCAGTATTTAAAAACCTATTTACTGCAGGTATCTTCCAACCGGATTATTAAGCAAATGCGCGATGATGTGTTTGGCCACATCCAGCGGCTGCCGATCTCTTATTTTGTTAACCGGCCGGCTGGGAAAATTGTGGCCCGGGTAACTAATGATACAGAAGCTATTCGGGAACTGTATGTAAAGGTACTGGAGACTTTTGCTTCCGGAATGATTTATATGTCAGGAATTTTCTTTGCTCTGTTTTTATTGGATATTCGGCTGGCGGCCGTCACCCTGCTTGTAATTCCGATTATGGTCATATGGATGAAATGGTATAAGGTGTATGCTGGCAAATTTAACAGAGTCATTCGTTCCACGGTCAGTGATATCAATGGGTTTATTAATGAAGCGATTCAGGGGATGCCCATCATTCAGGCTTTTCGCCGCACGAAATCCATTGAGGATGAATTCGAAACATTGAACCACAGGCATTACACGTATCAGATTAAAATGAATACGTTAAATGCCCTGACGTCCTTTAACCTCGTCAATGTGATCCGAAATTTGGCTTTTGTCGCATTCATCTGGTATTTTGGCGGGATGTCCCTGAATGGAACAGGTATTGTTTCAGTTGGTGTCCTCTATGCCTTTGTAGACTATCTGACCCGCTTATTTGAACCGATGAATCAGATGATCAGCCAGCTTCCACAGCTGGAACAGGCCCGGGTGGCCGGGTCCAGAGTGTTTGAACTGATGGATCAGGAAGGGGAAGAAGTAAAAGATGAATCAATTTCCCGCTATAAAGGAGAAGTGGTTTTTGACCATGTCTGGTTTGCTTATGAAGAGGATGATTATGTCTTGAAAGATATGTCATTTAAAATTGAACCTGGACAGACAGCTGCCTTTGTGGGTCATACAGGGTCTGGAAAAAGTTCGGTCATGAATCTGTTATTCCGTTTTTATGACCCCCAAAAAGGCAAAATCATGATTGACGGTATGGACACAAAAAGCCTGTCCAGACAGCAGGTCCGCAAACATATTGGGATCGTTTTGCAGGATCCGTTCATTTTTACAGGAACCATTATCTCCAATGTAACAATGAATGATCCGTCCATTACCAGAGAGCAGGCGATTGCAGCGTTAAAAGCTGTCGGAGCGGATTCATTTATTGAAAAACTGCCGAACCAATATGATGAGCCAGTTAAGGAAAAAGGAAGCGAGTTCTCGGCAGGGCAGCGTCAGCTGATTTCTTTTGCCAGGGCCCTTGCTTTTGACCCGGCTATCCTCATCCTTGATGAAGCTACTGCAAGTATAGATACCGAAACAGAAGGACTAATTCAGGAAGCCCTGAAAATACTAACGAAAGGACGCACGACGCTTGTCATTGCCCACCGATTATCCACGATTCAGCAGGCTGATCAAATTTTTGTGTTAGAACGTGGTAAAATAATAGAAAAAGGAACACATGACCAATTGATTCAGCAACAGGGAAATTATTATCAGATGTATAAAATGCAGCAGGGCCAGCTGAAAAATCAAGCAGTGGTTTGATATGTCTAAAAGGAGAACGGGGCTATGACCGATCGAAAAGATTATCCTGAAACCATAGATGAAAAAGATTTATATGAGGATATCGATGAAGAGGAAATGTATGAATTGATTCAGGAAGAACGGAGAAAAGCATTCCGTCAACACAAGGAAGAGAAAAAGCCAAAACGCCCCTTCCCCAGGTGGGCGTTTTGGCTCATTGCTTTGTTTATGGTTCTCAGTGCCCTATCGGCACTGCCAAAGTTCCTTAACCTGGCAGCGGTAGATTTTCTGGCGACTTCAGCAAAACTCAGTGGAAATGAGGAGATCCAGGAATATAAGCAGTCGGTTGTGACGGTTCGAACGGAAAACGGAAAAGGAACTGGATTTTCCATTTCAAAAGACGGATATATCTTAACAAATAACCATGTCATTGAAGACGGTTTACGGACCTGGGTAAATGTCCCTGAACAGGGGCAATTTAGTGCTGAGATTGTGGCTGCTTACCCTGAAATAGACCTGGCATTATTAAAGATAGATGGAAAGAACATCCCGTATTTGACCCTGGGAGACGATCGGCATGTTCAACCGGGGGATCATATCTATTTTATTGGGAATCCCCTTGCTTTTACTGGCATTGCCAATGAAGGGGAAGTGCTCGGGTATACGGAATCTTCCCTGGAAGGTGATGTTCTGATGCTTAAGGCACCTATCTACCACGGCAATAGCGGAAGCCCGGTGATCACTGAAAGCGGAAAAGTGGTCGGCGTTGTCTATGCAACCAGAAGAAGCTCTGAACATGGAAAGGTCGGATTGGCAGTTCCAATTTCCTATTTTTTAGAGACAGAGGAAGGCAGGGACTTCGATCCGGAGTAATGGGTATTTTTTACTCTAGAAACTTTTTATCGGCTTTAGTATGATAGACAACATGGAAAAACCCTTCAAACCCTTGATATGTCAACGTTTTTGTCATATTCGAAATCTATTTGTAATAGAAATGAAATATGTTTGTTTATACTCCCCACAAAAACCCCTTTATGTACGAATTTTATAATAATTGGAGGTGAGTCAGGGTTGGTGAAGCGTCTCTTCAAAAAGGGGAAGGAGAACTTCCTGGAAGAGCAAGTAAAAGCTGCTCAAAAGGGGGACGAACAAACCCGTCATCATCTCCTGGAAAAATACCGGCCGTTTATTGCCAAGAATGTTTCCGAAGTATGTAAAAGGTATATTGATCCGGAAAGAGATGATGAGTTCAGCATCGGCCTAATGGCGTTCAATGATGCGATTCAATCCTTTTCCAGCGAAAAAGGAAGTTCTTTTTTATCCTTTGCGAAATTGGTAGTCAAGCGCAAAGTTATTGATTATTTACGTAGTGAGCAGAACCATCCGGCAGCCGTTTCTCTAGATGAGGAAGTTCATGATGAAGAACAAATGGAAAATCCAAATGAAGTGAAAATTGCCAGGGAACGTTACCAGCAGGAAGCCGATTCCTGGCATCGCCGGGAAGAAATATCCGATTTTCGCCAAAAACTGAAATCTTACAAGATTTCCTTTGAGGAACTGATAGAACGATCACCCAGCCATCAGGATGCAAGAGAATCGGCAATGGAGGTAGCCCGGATTATTTTTGAGAATCCTTCATTGAGACAATATGTTCAGCAAAAAAAAAGGCTCCCTATGAAAGAACTGACCAGACATGTAAAAGTAAGCAAAAAAACACTGGAGCGTAACCGAAAATATATTTTAGCTATATTTATTATTCTAAGTGAGGATTATATCTATTTGAAGGAGTACATAAAGGGGGTGAAGGTATGAAAAAGGGGATTGTCATGGAGAAGAAGGCCAGGTATCTGGTTGTGATGACCCATGACGGCTTGTTTTATAAAGCAAAACCTGATTTAGACTGTGATATCGGGGAAGAAATACAATTTGAACCGATCTTCGAAGCGAAAACACATGTGGTTCCGTCCATTTTTCATACTTTCTTCCAAAAACGAATCATCGCTGCTCTGGCTGTTCTGCTGCTTGCCCTTTTTCCGGTCTATTCATGGTACAGCTCCAGTAAAGCTTTTGCCTATGTGAGCATTGATATCAATCCAAGTATCGAAATCACTGTCAATAGAAAACTCAATGTTCTTGAATTGACGCCGATAAATGAATCAGCAGAGCGTCTGATCCCGATGCTTCCAGACTGGAAAGGACAAAATGTGGAACATGTAACCCTCCATATTATTGAAACGAGCAGAAAAGAAGGGATGTTGGAGGGACAGAGTGTGTTAATAGGGGTCAGCTATTTGAATAATGGAAATAATGATCTTACTGAAAAATTGCAGACATTCCTACAGGAAAAAGAGGAAGAGATGCCAATTGCAACCATCGAAATACCTGATACGATCCGGAAGCAGGCGCAAGAAGAAAAGGTGTCCATGAATTATGTCATGGCTGAAAAAATAGTGGAAGACATACAGAAAAAAGAAAACAAATCTGAAAATGATGATTCCGATGGACAGGAAGAACTTTCGGAAAGCCCTGCTGATCATAATCTTGAAGAACAGGACATGGAAATCATCACCCATGAAATTTTTAATCATCTGGATGACCAGGAACGGGTGATTGTAGAACACTTTTATCAAGAGATCATGAAAGAAATACCGCCTGGCCTGGAAAAAAAATTAGATGATGGGGAATGGCCTCCAGGCCTGCAAAAGAAATTGGAAAAAGAAGCAGATCACATGACCCGAAATAAAGGAAAGCAGGGCGGTGACTTGTCTGAACAGCCAAATGAAATCGATCAGTCTGAAAAGGGTTCCCATCAACAGTCCGGAAATGAAAAGAAAAAGGACGATACGGAAGAAAACATAAAAGATATCATGGAAGAATTACCCCCGGGCATCCAGGAGAAAATCGATGAGGATCAAGAAGAGATTGAAAGTCTCATAAAAGATCTTCCGCCGGGACTTCAAAAGAAAACTCTAGAACAGAAGGACCATGTTCAGTCACTGGAGCCTTTTAAGGAGAAAAAGGAGCCTCCCGGCCAACAGAAAAAAGAGAACAGGAAATAAAAATCAATGTAAAGGTCCGGGACAAAACCACATAAGGCAATGAAAAGCCCGAACTATATTCAATCATCACATGAATTCGTTCGGGCTTTTTGTTTTGTCAAAATGTTTCGCCTTCCGCGGGCACGGCCTCAACTTTCTCCAGATCGTTTATTCGGTCTGTAGGGATTTTCGGTTCGCGCTGTTCCCTCAGGAGTTCAGGCATTTTGACTACGTAATTGATTTTTTCCTCTTTTCGGCCGTTCTTTCATTTTTTATCCCGGCCTCTGTTTGATCAGTTCGTTTTTTAATAAAATCGTTTGTCTGTCCCGGACATAAGGAGGAATCAGTGAAATTTTGTGAAAAGATTTCTGATAAACATCATGAATGATCTTGCCGATGTAGTATAATAAATGGGTATTTAGCTAGATAGGGGGAAGGAGAAAAAAGGATGCGGTTTTCAAACGATCAAACCAGACAACGAAACGCAGGATTTTTGGCCATGGTATTGTCTCTAGTCATTGTAACTTTAGGGGGATCCGCACTATTTGCGTATCAGTATATCATCGGACAAAAACCTTCCGTCCAATATATGAGGATGGAAGCAAAGACGTTTAAAGAAGTGTTTGACTACAATCTAAAAAATGAGGTCACCCTTTTGAAAGAGCGAATGAAGGAGCAGGCTCACCAGACGAGTTGGGTTTTTAAGGGAGATGTTGCGCTAGACGAAGAATCCCAGAGTCAGTTCCCAGATTATGGATTGATAAAAAGTCTCCTTTTTGCATCAACATTTGAGACAGAACAATTGTTTAATCCAGATGATCAAGAAACTATGATCAATATCGGATTGCTTCTCCAGGGTGCAAATATAATGGATATGTCGATCTATCAAAATAAAGAGATCAGCGCCCTGAAAATTCCTATGATGTATGATAAATATTTTATTTTAGAAAACGATCAACTAGATAAATTATGGGAAGGGGAAATCGGGTATCAGGAAATTACAGAGATGCCTAATCTGGTTGAACTTCAGCAAACCCAATTATCCTGGAGCGAATGGGGACAAGTGGCCGAAGATTATCTCGAAATTGTTGCGAGCCATTTGACGGATGACCATTTCACCTTTAATCCTGAAAAGGAATTTGAAGGAAATACATATGAATCGGTGGAAATTACTCTTACTGAGGAAGAAACAAAGCAGATATTGACGGATCTGGCGGAACATGCTAAAAAGGATGAACGCCTGTTAATAAGTTTGACGACGTTCCCGGATGAAGAAAAATATATTAAGGAGTTCTTCGAAGCAGTTATCAGTGATGTAGAAAACCTCGATATGCCTGATGGTGTACAATATACCGCGTATATAAAAGATGACTGGGTAGAATTGCGGTCGTTTCGGCTTCCGGAACTTGAAGTCTTGATCGGGACAGAAAAACTCGAAGATGATGGCTATCGGTTCAAGGTTGTTTTCATGGGCTTCTTTGATAATTTAGCTCAACGCCTTTCCTATACCGAAGACAGATATAAGCTTGAAGAAGGTTATAAGGTGAAAAGACAGGTAACCTATACTGATTTGAATGCAGAGCGTGAACAATACTCGTTTCAGGCTGAGACCATGTATTTAGACGATGAAACAAACACGGACTTTTATTTAGTTATTGAGTCAGAGGATCTTGGAGACTCGCCAAATATCAGCGGCTACTATAATCAGACTGTGGATGTTGATCATGATCAGGCAAACCGAAACGTGGAACTTGGGTTCAATCTGTCTTTTATTGATGGGCTCGGCCTGGAAAGATATGCTGATATCAGCATTGAGGGGGAAAACGAGATCACCTTCACCGATGACCTTGATATGCCAGAATTAAAGGACAGAGAAACGGTTGATCTGTTAGATATATCACCTGAAGAAGAAATGAAAATCATGACTGAGATTAGCCGGAATATCGAGAAGTATTATGAATCATTATTTGACGGATTTGGATTTTAATATGTAAAGGAGTGGACAGGTGTGATCGGTACATTGCTGAAATACAGATGGAAAAACATCTTGCACCAGCCGCTCCTTTTTTTGATGATCTTGTTTTTTCCTTTTGTTTTAATAGGCCTTGTAGGAGTCGGTTTTTTTCAATATTTTCAAGGACAAACAGAGCAGATTCAAGTTGCAGTAGTTGATGAGGATCAATCTCCGGAAACCAGGACTCTGCTCGATCAACTCCAAAAAGAAGGTGCCCTCGGGGAATCTCTGTCTCTGATTCCGATGACTGAAGGGGAAGCACGGAAAGCCATGGAGAACGGGAGTACGGCAGCGATCGTGACCATCCCTCCAGGGTTTACGAATGATCTCCGTCATGGAGAAAACAGGCCTATTCATGTGATGACCAGTTCTGAAAAACCTCTCGCATCCAGTATGGTGACCATTTTACTGGAGAGTGGTGCCCGCTATATTTCAGCTGCCCAGAGCGGTGTGAATACGGTTTATCATCTCTATATCAAAGCATTAGACTCTAGGGAGGAGAGAAGTGAGCTTTTGCAGCAGGTGATCATTCAGTTTACACTTTTTGCTTTAAACCGGGATCAATTGTTTTTTACCGAGAAAATTTCCCTTGGTGCAACTGTCGGATGGATACAGCATGGAGTCATTGCTTTAATGTTCACTGGTTTTATTATCAGTTCCATGATTTTACAGACAATCTTCAATAGAACCATTAACTGCACGATTCAGGAGCGCCTGATAGCCATGAATGTCGGATCAGCGGTTTATGTTTTCAGTCAGTTTTTGCTGTATCTTACTTATTTTAGTATGCAGCTTATGGTGATTGCTCTGCTCCTGTCAAAGGTCTTCACCATGCCGTGGCTGATTAGTCTTCCCGCAGTTGTGACCTGTTTAGGACTGGCTCTGGCGACGGCGTCTATTCTGTCTTTAACCGATATCGTCATAGCGAGTCCGAGTGTGAAAATGACGATAAACGCAATCCTTTTTGCAACAGGGAGTTTATTGAGCGGTATCTTGATCCCTGAAATTTATTTGCCGGAATGGATGAATCAACTATCTCCATATCTTCCCTGGACCTGGATATACCAATCGTTTGAAACGATCATCACAGATAACTCCTGGCCTTTAACGGACTGGGCCTGGATCACGTTATTTGCACTTATCCTGCTTGTTCTTTCTGCCGGATATGGCAAAATAAAGGAGGGAAAATATGGTTCCGTATTTTTCCCTTCTGGTTAAACTGGCTATCGTGAATAGATGGAAAATTCTTTTTTCAGCAGGCGGCCCAATTCTCGCTCTATTCCTGATTTCTCCGATGATCCTGAATGGACTGAACAAAAGCGAGATTCCGATTGGCTGGGTTGACGAGGATCACTCTCGTTATTCAAACCAGGTCAGGGAGAGGATCGCCGGCCAGGAGCGTCTGAAAATCCAGGATATGACTAGAACAGAGGCCATCATTGCCATCCAAAAAGGGGATCTGGAAGGAGCTTTCGTCATTAACAGAAATTTTCAGGAACACATTCAGCAGGGGAATCTTACAGAAACTATTGAATGGATTCGGTCCGAAAAATCTGTTTTTGATACATTTATAAAAGAGCAGCTAGCCAGTGAAGTGATGCGTCTGGCGGTTAATAGCAAAGCAGCTACTACCATTCAGCTTATGAAACAAGAAAACGATTCATCCAGATGGCAAACTTATTATGAGCATGCTGACAGCTACTGGGAGCCTGAACCCCTGTTTCAGATGGAGTTTCAGACCTATCAGGTCCAGAATAAACAGCCTGAAAAAGCGACCCCCCTGTCGATCATCGGCCTTGCCGGAATCGGGTTCACGTATGTATGGATGATGGCTGCTCTGACTTTGCTTCCTGTATATCCAATGAGAAAAAATCAAATGATTTCCCGTCTGGAAATGATGAGCGGAAATATCTTCAATTTTTACGGAGCGCTGTTGATCTGTGTTACGCTCCTGGCTGTCCTGTTTTGGGGAATATGGCTTTTGGTCCTTGATTTCTTTTTTGATCATATTGATATGAACGTACTTCAGCAAGGACTAGCAGCCATTATTCCTCTTCTAACGGCTGTGTATGTGACATTTGCCGGTTTATTTATGTTTCAGAAGCGAAACGGGTTCGTGCTGTTTGTTCTGACGATTTCTCTGGTTTCGTTCTCTTTATCCTCCCTGTACCTCGTATCAGGGGGGGAAGGGTTCTGGTACCGGCTATTGCCCCATACCTGGCTCTATGAAATGATGTTCCAATAAAGTGAGGAATCGAAATTGATATATTTTGAGCAGGTCAATCATTATTACAAACATCTGCATACCTTAAAAGACATTTCTGTTGAGATTGGTGCAGGGGAGTCCATAGGGATTATTGGTCCCAATGGCGCAGGAAAATCAACCTTTCTGAAAATTATGGCATCTGTCCTTCAGCCCAGGGAAGGCCAAGTCTATTATGAAGGGGAGCCTTATACAGCCTGCATCAAACGTTTGCGTAAAAACTTAGGT
Organism: Melghiribacillus thermohalophilus; assembly: GCF_004342905.1. Lineage (GTDB taxonomy): Bacteria > Bacillota > Bacilli > Bacillales > Alkalibacillaceae > Melghiribacillus > Melghiribacillus thermohalophilus. The sequence goes on along the minus strand of NZ_SMAN01000025.1, from coordinate 11,509 downwards.
TATATTCCGCAGCAGATCGCTTTGTTTGAAGAATTATCGGTTCAGGATCAGCTGAAATTCTGGGAAAAAGCGGCAAAAAGACGGCCTTGTAAAACATTTATGCAGGAAATGAAAGATGTTCTTGGTCTGGAACAAGTTATGAATCAGAAAGTTCGGGAACTCTCGGGAGGATGGAAGCGGAAAGTCAATGTTGCCAGTGGCCTTCTGCATGATCCGGATATTATTTTACTGGATGAGCCCACAGCCGGTATGGATCTGGCAGCCAAACATGATTTACTGCTGTGGCTCAAACATCTGCATGATAAGGGGAAAACCATCACGATTATCAGTCATGACTGGAGTGTCATCAGCCGCTTATGCAGCCGTGTTCTTATTTTTCAGGATGGACAGCTTCGATTTGATGGTGGAATGGATGAGCTCAGGTCTTTTCAGACTACTCTGAGTGAGGAGAGGGATCAGGAGCTTAAGAAAATTTTAGATGAACGCACGGTATAACAGCATTGCCCCGTCTTTCATGCTCAGAATTGTGGAGGATCGCCTGTGAAGAATCAGCCTTTGTGCAGGGAATATCAGGCTTCATTTTCGAAATATCAGATTTCAGGTACGGGAATTCAGGGCTTACATGAGAATAATCAGTATTCCAACGGTAAAATAAAATGATCAGTGAAAATACAGGCACCGTTTGCATATTGATTTTTTGAAGTTTTGTAGTTGCAGATCGATTGGTGATTCAGAAATATGCACGAATTGAATTTATTTCTTTTAAGGGGTGAAGGAAGTCATGCTGAACGATCAGTCAGCAATCATAACTGGTGCCTCCCGCGGAATAGGAAAGGCGATTGCCCAAAAGTTTGCAGCACATGGTGCCAAAGTTGCATTGATGGGCTCATCTGAGCAAATTTACAAGACCAGGCAGGAGCTGGAACAGGAAGGATATGAACATATTCTAGCTTTCCGGGCCGATGTAAGCAACGAAAATGACGTGGATCATGTCGTTGAAACCACAAACAACGCTTTTGGCAAAGTGGATATTTTAGTCAACAATGCCGGAATGGGACTGTTTAAGCCCGTGGAAGAGATTACGGTGGAAGAATGGAAAAAGTTATATGAAGTCAATGTACAGGGAGTCTTTCTCTGCACCAAAAAAGTCATTCCGATTATGAAAATGCAGAAGTTCGGAACCATTATTACGATTTCATCTGATGTTGGCCGATATTCTATACCAAATGGCTCCCTTTATAGTTCCACCAAATATGCTGTGCAGGGATTTATGGGTTCTGTCAGCCAGGAAGTACGGAAGTATGGGATTCGGGCCGGTACGATTAATCCTGGAATGGTGGATACGTATTTTAATGAAACGAAACAGGGGGCCCCGGAGAAAAAGGACTGGCTGAAGACGGAAGACATAGCCGATGCAGCGGTTTACTTGGCCAGCGCACCAAAACATATGGTCATCGATGAATTACAGTTGCATCCCCTGATTCAACATTATCCTCGTCCGTAGCTATGGGTATAAAAATTCTTCATTCTTTCTTCATGCACCCCTTTGCATCGTCTGCAAAGGGGATTTTTTTTAAAACCTGATTCTTTTCAACATGATATAATAAATCCAAATCAAAAAAAGATGTGATCATATGAAGTTCAATGAAAGGAAAAAATTAGAAACTCTCAAAGCCATTGCAGAAACCTTAAATCAGTCTCATGATAAAAAAGACATGCTTCAGTCTGTATTAAAAGCGTTGATTGATATTTCCCACTTTGAAAGCGGATGGATTTTTTTGCAGAACGAAAATATGGAACTGATGGCAGACGAAGGACTTCCCCCTGCACTATCAAAGGATGATAAGCGACCGATGTGCGGAGAAGAGGATTGTTACTGTATTTCCAGATTTACCAGGGGGAGACTGACAAAGGCAACAACGATTATTGAATGCAAACGCCTTAAAGATGCTATCAATGAGGGAAAATATGAAACAGGGGGATTAACACACCATGCGACCGTTCCGTTAAAAACACCCGAAAAAATGTACGGGCTGTTAAATGTGGGGGCGTCAGGCCGAACAGCTTACATCGATGAAGAATTAGATTTACTTGAATCCATTGCTTTGCAGATTGGTACGGCGCTCAAACGGCTGGAACAGGTCGAAAAGGAAGAACAGAGAGGTCGTCTGCTTACCGCCCTTAGTGATTTTGTAACGAATCTCCGGAAGGAACGGAATGTGCATCAGTTTGGTGCACATGCTGGATCTGATCTTATTCAGCTGTTTGATTTACACTATCTTGACATGATAATACAGAAAGAGAGGTTCAGACAGGGGGACCAAACATGCAGCCACAAGGTAACTTTTCCGTTTACAAAAGGAGGAGGAAGGCTGACCGCAGGGCGGAGGAAGCCTTTTCAGACCATTGAAAAAGAGGTTATGCAGCTGGCCGTACAGCATATTGAACTGGCATACCGGGATCTGATTCTTCAGGATAAGGAAAAAGTTATGGCAAGAATCGAGGAACGTAACAGGCTCGCCCAGGACCTCCATGACTCCGTAAGCCAGCTGTTATATTCCATCGTACTGACAGCCAAAGCAGCCAGACAGTTGAACCAGGACCAAAAACTTGCAGCTCCTTTACAAGATCTGAATGAACTGTCGTCCCAGGCGTTAAAAGAAATGAGAACGTTAATTGCAAAGAAAAAAGCTTCAGGATTAGAGGAGGGCCTCCTAACGGGACTCACCCGCTATGCCGAAAGACTTCAGCTTCAGGCATACACCGAATCAGAAGGGAGCATGACGATTCCTGATCACATCGAGGAAACCCTTATGCGGATTGGACAGGAAGCGATTCACAATGTAAAAAAACATGCACAGACCAGCGATGTTTATATTGCTTTACAACGTACGGAAAAAGGCTTCAGGTTAATCATTAAAGACGATGGAGCTGGTTTCCATGTCAATAAATACAAAGATATTCATTCCTTTGGGCTAAAAGGAATGAAAGAGCGAGCAGCCGTTTATAATGGTCAGGTATGTATTGAAAGCCAGCCATCGAGGGGTACGACCGTAACCGTATTTATGCCGGACGGAGGGGAAAAGATATGACTATTCGCATTGTCATTGTTGATGACCATCATGTGGTGCGCAAAGGACTGTTTTATTTTTTTCAGACCCAGAAAGATCTGGAAATTGTGGGGGAGGCTACAAATGGAAAAGAAGCGCTGGATCTTCTGACAAACCAGCCGGCAGACGTGGTCCTGCTTGATGTACAGATGCCGGAAATGGATGGGATCGAGGCAACTAAAAAAATAAAAGAACGGTTTCCAGAAACCAGAGTTCTAATACTGACCAGCTTTTCGGATTATCATTCAGTTATTCCAGCGATTCAGGCGGGTGCAAGCGGTTATCAGCTGAAAGATGCCGAACCCGAAGAACTGGCCCGTGCAATCCGTAACGTATACGACGGTAAAAAAATGATTGATGAAAAGGCTGCTGTTCATTTGTTTCAGCATATATCCCCAGATCACCTGGATGAAGACAAAAAACGTTTACATGAATTGACAAAACGGGAAATGGAAGTACTGCAGGAATTGATGAAAGGCAAAAGCAACAAAGAAATTGCCCGTGACTTATTTATTACCGAAAAAACCGTCAAAACCCATGTATCCAATATATTATCCAAACTGGAAGTCCATGACCGCACCCAGGCTGCGCTCTTGGCTGTGAAACACCTTGATTCTAAATAGTTGTTTCTTTGAAGATCCCGTATATAAAGTATTACTTTACATCGGTACACACACTTGTGCAAAATCTTACAAGTCCATCAGTGGGAGTTGAGTGAAAAGCATATAAAGAGGGGAATTTTCCCCTCTTTACTGGACATATATAACCTCAATATCCGTGTCAATCGCGTGCTCCAAATAGTGAATTAAGTTTTGGTGGGTGCGGACAATGGATTCCTCACTGCTGCTGTAGTGAAAGGCGTGCAAAAAATCCTCAATTTTTTTGGACAAAAAATCATCTTCCGTCCGGACCATGAGGACGAGCAGATCATCCCATTGCCCCCATAATGTGTAGTAAAGTGCTTTATCGTAATCTGCCGAGTTCAACCTAAAACCCCCTTAAGGCAGGGTTAGGCATAGTATGTGTCACCTGGCACGATTGCTTCCTGTCTTTTTCATGGTGCTCTTTCCATATATTTTTTTGTAGTGGAACTTTTGTACACCAATAATGTTTTCTCAGGGGTATAATCTGTAGTTTCTACGGATGGAAAATGTTAACATCAAGATATCCCGAATGCCGAAGTTAAAAACATCACATATTATCGAATATTTCTCCAAAAGCACCTGTCCGGCTCGTTCATGAATCCTTACTGATTTTCTTTATAATCAAGTCACAACTTCCTTTCCATATACCTCTCGGCAATTCATGGGATTCCCCATCGTTTCGTTTTCCGAAGCATGCTGGGTATATAAACCATCGAATAAATCCAAAATGACCTATCCATAATATAAATAACCCTGCAAGGAAGGAGGAGCAGCATGAAAAAGATCGCCCTTTTAGGGGTTTCAGCTTTAACAGCAATCACCATTGCAGGATGTCAGGGAGATGAGGGTTTAGGAACGAATAATAATTATGACACAGGCGTCGAGCCAACCCGCTATACGGAAAACAATGATATTGAACCGAACAGGGATCGGGTCGGTATGGATAACAATGACTTAGGACCAAACTACAATGACCCTGACCGAAACGGAGTCAATAATAATGAAGCAGGTCCAAACTATAATGGAACCAACCAGGACCGTAACTGGAACAGAGATCGCGGGCTAAATGGTGATGGAGACAACTTAATGAATGAAAATAATCGTTTTGAAGTAGCCGACGATGCAGCCGACCGGATTGCTGAAGAAGTTCGCGAGGTTGAGCGTGCCTATGTGCTGGCAGGCAATAATAATGCTTATGTTGCCGCTGTCCTTGATAATGATCAGGAAAGAATTGACGCTGATTTAAGAACTCGAATCGAACGGGTCGTCCGTTCCATTGACCGGGATATCGATAATGTTTATGTATCCGCAAATACGGAGTTTGTGGACTTATCAGAAGGCTATATCAACGGAGACAATCGGGACGACGACGGCTTTGTTGAAGAATTCAACGAGATGACTCAGCGTCTTTTCCCTGATATGGATTAGATGAAAAAACGAGGGAGTTTTCCCTCGTTTTTTCATTTGTAAAAAATCAAATATTTCCTTCTGCACTCATACATTATAATAAATACGCAAGAAGGGGAGAGGGATTTGACAAAAACCGATCACAAAGAACTGGAACAGGCCATTGAAGAAATTACGGAGATCGCAGAAGGCTTTGGGCTGGATTTTTATCCGATGCGTTATGAAATCTGTCCCACGGATATTATTTATACATTTGGGGCTTATGGTATGCCGACCCGTTTTTCCCACTGGAGTTTCGGCAAGCAGTTTCATAAAATGAAGATTCAGGAAGAGCTGGGCATGAGCAAAATTTATGAACTGGTCATTAACTCGAATCCCTGTTATGCTTTTTTGTTGAATTCCAACAGTCTGATCCAGAACAAACTGATTATCGCCCACGTTCTCGCCCACAGCGATTTCTTCAAAAACAATGTCCGCTTTCAAAACACCAACCGAAAAATGGTGGACAGCATGGCAGCAACAGCCGAACGAATTCAAAATTATGAAAAAATTTACGGCCGGGATGAAGTGGAAACTTTCATAGATGCAGTGCTGGCCATTCAGGAACATATCGACCCGACGTTAATCCATCCCGATGAGTATGAGGAGAGTCCCGAACCGAAAACGATGAAAACCAATCCCGTGCGCACTGAGTATGACGATTTATGGCGACTGGAAAATGGAAAGAAAAAAGAAACGAAACCTGTGCGTCCAAACCGCAAAATCCCCGAAGAACCTCAAAAGGATGTCCTGTTATTTATTGAGGCCTACAGCCGGGAACTGGATGACTGGCAGAAGGATATCCTGACCATGATGCGGGAAGAAATGCTGTATTTCTGGCCCCAGCTGGAAACCAAGATCATGAACGAAGGCTGGGCTTCGTACTGGCATTCCCGGATTTTGCGGGAAATGGACCTGACTGAAGGGGAAACCATTGAATTTGCCAGACTTCACGCCAGCGTCATTCAGCCGTCCAAGACGAATATCAACCCATATCGGTTAGGCATCAAAATTTTTGAGGACATTGAAGAGCGCTACAACAACCCGACCGCAGAAATGAAAAAACGGGGGGTTCAGCCGGGGACCGGCAGAGAGAAAATGTTTGAAGTCCGGGAGATTGAATCGGATATTTCTTTTATCCGGAATTATCTGACCAAGGACATCGTGGAAGAGGAAGACCTGTACTTGTTTCAGAAGCAGGGCAGGGAGTACAAAATCGTAGAGAAAGACTGGGAAGATGTCCGCGACCAGCTTGTTTCCATGCAGGTCAACGGCGGGTATCCGTACATCACCGTCCAGGACGGAGATTACATGAAAAACGGGGAACTTTATCTGAAACATCATTACGAAGGGATTGAGCTAGACCTTAATGATCTTGAAAAAACGATGCCATACATCTACCAGCTCTGGGGAAGACCCGTTCACATTGAGACGGTGGTGGAAGAGAAAAACGTACTGTTCACCCATGACGGGAATCGGGTGAAGAAAAAGTATTTGTAAGGCTGCCTGGGAAGGCGGTCTTTTTTGTTGTAAAGGTGGAATGGATGAAAATTTATCATGAGTTATGTAGCACGAATCAATCTAGATGGTGACGACCCACTAATTTTATGCAAGAGGTAAAAGCGGACCTCTTAGGACTCACCTTGTTAAAAATAATATTCTATTCTAATGATATTATCGTATTTTTCAAAGGAAAAGTGCTGTTGGCTTTTTTGACAGATAGCCAGGTAATGCTGAAAATGCCCTGGTAATTGAAATGTCAGAAAACGGGATGGCCATTGTGACTGAGTTTGAAAATCACATTGGAACAGATATGTTTCTCATCACTGATTCCATAACTGAAACTTACCAGAAACTTTTGGATTTTAATGAGTCCATTTATGATGAAGGGTCTATAATTGATGAATATGTTTTATTTTTTCATGATACTGCAGTTAATTCTGGGCTGTGAGGAGGGGAAAGCGGCTTAAACCAAGTCACTGGTTCAGACTGTTTTTGACTTTGATTTTATCACACCGCATTATCCTCGCTGGCATTATCCGTTTTCGATGACTGATTGTTAAGAAATGATAAATAAAAAAAGATTCAATGAGACATTCACTTCTCGTTGAATCTTTTTTTACGAAACATTGGTGTTCACTCAGAGAGTACGTTTATTTTTTCAATCTTTACATCATCCGTGGGCATATCCTGCATGCCAGTTGGGACGTCGGCGATTCTGTCCACTACGTTCATCCCCTCCACAACCTGTCCAAAGACGGTGTGACGGAAATCCAGCCATGGTGTTCCTCCATTTTTCACATAAGCCTCGATAATGTCAGCTGGAAATCCGGCCTGTTCCATCTGATCCTTAAAGCCCGGGTCGAGGCTGGCATTTTGTACAATAAAAAATTGACTTCCGTTCGTATTTGGCCCGGAATTCGCCATGGACAAAGCGCCGCGAAGGTGGAACAATTCCTTAGAAAATTCATCTTCAAATGGCTGGCCCCAGATGCTTTCGCCGCCTGTGCCATTTCCTTTTGGATCACCGCCCTGAATCATGAAATCCTTAATTACACGGTGGAAGGTCAATCCATCATAATAACCGTTTTTGCTGTGAGTCACAAAGTTTTCGACAGCCTTTGGTGCGTGTTCAGGGAATAGTTTCAGCTTAATGGTTCCATGATTCGTCACCATTTCTACCTCAACTTCATTTTCTAATACTGCAGTCGTTAATTGTGGGTACATGATTTGTTCTCCTTTTTTTCCTTCCTATCATGTTGATCATATCATAAACTGGGGAATCAAGGCCAATCAGCCAGTGAAGGTCATGGTATAATGGGAAGAACATTCATAATATACCATGAAACAGGTGTGTAAAATGTATAAAAACATCTTTAAAGATATTGTTTCCATTACTCACCATGATTATGCCGGCTGTTTGGACAAACGAGGGTGGGATCAGCCGGACAAATACATAGCAATGATACAAAAGCTTGAGCACGAGGGTTTATTAAGCCCTCAACAATTTGTGGAAATCGTCCAGCGTTATCTGGGTGATTTTCAGGATCCCCATATGTATTTTAAGACTACAGATGATCAGGTTCTGAAGGAGCTAAGCCCCGGGTTCAAAGTGCGCAGGTACGAAGACCGACTTTATGTAACAGAGACTGGAAAGGAAAAACGAATCACAAAAGGGTCGTACATCACAGCATTGGATGGCTTGAGTGTTGCCGAGCTTCTGGAAAAACATCAAAACGTGCTGGGGGATAGTCATCCTGATTGGGAAAACTGGACACCTATTATTCGTCAGTATGCCTATTGTGAAGTGACAGATCCTGAAGGGAATCATCACACACTTTCCCTGCGATTCTATGAAAAAGAGGAGTACGTGCCAGAGTACAGCTTAAAACAGCTGGATGAAGACATCTTGATTATGAAACTAACGGATTTTGAAAACCCTGATGCCATCTCTCAATTAATCAAACAGAACGAAAAAGCCCTGAGCCAGACCAACTATTTCATCATCGATGTACGCAGAAATTTAGGAGGAAGTGACGCTGCTTTTGCACCGATCGTTCCCTTTCTTTTTGATGAAGGAACAACTACGCTTCATCTTCAGGATGACTATGATATGCACTTTCTCTGCACCGAGAGGAACTGCGCACTTCAGATCAAAACAATTGAAAAGGCATTGAAAAAGATAGAGGATCCCCGGGCAAGAGCGAGTTTGTCCCTGTTTAAAAAGATGTGGGAACAGAACAGAGGAAAAGGCTTTGTTCGATTTTCTGAATTACATTCAGATGAAAGGATGGGGATCTCAGGAAGGCCCAAACCGGAGCGGGTGGTAGTTCTGACGGATATAACCTGCGGCAGTGCTGGCGAAATTTTTGCCGATGTGGCGAAACGGTCACCGAACGTAACAGTGATCGGTCGGCCTACTGCAGGACTTAATGATTACGCCAATTTAACGGTGATGGAGTGGGACGGACCATTTGAACTATGGTATCCAACCTCACGATTAACGAAACTGGACCGGGTAAAAGAAAGGCCGGCATCAAGGATAGAGCCGGAGGTTTATATTCCATGGACCCCGAAGCACATAGTGGAAGATGTGGATGTCCTTGAAGGGATCAACATCCTGAGGAAAAACTGAACGGTTTTGGAGGAATTCTATGAAAGCCGCCTATTGGATTAAACCTATTTTTCTGGTGGTATGTTTGACATTGTTATCTTTAACATTGTTTGGAGCAAAACAAAAAGCGGAGCGTGAGTTATACAGGAAAGAATGATTAATATGTCAACGTCATGTGACCGGCAGGGCAATCAAGAGAGAAGAGATTCATAAATTCCCACATTTTAAAAACCCTTTCGATTCTGATTTATGAGATTAATTATATTTCCAGACGCAAAAATTCTGAACCAGGAGGGGAACTAGATGAAAAATTATGTATTACCGCTGACGGTTCTTTTATTGAGTATGTCTATTTTTTATGCAGGCTTTCAATTAAAAAATGTTGTTGTAAATCTTGACAATCAGGAGCAGCAGCTCAATCAGGAGGACGGTAAAGAAGAGAAAATCGAAAAAGGCCTTCTGACCCTGGAAGAAACAGCTGAATATCTTCGTATATCAGCCGAGGAACTTGATCGTATGACAAGGGACCAAACCATTGAAAGAAATCAGAGAAACAGTTATTCAACCTTTGATTATCTTCCGTTTATGACAATCAATGGGGAAAAATTTTTTCAAAAGGAAATCATCGATCAATGGATTGAACAGAACATATTGAGATGGTACCAGGTTAAGGTAAGTTACTAAAATCTCAGGGGCAATGTTGTGAGATATTGGAAACTCCTGATTTTTTTCCTGATTGTGATAAAAGCTGCCCATAATCTTTTTCTATATTCGGGGGAAACGATTACGAAAAAAACAGAGTCAGACAGCCTGGTGATCACTGCAACAGCCAGGAAAGTGCTTCCCCTGTTTCCTGTTTATATGGTCTATGCCAATATTCATTATAAAGGGGAAGAGGAAACATCCATGATAGCTGGAAAGCCGATGCTTTCCATTTTTGTAGGAGATCCGGAGGGAACATTAATTGAATTTCCTGGTCCATCCAATGACCCGGCATACTCCCAGGAGATTTCACCGGGAGAAGACCTTCATCTTACCGTGCTTCATCAGGGTGAATACATGGTTGAAGTGGATTGGGGAATCAGCATTGTCCAAGGAGACTCTCTTTTCAGAGAAATGAAGCGGCCGCTAGCATTCTATATCCCAGTCAAATAAGTTCGCTTTTACATGAAACTAAATACTCGCGGTTACGTCCAATTAGAAAAAGGGGGTCTGTGATGAAGAGACTGATGATTGTTATTTTAGCGGTGTTTTTGGCTGGTTGCGGCACGGGGAATGATCAAGGAAATGGCGATGTGACTTCGGAACCATAAGAAGTCCAACAGATTCGTGATGAGGAAACTCAGGGAGATTTTGTTTACCGGCTGTATACCGAAAAGGAGGTGTATGCTGAAGGTGAGCAGGTCAAAATCTATGCAGAACTGGAATATGTCGGTGATCAGGATGAAATCACCATTTACCATGCAGCCTCTCCCTTTTATTTCCCAATGACTGAGAAAACCCGGAATATTGAGATCCCTTTTCCGATGGAAGAGCCCTTGCTGCAAACAACGTTGAAAAACGGAGAACCCCTAAAAGAGGAATATAAAAGAGCAGGCGGCTACGGTTCCCAGGACGAAAAAGAGTATGTAGAATTTATGAAAAAATTTCTGAATGAAGAGTTTCTTCCCGGATATTATGTAATGAATGGCTATGCGGACTTTTTTGTTGAAACGGAGAACGAAGGGGAGAAGGTAAAAGAAGACTATAGAATCAAGGCTCAAATTGATTTTATAGTTAGTGGGATAGAATAAGGAAAGGAATGAAAAAGAATGAAAAAACGTTTAACTCTGCTGCTGGCTGCTATGATGGTTATCCTTGGATGTTCAGATCAAGCTGATTCTAATAATGAATTTGTCATTCCAGATGACTATAAGCATTCCGAAGGTGTCATCCGTGAAATAGTAAAGGAAACCGCAATCCAGGAAATTCAATCCTCCAAATTCATGGCTCTATTTGATACCGAACCAACTAATGCGATGTTTATTCAAACGGAGTCCGGGGTTCTAGACCTTATTCACTTCAAAAACAAAAACGGTTTGAACTACAAGATTGAACTGAAAAAAAAACTTAGACGGAATAAATAACACCAACATTAAATTTAGGTTATAATAGACCTGAAATTTATTTAAGTTGGTGATTATTTATGCGTACCA
>NZ_SMAN01000024.1 GCF_004342905.1 Melghiribacillus thermohalophilus | reverse complement strand
TATGCGTATTCGCATGGAATGTCAGCAACCAGCCTAGCATTTGAAAGCAATCATACGATAGAGGAAGAATCAAGCACATTTTGTTGCGGAGAACCGGTTATTTTTATATTTTCCTGTCATTCCCTTATCGGATTCCGTCTAAAGACGGACAGAAAATCCACCCTTATCATGGTTACATCATGGATTTAAACACGTAAGATATAAGTGTACAACTCTTTGCGAAGAGTAAACCATTTTGTCTTTTTATGGCGGCCGGTTCATTTTTGGAATCGGCTTTTTTTTGTCATATCACAATTTTTTGAACCTTGCTTCTGTTAGCTGAAATCCTCTCAAAACTGATTGTGCCTGAGTAGAGGATGAACAATCAGGGCGGCTAAAAGTTTTAGCCATACGATCGTAGTCGCATAAAACTGAAGTCTATCAGGGATTTAACCATGGATTCGGATGATGAACGGGAGCACGATGGAAAAGACAGGATTGAATCAGTTTCATTCGGGGATAAGAAAAAAAGAAGGGGGGATACCTCCATGATTGAATATGGGATGACGAACCGGGCGGTTCAGACTATGTCCGAACGTTTTTGGTCCATCCGACGAGCGGATTAAAAAAATTTCTTAAAATTGTCAGGAAAGGATTGCGAAATGTTTGAAATTATCTTACACTATTTAAAACCTTATTTTTCTGAGCAGAGATGAGTTGAGAATGTCAGGTGAGTTGAGGACGAGTGGAGAGAGCTGAGATTTGAAACTGAAGATTCATCCTTTGTTTTTCCTCATTATTTTCCTCAACTGCCTCATTCTCCATAATTTATGGAGAGGTGAGCCAATTGAATCCTTCGTTTGACATTTTTTCCCGTGACAGTCTTCACTATCGGACTGTCCCTGTCACAGAGGTTTTCCACAGTGACACATTAACGCCCATTCAGATGTTTGCCAGTCTTAAAAATGAAGCCGTTTTTCTGCTTGAAAGCAAAGCTTTTCATGACCCGTCCATACGTTATTCATTTATTGGATTGAATCCATTTTTTGAAATGGAGGAAAAGTCAGGTCGTTTTTTGTTAAAAGATTTAACCTTTCATACCATTTCGGAAAGCCGGTCATTAAAAGAAGGGGTTCAGAGCATATCCGATAAACTCAAAGTCAAAACACCTGACTTGCCTGTGCCTTTTACCGGCGGTGGTGTGGGATACGTCAGCTATGAGGCAGTAACCGATTTTGAACAAATTATACTTAAACCTTCCGCTGATCAACCACGATACCATCTTTTGTTTTGTGAAACGATTCTGGTTTTTGACCATCTGGAGCAATCGGTTACCATTATCCATTTCGTCCGCATAAATTCAGAAAAGAACGATGGAACGTTAAGAGAAATATATGATGATGCACGGACGAAGATTGAAGGGATTAAACGCAGGATACAGATAAGAATCAACGTCGATGATTTAATGCTTTATCCGGAAGATTACGATCCTGAATCGCTGAACATGCAGTCCAATTATGAAAAAAGTGATTTTATCAAGGATGTCGAAAAGATTAAAGCGTATATTCATGCTGGAGACATTTTTCAGGCAGTTTTGAGCCAGCGCTTTCGAAAACGTGTTTCCATAAGCGGATTTGAGCTGTACCGGGTTTTGCGTCAGGTCAATCCCTCTCCCTATTTGTTTTATTTAAACTACCGGAACCGAGAAGTAGTCGGCAGTTCACCGGAACGTTTTATTCAAGTAAGCCATGGGTTGATAGAAATGCACCCGATTGCCGGCACAAGAAGAAGAGGAAAGAGCAGAGATGAAGATGACCGGATTGCCAAACAGTTGCTTGCGGATGAAAAGGAGCGAGCTGAACATTATATGCTTGTAGACCTGGCGAGGAATGATGTAGGAAAGGTTTCTGAATTTGGGAGTGTTCATGTCCCGGAGCAGCTTCAGATCAACTATTTTTCCCATGTCATGCACATTGTCAGTAAGGTGCGGGGAACATTGCGCAGCGATCTTCATCCAATTGATGCTTTTGTGGCTGCCTTTCCGGCAGGAACGCTTACGGGTGCACCCAAAATCAGGGCTATGGAAATTATTGAAGAATTAGAGCCTCAAGCAAGAGGAGTCTACGGAGGAGCAATCGTTTATTTTGGATTTGACGGAAATATTGATTCATGTATTACAATCCGAACGGCAACTATACAGGATCAGGTCATTCATATCCAGGCGGGAGCAGGGATTGTTGCTGATTCGGATCCTGAAAAGGAATATCAGGAAACAATCAATAAGGCAAACGGATTGTTTTATTCGGTTTTATTAGCTGAGCAGAGCCAGTTAAAAAGAGTTTAGAGGAGGAGAGCGCAAGTGATACAAAAGACGTTAGAAAAGGTCGTAAATGGAGAGACCCTGACAAAAGAAGAAGCATCGGATGTGATGACACGGATGCTTGAAGGGAGATTGTCATCAGAACAGATTGCAAGTTTGATCAGTATATTGCGTTTTCGGGGAGAATCAGCAGAGGAAATTAGCGGTTTTTTGCAGGCGATGCGAATGTTCATGAAAACGGTCGATCTATCGGAAGAAGGTCCGATTATGGATACATGCGGAACAGGGGGAGATGGTGCTTCCACCTTTAATATTTCTACTGCGGTAGCCATTGTCCTGTCATCGATGGGCGTTCGGGTTGCGAAACACGGAAATCGCGGGGTGTCTTCATCCAGCGGAAGTGCTGATGTTCTCGAAGTGCTGGGCATACCTGTGGAACAGAGCCCTGAAGAAGGTCAAAAGGCACTTAAGGAAAAAAGATTAACGTTTTTGTATGCCCCATTGTACCACTCTGCAATGAAACATGCAGCTCCTGCCAGAAAAGCCCTGGGCTTTCGAACGATCTTTAATATTCTCGGGCCGCTGGCCAATCCGGCTCAAACCAAACGGCAATTAATTGGACTGTTTGATTCAACGTTTGCAATGCCGATTGCCGAAGCACTAAAAGAGCACGGATCTGAGCATGTTTTGCTGGTGTCAGGGAAGGATGGATTGGATGAAATTTCAATCTGTGACACGACAGATGTGGTGGAACTGAAAGACGGCGACATTCGGCGCTACAGCATTTCACCGGACATGTTTGGAATGAAAAGAGGAAGCCTGAATGACCTGAGAGTGCAAAATCCAGAGGAAAGTGCAGAAATGATACAGTCCATTTTTAAAGGAGAAGCCAGCGAAAGTGCGTGTAATATTGTAATCTTAAATGCTGGTGCAGGTCTTTATGTATCAGGGGCATCTTCCAGCATCGCAGAAGGGGTCGAGAAAGTGAAAGAAGCGTTGAATGGTGGCCATGTCCATCAATACTTTGAAGGAGTGCTCAGGCAAAAGGGCGGGGAAGTCCATGCTGGCTGAAATGATTGATTATAAAAGAAAAGAAATCCAACAATTAATATTGCCACCTGCGGGTTCTTACCCACATTATTCCTTAAAAGAGTCGATATTGTCGAGCCCCTATCCTGCCGGTTTAATTGCTGAAGTAAAAAAAGCCTCTCCTTCTAAAGGAGTAATCAGAAAGGATTTTGACCCGGTAGGTATATCCAGCCAGTATGAACAGGCAGGGGCCAGTGCGGTTTCTGTATTGACGGATCAGCATTTCTTTCAGGGACACCGTTCGTATTTATCGGAAATTAAACAGCAGGTTCAAATCCCTGTTTTACGGAAGGATTTTATCATTGATCCGAAACAGGTGCTAGAATCAAAGCGTATTGGAGCTGATGCGGTCTTATTGATCGGCGAGGCACTGGAAATATCCCGATTAAACGAGCTGTACCAGTATGCAACTGAACTTGGTATGGAGGTATTAGTAGAAGTTCACCACATGACTACTCTGGAGAAAATTCTCAAATGCATGATCCCAGAAATCATTGGTATCAATAACCGCAATCTGGAAACCTTTCAGACTGATCTATCCCAGACTGAAACAATTGCATCTTCTGTACCAAAAGAAACGGTGCTAATCAGTGAAAGCGGGATCTTTACCCATGATGATGTTCTTCGGGTCAAACGTGCAGGCGCAGCCGGGGTGCTCGTCGGGGAAGCATTGATGAGGAAATCCGATTTACAAAGAGGAATCCGGGAGTTGATGAGGGGGGAAGAAGCATGACTGTTCTTGTAAAACTTTGCGGTAACCGTTCGCTGCATGACATACAAACAGTAAGAACTGTGGATGTAGACTATATCGGAGTGATATTCGCTGAAAGTAAACGCAAAGCAGAACCTGAACGGCTGCGGGAATGGCTTTTCCGATATCCCCTCGCGCCACAGCAAAAGCTGGTCGGTGTGTTTGTCCATCCGGACATGAAAGAGGTGGAATACATCCTGGATACAGTGTCTTTAAACGTAATCCAGCTCCATGGTAATGAGACGCCGTCATATGTATTAAACGTGAAAGAAACAACCGGTATTCCTGTATGGAAAGCGATTCGTCATCAAGAAAAGGGTATTGAATCTATGAAATCATTTGAAGGTCTTGTGGACGGATTTGTGATTGATTCAAAGGTCAAAGGCGCGTGGGGAGGTACAGGAATTCAGTTCGACTGGAATTCTGTTCCTGAATATACACGGGAAGCGAAAAGGCAGGGGGTTCCCTGTTTCATTGCCGGGGGAATACGGCCGGAAAATGTCGGGGATTTACTGAAACATAATCCAATAGGCATAGATATCTCCAGTGGAATTGAAACGAACGAGCGAAAAGATCCAGAAAAAATAAAAACGATGATAAGCCGGGTGATGACACATGAAGTATCCTGATTCTTTTGGGAGATTTGGAATTTTTGGCGGCAAATATGTTCCGGAAACATTAATGATGCCTCTGCAAGAATTGGAGGAAGCAATGGAATCAGCCATGAAGGATAAATCCTTCAACCAAGAATATAGGAACATGTTATCTGAATATAGTGGGAGAGAAACCCCTCTTACCTTTGCAGAAAACCTGACCTCACGACTAGAGGGGGCAAAAATCTATTTAAAACGTGAAGATCTAAATCATACCGGAGCTCATAAAATTAATAATGCCATTGGTCAAGCATTGCTGGCCAAACGAATGGGAAAACAGCATTTAATTGCCGAAACCGGTGCCGGCCAGCATGGGGTGGCAGCGGCCACCGTAGCTGCCAAATTCCATATGAGCTGCAAAGTGTTTATGGGTGTTGAAGACATCAGACGTCAGGAACTAAATGTATTTCGAATGAAACTGCTGGGGGCAGAAGTGATTCCGGTTGAAAGCGGCAATGGGACTCTGAAAGATGCGACGAATGAGGCTATCCGCTACTGGGTCAGTCATTGCGATGATCATTTTTATTTAATTGGATCGGTGGTTGGCCCACATCCTTATCCATTAATGGTGAGGAATTTCCAGGAAGTCATTGGTGCAGAAACGAAAAATCAGATACTTGCTCGGGAAGATCGCCTGCCGGATCGGATTTACGCGTGTGTCGGAGGTGGCAGCAACGCGATTGGCATGTTTTATCCTTTCCTGGATGAACCATCCGTGGAACTGATCGGCGCAGAGGCTGCGGGTCTTGGTTTAAGCACGAACCGTCATGCTGCCACCTTATCGAAAGGAACAAAAGGAGTGATTCATGGCTCCTACACGTATTTAATCCAGGATGAGGATGGACAGATTGTGGAACCCTATTCTATTTCTGCCGGCCTGGACTATCCGGGGATTGGTCCTGAACATGCCTTTTTATTTGATTCAGGACGGGTCCGTTATGAGGCGGTGACCGATCAGGAAGCGATTGAGGCTTTAAAACTTTTATCAGAAACAGAAGGAATTATACCCGCGATTGAAAGTGCCCATGCTGTTGCCCTCGCAACGAAAGAAGCACGAGCATTGTCTGTTGATGATGTGATTGTCATCAATTTGTCGGGCAGAGGAGATAAAGATATGCATACAATTATGAGTGTATTGGAAGGGGAGAAGAAGATATGAAACCTTTTAATGGAAAACTAAAAAGAAACGCTAACCTATTTATTCCATTTATCATGGCTGGAGACCCTTCCCCGTCCTTTACCGTTGATTTTGCCTGTATGCTGGAGAAAGAGGGAGCGGATATCCTGGAACTCGGAGTTCCGTATTCAGATCCCCTGGCAGATGGACCGACCATTCAACGTTCGGCAGACAGGGCACTCAAACAGGGGATGACCCTTAAAAAAGCAATGGACCTTGTTCCTCAGATGAGAAATCAGGGTTTAACCATACCTGTGGTGCTTTTTACGTATTTTAATCCCGTTCATCAATATGGAGAGGAAAACCTGATCAGAACCTTGCGGGAAAAAGACATTGATGGCTTATTAATTCCGGATCTTCCTTTTGAAGAAAGTACTGAGATAAAGGAACATTGCCTGAAAAACAACATAGAGCTTATCTCCCTGGTCTCGCCTAATTCAGCTAAAAGGGCGCAACGTATAGCCAGGGAAGCTTCGGGATTTCTTTATGCTGTTTCTGACCTCGGCGTAACAGGTGAACGAAAATCTCTAGTTTCTGGGATAGCAGGATTTATTAGAGAGCTTAAACAATACAGTGATGTTCCGGTGGCTGTTGGCTTTGGGATCTCAACCCATGATCAGATACAAATGGTACAACAATATGCAGATGGAGTCATTATCGGAAGCAGGATTATTCGTATGGTTGAAGAGTATATGAACAGCAGTGAAATACTTGAAGAACATAAAAAGCAAGCCCTGGCAGAAGAAATCAGAAAACTTTGGCAGGGTGAGGTGTGACGAGCAGAGACAAAGGAGAGACGTCATATGATTTTAGTTATTGATAATTATGATTCTTTTACGTATAACCTGGTCCAGTACATGGGGGAATTTACAAATGAAATTTGTGTCAGGCGAAATGATGAATGGACCCTGGAAGAAATAGAAAATTTGAGGCCGAAGCTGATCGTTATTTCCCCTGGTCCCTGCACTCCGAAGCAGGCAGGGATCTCTCTGGATGTGGTGAATCACTTTTCTGGCCGAATTCCTATTTTTGGCGTCTGCCTGGGACATCAAGTAATTGCAGAGGCATTTGGCGGCAAAATTGTTTCCTCCCCGAGACTCTTTCATGGAAAAACTTCACTGGTTCATCATGATTGCAGGTCAATATATGAGGATGTAGAAAATCCTCTGACGGTCATGCGTTATCATTCGTTAACGGTAGATCGTTCAACATTGCCCGAATGTCTGGAAGTATCTGCGTGGACTGAAAACGGAGAAATTATGGGAATCCGGCACCACATCTATGCCGTTGAAGGGGTCCAGTTTCATCCTGAATCCCTTTTTACGATGGAAGGAAAAAAATTGTTGAATCATTTGTTGTCCCGCTATTATCCTTCCGTTGAAAAGATTCAGAGAAAAGGTATATAAAACACCAAACAGGCACGGTTTTTATAATCAGAACCTGTTTGGTGTGAATGGTTTCCGCTAGCCAGCTGCTCTAATCAAAACAATCGGTCAATGGATCTTTCGTAGTTCACTTCTATTAGTGAATAGCGGTTAACCAAAGCATCTCTTCCATAGACCAACGTGCTGGCAAAGTTCCCGGTAACCTTTCCGTTAAACAGAGAGCCTGTACTTGTTGTTACTTCTTAGGTTTGCTGTCTAATATATCGTGATCTACATAACGTTCGCCATTCAGTTCACTGATAAGGTTAATGGCAACTTCAGCACCGTGTCCTGCAGTAATGATCGTATGCACACTTTTTCCGGCCACCGTTCCCGCTGCCCAGATATTCTTCTTGTTTGTCCGTCCCTGTTCATCTGTTTTTATATTTTTGGCAATTCGGGGTTCCTCGCCATCGACAATCTCCACGCCGAATTTCTCCGCTAATTTTACAGATAGTCCAGTTGCAAAAATGATATGTCTGGTTTCATAGTTGTGTTGTCCCATTTTAACAACGTAGTGGTCGTTGTGTTCCTCAATAGCCGTCACTTCATCGGATTTAAATTCAGCTCCAAACTTCTTCGCCTGTTCCAATCCTACATCAACAAGCTGAGGACCCTCTATGTCCATGACACCATAATGATTTTTAATCCAGGCTTTTTTCGTGATACTGTTTCCGTTGTCAATCAGTAACGTTTTTTTGCCTGCTTTAGCTAGAAAAATAGCAGCACTTGCTCCGGCAGGTCCTGCTCCAATAATGGCAACATCATACATCCCGCATCTCTCCTTTTCATTTCAGTCAGAATCGAGGGAAATGTTCCATATATTCATTGATTTCCCTACAATAGATAGTATAACGAATACAACTATTATTTATAAATAATTTGCTTTATTCTTCGTATATCATTTTCCTTGTCATTCCACCATCGACAACAATGTTCTCCCCGGTTACAAAGGAATTATCTGGATCTGTTAAGTAAAAACAGGCTTTAGCAACATCTTCAGGACGCCCGACTCTATTAACAGGATGCTGAAGATGGTCAACTTTCCTAAAGGCATCATTGTCGGTTGCAATCCATCCAGGGCTGACTGAATTTACCCGGATTTGAAAAGGGCCCAATGATAAGGCAAGAGCATGGGTCAGGGCAATAATCCCCCCCTTAGAAGCTGCATATGCTTCTGAATTTGGTTCAGACATAAAGGCCCTGGTCGAAGCGATGTTCACAATTCTTCCGTGAATATGATGCTTTTTCCACCTTATTGCAGCTTCTTTGGAGATTAAGAACACACTTTTCAGGTTTGTACTCAACATATCATCCCATTCATCTGCACTTAATTCAAATAAGCTTTTAAATTGGCTAATTCCAGCATTATTAATTACAATTGTTGGTATGCCGAACGTTGTACAAACCTCCTGGAACAGATTCTGGATTTCTTCTGGTTGACTTACATCGCATGGCATAAAAAGGGCACGTTGACCATCATTGTTCAATTTATTTTCCAAAATTCTGCCGTTTTTTTCATCGATATCTGCCATAATAATACTGGAACCTTTTTTTGCATATTGTTGAGCAAGTTCTTTGCCGATGCCATTGCTTGCACCGGTGATCAATACGATTTCACCAGTAAAATTCATACGTTACTCCCTCTCTTTTTTCCTGTTGGATTAGCTCTAATTTATTATAACCAAGAAAGAACGAGAAAAGGATTTTGAAAGCTTTTGTTTATCGTTTTATAATAAGGATAAGGAAGTGGAAGGTGGAAGACATGAAAACATTTAAGCTGATCAACCTCGATATCCTTGAGAAGCAGGGGGAAGAATTACATACATTAACGGTTGATCTGATAGACGGATTAATTATTAACCGCGAAGACGATCAAAACCGCTGGTTGATTGAGGCATATACAGATCAGGAATATCTCGAATTGTTTCAAAATGCAAAAAAAGTTGATCGTGATCTTGTCCTGCAGGTAAAAATATCTAAGGAAACCAACCAGCCTGCAACCTTTCTTGTAAAAGTAGTGGATATCAATCAAATAGGAGACAATATGAATGTGCTGTTCACAGGAACTATTGTCAACAAAAAGCAGGAGTATATCGAACAAGTTTTACAGGACTTGATTGACCAGGGGTATCAGGGCCAGGAATTACTGGAGAAGTTTAGAAAGAAATTTACAAGCTCAGTGTAACATCAATGCCCTCACCTGAAAATAGGTGAGGTTATTTTATTTTCAAATAAATGTAACGAAATAGGGAATGTACTATAGTTGAGCATGTGTCCGAAAAGACCGATAAGGGCAACGGAGTTCCATTTTTGTTTGGTAGAATCAGTTATGCAAAAAACATATCATTTGCCCTATAACCGATAATCATTTGAAAAGATATAGATATTTATTTATCAAACATTCACAGATCCTTAAGATCATGTTGCTATAATAGTAGAAGAATGTCAGAATAAAAAGGAATTTCAGGAATCAAAGGAGAAATGAATATGCAGGAGAAAGGTTTCCGTGAAAACTGGCTTGATAAACTATCCCCATTTCAAATGATTGCACTATTTTATTTAATGGCTGTAACCATTTCATGTATTCTGCTTGGAATGCCAGTTGCACATAAAGACGGAGTAGATTTGACTTTTATAGAACTGTTATTTACTTCCGTGAGTGCGGTTAGTGTGACAGGCTTAACTGTCATATCGGTGGTAGATACCTTTAATACTTTTGGGATCTTTTTATTGGCATTTGTTTTACAATTTGGCGGTATTGGGATCATGACTCTTGGCACCTTTATCTGGATTATTATTGGAAAAAAAATCGGCCTCAGGGAACGGCGATTAATTATGACTGACCAGAACCAGGTCACTTTCCGTGGAATGGTACGACTAATGATAGAAATTTTGAAAATTATCATATTTATAGAGCTAATTGGATTTATTATTCTGAGCACTTATTATTTACGATATTTCCCAACATGGGAAGAAGCTCTCTTACAGGGTTTTTTTGCATCCATTAGTGCCACAACAAATGCTGGCTTTGACATTACTGGACAGTCATTAATCCCTTTTAAAAATGATTACTTTGTACAGTTCATTCAGATTATTCTTATTATTTTAGGGTCTATAGGTTTTCCTGTCCTGGTCGAAGTGAAACAATATTTATTAACAGCTCCTGATAAACGGAAAAATATACGGTTTTCATTGTTTACAAAAGTAACGAGCTTAACTTACTTTATTTTGGTAGTGGTAGGTTTTCTCTTTCTGATCTTACTTGAATGGAACCACTATTTTGCAGGTGAAAAATGGCATGAAATCATTTTTTATGGTTTATTTCAGTCTGTAACCACGAGAAGTGCTGGACTTGCCACAATGGACGTCAGTATGTTAACGGAACAATCTCAGTTAATCATGTCTGCTTTGATGTTTATCGGAGCATCGCCAAGTAGTGTTGGGGGAGGAATTCGGACGACTACGTTTGCACTTATGATCATCTTTTTGCTCACCTTTGCAAGAGGAAAAAGAAGGATTCATATTTTTCGGAGAGAAATACATGATGAGGATTTGTTTAAAGCAGTGACAGTAACAATCATGGCATTATTTATTTGTTTTGGAGCAACAACTGTCTTGACAATAACAGAGCCATTTCCTTTAATGCCAATCATTTTTGAGGTAGCATCGGCTTTTGGCACCACAGGTCTGTCTATGGGCATAACGCCGGATTTAACCACAACGGGTAAGATTATTATTATCCTGTTAATGTTTATTGGCAGAATTGGAATTCTTACCTTCCTGTTTTCGTTTAACACCGAAAAGAAGCAGGGTGAATACCACTATCCAAAAGAGAGAATTATTATTGGGTAAAGTCATAGTCTAGGGGGAATATCAATGACAATGGAATCCCAGGGATTCAATCCCGGAGTTTTTGACTGGCTCTTAAAACATATAAAGGACGCCCTGATTCTCATCAATGAGTCCGGCGAAATTTTACAACTAAACCCTGCAGCAGATTTATGGCTTGGACAATCTGATGGAACGAAAAGGTCGATATATGAGTTTTTTGATATCAATCAGCTCAACGAAAAACGGGAAATACAATTATTAGCAAGAATGAAAACAAAAGATAGACGGTTATTTCAGCTGAGAATGTTTAAAGTGCAGGAGCAATTGTACTGTATTTTACTGCACCCTGTCCGATTTAATGAGTCCCGAAATAAAGTGTTCCACGAATTACACAGTAAGCGGGTGGATCCCATCGAAGGGATGGTGATTCATAACAACGGTAAAATCGTTGAATGTGACAGTTCTTTTGCCAAAATGTTAGGTTATACCCGTAAAGAATTACTGGATATGTCAGTTTTTGATCTGGTGGATCCCAGGTACCAGAAAATACTGGAGAAAAATGTGAATGCGACAGAAGAGTCTTCTTATCAATTAAAAGGCCGTAAAAAGGATGGAAGCACGTTATATGTGGAAATTTTATCTCAGCCTTATCAGGAAGATGATGAAATGTTGCGCATGGCACTTATCCGTGATATTACGGCACAGATTGAACATGAAAAAAGGATGGAATTCATTGCCTATTATGATGAACTAACGGATTTGCCCAATCGCAATTATTTTAATCAAGTTTTGAAAGAAACGATTGTGGAAACAAAGCAAGCCGGTGGGAAATTAGCTGTCCACTTCATGGATGTGGATTATTTTAAACAAATAAATGATACACTTGGCTACCATTTTGGAGATCAATTGTTGAAGGCATGTTCGGATCGATTAAAACAGTTATTGGATGAGAAGACGTTTATTGCACGGATGGGTGATGATGAATTTTTGGTGCTACAGCGAGACATTCAATCCAAACAGGAAGCAGAACAATTTGCTTTACAAATGATTACCGCTTTTGAAGAGCCCATTTTTGTTGCGGATTATGAACTTTATATAACTGTCAGCATTGGTATCAGCCTTTTTCCTGAAGACGGGGAAAACGCGAATGAGCTAATCAAACATGCTGATTCGGCTATGCACGTGATTAAACAAAATCAGCGAAACCATTATAAGTTATTTGAATCATCCATTTCGGAGAATTTTAAAGAAATGCTTCAGATGGAGACGGAACTGAGAAAAGCTTTTCGTGAAAACCAATTCGACATTCACTATCAGCCTCAAATTGATATTCAGACGGAGAAATTAATTGGCTTTGAGGCATTGCTGAGGTGGCATCACCCAGAGAAGGGGAATATTCCTCCGGGCGTGTTCATCCCCCTTGCAGAAAAGACGGGTTTAATTATGGAGCTGGGTGACTGGGTCCTCCGAGAAGCATGCAAACAAAATAAAAGATGGCAGAAAAAGGGATATCCGCCCGTAAAAGTCAGTGTAAATCTATCGGCTAAACAGTTTCTGCAGAAAAATTTAGTACAGAGAATCGCCGATATTTTGAAGGAAACGGGATTGTCTCCGCACTATCTGGAACTGGAAATTACAGAAAGTATGGCTGTTTCAAATGAAGAATTTATCATGGATACGTTGCATGGATTGCGGAATCTGGGGGTTCACGTATCTATTGATGATTTTGGAACGGGGTATTCGTCCCTTAAATATTTAAGTCAGTTTCCCATCAGTAAATTAAAGATCGACCGATTGTTTATCAGTGACGATAAGAAACAAAATCAGGCGATTGTTAAGTCCATCATTCACATGTCCCATTCCCTCGATATGAAAGTAATCGCAGAAGGGGTAGAAACAAAGGAGCAGCTGGAATTTTTAAGAAGCCAGATGTGTGATGAAATACAGGGGTACTATTTTAGTAAGCCCGTTCATCCAGAGGAAGCAGACCGGTGGCTTAGCCAGATCATTAAATAATGCGTGAATGTGGAAAACGGCTGACTTATGTTGTCAGCCGTTTTAAACGAACACCTTATCTATAAAAAGCTGTTCCGACAATGATCAGTAATATAAACAGTACAACAATCAAGGCGAACCCTCCGCCATAACCGTATGGGCGATAACAGGTGCCCCAGCCATACCCGTATCCATGCATGGTTATTCACCCCCTGAATGGTTTACACTTTTATCATATGTCAAACGTGGAAGTCGAGTATAGACGAATAGCCCGTTAATGCAAGAAAACATGAGCTTAGCAAGACTGGTACAGCCCACATCCTCCGGTCGCTAAGAAAGGACGGTCGGTGCAACTCGTGGCCAGAGTGATTTTAAATGGTCCGTGTGACATAACAGTACCACCAGGTTGGTTGTTCTCCAAAATGATAGATGTAGAGTCCTTAAAAAAGCTCCCTGCTCTCAAGACGAGAGAGGGAGCCGTCTTTAAATGTCATTACAACTTGAATACTTTCACCTGTTCATTTAATTGTTCAGCCAATTTAGCGAGTTCTTCTGCGCTGTTCGCAATATCTTCCATCGAACTGCTGGTCTGCTGGACAGAAGCTGACGCTTGTTCGACACCTGCTGCTGCTTCTTCAGAAACAGAAGCCACTTCCTCAATCGAGCGATTCATTTCTTTACTGTTGTCGCTCACTTCTCTCAAGTTTTCAGAGATGGATTGAATACTGGCCGCCACTTCCGTCAGGGACTGATTCATTTTTTCAAAGGTTTCGCCGGTCAGTCTGATTTGTTTTGTGCCGGACTCAACCTCGTTGTAACCGGATTCCAGGGAGTCCACAACGGTTTTTGATTCTGTCTGGATCGAGGAAACGATACGGGTAATATCCCCGATGGACGTGGAAACTTGTTCGGCAAGCTTTCGTACTTCATCGGCAACCACAGCAAATCCTTTTCCATGTTCCCCTGCTCTGGCGGATTCAATGGCTGCGTTAAGGGCAAGGAGATTCGTCTGTTCAGCAATATCTTCTATCACCTGTACCAGTTTGGAGATGTCCTGTGTCTGCTGGTCCAATCCTTTTACTTTTTCAACAGCATCATTTACGATTTGATTAATTTTCTCCATTTGTTCAACAGATTGATTCATCAGGGCCTGTCCTTCCTGGGTCATGGAAACCACTTCATTGGATGACTCGGAAATCAATTCTCCTTTTTCATAGGACTGCTCGATTTTTTCCAGGAAATCTTTCATCATTTCAGACAAATTCGTAGCACTGTTAGCCTGTGTTTCAGCCCCGGCTGATAATTCTTCCATGGTAGAAGCGATTTGTTCACTGCCTTCTGTAACCTCATTGGCTGACTGGGTAAGCTCTTCACTCTGGCTTGAGACCTGTTGCGAAGCGCCTGAAACATTTCGAATCATTTGCTTCAACCCATTTTTCATGGTGTTCATTGCACTGGCCAGCTCGCCCACTTCATCTTTGGTGCGGATGAATAAATCTTCCTGGCCGAGATTTCCATTAGCCATTTCCTTCATTTGATTTGTCACGATTGAAATCGGTTTTGCCATAGAATTCGAGAACAACCAGATAACAATTAATCCTGCAACAAGGGCAACACCAATTGTAATAGCTGTTGAGTAGAAAATTTCATTAGACTTTTGATTGAAGTCTAACATATATGTACTGGCCGCAATAATCCATCCCCAGTTTGGATCCTGTTCCGAATAGGTGATTTTCGGTTCGATAGAGTCTGGATCACTCGGTAGCGGCCATTCGTAATATGTAAAACCTCCACCGTTTTTAGCAGTTGTTACCGTTTCCTGAATGAACTTGTTTCCTTTTTTATCTTCAGCTTCCCACATGTCAACGCCTTCATCTGTTGGGTGCAATACAGTTGTTCCATTTTCATCCAGAGCAAAAAAGTATCCGTTTTTCCCTATATCTATCGACTGCTCTATTTTTCTTGTACCATCGTCCTGTTTTTTGCCTAACAGCATTTCCCTGGCTCTTTCCTGGGCTTCCTCAAGACTGATGGCTCCTTCTTCAACCTGCATATTTAGTGATTCAATCAGTTTGACCGCCATTTTGACACTATTTTCGAGATTCGTAGCACCGAGATCATCCAGCCCATTTTTACTGGATTGATAAGAAATCATTCCGATGGTAACCGAAGGTATGATCAGCAATATTAAACCGATTACAATCAGTTTGGTCCGAATAGAATGTGCATTCATTTTTTTCATATTCATTGATAACATCCCCCAAAAAAACCTCTGTTATTTTTTGATTTCTTCTAAATTCAATTGGTTTAGAATTTTTCCAATATCTCTATTGTTAAGCAATTCTTCAGGCTCCATGATTAAAATTAATCGATTTTCAAGCCTGGCTACACGAAAATGATGTTCATCAATATGGGATACCTGCTGGATGGAATCCGGTGATATATCCATGATTTCTTTCGCTTCTTCCACGACAATCCCCAGTTGATTTTCGTTAAATGAGATTCCAATGATCCTTGTGGTCGAATCCAGTCTGCATGATTGGGAAAATAAATAATGTTTCAGGTCAATTAGAGGAATAATTTGTCCCCGAACATGGGATACACCGAGTACAAAGGGGTTTGTCTTCGGGATTTGTGTAATATCTTCAAGGTGTTCTATGTAATTGACATGATCAATCGGTAACGCAAACTCGACTTCATGGACGCAAAAGGTTACGTACTTTTCCATCTTCATCACCTCCTTTAGCGGTTTTTCTTTTTATGTTTGTAACTTAGCTGTTTGTCGATTTCCTTAATTAAATTGACAATATCTTTCTTGGTGATGTTTTTTTTGCTTTTAAGTTTCATGCTACATCCTCCTCAAAGTCTGGTGGATCGTTTAAAGCACAAAGAAAAAAGACCCACCGAAAAAAGTGGATCTTAACATCCATCTTCTTCGGTAGCCGGCTACCCTAGTTCGTAGAACCTTAGGCCCGTGGTTTTGCGTCCCTACCTTTCGATAGGTTTGCCATTATCGGAAGAATTAGTCATTCAACTGTTGAATCTGTGAGATTTGACCTATTCCATTTATATCACAAACAGGTATATATTTCTACAATATTTTGAATTTTTTTCGTCAATATTCAACAAAAACCGTTTGAGCCCCAAATAAAGCCCCTGTTGGAGAAAGGGACAGGGGCAAATTAGGTTGAAGTGATTCACCTGACTTCGTCGGATGAACAAACAAAATCAAAAATAGGCTCATCCTTTTTTGGGTGGTAAATGACAAGCATCCAGCCGGGTTTCGTGATGATTTCACCTTTTCCAAGATAGGTTTGAACATCAAATGTAGTATGATGCACGAGGACATGTTTTCTCATATCACGTTTTTGAAAGCCATAGGAAGCAAAGGGATAAATTTCCCATAGCTTATCATATATGGTTTGCTTTTCGTCGAGGGTGATTGAATGGTTCCATAGCTTATGGGGCTTTTGTTTAAAGTTTCTATAAAAATCGATATACATCAGCCCTTCTATGATATCCAGGCTGGAAACGCTCTTTTCCTTTAAAAATTGATGCAGTCTTCTGAACAGATCGGTGAACTGATGGCCAATTTTATTCCATCCTTTTTTATGCCAGTAAATGCCGAACTCCTGAAAGAAATCAAATGGAGTAGGAAAAACATGATCGGTTATATACGGGACGGTATGGTTAAAAAATTGTTTATTCCAGTATTTCTCAAGTATGTCTTCAACCTGCTTAATCTTTGTGACATCGTCAAAGCTTAACACATGATTCGACAATACTTCGTAGGGGGCTTCGTCCATATACTGGTATCCCCATTGTTCGGCCTGAATTCTTAAACCTGTTCCTCTGAGCATTTTCAAAAATCCTAGCTGCAATTCTTCAGGTTTCAGTTCAAAGACGTCATTAAAGGTCTTTTTGAAAGAATCATAGTCCTCTTCGGGAAGCCCTGCGATTAAATCGAGATGCTGCACGACTTTCCCGCCTTCCCTAATCATGTTCACCGTCCGGCTCAGTTTGCCAAAGTCCTGCCATCTTTTAATCAGGCGGTTGGTCTGGTCATTGGTGGACTGAACCCCAATTTCGAAACGGAACAGACCTTCCGGAGCATTTCTGTTGATGAAATCCATCACCTCGGGTTTCATAATATCGGCGGTTATTTCAAATTGAAAAACATTGCCCGGCCGATGATGATGGATTAAGAAGTCAAAAATCTCCAGTGCATACGTTTTATCCAGGTTAAAGGTCCGATCAATAAATTTTATGGTTTTTGCTCCATTTTCCATTAAATAAGACAAATCATCCTTCATCCGGTCAATGTTAAAGTAGCGGACGCCGAATTCGATGCTTGACAGGCAAAACTGGCAGCGAAAAGGGCAGCCCCGGCTCGTCTCTACATACGTGATCCTTTTGGGCAGATCAGGTTTGTCTTCTTTGAACCGATATGGAGATGGGATGCGATCTAACTCAAGTTTTGGAGCGGGAGGATTAACCTGAACTTCACCATTTTTTGCATAGGTAATTCCAGGAATCATGTCAAATGGATCTTGATGCTTTATCGCATACAAAAGCGATTTAAATGTTTGTTCACCTTCCCCACGGACAATGACATCTACCTCCGGGAGTCTATCTATCCATTCTTCACTGTCATATGTTACTTCAGGACCGCCGACTACAATGATGGTATCAGGTGATATTTTTTTCAGAATAGATATCACCGAAATGGTCTCACGGATATTCCAGATATAACAGCTGAACCCAATGACATCGGGTTTTTTCATGTATAGTTTGCTGGCAATGTCCAATGGGTCATCTTTGATCGTAAATTCTTTTATCTCCACCGGAAACTCAGGCTCTGCATAAGCTTTTAAATAGCGAAGAGCTAGACTGGTATGAATATATTTGGCGTTTAAGGTAGCTACAATTGTTTTCATCGGTTACACCCCGGATCTATTAGATTCGTTCAACAAGAAAGAAGAGACCCTTTGCATAAGGGTCCCTGTTCAGCTAATTTCATGTTAGCTCAAGAGGGAAGAGAAGGCAAGCAGTAGGGTTATCTCAATCAGAGAAAAATGATTCATATCATCTTTTCAACCTGATCGGTTTTTTGCTATAATTTTTAAAATTCTATATTCTATGGAGGGAAAAGAACAGTGGCTGTCAGGAAGTGTACGTCCAAAGATCAAGAACAGGTGATGGAGTTTTTAAGAAGGGACCCATCTTTTCATTTATTTTTAATTGGCGATATTGAAAATCATGGTTTTGATCAACCATTTCAGGAGATATGGAAGGAAACGGACAACAGGGGTAATGTACGCAGTGTTTTACTGCGATATGAAAATAACTTTCTTCCTGCAGCATATGGGGATTTTGCAAAAGAAGAGTATGCAAGAATCATCCATGAATATGAACATGCTGAACAGCTGACCGGTAAAGACCGAGTCGTTTTAGAACTCGCATCTGCAACCAGTCACTCTTTTTCCAGATCAAGGGATTTTTATTTTGCTGAGCTGACAGGGGACAATTTTCAGCCGGAAGATTTTAACCAATTGCCCGTGAGGAGAGCAACAGCCGCTGATGCGGAACGGTTTTTCAACTTAAGAAGTCAAATAAAAGAGTTTCAGAACTCATCTTCAACCCCTGAAAGATGGAAATCCAACATTGAAAAGGGAAACTCCAGACTATATTATATTGAAAATGAACAGAGGGAAATGATTGCCTGTGCCGGCACAGCTGCGGAAAATGAATATTCCGCAATGGTGGTCAGTGTCTGTACCCTTCCGGAATATCGGGGCAGGGGATATGCTTCAAAACTTGTCTCGAAATTATCTTTTCATTTGCTGGAAGAGGGGAAGACGGCCTGCCTATTCTATGATAATCCGGAAGCAGGGCGGATCTATCAGCGTCTTGGTTACAGAGAAATTGGTATTTATAAAATGATGATGAAATCAAAAAACAGTGAATGACAGAAAATTTGTAGAAACCCTTGCTCTAAAAACGAGGCAAGGGTTTTAGTGTGGCAGACGTTAATCATTGAAAATCAAATCGTAGTACAGGGTGTTGCTGAAGCCACCTGACTCATTATAGGAGGGAACAGGTGTACCGCGGTTTAAACCGTCACTGACTATTTCATATTTCCACTCTGTTTTTAATCGTTTTCTGTCTTCCTCCGCATAAGATTCATCGGTCATGATCCAGCTTGCCACTT
This sequence comes from Melghiribacillus thermohalophilus, assembly GCF_004342905.1. GTDB lineage: Bacteria > Bacillota > Bacilli > Bacillales > Alkalibacillaceae > Melghiribacillus > Melghiribacillus thermohalophilus. The sequence continues at coordinate 24,160 of NZ_SMAN01000024.1, read as the reverse complement.
CAAAAAAATCCCCTGTTTTTTTCAGATGATATTTATACGGATCCCAGTTTAACACATAGCCCTGAGTTTTTTTCTCCCCTTTATAATTAAAGGAAAAACGGTGATCGTATCCGTCATCGATATATTTCGCTTCTGGCCAGTCAAATTTGACACCAATAGGGGAATGGGGGATGCTTAAACCATATTCCAGTTTAATAGACGAACCTCCAGAATACCTCGTTCCGGAAAAATCAGCTACCGCATGCTTCATGTATTCACCTGAATCTGTTCCGAATGCCACCTGAGCTCCTGCGACTCCCAGGCTTGAGCCCTCAACAGTCATATCTTTTTTTTCAGGATCATAATAATCAATCGTGGTTTTGTTTTCCGTTACCTCTGCTGTAACAAACCAGTATCTTCCATTTCCGTCGGTTGATGAAGGCCAGTTATAGTAATGGGTTAAGGTTAGTCTTTCAGTCCATTGATCGCCAAAAATCGAAAATGTCCGTTCATAAACTTCATCATAATGGGTATTGTATGACTTCGTAACAATTTGACTGGAGGTAACGTTTTTGGCTTTTGTATGGATGAATTGGTTATACCAGTAACGATTATAATATAATGGACTGCGGCTTTGGTCAGAGGTTAAGCGGATACGGATATAATCATTGTTCTCTGCTTTTACATATAATTCAACTTGACGGTTTACAACATAAATCGATAAAAGGTGGAAATGATTTGTGATATCAGCTGCTTCGATGATTTTATCTCCTTTAATATCACCGCTGAACTGAAAAGGGGTTCTATTGATGCTGCCGGAAATGTTTAGTTGATTTCCTGTAATCTGGAGATGGTTTACCAAAACCGTAACCGGGAGGGAGTACCTGGATGTAAGCTGGTTGTTTTCTACATAGGGACCGCGAAAAAGTGTTGCTTGTACCAGGATGTCTTCTCTGGTCTGTGCTTCCAGGCTTCCTGACAAATCAGGTGTCAGACAGAACAAAACCAGCAATACAGACAACCACTTTTCGATCATGAAATGACCTCCCAAATATGGTGGTTTGTCTATATTGTAAAGCCTATATGGAAGAAATTGTATTGAATAAAAAAATTCGGGATAGGCGGTTTGAACAGATATGGTGCAAATGTTTTGAAGAATAAAGTAAGTTGAATGAAAACAGGGGGATTTACAACTATCATGTAACTTATTTATCCCTGCTACAGGCTCCTATTGAACATATTATGCCGTAAATCTATCCATGTATGAAAAACTTTCCATCATAAACAAATATAAAACAAGCATAGATGATTCACATATTTTGTCAACCCTCTATTTCATAAGAAAAGGACCGAAACATATGCCCATTTGTTGATTCTTGCAATGGGGAAACTATATTTCTAATTTGATTTCTTCATTGAACAATGCATCATGTTTCTGAATAACTGTTTCACATCAATATCAAGTGATTTTATAACGACAATCATTTGTAATACTCGTTTAATATGAAAATGAAGGCTATATACTGGAGGGATATCGAATGAAGATAAAGTGAGGAGAGGCCTGCTTTCCTATCCGTCAGTTACAGGAAGGCGATCTTATATGTAAAACATCATCGCCTTCCTCTAATCAGTCAATCTCCATTCACAAAGTCTGCCGTAAATTCATTATTTTTTCCAGCGCTTTTATTCAACTACTTTAAATTCTTTCTGAGGCATGATATGGTACTCTCTTGCTGTAACGTGAGAGATGACATAATAGGTGCCAGGTTCATCAAAAGTATAATCAATATAATAAATCCCATCGCCTTCCAGGGTTCCTTCGATTTCCTGATGCTGATCATCTGGATCTCCGTCTTTCCACAGTTCAAATTCGACTTCATCTGCATCGTTCACCGTTTCATCTCCCTGGGTAACACGGCATTGAATTTGTACAGTTTCTCCAACCTCTATTTCATCAGGCATTAAAATTTCAACATCGACAAATTCCGGCATTGAGCTATTAGAATGAGGGTCTTCACCAGCGCATGCGCTGAATGTAAAAATGATTAAGAAAATGACAGGATATAACCATTTCTTCATTTTTTGATCTCCTTTTATGGGAACTTTCTTTTATTGTATCAGCTTCCATTCATATAGGGAACCAATCTGTATATTTTGTAAAAAAATATTCATGATTGCTGTTGATTTCTCGGATTCACGGGCAATTTTCTTGACGCAGGAAATCAAATTAACCTACGAAGAGATATACCAGAGGCGGATACTCATGGCTATGACAACCACGATTAAAATAATACGGACCCATTTTTCGCCTTTTTTAACAGCAAAGCGACTCGCGAGGTATCCGCCGATACTGGTGCCGATGGCGAGGGTAATCCCGTATAGCCAGTGAACCTGATCATTGATGATAAATACGGCTAGTGATGTAAACATATAAATCCCGACGATAAACACTTTTAAACTGTTAATATGAACAAGGTTTAATTGTGTGAATAGGGATAAGGCTGAAATGATCAAAAAGCCTACACCTGCCTGAATAAACCCCCCGTAAAATCCGATCAGCAGGAAAATAAAAACGAGGGCTACTTTTTGCCGAAGCTGAAGCTGTACCCCCCTGGATCGAATTTGTTTATGGGGACGAAAAACTAAAACCAAAAGAACCATGATCATCACAATGGATAAAATACGGTTAAAGGCTTCATCGGATAAATCGATAGCTGCATGTGCTCCGAAAATGGAACCAATCACTGCAGGCAAAGCCAGCAATAAACCCAGCTTCCAGTGGAAGATACCGCTTTGACGAAATGACAGTATAGCGGTAATGTTCTGAGCCATAATGGCAATTCGATTGGTTCCATTGCTCAGGGCAGAAGGGAGCCCGAGAAAAATTAAAACGGGCAAGGTAAGCAGAGATCCGCCTCCTGCCAGTATGTTAATAAACCCTGCAATTATACCTACCAGAAGGATCAAGATAATTGTAGCCGCAGACATCATTTAACCCTTTCCTTTGTTAAATCACTTTATTATAACAGGTTTTCCTAAAAATGAAAACGAAAGAAAAAACCCGCCGGTATGGCGAGTTTTCATTCATCTATTCACTGGATTCTGCATCGGTATCCTGGGGCGGTTTATGCTCGGTAGTGGATAAAAGTTCTTCACTGCTATCAAGTATTTTTAACTGATCATTTTCATAACCGACTGTATATTGAATTTTATAATGTTCTGTAATAAACGATTGGTCATTCTTTCGTAAATCATAATCAGCGTTCAGGGAAACCGATACCTGATCATTGTCCAGAAGACTGGCTTCTACATTGCGGACAGTTATATTTGTGATATGGATATAACTTTCTCTGAAATCCTGGTAAGATGTATGCATTTGCCACTGGCTGCCAAGAAGCGCGTATGCATTAAAAAAATCCCGCATTTGCAAACTTTCATAAAAATAATTGACAATATACTCGGCATCCTGAATTAGCTGGTCTGAATCGATCGTTTCATAGAGGGATGTGTACCCATCAAAGTCAAGTTCTTGATGATCTGCCCTGTCTGACCACATGTTAATCAGATCATATACCTGTTGTATCGGAATGCTGAATCCTATGGAGCCATTAGGTGTTCCCGCAGAGTTAATGCCGATAATTCTTCCGGTAGATGAATGGATTAAAGGTCCACCGCTATTTCCCTGGGAAATAGGAGCCGAAATCTGGTACACATCTTTATATTCATATCCGTCAACTGTAAATGAACGGTTTTTACCGGAAATAATCCCCAGCGTAACCGTGTTTTGAAAGCCGAGCGGACTTCCAACCGCAATGATTTCATCCCCGATGTCAGCTTCAAACGAGGGAATGATCGGAAGAGGGTTGCGGTTGACCAGCTGGGGAACACGGATGACTGCTATATCTTGTTCCGTCCCGATTCCGATTAAAGCACCTGGATAGGTTCTTGCATCGGATGTCTTGATATAGATCGAGTCAGCCCCTTCAACGACATGGGCATTTGTAATGACATCACCTTTGTCGTTATAGATAAATCCAGATCCGGTTGTCTGACCGCTTTCTCCCTCAGCTTCAATCTGTACCACAAATTTTTGGGCATCGTGAATGATCGTTTTAAAATCCAAATTTTTATCAGATGATTCTTTAACGATTTGTGCCGATTCATTCGGTACGGAAAGCGCTTTTTTATCCCATGATTGAAAATAAAGTACCATGGTTGCAACCGTCAGGATGACTAGCAAAATGGTTACTGTTATAGGCCAGAAAATATGTTTATGTTTCATCATCTCACTCCGTTTTTATGGCGAATCTAAAAACCAGGTAACTTTTTCAACATCTGCTTTCAATTCTTCATCAATATCATAATGGGTAAATTCAAAATTTCCGGTTTCATCAGGGAATAAAGTATCGGGGTAAACATACACCTCATTGGTTAGCTGGGTATGTCCGTCTTTGTCAATTAAATGATAGATGACAGTGACAGAATATATAGGTACCGTAGCCACACTTTTGATTTCACCCTTTACGACAAGATCACCATAGTCATCCAGTTTGGTTTGTACAGACACAATTTCTACAGCATCGTTTTTATTTCTTTCTCGTTCTTTTTCAGCTGCATTTAATGCCTGCTGAATCCGCTGCTGCTGTTCGGTTTCAAAGGCTACTTTTTCTTTTTCAATCGTTGTTTTCAAGCTTTTTAATTTGCTGCTGTCGGGTGCATATTTCAGACCATCCTCTACGAATGCAAGGGCATCAGAAAATTGATTCATCTTTAATTTTTCATTGGCATTAGAGTAACTGTAGTCGATAATTCGTTTCCGGATGCTCTGAACAATCTCATTAGCCTCTTCACTTTGAATCGCTTCTGCCTGCCAGAGAAGTGATTTGAGATCCTGCACAGAAGGTTTTTGTTCCAGTTTATAAGTCAACTGGGCAACTTTAATGTCATTGCGCTGCTGAACGATTTGATCCAACAGTTGATTGACTACAGTACCTTTATAGTTGTTCAATTTTCCTTCTGCATCCGTTATCAGATTAAGCGCTTCCTGATACTCACCATCTTTTTTTAATTGGTCTGAGGAATTCAACAGCCGTCTTATTTCTTCTGCTATTTCCATAAACTGTGCATTCTGACTGGCTGCTGGAAATTTGTCTTTATATTTCAGGGCATCTAAAAAGGTATCCCTTGCTTCTGAAAATTGTCCGTCTTCGGCCAGTTCTACTCCCTTAGCGTATGTCTGTCTGGCTTTTGTAATCTGGTTTTCCAGCAAAAAGTAGTATCCAATGATTAATAAAATGGATACCACAAAAGTCGTGATGGGAATCACCCACCACTTATTAAAACCAGTGGACGAGGGGGCAGCGACCCGACGATTTAAGTCTTCTGGAAGTTTTTCTCCGCATTTCACACAATATAATTCCTCGTTTTTCACTTCTGTGCCGCAGTTCGGGCAATGTGCCATAAAGATCACCTGCTTGTGTCAAGCTCTATTAGTCTATACTAAATATTAACATATTCATATAAATGTAAATATAATTTTATCACATCTTTTTCACAAAATTATGCAAATAAATAGTATGTTGATCACCTGCTTTTTGGTACACTAAAAGCGAAGGAACAAACAGCAGGAGGTGGTCTAATTGCTCGGTACGGTTTTAGCTCTGGCCAGTATACTGATTTTATTGTTAAATATTGGGTATTGCATTTTTGATCATTCTTAAACCATATATGGCTGTTTCAGGAGAAAGTGTCCGTATCCCATTTCAGATCGGACGCTTTTTTATATGTCATAACCGATCGAACGGTCATCTTACCGGCGAGAAGTATATCCGTGTATTGGGTATCATAGAGAGGATTTATCAGGATGACCTTATCTAGTTAAATACAAGGCCTCTTTGATAACATTTACGTTGACCGGTTCTGTATATTTAGACGGATGAAGGGGTAAAAAAGTTTCATGTTGAGACACCTGAAAGATATTTACGAACGATATTATGGGTGAAAGGGGGTGGAAGAAGTGGCATCGGCTCATGTCGTACGTACCCAGCTGCAGCTAGTGTTTCAGGATGGAGTTAAGGAAGACGGGAGCTATCAGCTGGCAACCAGGAGCTTTAATAATGTGAAGGGTTCCGCGACATCTGATCAACTGTATGCTGTTTCTCAGGCACTTGTTCCGTTGCAGCAGAGACCCCTTCACGCCATCGAACGGAATGATGCTTCAGTCATCATGGAATCCTAATGGAAGTCCTTTTTTATGCAAGGAAATGTCTTGAAATTTGCTGAAGGGAGGGAGAAGGGATGAGCAAGCGTCTGGAACTTAAATTTTTAAATGAAGAGAATAAAACGGTGACGATTGCTCTGGATCAGCCTGTTGAACCCGCAGATCCACAGCTGATCAATCAGGCCATGGATGAGATTATTAGCCAGAACATTTTTACAACCTCAGGGGGCGACCTGGTAGAGAAAAAAGGGGCCCGGATTGTGGAACGAAACGTTTATGAGATCATGTTATAAGAGAATATGTTGGTTTGAAAGTGTCAGGCACCGATAAAACCGAAAACCCTTGCTGCCAACCTGCAGCAAGGGTTTTGTTCCTTAGAAATTCCTTTGACAAGCAAAGATGATGGGGCAATCGACATCAGTCTTCGTAACTAGGCTGACGGCATTTTTCCTCATTAACCTGCCATATTTTTGGATGAAGGGAGGACCCTACTCATGGACCAATGGGTGAACTGGATTCCTGAAATCGGTTTTCCGATTGTGGTGACGTTTTACCTGTTACACCGGATAGAAGGAAAAATCGATCAGGTGATTGAATCCATTCATGCTTTGCCAGAAAAGATGAAGTAATCCCACATCAGCGAGTGCCTGGCCCTTCCCTTTCCTGTCAAGAAATTATCTGGTCAGTTCAAATTCCTGAAAAGGAAAAATGACCAGTTCCGTCCTTCCCTCAATTTCACTTTCCTTAATAAATCCAAGTCCATTTCGACTGTCTTTGCTTATGGAACGATTGTCTCCCATCACAAGATAACTGTCTTCGGGCACGGTAACCGGTCCATAATCGTCTGTGCCCATGATGGATTCGCTGGTCAGATAAGGCTGGTCATGTTTCTTTCCATTGATATAGAGGACATGATCCTTAATTTCCACCGTTTCATTGGGCATGCCGATTACCCGTTTCACATAATTTTTATCAGGACGTCGGATGATGACGATATCCCCGCGTTCTGGATCTTTAAAAAAGTAAATGGCCTTATTGTAGATGACCCATTCCCCGTTCTCAAGCGTGGGAAACATGCTTGGCCCCTCCACAATTGAAGTGGAAAAAACAAAGGTACGTAATAGAATAGCCAGTCCCAGTGCCAGCAGTATTGCTTTACCCCATTCCCAGATTTCCTTCATCACTAAGCGTTCTTCCTTTCTCCAGTACCTATCCAATATTATACTATCATATTTTTTCGGGGATATATGCATGAAAAAAGCATGAAATAGATATAAGGAAAACACATATCATCACGATATGCGTTTTCCTCCAACTGGTGCACCTGGTGTTGGCTGAAAATACGTGTCCATAATATACTGGTATATGGCTTCTTCAACTCGTTTTCCAGAAGTCATCAGCCCCTGGTTGCCAAACAGCACATTGAACTCTAGAATGATTGGTTTTCCTTCAATCATGAATATATCGAAACCGGCATGATTGATATTTAATTCCCTGGATACCCGTAAAGCTAATTCAAGAGCTTCATCAGGCACGGAATGGAATGAAATGTGGCTTCCCCGGGCGATATTATGATAAAATTGTTCGGCTTCTGCTATTTTCCAGTAAGCGGAGTAGATATCCTCCCCTACCACAACGACACGGACTTCCCTGTCGGATGGGAGGTATTCCTGAATGTACAGTGTTTCAACCCTGCTGGCATAAGCTACAAAATCTTCCTCAGACTGAATGAGAAACACTCCTTGCCCCATTGAATTTCTGGGGTCTTTTGCGACAAAAGGAAAAGGAAACGTATCTAACATTTCCCGCTGATTTTCGGCTGTGTTCCCCTTTATTTCGGTATAAGGGAAATGATCTGGACAAACTGTCTGAAGGGCTCTTGTCATATCAATTTTATTATGACCGAGTACAATGGTGTCGTAGTTTGGGAAAATCTTTTTCTTTAAGCCATGAACGAGAATCGGGAGCTGCCATTTTTCAGGAAACAATATAAAGTCTGCACGTTTAATCGCGTGAATTTCTGGAAAAGTATGCTCAGGTTTAATATATTTCACATTTGGAATCCCAATTGTTCGATACGGATGGAAAGAAATAAAGCGCATATCGATCACCCCCAATTTCTTAAATGAGACAGTCTGACCTAAAAATTATAGAAACGAACATAAAAAAATGCAAGAAAAAGTTAAAAAAGAGACTTCAAACGTCAAACTTTATTTATGAACAGAAAAAAATGTCTAATATTGCGAAAGTATTTACAATTTGTGTTAGTTCTGCAATAATCATAATCGTTCGAACGAAAAACCATTTGGTATACAAAATAAATCTGGGGAAGTGAGTGTGGATGAAATCAGTCAAAAAGGAATGCATGTTATCATTAAAAGAAAAGATTTTAAAGAAACAGAAGGAAATGTATGTGTCAGCAAACGAATTCGGGATTAAAAGCAATCAGACATTAACCGCGAGTCAGGAATTAGATCAATTAATTAATATGTACTTAAAGAATAAAATCGAAGAGGCTAAAAATTTTTAAAGACATTTTTTACATAATCACACTGAATATGGTAAAATGTAGATAATGTTCATTTGCTTTAGAGGAGGTAATTTGGTGGCGTCTAGTTATAAGGCCAAAGAGTTATTGGAACGAATTGAGTATTTGCGGAAATATTTGATCGAGGTGGCTTCGCTGAGTGGGTATACAAGTGAAGAATCCGTCCAGGTCAGCCAGGAATTGGACAAGCTGTTAAACAGGTATCAGAAACTTATAGCGAGGAAGGATGTTTATCACATGAGAAAAAATACGAAAAGTGATGAACATCGAGGCGTATGTTGAACATAAGCTCTTTAAAGATTCAAATATATTTCCCCCTTGTTGCCTATTCAAGGGGGAATATATGTTTGAATAAAGGATTCGCATTTCTTATGCTTCACAGTTCCTCCTGAATAAACTGTTCAAGGCGACGGAGGCCTTCCTTTAATGTATCAAGATCATAAGCATAGGATAATCTCATGAAACCCTGTCCATAGGATGAAAAAGCATCCCCGGGCACCAGTGCAAGCCTGGCTTTCTCTACCATTTTGATTCCCAGTTCAAAAGAAGTCATCTCTCGAATTGGAAATTTAGGAAAAAGATAAAATGCTCCATCAGGCTTTACCACCTCCAGCCCCATTTTCGTTAAACGTTGATAAACATAGTTAAGCCGCTTTTTATACTGCCGGTTCATCTGATGAGCATCGTTGTTTCCGTTCGTGACAGCTTCCAGTGCAGCCATCTGACTGATAGATGATGCACAGGAAACATTGTATTGATGCACTTTCAAAATATGCCTGGCAATCGTTTCGGGTGCCATTAGAAATCCTAGCCTCCATCCCGTCATGGAATGGGATTTAGATAGCCCCTGTATGACAATCGTCTGGTTTCGAACCTCTGGAAATCCACCAATCGAAACATGTGGATGGGTATACGTTAATTCACTATAGATTTCATCTGCCACAATGAACACAGGCTGACCCTGCAAAAGCTGAGCGATTTCGACCAATTCTTTTTCGTTTAGACTTACTCCTGTCGGATTGGACGGATAGGGGAGAATGACGGCTTTCGTTTTTGATGTTAGATGGTTTTGAATGACCGCTGCCGTCAATTTGAAATGGGTATTTCTAGTATCTGCAAAAACAGGAATCCCTCCTGCCATACGAATTAATGGTTCATAACCCGGATATACAGGACCGGGGAGAATGACTTCATCACCAGGTGACAAAATGGTTCTTAATGTGATATCAATAGCCTGTGATGCACCAACTGTAACAATGATTTCTGATTCAGGGCTGTAATGCAAAGCATATTTTTCTCGGATATAATCACTGATTCCCTCTCGTAAAGAAAGCATCCCCGCATTATGGGTATAGTTTGTATAATTTTCATCTATCGCACGTTTTCCGGCTTCTTTCACATGCTCCGGCGTAAAAAAATCAGGCTGGCCAATCGTCAGGGATATGACATCCTGTTGATCCGCTACTAGATTAAAAAATTTGCGAATGCCTGATATTTCAAGGTTTCTAACCTGACTGTTTAACAACTTCTCCATTGTATTAACCTCCAAAATGGTAACAAAATGTTCAAACAATTGAATCAAATGATGAATAAAGTCTGTTACAATAGGATCGGAATGATTAACACTGTGTAAGGAGTGGATAAAGATGCGCCCACGCCGTCCAGCATTTGAAGAACTGGTAAATGAATATAAGACTCAGCTGATGCAGGATGAAAAAGAAATGGTAAAGATTGAAAAACGAATAGAACATAAACAATTAAAAAGACAGAAAACATCTAAACACTAGATCTTCCATTCATCCCTATCCATCATATCACAACTGATCATAACCATATATGTTGATTTGGACCCTGCTGTTTTGGAAAGCAGGGTTTTCGTTGTGCCATGACAGGAGCTCGATGTCATTCATGGAAGGAAGATCACTAAGCCTCTTTGCCTCTGACATCGATAAGGGCAGTCAGTCGGTGATGTTTCGTGATGCTGATGAACGTGTTTCCTGTTTCAACTGCTTTTGATTCGTTCGGAAGACTTCCAGGATGACTACGGCTCCAATGATCAGGGACATTCCCACACCTTGAGCGAGGGAAAAAGGTTCGGAAAAGACAAAAATGCCGATTAAAGTGGCAACAAAGGGCTCTATGGTTGTGAAAATCGATGCTTTTGATGCCTCTACATGTTTTAATCCGTTTGTGTATAAGAGGTATGCAAGAGCCGTGGGCAAAACCCCAAGACCCAATGCGAAGAGCAATACATCAAGCTCAATTAGAGTTTGCAGAGATTCATAGGGAAAAGCAGGGATTAATGCTGCACTGGCCACGACAAATGTGAAAAACGTAATCGTCTTTGTGTTGTAATGAACGAGTGCGTATTTTCCAAAAATACTGTAAAGAGCATATCCCACACCGGAGCCGAGGCCGAATAGGAGGGCCTGGATATTCAACTGGTGCACGTCCAGGGGGATCATCTCAATGACTAAAACGGTCCCTCCCAGAGCAAGAATCAATGCAATCATTTTCTGTACCGTAAACGTTTCCTTAAACAACATTCTGGACATCACAGTGACAAAAACAGGAGCCGTATACAAAAGAGCAGTTGCTACAGGAATCGTAGAAGCTTCGATGGCTGAGAACATACAAAAGTTGAAAAATACTATGCTGAAAAGACCGGTTCCGATAAAATAACGGATATGTGCAAACTGTTTCAGTTTAAAGACAGACCTGTCAGTGATGATAAAATATGTAAATAAAAACATCACGGTTGTCACGGCTCTCAGGGTAACTACCTCAATTGGTGTAAAACCATAAGCATATAGATGTTTCACAAACCAGCCAATCGTCCCCCATAATGCTGCCCCTGTCATAATCAACCATAATGAACGCCTCATAAGCAAAAGCCCCTCTTTATTCGAATGAATGATTGTGCAATTATAATCATCATAAATGAAGATGACAGATCTATAAAGTATTTCTTTATACTCTTCGTTTCGATCAGTAAAAAGCACCCCGTTCTGGTTTAAATCATCCGTTTTCTGTCCAGAATGGTAACAGATGGAAGGGGGATCAGTCATGAATGGAACTGACCTGATGTTTTTGTATGAGCTGCTCATTGAAAATGGAAATCTGGGATCCTATGGAATTACGGCAGATCACCTTCAATTTTTGATCGGGCTGGCCGGGATGGCTATTCTATATTATTTGTTGCAACCGTTGATGTCCCTGCTGATCAGGTTGAAATGGGCCAGGGCACTGACCTATTTTTCAATCAGTTTTATATTGTTATTTTTTCTTACGTGGTTCGAATTATATCAGGGAATTACCGATCAGGGTAAAATGGAATTTTCAGATCTGGCAAGTAGTTCGTTTTCGATTGTGTTCTTTGGCATCATTCTCCTTGTGAGTCATCTGGCATCAGAATTAAAAAGATATGTAAAAAGACGATACAGAAAAAGTGCCGTCAGATAAAAAACAACTGGCCTGCATCAGTTGTAACTGGGCTCTTCCTTTCATATAGCTTTAAAAATATGAAACTTCATAGAAAGCGATTCGTATATATTAAGAGAGAGGAAGGGAGTGTTACGGAAGATGATTGGTGCAGGATTCGCCGCTGTGGGGACATTTTTCATTGTTTTTATTTTTATTGGTCTGTTTTTGCTTTTTTTAAACATTATTACGAGTATCTGGGCTTACAGAGATTCTTTGAGAAAAGGCCATTCAAAAGAATACGCGATCGTTGTATTGATTGGAACTTTATTTTTCCCGATATTAGGCCTGATCGTCTATCTGATTATCCGAAATGATTAATATGAAGGAGGAATCATAAATGATTGTTACGACAACACAAACACTTCAAAATAAGGAAGTTGAGGAATATCTAGGAATCGTCACAGGAGAAGCGATTATGGGAGCGAATGTGGTGAGGGACTTTCTCGCTGGCATTTCCGATATTGTTGGCGGAAGAAGTTCTGCGTATGAAAACAAATTGTCAGAAGGGAAGGACATTGCCATTCGAGAAATGACCCAAAAAGCCTCTCAGATGGGTGCCAATGCAGTGATAGCTGTTGATCTTGATTTTGAAACCCTTCGCGATGGCATGATGATGGTGGTTGCATCCGGTACGGCTGTACGCACAAAATAAATCAGTTGTTCTCTATTAATCAAAATAAGCCCGCTGTCCAGCGGGCTTATTTTATATTTATCGGACTTTGGTATTTTTTTGTTCGAATCTTATGCCTAATCGGTTAACCTGGAGCGGTCCTTATAGTTGACAATCCCCTGGAGGATTAAGCGTCATGTTCGTTTCTTCTTATTTTCTCCTCCAGTTTTGCTGGTCCTGTCCGGATACCCACGAAGAAATGGAGGGAAGCTCGTTACGTTTCGGTTCCTGTTTCACCGGTTTCCATCCCAGATAATGATAGAGGATTTGTTTTGCTCGTTTCAGCGATAATTGCGGCTTGGGATTGCGAAAATCCTGATCCACACGTCCAAAATGTTCTAAGGACTGCAAATCTTCTTTTTCAGGTGGTAAGTGGAAGTAAAAATCTTCCACTTGAATTAGTAATGTTGTGTGCTGTTTGCTGAGGGTAGGGTGTTCAGAATAATGAAGGCCCATTTTTTTGGCTTTCTTTTGATGAATCAGTTTTTGAATGGCTTTCTTTTTCAAGGTATAGAGATGTTTTGGCTGGGGAGCAGTTTTGGCGTGGCGGTTAACAACGGATATCGCTTCGGCAATTTCCCTCGTCGAGTATCGGCAATTTTTATGCTGTTTCATTATAAGATCACCTTTCTTAATTCAGAAAAGAAGGGGGCAGGAGCGCCCCGATCTTCTGATCGATTATTTTAAATAGCCTTTTAAATCGTCAACAATCTGTTGCATTTGCTCGGCCTGTCTTCCATCATAGCTTTTGATGGCATTTCCATCAGGTGTAACGATGAAAAATCTGACCGTATGATTGACCTGATCCTGCCCTTCAGGCTTGTCTACCAGCGATTTAAACGACTTTAAGGCAAATTTTTCAGCCTCTTCCATCGTATAACCCGTCAGGAAATCCCAGTTGGAATAATCAGCACCGAATTTATCTCCAAATTCTTTTAACATTTCTGGAGTGTCTACTTCAGGGTCTACACTAAAAGATACGAGACGGACCTCATCTAATCCTTCTTCTTTCAGTAATTTTTGCAGTCTTGCCATATTTGCTGTCATAGGCGGACATACAGTATTACAGCTAGTAAACACCATATCAGCAACCCAGAAGGAACCTTTCAAATCATCCAGGGATACCGTTTCCCCGTCCTGATTGGTATAGGAAAAGTCCTCCACTTTATATGAAAAGTCCCCTTCATACTTTGTATCGCCAAACAGACTGCATCCTGTTAGTAAAATGCCTAAAAAAATGGCTGCAAAAAATAATTTTCGTATGTTCATATTCGTTCCTCCTGATCAAGAAATCTTCATGGTCTCATTGTAACACGTCGAAGAATAGGAGTGTTACTATCCATGTTTGACAATATATTAACAATTCAAAGCTAACATACAAGAAACGAAGAAAAATAGGAAAGTCAAAGGGAAACGGTAAACATAGATAGAGCGCATGTGATAGCATCTATCACATGCGCTTGTTTTACCAGAAAAATGGGCGTGGGCCAAATCCCGGATAGCCAAATCCTCCATACGGACCATAAAACGGATAGGGACGATATCCACCAAAGAGTAGAGGACCTACCGCTAATCCTGTGAGGAAGGGTATGGCACCTCCATAAGGAAATAGGCGCTGGTCATGGACTTGGGGATTTCTCATCATTGTCTGATACGCGGGATACATTGCAGGATAGTTCAACACAGTCACTCCTTCCATATAACATTCCATACATGTATATGAAAGGATAGGGACATGTGAGCCAGTACATATGCACACCGGGCGAATGTCCAGTCAGGCAAAATAAAGAGAATTCGGATTGGTGAGGGGCCATTCCTATTCGGGTTTATCAAACCATATAAAAACGACTGGCTCTTTCAGTAATATTCCTTCATTCCAGAGAAGTTCTATGATGTTCGCTCTTCTTTATACAAGCTGTTTTAATGTATAAAGATGAATTTCCGGTTTGCAAAGAAACCGGTAAGGAAGTCTGGTCGTTCCGATCCCTCTCGTGACAAAGAGCTGTAAAGGCTTTTCGCCTATCTGATATTTTCCTTCCACATACTTTTCTCCATAAGGGGGAGTAACAATATAACCGAAAAAGGGCAGTTGTATCTGTCCGCCATGACTGTGACCGGATAATTGCACATCTACAGGATAATACTGACTTCTGTCGGCAAAATCCGGTTCATGGCAGAGCAAAATCGAAAACAAGTCATCAGTTATATTGTCAAAAGTCTGATCAAGATCAGGACGGCCAAGCATCACATCATCGAGACCGGCGAGAACAATATGTTCCTGATCCTTTTCAACCATGACCGTTTCATTCTGCAGTAGCCGAAATCCGCCCAATTCCATAACCTGACGAACAATCTCGGTTCCATATCCGCCGTGATCATGATTCCCATAAATCCAGTACTTTCCGAAAGGAGCTTTGATTTGATTTAATAAGGCTGCACATCGCTGAAGGTTTTGTTTGTCATACTGGTTCGGTGCATCAATTAAATCACCGGTAAATACGACCAGGTCCGGGCGCTGGTCATTGATCTGGTTCACGAGCTTCTGGAATTCATTCAATTGATAGTGAAACCCTAAATGGGTGTCGCTGAATTGCAAAATCTTAAACCCTTCGAACGGAGCGGGAATTTTCTCAGAAAAAATCTGGTCGGTTTTTACCGTCAGAAGAAAAGGTTCAATATGTTTTGCATAGTAATATGTTCCTCCAGAAAGCCCAATGATGCCAGTAATGGTATAAAACGTCCGTTTTAAAAAGGAACGGCGGTTTATTGGTTTGCTCATCGTTTTCATCCTTGTTTATATATTCTAAACATGCAGTAGCATTATAGCATGTCATGGAAATAGAAATACAGGGACTTTTGTGATTTTTTTGACAGGTTCGACATAAAGTCTTCCCAGAAAAACAGGATTTTTCCCTGCTGATATGGAAACTTTTTATCAAAGGGAGGGAAAAGAAATGAAAAATGAAGTTGTCATTGTAACCGGCGGATCAAGTGGCATGGGGAAATACATGGCGAAAAAATTTGCCCATGAAGGGGCGAAGGTGGTCATAACCGGCCGTGATCCAGAAAAGCTTCAAAAAGCCAGGGAAGAAATAGTAAAAGGAAAAGATGTGCATGTTCATCCCGTTTCCATGGATGTGCGCAATCCTGACGATGTCGATGGTATGGTCGAGGAAACCCTGGATACATATGGTTCCATTCACCATCTGGTCAATAATGCAGCAGGGAACTTTATTTGTCCGGCAGAAAATCTGTCCGTAAACGGCTGGAATGCGGTCATTGACATTGTGTTAAACGGAACCTTTTACTGCAGCAGGGCAGTGGGGAATTACTGGATCGAAAACGGCATCAAAGGCAATATTTTGAATATGGTTGCGACCTATGCCTGGGGAGCCGGAGCCGGTGTCATACACTCGGCTGCTGCAAAATCAGGGGTGCTGACAATGACCCGCACCCTGGCTGTTGAATGGGGAAGCAAATACGGTATTCGTGCCAACGCCATTGCCCCAGGTCCGATCGAGCGCACCGGAGGAGCCGAGCGTTTATGGGAGTCAGAAGAAGCTGCCAGACGAACCATTCAGTCTGTTCCATTGAAACGGTTAGGCACACCGGAGGAAATTGCTGAACTTGCTTATTTTATGCTGTCGGACAAAGCTGCTTATATGAACGGAGAAGTCATTACCCTTGATGGAGGACAGTGGCTCAATAAACATCCTTTTTAAAGATGAATAAACGAGAAAATGCCGCCGGTCTTATACAGGGGTCACGCCTAATTCGGCGGCTTTTTTTATACAAGTATGATAAAGGAGTCGCTTGACGTGAATCAGCACGAAATCAGAATCTAAAAGCATACATAAAAAAACGATGGATGGTTAGAATCCATCGTTTTAATCCCTTTATGCCACTTATGCCACTACATACAATAAAATGGAAAAGAAGTGAAGGGCACTTCCTATCACGACAAAGATATGCCAGACAGCATGATGATACGGGAATATACGAAACATAAAGAAAATGCTTCCGACAGAATAAAATATTCCTCCGAGAACAAGAAGGACGACCCCGTTATAGGCCATGCTGGACACAAGAGGGTCCCAGGCAATGACCACAAACCAGCCTAACAATAAGTACAGCAGGGTAGATAAAATCATAAACTTTTGCAAAAAAATCATTTTAAAAACGATGCCCAATAACGCGATCCCCCAGACGAGGCCAAACAGAAGCCATCCAATGGTTCCTTTGATCAGCAGCAGGGATACAGGTGTATAGGTTCCGGCGATAAATAAATAAATGGATGTATGATCCATCATCAAGAAAAAATTTTTCCATCTCCCGGGAGGCAAACTGTGGAGAATGGTTGATGACAGGTACATCAATAACATGGTCACACCATATATGGTGACCGATATGATCTGCCAGGCACTCCCGTTTTGACTGGCATAAATGATCAGGATGATCAGGGCAGCAATACTGAACAACACCCCAAGACCATGGGTAATGGCATTGGCCAATTCTTCTCTTTTGGAATAAGGTTCACTCATATAATTTGTAACAGCCTTTCTATTTATTTTTTCTTATTATAAACCATCCAAAGCAAAAATACTGTAAAATAGAATGAAAAAAGTAGAAAATTTTGTTTGGAAAGGCTTACATTTACAACCTCTGGCGTGGAATGACGAGATAAGCCATTTATGGGAAGGGTGAAAAAATGAACGAACAAACTCGGATCGATCAACTGGAAAAACGAATTCAGCAGCTAGAACAGGAAGTCCAGCTGTTAAAAGGAGAAAAAAATCATGAATGGAACACAGAATATAAACAGTCGACTATCATTCAGAACGATTCTGATAAAACAGAATTTGCTCACAAAGAGCCGGTAGATTGGGAACACGTGCTGGGGAAAGTATGGCTGCCCCGAATCTTCATTTTTGTCTTGATCATCGGGGTGGTCTGGGGATTTAAAGCCACCTTCGACAGAGGCTTCATTACAGAGCCTGTACGGGTTGCTCTGGGATACTTCATAGCTTGCGGGTTTGTCATTTTAGGGGAGCTTCAGATAAGGAAGAAGAGAGAGAGACTTGGACAGGTGCTGTTGGCGGGTTCCATCATTCTGTTTATGCTGTCTACGTTTGCTGCTCATGTCCTTTACGGTTATTTTCCATTTGTCTTAGCCGCTGTATTGAATCTGTTTTGGATTGCAGGCGGGGTCTTTTTCGCACACCGGCACCGTTCGCAGGCACTGGCTGTCCTGTCATCCGCGGGAGGGGTATTCATCCCTTTTCTTCTGGAGAGTACAGGATTGAATACAGGATTATTTGTCACTTATGAAGTTTTATTGTACGGAGCCTTTCTCTACTATGGAATGAGAAATCAGTATACGATTTTACATTATGTATCGTTCTGGCTTCTACATATAGCATTTATCGCATCCCTTGTTTTTAACCCGATTTCAGAGCTGGATGCGTTTAGTTACGGCGCGATGGTTCAGCACATGTTTTTATTCGTGCTGTTCATGGGCAACAAACTGAACCACCCTACACAGACGATCTCCAGTTTTTCCAGTTTTCTGCTTATGGCCGGATGGATTGCACTGGGGATCACTGAATGGCAGCAGCAATGGTACTATTTAGGTTTTGCGGGATTATACGGTGCAGGGGCAGTATGGTATTTATCGAAAGACAAAGATCGGTTTGCTTTATTAGCAGGTATCGCAACCTTTGCCTTCATGTTCGCGGTTATGGAGATATTTCAATCAGATACCATGCCTGTGCTTTTGCTCATTGAAGGAGCCATCGCCCTATGGATTGGGTTCAGATTCAGCATTCATTTTCAGACGATCCTGGCATTATTCCCATATGGATTTGGACTATTTTTGACACTGACTGAACCGATCGAACAGGTGCTATCGTGGCCAACCCTGTCCTGGACAGTAATGGTTGGATCATTATTATTTGTCACTCATGCCATGAAGAGATATAATGCATTCCAGAAAACCGATCTGTTAAAGGGACTATTCTATGCCAATATTCTCCTCCCTCTCATATGGCTGACACAAATCAGTTATGCAGCAACGAAGGAATGGGATCTCAACGTCCAGCATCTGTTTAGTTCGCTGGCGTGGTCAATTTATGCAGTTGGATTTATTGCCTATGGGATCATCAGGCAGGAAAAACCTTTTCGTCTTACCGGGATTTCGTTGTTGTTCGCAACCCTCGTTAAAGTTATCGGTGTAGACCTGTCCGATATTTCCCTGGAGTTCCGGGCCCTGCTATTTACAATTCTGGGCGCCACCGGACTCGGTGTATCGAGAATGATATATGTGAAAGAAAAGCAATCAAAAAAAGAGGGATAATCATGGGCTATGTAGAAGAACTGAGGAAACTGGTTGGCAAACGTCCGGTAATCCTGACAGGTGCAGTTGTCGTTGTCATGGATGACAAGGAACGGATTTTGCTTCAGCAGCGTCCGTATCCGGAAGGGATCTGGGGGCTCCCCGGGGGTCTGATGGAACTCGGCGAATCCACCGAAGATACCGCACGGAGAGAATTGCTTGAGGAAACGGGACTGTCTGCTGGCAAACTCAAACTTGCCAGCGTGTACTCCGGTCCGGAGCATTTTGTCAAAGCTGAAAACGGTGATGAATTTTATGTCGTGACGATCGCCTATTATACTAGAGAATATGAGGGGATACTACAAACCGATTCTTCGGAAACGATTGATCTGAAATTTTTCCATCCTGATGAACTTCCAGAAAACATGGTGAAAAGCCATCGGAAAGTTGTCGAAGATGTAAATTCCGGCAATATCGTTTCTTCTTAGCTGCGTTCAATTTCTCACCTAGACACGTTGCCGAAGATGTGTGTTCCCGCCATATCGAGCCATAAACGTAAAAAAAGCTATCGAAGTGAGGAGGTTTCAATGAACATAGCAGGCAAACAGGCCAGATCCATTTTGACAAAAGCCAGCGGTTATCTCACAGGATATACGTATTCCCTCAATCCCTATACAGGTTGCAGTTACGGCTGTTCCTATTGCTATGTCCGCCAGATGCCTGTTAATCGGTTTCGGAAAGAAGAGTGGGGGGCATGGGTGGATATAAAGGAAAATGCAGCGGAGCTTTATGTGAAAGAAATGAGACGGGCAAGGAAAAAGCATAATATAATCACGATCTTTATGTCTTCCAGTACGGATCCCTACCAGCCAGTCGAAGTTCAGGAACGGATTACCCGATCTATTCTGAAATCAATGGTTGAGATTCCCCCGGACTTTCTGCTGCTTCAAACGAGAAGCCCACTGGTGACCAGGGATATGGACATTCTGCAGGCATTAAAAGATCGTCTTCTCGTCAGCATCACAGTAGAAACCGACAGGGAGGATATCCGCAAACAATTTACCCCGAAGGCTCCGCCAATTGCAGGACGACTGCGGACCCTTGCTGAATTGAAAGAAGTAGGAATTCCCGCACAGGCAGCTGTATCACCAGTGTTGCCCTGTTCCCGGGAATTTGCCGGCAAACTCCATTCAGTCGTTGACCGCGTGACCATCGATGATTATTTTATGGGGGATGGAAGCGGGGGAAAACGTACCAGCAATCTCGGCGTTTATGATCTTTATAAGAAAATCGGACTAGAAGACTGGTTCCACCCGGAAGCTTACAAAAAAGTCCTCGATCAGTTTAAAGAGTATTTTCATGAAGACCAGATTTATATCAGTCAGGAAGGCTTTTTGCCTCCGGTCAGTGATGGAATAGGATCGAAAACCAAAGGAACGTTCGATCAGAAAGAATGATTGCTAAATCAATCATGCAAGATAAAAAAAACGAACCAGACATGCGTAGACTCCAGCGGGGAAATTTTGAAAGAGAAAGGAATGAGCTGCCCCATGCAGCCTCGCGGGATGCGATGCAAATTGACAAAAAGAAAAATCCGAACGAGTTCATGTACGAATGAAGCTCGTTCGGATTTTTTACCTTACACGTTTATCCCACCTCTTCTTTAAGTTCAAAGAGGAGGGAGATGGTGTTTCGTGCTGAACCCTGATATTTTTACGTGAACTCTGATATTTCGGAGCAGAACCCTGATTTTTCACGCGCGAACCCTGATATCGCGCACGTGAGCCCTGATATTTGGGATCTGAGTCCTGATATTTTTTGCGTGAACTCTGATATTTCGGAGCAGAACCCTGATATCTCATGCTTAAGCCCTGATTTTTTGGGTGCGAACTCTGATATCGCACACGTGAACCCTGATATTTGGGATCTGAACTCTGATATTTTTCCGTGAGCCCTGATATTTGGGATCTGAGTCCTGATATTTTTTGCGTGAACCCTGATATTTGAGATCTGAGTCCTGATATCTCGTGCTTAAGCCCTGATTTTTTGGGTGCGAACTCTGATATCTTTTGTTGAAAAGTTCAATTGGAGTGCTCCCTGCTGGGAACTTCTAGCAAAATGAATGACTATTCATTTATTCCTGGTCCTATGATATAGTTATAGTATAATTCCATATTTTACAAAGGGGTTGATCAGGATGGTTCTGAAAGCTGGCGATGTGTTTACCTGGACGCGGACGTTTACCGATGAGGAAATTCTGCAATTTGCGGAGCTGACCGGTGACAAAGGGGAACATCATATGAGTCGGGATGAACATGGACGATTAATGGTGCACGGGTTGCTAACATCCAGTATTGCAACCAAAATTGGAGGTGATTTAAACTATATTGCAAGAAATATGAATTTTGAGTATGTGCGACCTGTTTTTTCAGGAGACACCATCACCTGCGAAATAACCATAACTGATATCGAGCAAAGGGATACGTATAAAAAACTTTCAATGAAATCTATTTTTCGCAATCAGGACGGAAAAGAGGTTTTAACCGGGACGAGTCATGGAATCATCAAAGATTGATGTGGCCGGGAAGGGTGGATCTTATTTTACAGAAGTGTTTCTTAGCCTTTGTCGGGATCATTCTATTTTTGGCCAACACCAATGGGTGCAACGACACTATAAAAGAACCCATCACAATTTTGATCCTTTCCCACAAGTAGATGATCGATTCGAAAATAATACAGATAAAACAGGACAGAGGATGTTGGGACATGAGGAAAAAGAAATGGATGGCAGGAATCATCGGATTTTTGCTTTTTATCATTATTGTATATGTTGATAGCAGCAGGGACAGGGTTGAACCGGAAATATATGTAGCTGACAGCTGGGAAGATGTCAAAGCCTTTCAATATGAAAAAACTCCAGGTCTCAAACGAGCGGAAAAACTGGGACTTACACGCCATTATGAAGA
Source organism: Melghiribacillus thermohalophilus (assembly GCF_004342905.1). Taxonomy (GTDB): domain Bacteria; phylum Bacillota; class Bacilli; order Bacillales; family Alkalibacillaceae; genus Melghiribacillus; species Melghiribacillus thermohalophilus. Next base: position 1,963 of record NZ_SMAN01000024.1, on the reverse strand, counting down.
TATAAAAATCGATGTTCCGGGCACGAACCGGACGTTGTCCATAGATGAAATCTGGTTTACTAAAGATTTTTCCTATCTGTTTTACAGTATTGATCTCGGTGAGGATGGGTTCAACCTCACCAGGGAACATATTGAAGAAAACTTTCCGGAGCTCATAATCAGTCCGGGTTTAGTTGACAATGATCAGGAAATCATGTTGGGCAGTTCACGGGGAAGGTGGTCTATCACTGAAGGGATAGTCTATCAAAATCGTCTGTATCATCAAATCCAATTTCCGGAATTTCTCAAGAGAACGGATGAAGGGTACGAACGGATCTCCTCGATGGAAGAACTCATCCTGTCGGGTGCCATGATACGGATCGGTGATGAAAACTATGAACTGGATGACATTCGCCTGCCAGTCCATTTTGACGAAAATGATGAGATTGTAAAAACGATTGATTTAAACCGGGAAGTGGAGGTAATGGGACATACACTAACCTGGGAAATGCTTGAACTCGGCACGACGAATAACCGGCTATATTTTCATTTTGAACCTGCAGAAGATCGATTAGGGAATCGAATTCAACTGGTTATGAATACTGATCAAGGAGAAATACGGGATTACAGTGCTGGAGCCAGAATAGAACAAACCGAAGACGGATCATATGTTATTCAAACTCATCCCTTTAACCACTGGCCGAATACGATTGATCTTGAACTGAAAGGAGTCACCATGGTCGGATCAGATGAATTTAGCTTCGAAGTGGATACAGAACCCTATAAGACATTTTTAAACAATAGTACTGATGAAGTCCCCGAAATCAATCGATTTCTGGAGACGATAAAAAATACGGATATTTTCCTGAATAGTACTTTTCGAGAAGAAGACATGGGAATATTTATTTCCTACGAACTGCCAGATCATGCGGACGTCCCCTATATGAAACTTGTCGGCGGCATGCCTGTTCATTCAGATGAAGTACGGGATGACACATTTTCAAAGATTATGTTTCATATCGAAAACGAAAAAGGAGAGACACCTGAATTTGGCAGCAGGTTTGCGGATGTCGAGAATTACGGTTTCTATATTGAAAAAGAGTATATAGAAAACTCGGAAAAACTATTCGTTGAAGTTAGCCACCTCTACTATGAAATCGTTACAGACTGGAAAGGTACATTTGAAATACCCGAGGAAAATCATACAAACTGATGATTCAAAAGTTATAAATCTGAGCGACAGAGATGCTATGAAAAATGGCGTCGACCTCCAAACGTGCAAAAATCATGTTCTAACGGAAGAGGATTTCCTTCCACGATTTCACCTTCATCTACGTGATGATCTGATCGGAAGGTGTGTCATGCTCTGTGGTTGAAGACAGACCTTAGTTCTTCATGCAATTCCGTAATGGAAACGTGTTTGGGGGATTCGCCTTCTCCATTTTTCCTCCTGGACATTCTCGGAAGCCGGAAACGGACTTTTCTGATAACGGGAGAGCATATAACGCTTTTCCTTCTTTGTTGGTGTTGGCTGCACAGATTACATCGATAGATTTTTTTCAAATCAATCATTCTGTTATGTTGATGTTGTCTTTGATCGATTTTCCAGAAGGTTCCATCTTCCAGGTGCGTATCAGCCCCTTTCAGGATACCCGACCGATCATCTCTTCGTCTTCCTTGGCCGTTATCTCCATCAATTTGTTATTCCAAAATATTCTAGTTTGAAACGATGTCCGGACTCATGTTGCTGGACTGCCGCGGGTGTCAGTCAGGCTCCATAAACATACCCGGGATTAGATCCATAAGGCCAGACATGATTTCAGATAAATTCATGATGATCCTGTTTAACTATAAAACAAAATCTAGTATAGTAAAAAAAATAGCCATTGTTTGGCTCTCCCCAATGAAGTGTGTTGAAAATTGAAAAATGCAGAATCTTCCTCTATCGTTAATAGTAACCAACCAATACCGATAGAGAGGAAGT
>NZ_SMAN01000023.1 GCF_004342905.1 Melghiribacillus thermohalophilus | reverse complement strand
GAGCCAGGATCAAACTCTCCAAAAAATTTGTTTGAATCATTTGATTCTCGCTTCTGGCGTTACAAGTTGTTTTGTTCAGTTTTCAAGGTTCGAAAAGCCGCGTTTTCTAAAAATGGCGACCTTTTTAGTATAACAAATGCAATTCTTTTTGTCAATTTTTTTTGTCTTTTCTTATCGCAACGTTTAATAATTTATCACGATTAAACAATGAAATCAAGTCCTTAAAATAAACTTTTTTCTGTTATTTTTTAGCAAATTATTATAAGAAGAAGTTCGTTTACCTATACCTCTCTGATTTTCACGAGTAAGAAGGGGGATATGAAGAACATCCGGATCGGTTATTCCCTGGAGATTAGATCAATGTCCGTGGCACTGTTCCTATTCTACACTTATATGACAATAAAAAACTCAGCCCTCTCTGAGGAGAACTGAGTAAAGTAGTTCTTGAATATTATTCTATTTATTGCGCATTTGTGGGAATAAAAGAACGTCACGGATGGATGGTGAATCTGTTAATAACATCACAAGTCGGTCAATTCCGATTCCCAGACCGCCTGTTGGAGGCATGCCATATTCCAGAGACTCGATGAAATCCTCATCCATCATATGAGCCTCATCATTTCCCTGCTCCCTTTCTTTCAACTGAGCCTCAAAGCGCTCTCGCTGATCGATTGGATCATTAAGTTCCGAAAAAGCATTGGCATGTTCTCTTCCTACGATGAATAATTCAAATCGATCTGTGAACCTGGCGTCTTCTTTGTTTTTCCTGGCAAGGGGTGAGATTTCTACTGGGTGGCCATATACAAAAGTAGGCTGAATGAGTTTATCTTCAACTTTTTGTTCAAAAAATTCATTAACAATATGGCCAAAGGTCATTGTTTCCTTTATTTCTACACCATGTTCTTTTGCAAGCTGTTTTGCTTCTTCGTCATTCATCTTTTTCCAGAAGTCTACTCCCGTATGTTCTTTAATGGCGTCAACCATGTGAACCCGGTTCCATTTCGGCTCAAGGTTGATATCGAAATCTCCATACTTGATATTAGTCGTACCCAATACTTCTTTAGCTACATGTGCGATTAAGTTTTCCGTTAAGTCCATAATGTCATGGAAATCTGCATAAGCCTCATAAAGTTCCAGCATGGTGAATTCTGGGTTGTGCCGGGTTGAAACGCCTTCATTTCGGAAGACTCGTCCGATTTCATAGACTTTTTCCAGGCCACCCACAATCAGACGCTTAAGATGCAGTTCAATAGCGATACGCATATATAAAGGAATGTCCAGCGCATTGTGATGGGTAATAAATGGACGGGCCGCAGCCCCCCCCGGTATGGAGTGCATCATCGGTGTTTCCACTTCCAGAAAACCATTTTCATCTAAATAGCGCCGAATCGATTGAATGATTTTGCTTCGAGTAATAAAAGTATCCCGGCTTTCCGGGTTCATAATTAAATCAAGATACCGTTGACGGTAACGCTGCTCGATATCTTTTAATCCGTGGAATTTTTCAGGAAGCGGGCGCAGGGATTTGGTTAAAATGTGAAAGTCTCTGGCTTTCACAGATAATTCGCCGACTTTTGTTTTGAACAGCACACCTGTTACGCCCACAATGTCTCCGATATCAGCTGTTTTAAACAATTCGTAAGTTTCATCGCCTACTGTATCTTTGCGAACATAAATTTGGATCTGGCCTGTCAGATCCTGAATATGGGCAAATCCGGCTTTTCCTTTTCCCCTTTTGGTCATTATACGTCCGGCAATGACAGCCTCGACCGCTTGTTCCTCAAGGTCTTCTCTAGAGTAATGATCATATGTTTGTTTGAGGTCACCGGACTGAAACGTGCGTTCAAACTTATCACCAAAAGGTTCAATCCCCTGCTCTTTTAAGGTTTCTAACTTTTCAAGCCGGGCCCTCATTAAATCGTTTAATTCCTCAGTCATGGTTGATCACTCCAGTTCATCATAATTGTAAAACGTGAATGATTCAAATAAAGCCTGCGATCAGGAAACCTTTTCTTCGGCTTCTAACTCCTGAACATAACAATCCAGGACATTCACCAGTTGTTCACGGGTCTCGCATTCGTTAATTCGCTGCCTTACTCTGGCATTGCCCCGCATGCCTTTCAAGTACCATGCTGCGTGTTTCCTCATTTCCATGACGGCTACCTTTTCTCCTTTAAGACGGATGAGGCGATCCATATGCAGCTTACATACATCGATTTTTTCCCTGGGTTCCGGTTCTCCGATTAATTCACCTGTTTCGAGATATTTTACCGTACGATAGATCATCCATGGATTGCCTAATGCTGCTCTTCCAATCATTACGGCATCAACACCCGTTTCATCGAGGCGGCGCTTCGCCTCCTGAGGAGTGGTAATATCCCCGTTGCCGATAACCGGAATATTTACCGCTTTTTTAACTTGTTTAATAATGTTCCAGTCCGCTTTTCCTTCATACATTTGTGCCCGCGTACGTCCATGGACGGCTACTGCTCTGGCACCTGCTTCTTCAATCGCCTTTGCATTTTCTACTGCATAGATATGATCTTCATCCCAGCCGCTTCTCATCTTAACGGTTACTGGCTTTTCAACTGTTTGAACTACAGCTGAAACCATTTCATATATTTTTTCCGGCTCCAGTAGCCATCTAGCGCCTGCATCGCATTTTGTGATTTTTGGCACCGGACAACCCATATTGATATCAATAATATCGGCATTGGTATGATGGTCAACAAACGATGCTGCTTCCACCAGGGTTTCTTTTTCACCGCCAAAAATCTGCAGGCTCATCGGCTTTTCATCTTCATCTATATACAGCATATTTAAAGTTTTTTCATTTTTATAAACAATCCCTTTGTCGCTGACCATTTCGGCACAAACGAGTCCAGCTCCGAACTCTTTGACCGTCAGCCTGAAAGCTGAGTTACACACACCAGCCATTGGTGCAAGAACAACTCTGTTCGGGATGGTGATATCTCCAATTTTAAACATCGCGGCCCCTCCTTCAAACTTATGTTTATTCCTCCGGAGACAATTCCTCAGGGCTAACTTCCAATACAGTGCAAATCCTTTCAATCATTAAATCATCTGGTTTTCGTATGCCCCTTTCCACTTCTCCAAGCACAGAAACAGAATAACCTAACGCTTTAGCTAATTCCAATTGGGTATATCCTTTTAATTTGCGGAATGATCGAATCCTTCTTCCCCACTTATCGGCATCCATTTTCGCACTCCTTTTCTCTCTTGATCTGATAACTTTCGGATATAATGATTGATGGTGATTCCGTCAATGGGCAAATCGCCATCGAGATCAGAAAAAGGTATTAATACAAATGCTCGTTCAAACATCCGGGGGTGTGGAATCATCAGGTGCTCAGTTTCAATATTCTCATTATTATACATCAGAATGTCAAGGTCAATGGTCCTTGGTCCCCACTTCATTTCCCTCTTTCTGCCAAGCCGGTACTCTATAGTCTGGCAAACATCCAGCAACTCAAACGGTGATAACAGAGTTTTCCCTTTAATCACCATATTCAGAAATGAAGACTGATCCACATAGCCGACAGGCTCCGTTTCATACACCGATGACCGTGCGGCCACTTTTATTTGAGGATGTTCCTGCAGCATTTGAATGGCCAGATCTAAATAATCTTTTCTGGGTTCAATATTAGAACCCAGAGCGATATAAAAACGGTTCATGTTCAACGCTCCCTGCAAATTTCCACGCCTACTCCTTCATAATTACCAGGAATAGGGGGATTCGGCTTGGTAACCTTAATCTTCACCCTCTGAATGGTTTCGTACTTCCTGAAAAGTAATGCAGCCAGATCTTCAGCTACGGTCTCGATTAAGTTCCTGGCGCTGCCCTCAACAACCTGTCTCGTCCATTCATAAACTTCCCCATAATCAACACTGTCTTTTATATCATCACTATTTCCTGCTGGTATTAAGTCAACTTCCAGTGTGACATCGACGATAAACGTTTGGCCCAGTCTGTTTTCTTCGGGAAAGACCCCGTGATATCCATAAAACTTCATGCCATTGATAAAAATTTTATCCAATGCTGAACCCCCGTTTCCCTAACATGGCGTCCATCATCTTTGCCATTCTTGCCATTTCTTTCACATCATGAACCCGAACGATTGACGCTCCTTTTTGAATACCGAGACATACAGATGCTCCGGTGCCTTCTACCCGTTCATGAACAGGTAAATCGAGAACATGTCCAATAAATCTTTTCCTTGATGTCCCAAGCAGGAGAGGGTAGCCTAAAACAGTTAGTTCTTCCAGCCTCCGCATAATATACAGGTTATGCTCCATCGTTTTTCCAAATCCGATTCCGGGGTCCAGGATAATCTGATCATCCTTAACCCCTCGCTTTTTAGCTATCGTTATACTTTCTTCTAAATCTTTTTTTATATCCTCTAGAAGGTCATCGTAATCGGTATGGTCACGATTATGCATTAATACAATTGGAACATCGTATTCTGCAGCTACATCAGCAATTTCCGGATCCTTTTTCGCTCCCCAGACGTCATTTATGATATGGGCACCGGCACGAATGGCTTGCAGGGCCGTTTCCGCCTTGTACGTATCAATCGAGACGGGAATGCTGACTTCATCCTTTATCTGTTCAATAACCGGGATCACACGTTTTATTTCTTCTTCGGCAGATACTGGTTCATGTCCCGGTCTGGTCGATTCACCCCCGACATCTATGATATGGGCACCATCCTGTTCCATTTGTTTGGCATGTTGGAGCGCTTGATCGATTTCTTCATACTTACCCCCGTCGGAAAAGGAATCAGGGGTTACATTTAAAATACCCATAACCAGTGTTTGTTCATGTATATCATAATAATGATTGCCTGCACGCAACCGGTAGACCATTCTACATCGCCCTTTCTCGTCCATGATCTGCTTTTTCTATTGTACACAATCTCGCTTTCAAAATCATGAATAATCCAAAATCGAGGAAAACAGGGAAGTCCATTAGCTGGTAAAAAAGCTCATGACAGAACAAACCTTAAGAAAAAGGATCCCTATTTATAGAAATCTACAGGAAAACCAGTCATGACGCTGCTCGAAAGCAGCAGGCCAGAGCACTGGATACAGACTCTCCGAGGCTGATCAAATCCTCCCAGTCGGAAAAACTGCCATCGTCCCTGTGCAGCTTCATTGGTTTTATCTTTCTTTCAAAAAGAAAACTCGTCCTTTGACGAGTCTGTCGGCCAATTGATCAAATCCATCGCGGATGCAGCGGCATGATTATGATTCTTCATAAATCCATTCCACTCCAACTTCTTCCCATAAATATTTTTTCGCCTGATTGACATTTATCTGTTCTAGAGCCAGTCTTCGTTTGATGGCGTGCTTCACCTCATCGTACGTAAACGTAATTTCTGGCAAAGTGCGATGAAGATATAAAATGACAGTACCCTCTTCTGTTTTAAAAGGAGAACTATATTCCCCATGATTTATTTGCTCCAGAATATCATAATACTGTTGTGGCAAATATACATTCCCTTCAGCATAATAGCCGAGATAACCACCTTTATCCTTAGTAAAAGGGTCAATCGAATATTCCCTTGCCAGCATGCTAAAGGAAGCACCCGCTTCAAGTTCTGCAAGTACTTTTTGAACTTCATGATCATCATCCAGAACGATATGGGATAGCTGATACGATTTCGGGAAATTCAGCTGATCGCCGTTCTCGTCAAAATACGCTTTTATCCGCTGTTCTTCAACGACGATGTCCTTTGTCAGCAACTCTTCCAGATAAAGGCGGTATTTAATGTTCTCCCTCAGTTCCTTTCGCATCTCTTTAACTGTCTTCTCATCAAATGTATGAATGGTGTTTTCTATATGAGATAGTTCTCTGTCGATCCACTTTTCGTTCAATTTCAGTTCATAATGATCCGCCAGCTTGGAAACAACCTCGCGATCAATCATCTGTTCGAGAACTTTTTCTCCGTGAGCATCAACTAACTCCTGAAGCCAGTCCTCCCGATCAATGGATGAATCACCCACAATCGCAACTTGTTTACCCAAATCCTTTCCCTTATTTTCGACATCAAGGGGTATTGACCCCTCCGACTGATAGTTTATAAATCCAATCAAAGTTGCAATATTCGTCGCTATAAGAAGAATAATGATTCCCCACAACAACCTTCTTGACAAATCGGCCACCTCTTTATCTAGACTTTAGCTTCTCCAGTTCACCGATTGTAAAGTGATATCTGGTATTACAAAAATGACATACCGCCTCAGCACCCTGGTCTTCCTCAATCATTTTCCGAATTTCTTCATCCCCGAGTGCAGCAATCGCGTTTCCGATCCGCTCTTTGGAACAGCGGCATTTAAATGCAATCGGCATTTTATTTAATACATTTACCTTTCCCCCATCCAGCAAAACATCTAATATTTCCTCAGGAGTTTTGCCGTCCCGAACCATAGAGGAAATCGGAGGTATCGTTTCCAGACGTTTCTCAATTTGTGTAATCGTATCTTCTTCTGCCCCTGGCATCATTTGAATGATAAATCCCCCGGATGCCTGAATGGATAAATCAGGGTTCACAATCACCCCGGCACCTACTGCAGAAGGGATTTGTTCTGACCTTGCAAAATAATACGTGAAGTCCTCACTGATTTCTCCGGAAACGATGGGAACCTGTCCAGTAAAGTAATCCCGAAGCCCAAGGTCCTTCACGACACTGACAAATCCGCTGGTTCCGACAGCTCTCTTGACATCCAGTTTTCCTTTTTCATTTTTTTCATCAAAATGTACATGGGGATTTTTTACATATCCGCGCACCTCTCCTTTTGCATTGCTGTCAACAATAATGGCACCAATCGGCCCATCTCCTTCAATCTTGATCGTTAACTGGTCATCCCCTTTTAGCATAGCCCCCATCATGGCACCTATCGTAATCGTCCGTCCAAGAGCCGCAGATGCAGTGGCCCATGTGTCCTGTTTTCTGCATGCTTCATTGACCGTTTCAGTAGATTTGATGGCATATGCACGTACATTTCCATCAAAAGCTGTTGCGCGAATTAAATAGTCACTCATCTGTTTTCATCTCCTTTTTCTTGTTGCTGGCCATTCCTGTCTGTTTATGAAAAAAAGCTGGTTTCCATCCTGCATATGAACCATTTACTACCGACATCATACCACACATCATGCAGTTATTCCTAAAGAGAAACAAGAACAGCTCAAAGTGATTCGCTTATCCGCGAAGACTGCTGAAAAATAACCGGGGAGGGCCGGACTTCAAGAGGCCAAGGACGGAAGCTGAAGGAACACAAAGTGATGCATATACGCTGAATCGTATCGTATCATTTCCTGATTAATAAGAAAAACCCCTGCTAAAATAGCAAGGGTAAAAATACAGCTGGTTGACAGGATCACTAATCATTATTTTTGTTTTCGTCATCCTGCTTTTCAGAATCATTTTTTTCATCCGGTTTTGTCTGAATATTGACCTTGACATCACCGGATGCCTGATCCTGTTTTTGGTCACTGGTTTCTTCTTTTTCTTCGCCTGAGGCAGGCTCTGGCTTTTCCGGAAGTTCCCCTTTTTCAAACAGAGATTTAATCTGTTCCGCATCAAGGGTTTCCACTTCAAGAAGTGTTTTAGCAATTAACTCCAACTTATCCCGGTTTTCTGTTAAGATTCGTTTAGCCCGGTCATAACACTCATTAATAATGTTTTGAATCTCCTGATCAATATCATAGGCAATCTGATCGCTATAATTTTGTTCACTCTGGATATCCCGGCCAAGAAATACCTGTCCACTTGGATTGCCAAATTGTACAGGCCCCAGTTTATCACTCATGCCATATTCGGTAACCATTTTACGCGCAATGCCTGTTGCACGCTGAAAATCGTTATGAGCACCGGTAGATACATCTCCGAAAATAATTTCTTCAGCAACCCGGCCCCCTAACAGACCTGTAATCTTATCCAGCAACTCTGGCTTCGTCATAAAATAACGGTCTTCCTTTGGCAGCATAACAGCATAACCGCCTGCCTGCCCGCGTGGTACAATGGTTACTTTGTGCACCATATCGGCTTCATCCAGGACCATACCGATCACCGTATGCCCGCTTTCGTGATAAGCAACAATTTTCCGTTCTTTCTCGGAAATCACACGGCTTTTTTTCGCCGGTCCGGCAATGACCCGGTCAATGGCTTCATCCACATCTTCCATATCGATCGCATTTTTATTGGCTCTTGCAGCAACAAGAGCAGCCTCGTTCAACAGGTTTTCAAGATCAGCCCCTGAGAAACCAGGCGTTCTAAGGGCAATGGTTTTCAGATTAACCGTATCATCCAGTGGTTTATTTTTCGCATGGACTTTAAGCACTTCTTCCCGGCCCTTTACATCCGGACGGTTTACCGTAATTTGACGGTCAAACCGGCCAGGTCGGAGCAGCGCCGGGTCAAGAATATCCGGACGGTTTGTGGCAGCAATGATGATAATTCCTTCATTGGCACTAAAGCCATCCATCTCAACCAGGAGCTGGTTCAGGGTCTGTTCCCGTTCATCGTGGCCCCCGCCCAATCCGGCGCCACGCTGACGTCCAACAGCATCAATTTCATCAATAAATATAATACACGGTGCATTTTTCTTCGCATTTTCAAATAAATCACGTACCCGGGACGCACCAACACCGACAAACATTTCTACAAAATCAGAACCGCTGATGGAGAAAAACGGAACTCCCGCTTCACCGGCAACAGCTCTTGCCAGCAAGGTTTTACCGGTTCCCGGAGGTCCGACAAGCAGGACCCCTTTAGGAATCCGTGCTCCCAGCTGCGAAAATTTACGCGGGTCTTTTAAGAATTCCACTACCTCAACCAATTCCTGCTTTTCTTCATCTGCGCCTGCTACATCTTTAAACTTAACTTTGTTTTTCTCTTCGTTATACAGTCTTGCTTTGCTTTTTCCAAAATTCATGACCCGGTTTCCGCCGCCCTGCATCTGATTGAGCAGGAAGAAGAACAGAATAATAATGATGATAAACGGAATGATGGATGTGAAGAATCTCACCCATGCACTTGCTTCTTCCGCCGCTTCAAAATCCAGTTCGACACCCTGCTCTTCCGCGACAGCTGTAATCCGTTCAATTTCCTGATCAGTTGATGGAATTTCAACAACAAATGGCTGGTTTTCACCACCTGATTCAAGTTCACCTGTTACGGCATAAACTTGATTTGTATATTGAATGGTCATGCTTTCTATTTGACCATTATTCAATGCTTCGTAAAACTCACTGTAATTTAAATTCTGTGTCTGCTGGTTTGTTCCGCGGAATAAACCAACGACTCCAATGACTACCAGGAATATGACTAGATAAAAGATTGTGTTGCGAAATATCCGGTTCATTGCCTACCTCCTCCCAAAACGACAAAACTAATAGAATGGTACCACATTCATTTGTATAAGAACAACTAATAAACACTATTATAAAATAACTCTGCCTCTGATCAAAATTTCTCTGCATACTCTTATTTTTCGGAATAAACTTCCGGTTTTAACACACCAATATAAGGTAAATTCCGATATTTTTCATTATAATCGAGTCCATAGCCCACCACAAATTCGTCAGGCACATTAAACCCGACAATATCCGCTTCTATATCCACCTTTCTCCCGGCAGGTTTATCCAGCAATGTAACGATTTTAATGGATTTTGCCCCCCGGTATTTGAACAAGTCCACCAGGTAACTCAGAGTTAAACCGCTGTCAATAATATCTTCAATAATCAACAGGTCTCTTCCTTCTACTTTTGTGTCTAAATCTTTAATAATTTTCACTTCTCCGGAAGACTTTGTATCAGATCCATAACTGGATACATCCATAAAATCCATTTCCAGATGGGTTTCCATCCGTTTGAGCAAATCAGCCATAAATGGCATGGCGCCTTTTAAAACCCCGATAGCCAGAGGAAATTTCCCGCTATATTCTTCTGTTAATTGTGCAGCGATTTCTTTGATCTTTTTTTGCAGTTCCTCTTCGGTGATTAAGACTTCTTTAATATCACTGTACATGTTGCAGCTCCTCCTATTTGTATCCGGTTTTTCAACTATGATTTTAAGCCATTTCGAAGCCGTTTTGTGGTCAACTTCCCCTTTTTTCAGACCGGCAAGCCAGAGAATATTTCCCTTCTGATCCGTTATAACAGGCCAGCTGTCCCTCAACATTCTGGGAATCTTCTCGTCAATAAAAATGTCTTTTATCTTCTTTCTCCCATTCAATCCCCGAACACGAATGCGATCCCCTTCTTTTCTGGACCGAACAACCAGAGGCATCGGTACTGCTTCAGCATCACAAACAAACTCCCATTCCGAATGTTCTGGAGGGGGCTGATTTTGCTCGATCCGCTCTGCATATACTGTCCATCCATTCGGCAGTACAATCGGCTCACCAGGATGCATGACAGTGATAAAAGATGTTTCTTTTCGTTTTTCAAACGTAAAAAGCAATTCATCATAGGTTTTTCTGACCATCAATTGTTTTGGAAAATGAAGGGTTTTATTCGGGTCCTTGGATTCCATGACTTCAAAAATGTTTTCCAGATGAACAGATGTAAGTTCGTCTGAAGGTTTTCTGTAAAGATAGTTTAATATTAGATGAAAGGCACGTCTTTGTAAAGGACGAGGAAAGGACCGAAATAATGTCAGATTCACTTTTGCACCTGTGTTTACCCCCGCAAAGGAAACGGCCTGTTCAACTGCTTTTTCAGCCTGCTGAACCAAAAATTGTTCATCTTCCTGTATAGATTCACTGATCAATTGGACATTTTCATGAATGGAGGGATTGTATTCTTTGATAAATGGCAACATATGAAGCCGAAACGCGTTTCGGGTATAAACAGGTGACAGATTCGACGAATCGACGCGCGGGTCAATGCCCTGTTGTTCACAGTATGTGAGTATTTCCTGTTTGGTCAAACATAAAAACGGACGGATGATCCAGCCGTTTGCAAACTTTCTCTTAACCGGCATCCCCCCGGGCTTTGTTCCTCTGATCAGCCGCATAAACATCGTCTCCACCTGGTCATCCCCATGGTGTCCCATAGCAAGAAGCGGAGATTGCTCCGAATCCTGCTTCATCACCTGTTCAAAAAAGCGATAGCGGAGTTCTCTGGCAGCGGATTGAGTCCCCATCTTTGTCTTTTTTTTATACGAAGGAACATCTAGAGAAGTTCCAGCAAACTCAATATTCCACCGCTTGCAAATTTCGCTGACATATGCTAAATCCTGCAGAGATTCGTTTTTCCTCAGCTGATGATCAACGGAAATAGCTGTCAGGGTAAGTTCATATTCTTTACGTATGGATGAAAAAAAATGGAGAAGTGCCAGAGAGTCAGGTCCTCCGGAGACAGCTATGTAAATGTGGCTACCTTTTTTAAATAGCTTATGTCTTTTTGCAAAATGAAGAACCTTTTTTTGAATCAACACTCACACTCCGATCCCGGCTGTTCCTGTATCATTTATATCCTACACTTTCTAAGGAGGAACTGCAAAGAGAACATCACAAAAAATGAATTTTTTTATCATTTTTGATTTACAGGGATTGAAATATGAAAAATACGAAGCTGAACAAAAGCAGGACAAGCCCAATCCCTAAAGACTCCAGCATCCGATAATGATCAGGGGATGAATGTTTGCCAGGCTGTGCTCTTTTTTGAACAGATTTCCCATGATTTTTTGGTTTTGTTGTCAGATGGTTTAATAAGTCCTGCTTCATTTCTTTACTGGATTTATATTTTCCAAATAATGCCCGTTCGATACAGGGGGAATATTTTTGAAGCATCTGCTGCTGGTGCAGTTTTTCTTTTAACGTTTTTACCGGGTCAGCCCCCTTCTCAAACCGCCCTGGATAGTACACCTGAAGCATCACCATTGCCAGAGCGAACAAATCATACCCCGGTTCAGCTTTTCTGCTGCCCAGCCCCCAGTATCCCCGGTCATAAAATTCCGTATACTCTTTAATCGCCCTGCCTATTCGGGTTGTGCCCCCGACATCAATCCAGCGCAGCCTTGGCGGAGAAGCAATTACAATGAGATTTTCTGGTTTTAAATCCCCGAATACCCACCCCGCCTGATGGAGCGCATCCAAATCATCTAATAGCTGAAGCGCCAAAATACCCAGCCATTCCTCGCCTTTTCGGCTAATAAAGGCATTCAATTCATAGCCTTTCAGATATTCCATAACATAAAATGACAGGGTTTCTCCTGTAGAGGTTTGCCAGTCATCCACGTCCATTAAAGAAGGCCCAAGGCGGGCTCCCTGGACCTGATTCAGTGCCTTTAGCACGTTGACTTCTGTTGTAATGGACGCCTGCTGATGACTGATTTTCAATGCTACATATTGCGACTGAGTGCAGGCTAAATAGACGGTGCCGCACGCCCCATGTCCAAGCTTTTTTACAATCTGATACGTATGATGATGCCACTTCCCGTTTATAAAAGTACCAGGCTTTACATCAATGACCGGGTTCTTCATAGTAGATTTCATCTGATGTTCTCCGTTCTTTTATTTCCGGCGTGCGGGCAAACTGGAACAACGCCTCTTTTAAAGCAGGGCCTGTTGGAGTAATCCCTCCGCTCGTCAATTTTGGGAATATCGATGAAATATTTTGGATGGAAGGGGTCCAGGACAGGAGCCTGGAAATATGCCGTTTTTTCCCTGGAAAACTGAAAATCGCAAATCTGTTCTTTCCGGGTCTGGCCCCAAGACTTAATGACAGATCTTCCAGGGCTTCTTTCACTGTAGGCAATTTTTTGGTCATACTTGCGCTTGTGTCCACTAAAACAAGTACTTCTAAATCGCATGTTTCCCCCAACTCTTCTACAACTTCCATCACTTCTCCCCGTTTCTCAGGGGGCAGATCATCCATGGATTTTTCTGACCCTAAAATTTCCTGCAATTCCTGATTGACAACTCCCTGGATGGTCTGGGTCATGGCCTGTCGGGTCACCATCTGAACCGTCTGGGAAAGGGCTTTTGCAAAAACAATTCGGCTTACCCCTCCCCCGGCTGATGCAATCTCTTCCACTTCCTGAAGACCTTCAGGCTGCTCCGATTGATCGTCTTCCAGTACACCGATGACATTAACCGTAATCCCCTGTTCCCGAATGAGGGAACTGACTGCTGCAGGATCTTCACCCTGATTTGAACAACCGTCGGTAATTAGTAAAATTTGCTTCAATGTCCCTCTTCTCAATTTGCTTCCCTCCTCCTTTGCTATTATCATCCTCGACGATTGCTTTCGATTTTATACCTGTTAAAAAGGAGTGATTGGAAATTTTTTTCTTCTACTAGAGGAGGAAGTCACTTGATTCTATTTCGCTTCTTTATATAAGGAAAAAGATGCCCACTTTGGAATATTGTTGTCAATCTTTGCCGTAAGCACGGTCATATCATCATCAATTTTACCATCTTTTGAACGGAATACTTCTTCCAGGATCAAATCGGATACAACCTGGGGATCATCAGATTCCATTTCCCTAATTTTCCGCTTCAGCCATGCATCCGTATTTTCCACATATTTCGGTCCTTCAAAAATACCATCACTCATCATAACTAACAGATCCCCTGGTTTCAGCTGTTCGCTGACCACATCTACATCAAATTCTTGAATAATGCCTATAGGCAAATTGCTCGCCTCGATTTTCAATACGTGATCACCCCGCTTGATAAAGCTTGGCGTTGAGCCGATTTTTAAAAATTTCGCATCGGCACTATGTAAATCTATTACCGCCAGATCCAGGGTAGAAAAAATTTCATCTGTTGTGCGTAGAGACAATACAGAATTAATCGATTTGATCGCCACTTTTTCATCAATGCCCGACTGTAAGATTTGCTGCAGAAGGCTTAACGTATCCATACTTTCAATATAAGCCCTCTCACCATTCCCCATTCCATCACTGATGGCCAGTGCATATCGTCCAGTTCCAAGTTCCATCGTTAAATGACTGTCACCGGAGACCAGGCCTCCCCCTTTAGCAGCATGGGCAACACCGGTTTTTATGGAATATTTCCTGGCAGATTTGAACACAAAATAGCCGTAACCATTGGGAAAAGGGGAAACTTCCTCATGCTTGACTTCAATGGTCTCCCCTAATATTTCTGACAGGACAGGAGCGATGACTTTTGATGCCTCACCATGGTAATCATAAAAGGATAAGGTCATTTCGATATCCACATTGCCGGCCTCAAGGCTGTATATATCTAACTTTTCAATTTCAAATCCAAGTTCCTTTATTGTGTCCATAATCTCTGTTTCCTTCCTCTCCTGAATTTTCCTCTCCTTCATAATTTCCTTTGCAAATTCCTCCATCACATCCGATACTCCTTTTAGCTGATCAGCTACAAATCTTCTGCTTTCAATCACCTGTTTTTTCAGCCGCTGGTTGGCCAAATAAAAGGAAAATTCCTGTTTCATTGTTTCGATTACCTTGCTCGATTTGATACAGTGATTTTCAAAATCCCTCAGCAACTTACGACGCTTCATCAGTGAACCGTCTTCAATGCCTTCTGTCATTTCCCGCATCAGTTGATATGTCTGATCAAAGTTCCTGACCCAGCAATTTTCTTTTTTAAAACAGGATTGGCATGTTTTTTCTGTGACATTACTTAAAAAATAGTCCATTTCTTTTTTGTTTTCTTTATCATGTTCATCCGGGTCGATTTTTGAAAAACTTTTTGAAAGGGCCTGAAACATATCTGAAAATTGTTCTATTTTGCTTGCTGTCACATCCCGAACTTTTTGCATGTATTTTTCCTGCTCCTTTGAATGTTCGTTTGTCCCCGGAATATATCGGGCCACTCTTGAAATCCAGCTCTCGGGAGTCATAAAAAACAGCAATACAGCGAAACCCGTTTCCATTAACATGGTTGTAAACTCACGGCCTTCATTCCAGTAGATGCCGATGAGCAGCGTTCCCACGAACAGGCCCAGTCCGACTCCGAGCTTTTTGCCTTCTTTTAAAAGCCCTCCCAGTAATCCCGAAAAAGCCAGCAGGCTCATTTGATATAAACTCGCCACATTCGCAAGGCTTAAAATCAGTCCAGTAACAACGCCAACCGTAGAACCTATGGCTGCCCCGGCTACAAAAGCAAACCAGAGCACGAAGTACCGGGATAACACCTGTTCGACCGATGCATCATAAATGGTCCAGCCAATGGTTCCGGTCAGTACGGAGGCTAATAAAATCATCATGCAGACAATCTCTTCATTTTTTAGGGTTTGTTTATAACGTTTTGGTGATAAAAGGGGTACACCCTGCATAAAGATGTAAACGAGAACCACACTTAAGCTGGCTTCCACAATGGAAAACATCCATTCATATGAAGACCAGTTCCCCTGAATATAATTCATTCCCATCCTGGATATAAAATAAGATGCAAAAACAAGTATAGGAATCATCCGCTGCTGGTGTTTTACCTTTTTAAACAGTACAGCGAAGGTAAAGAAAAACATGATGGCAGCAAAGAGAAGAATGGTATGCTGCATATGGATGGTTAAAGCACCAGTCAGTGCAGCCAGTGCCAGCTTCAACGTCAGCTTTCTCCTGAGCATCCATACCGAAGCCACAAAAGCGACAGCAAAAGGAGAAACGGCAGATAAAATGATGACCCGTCCCAGTAAAAAGGCGATAAAAATAAGAAGCCAGCCACGATCGATGAGCAATTTTCTGGATTTTTCCCCGGCTATACGCTTCCACTTTGTCCATGTATCCCCATTTAATTTTTGGGATGTTTTTGAATGCGTTTTTGAAATAGATCCGATCATATAACCAATCCTCCTTCTTTGTTTCTTTATTGAATCACAAGTCCTTTATAATTTTTGTCAAAACAACAGGAGCATCACCAAAAAAAGTTCGACTCCATTCTGAAAAACGAAGTAGTTTTCAACAATTCGGTTAGTAGAGTTAGGAGAGTGTATCCTAAACCGTGTCGGAATCGTGAAAAAACATCCAGAATCCCCTTGAAAAAATTTTGCGCTCCCCTGAAGACTGAGTAAAAATTCCCCACATTTGGACAAACTGCAAAGAATAGCGGAAGCGCACGCTTAGCAATGGAAGATCAGCGAGGAAGCTGCCGCCACCATCGGAAAGTTGAAGTGAACCCGGGGGCGGGTGCTGGAGATAAACGATAAAGGAAAGCGGAAGCACCCTGTCTGACAACGCCTGATCGATTGTATGAATGCTTGAAGCAAATGGCCAAAAATATTTAAAAATCTATTGACAGCCTGTATAAACCTGTTGTACTATATTGCTTGTGACTTGAGAAAAAGTTGCCGTGGCGGTGTAGCTCAGCTGGCGAGAGCGTACGGTTCATACCCGTGAGGTCGGGGGTTCGATTCCCTCCACCGCCATTTGCTTTCAAACAGGGGCCCGTTGGTCAAGTGGTTAAGACACCGCCCTTTCACGGCGGTAACACGGGTTCGAATCCCGTACGGGTCATCATCCAAATCCTTGTCCTATCCGCACATATACGTGCGGATTTTTTATTTTTCAGACGGACTCAGCATATACGAGATGAAGGTTTAATATTAGAAATGGCGAGAATAATTTGAACAAAAGATATCTTCTTCCGGTACTTGAAATAAAAAAAGTGGTGCGCACCACATAAACTGGTAAGCACCACTTTTTTAACAGGCCTGGTCTTTATCCGGTTGCACCAAAAAGGAGAAGCTGGTTGTACAGCTTCTCCTTTTTTTATGAAAATGTTGTTCCTTATTTAAATTTTTATCAGTTAACTTTCGATAGACAGCAAGTTATCCTCTCTTCGCGCCTCGACCTCCACGTCTTGATTCTGTGTGTTTCCGCAATGAAGCTAAACGGTCTTCGCTTTCTTTTAAAAAACGGTTCATTTTTGCTTCAAAGGATTCATTTTTTCTCTTCATGCGTTTCTTTTCCGCATGTTCATTCGCTTTCTTAATAGATAGTCCAATCTTACCATCTTTTTCAACATTAATCACTTTGACTTCAACCTGATCTCCTACTTTTAAATGGTCGTTGATATCTTTGACGTATTTGTCTGCTACCTCACTGATGTGAACGAGGCCGGTTGAACCTTCTGGCAGTTCAACAAATGCTCCAAAGTTTGTAATACCAGTCACTTTGCCCTGCAACTTGCTGCCTACTTCAACTGACATAAAAAAAATGCTCCTCCTTAAAAGTTTTAAAAGTATTCATTAGTATTTATTATATATAAGTCAGAAAAAGCGTGTCAATAAGATGGCTTCTCGTCAGGAATCTTAAATATAATTTCCCCTTCTTCAGAGAAAAAATAATCTTTACGGGCAATTTGCAGCAAATAATCTGTATCGTTTAACAGCTGGACCTCTTCCTTCAGGTGCTTTTCCTCGGATTTTAATTGTTCCAGCCTTGCTTCAAGCTCATTATACTCCTCCTGCTTTTGCTTGTATAATTCCCGCTGGTTAAGGTGATAGACCATAAGGGAACCGAAAGTAATCAGAACTACGGCCGCAAAAAGGGCCAGGCGGCGATAGAGAAACTTTTTCTTTTGTTTTCGCTGGTCTATGTACTCATTATATTGCTCCATATACCGGGACTGAATTTTGGCAATCTGTTGTTTCCTTGATCCCATCACCGATTACCTCCTGTTCCTCATCAGTTTCTTCCACCACTGGTTGATGATACCTTTTATTTTACTATACTTTTTCCCTTTTTGGACTAAGCATTTTTTCACATTTTTTGGCACAATGGCCAGGATGAGTTTCCCAACCTTCATAACAGGGTATTGAATAATTCTCCACAACATTGACAAAAGCCAGAATAATATTCCCCAAATTAGCGATAATATGTAAATCAGAAGTTTCAGCATCCATTGGACCGGGGCGATGATCAGCAATTCGACAAGACGGCGGCAAACATGGACCAGGCGAGCGGCAAACATGATACATTGCTCTAAAATGGTTAAATACAGAGATTTAAACAGAGCCTGATACCCGGCAAAACCACAGAGTATAGCGATCCAGATATAAAAACGAATTTCCCCCTGATTGATCAAAAACAAAATGTAAAAAATAATGAGGGACTGCAAAATCCAGAATAATATTTCATAGACATATACAGTGAGTTTATTTCTTTTTTTTCGTCTGTGAAACCGGTAAAACGTATCCGCTGCCATTCCGATATAAAAGCCGCTGCCTATCATCGCCGCCATAGTGATAAACTGTATATTCAGGCTCATTTAAACAGCTTGTTGAAGAGTCCTTTTGTTTTCTCTCCCTGGTGATTATCCAGGTAAGCAACTTCATAAATTCGCCCCTTAATGGATACTAATCCTTCCTCTACATCGAGGTTTTTCATATGAAGGTTTTCTCCGCGTATGACAAGATAGCCCATTGTGGTCTGCAGTAAAAATTCTTCATTATCAAAGCTATCCACTTCTTTGACGCCGGTCAGATCAAGCAATCTTCTGTTTGACATTTTGATTGAATGTTCTTTATTCCGTTCTGTTCCAAAATGCTGGATCTCATTGTTCATCATCCTGTCCCTCCTTTTCAATAAAAATGTATGCTTAAAGGGACAAGACTAGAACTTTCAGCCGGAAAATTTTCAAAAACTACTCATGCCTGGTGGGCTGCTGTATGTTTTCTTCCTTTATAACCGTATAGAGAGAGGACGCATCTTCTTTTTTTACATGCTCTTTTAAGTCCTGGATTTTTACTGTCAAGATTTTCTGACCAAAGCGGATCGTCAGTTCATCTCCAGCGGAAACCTTTGAAGATGCCTTGGCCACGCTGCCATTAATCTCAATTCTTCCCTGTTCAGCCACTTCTTTGACAAGGGTTCTTCTTTTAATTAAACGGGAAATTTTCAAAAACTTATCCAGTCTCATCTCGCTTATCATCCTCTTCTTTTCGCCTTTTTTGGAACGAGTTTTGCTTCCTTCCAGAAATGATCCAGTTCTTTCAGGGAATAATCCTCCCACGTTCTGTTATTTCTGGCGATTTGTTCTTCTATAAAATGAAACCTTTCTTCAAATTTTCGATTTGTCCGCTGTAGTGCGATTTCCGGATTAATCTTGTAGTATCTGGCTAAATTAACAGCTGCAAATAATACGTCTCCAAACTCCATTTCAGCTTCTTGTAGCTTTTTATTCGCAACTGCTTCCTGAAATTCCTTCAATTCTTCCTGGATTTTTTCCAGTATCGGTTCAGGATGATCCCAGTCGAAACCAACTTTTGCTGCTTTTTTCTGCAATTCTAAGGCATAGAGGATGGCCGGAAGGGATTTTGCAATGCCATCTAACACGGACGATGGAGCCTCCCCCTTTTCCTTGTCTTTAATATCCTCCCACTTTTCCACCACTTCTTCTGGTGTTTCAGCGGTTCCTTCTCCAAAGACATGAGGATGGCGGCGAATCATCTTTTCGGTGATATGACGGATGACATCGTCGATGGAAAAATAGCCATTGTCCTCTCCAATCTGGCTGTGGAGCATGACTTGAAGCAGGACATCTCCGAGCTCTTCGGCAATTTGTTCATCGTCCTGATCATCAATGGCTTCCAGGGTTTCATAGGCTTCCTCAATTAAATACGGTTTCAGGGTTTCATGGGTCTGTTGTTTGTCCCACGGGCAGCCATTCGGTCCCCTTAACTCAGCAATGACTTCCCTGAGCCGCTGAAACCGGTGATTGAGGAGCTGTTCCTCAGCAGGCGGGACATAAACAGATATGAAATTGCTGACCGGCATCTCCCGATCGAGCTGGTACAACGGAACCTTTTTCACCCACTCATCTCTGCTCCCCGCTGCATGGACCACATAAACGGTGTAATCGTGGGGCAAATCTTCCATAAGCGATAATTTCACTTCAGACGCGATGACTTCATCATAAACCTGGCAAAAAATTATATGGTTTCGATATTGTAAATCTCCCCGTTTAAACCGGGTAGCATCGACAAACTGAAATCCTTCGATAGGATCGATTTTTAAAATGGAAAACAGGTCATCGAGATAGCTTTTTCCGCCCCGAATAGATACTTCCATACTGGGATTCTGTTTTTCCTGCTCCAGCAGTAATTGGACCGTTCTTTCGGCAAGCATGGGATGTCCCGGTACTGCATATACAATTTCCCCTCCCTTTGCCTCCTCCAGCAGACGATTCGCAATAGCCTGGTACACTTCATCAAATTCATCAAACTGTTCATATATATCGTCGAAGGATTCAAAGGGGATATGTTTTTGCTCAAGGCTTTCCATTACTGGATGATCCTTCGTTCGAACAAACAGTTTTTGTTCCCTGCGCTCCAGTTGACGGAGAATGCCGACCGGAAGCTGATCCAGATCGCCTGCTCCCAGCCCTATGACGGTTATTCTGGACTTCATCGTGATTTCACCCCTAAAATCCGAAAAATTTTATCACGGTAAGGTACTTCCCTTAATTCTTCTTCTGTAAAAGTATTCAATTTTAACAGCAAACCTAAATACAATAACGCACCCGTCATGCAGGAGGTTAAAACAACCCACAAAAACTCGATCCGCTCTTCAATAGTAAACAAGTTGACTGCCCCAGATGTAATTCCATAAACAACAGCTATCATCATAAGTAAAGCAAAACCGGCTTTTCTCCAGGGAATGATTTTAACAATAGATATGGATACATGCTGTTTTAAGATGACTAAAAATATCCATAACAGTACAGCAGTGCTTACGACCGATGCCAGGGCCGCTCCGGTTATACCCGCAACCGGAATGAGCCAGATATTCAAAATTCCCTTGGCCACCATGGCACCGAAAAACCATATAATCTGCCTTTTCACATAACCAAACTTTTGTAAAATGACCGATAAACTCATCGTTAAAGACAGGAGAAAAATCAGCAGGGAAAAAAGCTGCAATGCTCCTGTGCCCTCATTGGTTTTATAAAGAAGTACATTCACTGCCGGAAATATGGTGATCAATCCAGCAGCCGCCCCGAAGGAAAATAAAAAGGTTAATTTGAAAACACTTTTAATATCATCGGTTACGACCTCTGTTCTCTTGTTCTGAAATACCGGAATCATGGCTAGGGATAGTGAAGATCCAAAAACAATCCCAAATTGAACAAGGGGTTGCCCTCGGTCAAAAACCCCTTTTTCCTTTTTCGCTTCTTCCAGGGTAAGACCATACTCCTGCAGAGCTGGAATCATCGTGAACACATCCACCAGCTGAAACAGCAAAAGAATCATATAATTCAGGCTAAAAACAAACCCCGTGACCAACAATGTTTTCCAGACATTCAGGTACTGAAATACATTCGTAAAGATTTTTCGGCTCACATTTACTGATGTAAACACCTCTCGGCTTTTCCATAACAAAAACAGGGCCGCAGTCAAAGCCGCGACTGTTGAAGCAAAGGCGGCACCTGCTCCCAGCTCATACAGGCTTCTTTTCTCCAGAAACATGACAGTTGCAAACATGATACCGCTCACACGCACGAATTGTTCCAGGATTTGTGACCATGCGGCAGCTGACATATGATAGGAGGCCTGTTGAATGCCCCTAAACAGCGAGGTCAACGGAAAAGCTAAATAAACATATGACGCCATCCGTAAAGGTTCAGCCAGCTCAGGATCCCCCATCCAGCGGGCCAGGTGTTCGGAGCTTGAATAAAGAATGAAGAATAAGGCTCCGCCAAATGCATATAAATACAGGAAAACAGCCGTATATAACCCCTGTGCAGAGGAATCGTTACTGTTGATTTGTTTCGCGATCAGGCTAGATATAGCCGCCGGAAATCCGTATATGGACAAAAGCCAGGCAAGAGAAAGAAAGGGATAAACCTGCTGATAAATATACAGCCCCTGGTCACCGGCTATGTTTTGTAACGGAATCCGGTATCCTGCACTCAATACCTTACTGATGACACCTGCAATTGAGAATACCAGCACCCCATGCAAAAGTCCCCTGTACGGTTTCATCATTTTCGCCTTTCTATCACAAACTTAACCAACATTATACCACATCAAAAAAGCACAAGCCCCGTTTAGGGAACTGGACATCTCCATCCAGGATACGGAAAAAAGGCTGCCTCAATCTGGCAGCCTTTGTGATCTCATACTCCTGTTATTCCATTTGTCTTGCAAGGAAGCTGGATGCTGTCTCTGCTGCTTTTTGTTCCACATCCCCTACCGGCCGGTCTTTAGAAATCATAATGACACAACCGACAGGGTCCCCATTAGCCACGATGGGAGACATCACATATGAAGAAATGGTTTCTTCGTGTCCGTCAACGATTTCCAGTGAACTTTCATTTTTCTCCACTTTAACCGACCGATCTTCCATCACATTTTCAACCATTGTCCCAACTTTTTTATTTAAGTAATCCTTTTTAGAAGTCCCTGCTACTGCTATAAATTCATCCCGATCCGAAATCAAGACTACCTGGCCAATGGAATCAAACAAAGCTTCTGCATATTCCTGTGCAAAATCTCCAAGCTCATTGATTGGAGAATATTTTTTTAATATGACTTCGCCTTCGCGGTCGACGAATATTTCCAGCGGATCCCCTTCTCTTATTCGGAGTGTTCTTCTTATTTCTTTTGGAACCACTACTCTTCCCAGGTCATCAATGCGACGAACAATTCCTGTTGCCTTCATATCTTTGAATTCCTCGCTTTCTTTGATGTTCTTCTGCTGGTGATTTCATATACCGTATGACTTATGTCACCAGGGTTGTACAAATAGTATCTGACATAACCTAAAAACTATACACCATGACAATGATTTTCATGCCAAAGCAAGGCCTGTCATTCAAGGAAAACATCTTTTTCAATCATGCTCTTATGAGGGTGTATACCATCCCCTAAAGATGGTGTTCATTTATAGTGTTGACAGACATTTCCCAGTTATGCATCAACACCCTGTCGGATCCATTCAACAAACCGTGTATAATTTCAGCCGGGTCATAACTAGCCGACAGCCAGGAAATAGGTACCATCACATGTACTTTTTGTACATATATTCGGTTCCTCTGCTACTGGATATGTCGGTTTTGATCATTTTTTTCTCTTTTTACTTCGTGAAGCCGTGCTAAAAATTGTTCCAGCAGGTCATACTTTCTGGGAAGGTGGCTCTGGTCCGGTTTAAACACGATTTTTAGCTTCATATCTTCGGTTCCAAGCTGAATCAATCGATCATACTCACTGGCTAATTCAAACAGACTGACCCCGTCCACCTTTTGACTTTCTTTTTCCGTCATGAGGCATTCAATTTTTTTGCTTTGTTCTGTAATCGATTCAATCGACTCACGCCTTGCATACATTTTAATCCTTGAAACTTGAAAGAGCCGATCCACTTCTTCAGGATAATCACCAAACCGATCGATTAGCTCTTCTTGAAGCTCATACACATCTTCCATTGTGCGGATCGCTTGAAATTGTTTGTATATATCAATTTTTTGCTTTTCATCCTTAATATATGAAGCAGGAATATACGCATCCATCTTAAGATTTAGCTCTGGCTCAAAAGGCCTTGATTCTTCATAGGGTTTGCCGCCCTTTCTAGCGTCTATGGCGTCTTTTAACATCTGAGAGTACATATCAAATCCTACTGAATCAATAAAACCATGCTGTTCAGCACCCAGGAGATTCCCGGCACCCCGAATGGATAAATCCCGCATGGCGATTTTAAAACCCGATCCTAGTTCTGTAAATTCTTTGATGGCCTGAAGCCGTTTTTCCGCTACCTCAGACAAGACTTTATCTTTCTGATACGTAAAATAAGCATAGGCGACCCGATTGGAGCGACCTACCCGTCCCCGCAATTGATACAGCTGACTTAATCCCATCTTATCCGCGTCATAAACAATAAGGGTATTCACATTAGGGATATCCACCCCTGTCTCAATAATCGTGGTACTCACTAAAACATCGTACTGGCCTTCAAGAAAATTAAACATCACATGTTCCAGCTCTGTTTCATTCATTTGCCCATGGGCAAAAGCAACCCGGGCATCTTCCACAAGCATAGCAATTTCTTTGGCCATGCGCTCAATGTTTTCCACCCGATTATAGAGGAAAAATACCTGACCGCCCCGGGCCAGCTCCCGCTCAATAGCTTCCCGGATAAAAACCGGATTGTATTCGATGACATACGTTTGAATCGGAAAACGATTTTCCGGCGGTGTTTCAATCACGGACAAATCCCGAACACCCAGCATGGACATATGGAGAGTTCGGGGAATGGGAGTAGCTGTCAGCGTCAATACATCTATATTGGTTTTCATTTGTTTAATTTTTTCTTTATGTTTTACACCAAAGCGCTGTTCTTCATCTACAATGAGCAGGCCCAGATCTTTAAACTCTACATCTCTAGATAGCAGCCGGTGGGTACCGATGACAATATCAATTAACCCCTTTTTCAACTGGTTGATGGTATCTTTTTGCTGTTTCCGGGATCTGAACCGGCTTAACAGCCCAATTTTCACACCAAAATCCTGAAATCGCTCTTGAAACGTTTCAAAATGCTGCTGTGCCAGAATCGTGGTCGGCACCAGCACCGCCACCTGTTTTTCATCAAGAACCGCTTTAAAGGCGGCGCGAATGGCCACTTCCGTTTTTCCATAGCCCACATCTCCGCACAGCAGGCGATCCATAGGACGGGGCTTTTCCATGTCCATTTTTACCTCTTCGATACAGCGGAGCTGATCCGCGGTCTCTTGATATGGAAATGCAGCTTCAAATTCCCGCTGGAGGTCTGTATCCTTAGCAAAAGCGTAACCTTTCGATGTCTCTCGCTCCGCATATAGCTTAATTAAATCATCTGCAATATCCTCTACAGAGGACTGAACCTTTTTCTTAACCTTTTTCCATTCGCTTCCGCCTAATTTATAAAGTTTTGGTTCCTTTCCTTCCGATCCTACATATTTTTGTACGAGATCAATTTGGTCAATAGGAACATAAAGTTTGTCATTCCCCGAGTATTTAATCAACATATAATCTTTATGATTGCCGCCTACTTCAAGAGTTTCTATGCCGAGATATTTTCCGATTCCATGGCTGGAATGGACTACATAGTCTCCTGTTTTTAATTCCTGATAATTTTTGATTCGTTCTGCATTGGAGATTTTTTGTTTTCGCTTTGGGCGGGACGTTTTCTTTTTAAATAATTCTTCCTCCGTTAAAATCGCAATTTTATATAATGGCATTTCAAAACCGCCATGGATATTCCCCTCTATGACAGCTGGAACAGGGAAAGGGGGCTCGATTTCCTGATTACCGGCCATCGCTTCCATGCCATAGTCTTCGAGTACGGACTGAACTTTTTCCATACGTTTTTTATTCGGTGCAACAATGAAAACAGAAAAATTCCCCTTTTTCCAGCGTTGCATCTCATTTTTCAGGAGATTCATTTGTCCATGGAACTGCTGCATAGCACGGCAGGACAGATTCACAATATTTTCTGGCTGTGTGTTTGGAATATGACGTAAAAATACAGACAGATACAACATTTGATGATTCATCTTATCAAGGATATCCTGCCAGTCAAACGAAGTGGAAACGCCCCTTACGATTTGACGGTTTTCAAGAAGGCTCTGGACCCATTCAGCCTCTTCCCGGTCTAGCTGTGAAGCTGTTTCCTGAATACGGCTCATTTCATCCATAATGATAATCCCATTGTTTGGGAGAAAGTCTATTAAACTAGCAGGCTGCTGGTAAAACAGGGAAACATATTTATACATTTCTTGAAATCGCTCGCCGTTTTTTAACCGCTCCATGTCATATTCAATGTTTTCGATAAGCTGTTCCTGTCCCGTGTTCGTTTTCATTTTCTTTAACGACTGCTGCAAAGCATCATCAAGACGCTGGATGGATCTGGAGATATCTTCATCTGAAACCATCAATTCATCGGCAGGGCCAATGATCATCTGTTTCATTTTTTCCAGCGAGCGCTGATTTTCAGGATCAAAAAGCCGTATGGAGTCTACTTCGTCATCGAAAAGCTCAATACGGACAGGGTATTCTTCCGTTAATGGATAAATATCGATAATCCCCCCGCGGATACTGAATTCTCCTGGAGTCATGACCATTTCTTCCCGTTTATATCCCATATCTATGAGCATCTTGAGCATAAGGTCAAAATCAATGGTAGACCCCAGTTCTATCCGCAATTGGTTCTTTTCCCAGTATGATAAAGGGGGAAGCATGCGTTTCAATGCTGCAACCGGTGTAATTAAGATTCCTTTTTGATTCCGAATCCATTGATTAAGAGAATCCAGACGCTGGCTTTTTAATTCCGGACTGGCAATCGCGATTTCAGAGGCCAATAATTCATTTACGGGATAAAGGTGAACAAATTGTTCTCCCGTTAACTCCAGCAAATCTTCATAAAGCCTCTGGGCCTGAGTCAGGTGATGGGTAACAACCATTATCGGACGGTCCATGGATTCATGCAGCAGGGAGATAAAAACACTGCGGGCCGTCCCGGTTAACCCGGAAATCAGTTGCTCCTTCATGCCTGATGAAAGTCCAGAAATGATTGAATGGATCTCATCTTGTTTTTTTAAATAATTCTTCAACCCTTGCAACCTTTACTCCCCCTTGAGTTCCTCTCCCAATACAAAAATAGGGATGCCCCGAATCCAGGGTGCAGATATGACCGTTCATGGATTCGGCCGGGACATCTCCATAAGATGTAATGGGATTTCCTTATTGAATAAATGTATCCAGTTCATGGTAAAAAGGATTCCGATCTAACGCGTCCTGACAAAACTCGCAGATTGTTTTAATCTCAATATCTCCATTATCCAAATGTGTTATCAATTCCCGTCTTTCTTCGAGTGAAAGACGATCGAGGCCGAGCTGTTCCTCTTCAATATATGGCTCATCCAGCTTACCGACCACACGATGGCAATGATGACAGCGGTATACGATAGCCAACGCTAAACCCTCCCTCGGACAAGAAAAATCATCTTCTAGTCTGCCCGGGAAGGGAGCAAGTTATTCCAGACTAATTAAAAATATTCATTACTTCCGCAAACGTTTTCTCTGTCCATATTTCACAGGCATCAGCCGCTTTCTGGATGCTTTCATCAATTAGTGGTTGTTCGTCGGAAGTGAAAGAGCCTAATACATGATCAACGACCGATGTTGCACCGGCAGGCTTTCCTACACCAATCCGAATACGTTTAAATGATTTAGTATCCAGATGATCGATCATGTTGCGGATACCGTTGTGTCCCCCGTGTCCGCCTTTTTGACGGAGGCGGATTTTCCCCGGAGGCAAGTCCAGATCATCATAAATCACCAGCAAATCACTGAGATCTATATCATAATAGTCCAGAATCGGACGGACAGCCTCTCCTGACAAATTCATATACGTCAGAGGTTTCACCAGCATGACCTTTTCATCACGATAGGTCTCTATTGTGTATAAAGCCTTAAATTTCTCTTTATCTAACGTCCACTGATGACGTTGAAGCAGTTCATCTATAACCATAAAACCAATGTTATGCCTTGTTTTTTCATATTTTACACCTGGATTCCCAAGACCTACGATACACTTCATTCTATGCCAGACTCCTTTTTATATACCTTATTACCCGTCCATCATTTTACCAGAAATATCAGTGCGACTGAAAATTTTTATTCTCCTTGCTCTCATCATTTTAACACAGAAACCGCAGGGTAGCTTAACGGTACTGATCTACCTGCGGATCCTCGTGATCAACAAATAAAAACCCGAACGGTTTTCATCAAACCGCACGGGCTGTCCTTTTTCCTTGATCTATTCTTCTCCTCCATGGATAGCTTCAGGTTCCTGTGGTGCGTCTTCTTCTTCATCATCTTCTTTCTGGTTTTGCGGAGGCAATACCGTAACGATCGTCCGGTCGTCATCGTCCAGTATTTCATAGCCCTTTTCTTGCTTTAAATCACCTACTGTGATACTATCACCTATTTCAAGCTTCGATACATCAATTCGAATTTCTTCCGGGATTTCATTCGGCCTGGCGCGGACATTTAACTCCCGAAGTGTCTGCTGCAAAACACCGCCATTTTTGGTTCCAGCTGCTTCTCCGTCCAGATGAATGGTCACTTCTACATCCACGGTTGCTTTCATATCCACAACATAAAAATCAGCGTGGATTAATTCACCCTTTATTGGATCAGCCTGGTAGTCATGAAGCATGACCTGCATCGTATTTCCGCCTTCTACCTCCAGCAGAAACACGGCGTTTTTTCCTTCCTGACGGACTGTTTTCAACAGCTCCACACTATCGACAGAAACTGTAGAAGGATCTTTTGTCTTTCCGTATACAACTGCTGGTATCAACCCTTTCCTGCGCAGTTTTCTAGTTGTCGAACGGGTTAAATCCTCTCTTTGTTTTGCCTGAATTTTTGCCGGCATGATCAATCACCCTCCATCCGTTTATAAAAACACCTACTATCCTTACTTTCCCTGAATGCAGAGTGATTAAACCTATTTTCTGATTTTTTCCAGATTAATCAAATAAAACACTGATTGATTTGCGTTCGTGTACCCGCATAATGGCTTCACTGATCAGTTCACCGACAGACAATTGTGTAATTTTTTCAATTCGCTTTTCTTCTGAAAGGGGAATCGTATTGGTTACTACAAGCTCTGTAATTTTAGAACTTTCGATCCGTTCGATGGCCGGTCCGGAAAGTACCGGATGGGTACAGCAGGCATACACTTCTTTCGCCCCGTTTTCAATTAATGCGTTTGCGGCAAGGGTAATGGTACCGGCCGTATCAATAATGTCATCAATGATAATGGCCGTTTTTCCTTCAATATTTCCTACAATGTTCATTACTTCAGCCACATTTGGACGGGGACGGCGTTTATCAATAATCGCTATCGGTGCTTTGAGGCGATCTGCCATTTTACGTGCCCGGGTTACACCTCCATGATCAGGTGAAACAACCACGATATCCTCAAAATTTTTCTTCTCAAAATACTCCGTTAAAATCGGTACTCCCACAAGGTGATCGATGGGAATATCAAAAAATCCCTGGATTTGGGGCGCATGCAAGTCCAGCATAATGACGCGGGATGCTCCTGCAGTCTGTAATAAGTTAGCCACCAGCTTGGCTGTAATTGGCTCCCTTGCACGTGCTTTCCGGTCCTGACGGGCATATCCGTAGTAAGGCATCACGATATTAATTGTTCTGGCAGACGCCCGCTTCAGCGCATCGATCATGATTAACAGTTCCATCATGTGCTCATTGACCGGCTGGCTGGTCGACTGTACCACGTATACATCACAGCCTCGAATACTCTCTTCAATATTGATTTGAATTTCACCATCACTGAACCGGGAGACGGTACATTTGCCTAATTCCACGCCAATATTGTCGGCAATTTCCTTAGCCAGCTCAGGGTTTGAATTCAGCGAGAACACTTTTAGTGACGGGTCTTGATAATGATTAGACATGGTCAGATAAACCTCCATTAATCTTTTTTCATCTTTTTTAGCTTATCAGCATAGCCTTCTTTATTTACCTGGCGGGAACGCGCAATGGATAAAGCTTTTTCAGGAACGTCTTTTGTAATGGTTGAGCCCGCAGCAACATAAGAACCCTTTTTAACTGTAACAGGAGCAACCAGATTGGAATTACAGCCGATAAAGGCGTCATCTTCAATAATGGTTTTGTATTTGCGTTCACCGTCATAATTCACCGTAATCGTGCCGCAGCCAATATTCACATCTCTGCCAATTTCTGCATCCCCGATATAACTGAGATGAGAAGCCTTGCTACCGTGTTCTATGACCGATTTTTTCACTTCTACAAAATTTCCTATTTTGACATCATCATGGAGTTCAGAATTTGGACGAATATGGGCAAATGGACCAATGTTTACTCTTGCGCCGATCTTGCTGTCATGGGCAACACTCTGTCTGATGACAGAATCTTCTCCGATCTCACAATTGCTGATTTCACTGTTCGGTCCGATAACTGCTCCGGTTTTAATCGTTGTATTTCCTAGAATCATGCAGCCCGGATAAATCGTTACATCCTGTTCAATGGCTACATCCGTTCCAATATACGTATGATCCGGGTCAATTAGCGTAACACCGTTTTTCATATGCTCTTCATTAATCCGTTTTCTCATGATCTGTTCAGCCATGGCCAGCGCTGCACGGTCATTGACCCCAATGGTTTCCTCAAAACGGTCTGTTTGATAGGCAGAAATCTTTTCTCCCTGTCTTTTTAATATTTCAATGACATCTGGTAAATAGTATTCCCCCTGAGCATTGTCATTTGATACGTGTTTTAATGCATAAAACAATGACCGATTATCAAAGACATAAGTGCCCGTATTAATTTCAGTTATGTTTCGTTCCTCTTCCGTTGCATCTTTATGTTCCACGATTTTTTCAACATGGTTTTGTTCATTGCGCACGATTCTTCCATAACCATCAGGATTTTGATGCAGTGCGGTTAAGATTGTAGCCTTGGCCTGTTTTTTTTCATGGTGATCTAAAAGCGCTTCCATTGTTTGAGAGGTCAATAGCGGTGTATCCCCACATACAACAATGGTCGTCCCTTCTTTATCTTCCAGGTGTACAGCAGCCTGCATCACAGCATGACCCGTACCGAGCTGTTCTTCCTGCATCACATAACGGGTTCTATTTCCCAGTTGTTCTTTGACACGCTCAGCACCATATCCTACAACTGTAATCACTGCATCAAGTTTTAGCGGCTCCAGCTGGTCCATGACATGCTGAACCATCGGTTTATCGCATACCGGATGCAGTACTTTGTACAAAGAAGATTTCATTCTCGTTCCCTGTCCTGCAGCTAAAACAATCGCAAAACGCCTGGTCATTCGATACCCTCCATCCTTAATGTCCATTACGAATATATCTTAAAATATGTGTGATTTCAATAAAGAACCTATAGAAACCGAATATTTCAAAAAATTATACTACGCAGAAGCTGCTGCCTGACCGTGAAAGCGCTGAATGGTCTGCGGAGAAGCTGACTGATTTACAGCGGGGCAAAAACGTCTCAGGGCCTGAAGCCAGAGTTTATAACCCCAGGGAGGTGTCTGTATAGCGGACGTATGAACTGAACAGCTTCTATAAGACAAAAGCGATGCGAGGTTTTCTGAAGGAAATTAGGAATCAATCCTGAATGGGGTTCTGAGGCAAAAGCATGGAGGTTTTTTCAATGTTCCATTTTATAAAAAAGCATAAAAAAGAAGCCTAATCTTTGGTGATTAGACTCCTGTGCTGTTAAGATTATGATGCGCCGGCTTCTTCATACTTTTCCTCTTCCTCGCCAGCACGGTGATATTCTGCTAACACAGCATCCTGAATTTTTGCCCGGGTGTCTGAATTAATCGGATGTGCGATATCCCGGAACTCCCCATCAGGCGTGCGTTTGCTTGGCATAGCCACAAACAACCCGTTGTTACCGTCGATAACACGAATGTCGTGAACAACAAACTCCTGATCTAAGGTAATTGATGCAATGGCGCGCATTCTACCATCAGTGTTCACGCGGCGCAATCTTACGTCAGTCACTTCCATTCCTGTCTCACCACCTTTTCCCTTAGAACTTATTAACTTTATTTCCACAAATATAAAAAAATTCCTTCTAAATTTTTAAAAAATTTTGCCCGCAATTTTTTGCTGTAAAAATAAGTAATAAACCATACACTCTAGAGCCCCGGGAACTCAGGTGCGTCCCGGTTAAAAAATGCAGATATAACAAAAAACTGCCCCAATATGGGACAGTTTTTAACCCTTAAAATAATTCCCTTTAACCACTTCAATTTTATTCTCGTTTAAATCCACATCCTGAATTTGAATCAATGAAATATAATCCGTTACAATTCGTTCCTCTTCTTCATCCTCTGCTTCAGCCAGAACTCCAATCCCGTTCACATTTGCCTGGAATTCCGCAAGCAGGCTTTTCATTCCGTTGATGGTTCCCCCCGCCTTCATAAAATCATCAATGATACACACATTGGAACCTTCCGGAAGGCTTCTTTTCGATAACACCATCGTCTGTATTTTCCTGGATGAACCGGAAACATAATTGATGCTGACAGTTGATCCTTCTGTTACTTTCGGATCCCTCCGTACGATGATGACAGGAACATTTAAAACATTAGCAGTTGCGTAAGCGATGGGAATCCCTTTCGTAGCAACGGTTATCACGTACTCAATATCCTTTTCTGCAAAGGCCGAGGCAAATATTTTACCGATGTTTCTTACGGTTTCAGGATCTCCCAAAAGATCACTCATATACAAATATCCCCCGGGCAAAAGCCGTCCCGGATCCTCTAAACGCTTACAAAGACTTTCAATAAACCGTTCCGCCTTCTCTTTTGAAAGCTGAGGTATATATTTTACTCCTCCGGCAGCTCCGGCAATCGTCACTAATTTTCCGATCCCTTCCCTTTGAAACATATCATTCACAATGTCGAGATCTTCGCTAATCGATGATTTTGCAGCATTCAATGTTTCCGCAAAATATGGCAGGGAAATCAGCTTTTGCGGATGTTCCAGCAAATAATTTGTCATAGCCACCAGTCGTTCACTTCGTTTCACCATGTCCACCCCAAATCCGAATGTTTCATGAAGAATATTACACTAATATACGGTTTTAATCAACTGGTAAACGCTGTCCCAGCATTCGTACAACGTAAACTTCATTGCAAAACCCTTTTAAGCTGTTGTAAATTCGTTCAGCTTTCTGATCTTTTCTCGTTAAACCAAACACGGTCGGACCGCTTCCGCTCATCAACACATTATCTGCTCCTGCCTTTAACATACGCTCTTTCATTGTTTTTACTTCAGGGTGCAGCCGGAAAGTTACCGTTTCGAGTACATTCCCCAGTTTGGCAGTCATACCGGAATAATCCTGTTTTTGAATAGCCTGCTTCATTCCCTCAATATCCGGATGATTTAAATATTCCAGAGTGAGCTGTTCATAAACGACCCTTGTTGACACACCGATCGATGGTTTTGCCAATACAATCCAGCATGGGGGCGGAGCCGGGAGTTCGTGAATTTTTTCTCCCCTTCCGGTCACACAAGCTGTACTGCTGTACACACAGAAGGGAACATCCGACCCGATTTCTGATCCGATTTCCGCAAGTTGTTCATGGGTTAATTGCAACTTCCATATTTTGTTTAATCCCCTTAAAACAGCAGCAGCATCGCTGCTTCCTCCGGCAAGACCTGCTGCTACCGGAATCTGTTTGTCTATGGTAATCTGTACGCCTTTTTGTATACCGAGTTTTTCTTTAATGATGAATGCTGCCTTATAGGCTAGATTGCGCTCATCATCAGGGACAAACCGATTATCGGACACAATTTTTATTTCATTTTGTTCAAGGGACTTCAGTTCAATCCGGTCAGCCAGATCAATGGTCGTCATGATCATGTTAACCTCATGGTAACCATCTTCCCGTTTATGTAATACATCCAATGCAAGGTTAATTTTTGCTGGCGCTTTCTCATAAATCATGCGGTTGTTCACACCTTTTCCCCTCCGTTTGTTCTAAAGCATTGTATCATACTTTCCGGAAAAAGCGGAAGCACCTCTTCTACTATAAGTCATAACGGAAAAAGGGCAGACCCGGTATGGACCTGCCCGAAAATATGACTATTTCCTTCCTTGATTTCTAACCTGATCCTCAGCCATTTCAATAGCTCTTTTTACCATATTCCCAGCATCTCGTGCTTTTATTCCGCCCCAGCCTTCTTTTTGCACAGTGTCGTAAAAACCTAACTCTTTCGCAATTTCCTCTTTCAACTCATCGGACATGACGCCCCGATTTCTGGCCAAAGGACAACAGCTCCTTTCAAAGTGAGTTTTTACGACATTCTTATTGTATGTCATTTCCGGTATTTCACTACGTTATATGTAAGCAAAAGGGTTATTTCATTCCAGTCAAGCATGCGCAGGATCTTATTGTCGGACTGTACGAGGGTGAAAGCTGTTGAGGGCAGAATTCAACAGGAAAAGGGAAGTGTTCCGCTAAAGCCACAGAGCGGCTCAAAAGACTGAACCATTACCAAATGACCAACATTTCCGCGATTTTTTATTTTCTCCTAAACAATAAAAAAGCAGTAAACAAGTGTTTACTGCTCCATCAGGCCATTTTGCCCATATCGTCCACGAAGGTTAATTCAACTGTCTCGGTCAACACATCAGCATAGCTGTATGAGACTCGTTCAAACGCGTTTTCTTCCTGATCAAGTTCTACGATAAAAACCGCTGGATAAGTTTCAGCAAGTACCCCTGTACGTTTAATGGTTTTGCGCCGACCTCCGTTCGCTTTCAGTGTCAACCGCTTCCCAATCTGACAATCCAGAGCCTGTTTAATTTCCGCTAAAGTCTTAGGCACTTCACTCCACCTCACTAATAACATAGTAACACAAACAGAGTACTCAAGTCAAGTAAAAACTAATATTATAACAGTCAAACATTCACTATGTCAATGACGACTGTTTAAGTTCTTCTATTTTATTTTTTCTAAAAAACATAAAAAACATGCATATTTTCCCGAAGAAAAGGAAATTTTTATCTAAAACCATCGAATAAAAATCGAATCATTGGGAAAAGACCCCCTCTGTTCACTTGAATGGTGGAGGAAATAATTACTTATTCATCCGTGTCCTGTTGATAAACTTGTGGATGTTCAACTGCCAGATTTTTATCATCTTCTGGATATGGAAGCCCCGTTCGAAATAGCCCTCTTGTTTCTACGCCACCCAGTCCTTTTTCCCCTGTGATGGTATGCTTAAGTACATCCCAAACTCCAACCTTTTCCATAAAGGATGTATAGCCGATTTTCGCAACAATGTATACAGGATCCAGAGCATGTATATTTACCCTTAAGGGGGAACTGGCAAAATTCGCACCGGCCCGAATCAACGATTCAAAATGGGATTGACATGCTCCAGCAAAAATGACGAGCTGATCTAAGCTGGGGGTGTACTTTCGTGCCTCTCTGACCGTTTCAGAAAAAAATTTTGAATTGCGGTATGCCCGAATATCGTTCTTATCTCCTTTATTTTTGGTGTAAGAATCGTGACCGGTAACGACGAGAACATCCGGCTGTATTTTTTCCAGCAATTCTTTAATTTTTAAAGGCATTTCCCGTTCGTCAATATGAAGGCCGTGAACCTGAAGGCCGAGACGACGGTATAGATGGATACATTTTTTTAAATATATTGCGTCTCCATCAACATGCAAAACCCTCGGAGGAATTTGGAAATATTTAACATTGTCTCCAGCTGTGGAGGTTACTTCATATTCCTGTTTTTTCCTTAAAAGGTGATAGTCCTGGCGAAACAGTCGGAAGGAATAGTCCTCTTTCTCTCTTTCAGCCTTTTTTCTTTTCAATAGCTCCCGTTTATCCACCTTTTCCAGGTCATCTACCGGGGCATCGGCTTCCAATCGGTAATCTTCCCCGTACAATTGTGCCAGGTCTCTCTTGATGGACTGGATCCGGAATAATAAATCATGATTGTAGGATTTCCGTGTGACAATATCGCCTTTTTTCCACTGCATCCCTTTTCCTCCTCCATGGCTGACTCCTATAATAGCCTATTGTGAGGAGGAGCAGGATGTTCCTAACTTTCCCCTATACGGTCATAAAAATGATTGGCAAGTCGGGCAAACTCCGCCATCGTCAGGGATTCACCCCGACGATTTGGTTCGATCTTCGCTGATGAAAGAATGTCCGCAATGCCCTCCTTCGAAAGCCTGGTGTGAAAATGTCGGCTTAAATTATTCATGATGGTTTTTCTTCGCTGGGCAAAACAGGCTTGAACCAGGTCAAAGAAATAACGTTCATTTTTCACTTCGACGGGCGGTTCATCTCTCATGTCCAGATGTAGAACTGCAGAATCCACATTTGGTTGTGGCATAAATACGGTTTTGGGGACATTCATAACTATTTTCGGTATAGTAAAATACTGTACAGCGATGGAGAGGGAACCGTAATCTTTTGTGCCGGGCTGAGCCGACATACGGAGTGCGACCTCTTTTTGGATCATTACTGTAATATCCGTGATTGGTAGCTGATCCATCAACAATTTCATTAATATCGGTGTAGTTATATAATAAGGCAGGTTAGCCACGACTTTGACAGGCTGATCTTTCCGAAAATACTCCAGTAAGATTTTTCTGATATCGGCCTTTAAAATATCTTCATTTCGTACAGTTACATTCGGATAATCCTTTAAGGTCTCCTTCAAAACGGGAATAAGCCGCTGATCAATCTCAAAAGCGAGCACACGATCTGCTTTTTTAGCCAGCTGCTCCGTTAACGCTCCTATGCCGGGCCCAATCTCTATGACTCCGCAATGCTCGTCTATGCCTGCATATTTCACAATATTCTCCAGGATGTTAACATCAATCAAAAAATTTTGTCCCAGGCTTTTTTTGAAAGAAAAATGAAATTTCGCAAGTATTTCTCTGGTTCGATTTGGCGTGGCAATCGCTTTTTCTTTACTCATTCGTTTTTTCCTCCTGGATCATTTCATCCATCGTCTGTTTAAATACGGCTTTTGAAATTTGAAACATGTTCAGCCGTTTTTCGAGCTGTTTGGCATTGGCAAATCCTATATGTAATTTTTTCCCTAATTGTTCCCTTCTTTTTCGGGCATGTATTCCGCCGATTAAACCATATTCCATCAGGTCCTGTTTTGTAAATACAGTATCCGGCTGTTCCATGACCTCATATACCTTTTCCAGGGCTTTGCGGATATCTTCAGGGCTTGCGTGTTCAATTCCAAGGCCATGTTTGCCTTTCGCCTTTTCCCTGGGCAAAAAAGCATGCTTGCAGCCAGGAACTGCTTCAGAAATGATATGCCGAATCCGCTCCCCGGGATAATCCGGATCTGTAAAAATAATCACACCTCGCTTTTGTTGGGCATGTTGGATTTGCTTGAGGATATATTCATCAATGGCTGACCCGTTGGTTTCTATCGTATCACATTGAACTGCCCGCTTGATATTCATGGTGTCATCTTTTCCTTCAACAACGATAACCTCTTTAATATACAATGCTGTTCCTCCTGATTCTAAAGTCTGGTTAAAACTCATAACTAATTCGTATTTTATACCTTTTTCTTGAAAACATAAAACAGAGGGGTTGATCTCCCCTCTGTTTTTCATTAATTGTATTAGTTTCCGTACACCTTTACTCGGACGATCCTGAAACCGAAACTTTCCACCTTGCTTTGATTCGAGTAAAATAAATCAATTTTGTTCCCCTGTATGGCAGAACCTGTGTCACCGGCTACAGCACATCCATACCCTTCCACCCAGACAGTTGAGCCAAGCGGTATCACACTGGGATCCACAGCTACTACTTTTGCATCAGGATTGGCGCGAAGGTTTATACCCGTATAAGTAACTCCTGAGCATCCATTGCAGTAAGCCGAATATGCCGTTGCTCTCATCGTTAATTCTTTGATTGGCTCACCTTTGCCGCATGATCCGCCACCGGATGACTTTTTACTGGATAATAATTGGATACTGGATGATGATTTTGTGCCTACAGCGACGATTTCATCCTGTCCTTCCTGCTTCGTAACCTGTTTGACCAGTTCCCGTTCGACTTCCTCGCCATTTTTGTAAGTGATTTCATAATGATGTTCGACCACCCCGTATTCTCCGGGTTGAATGACACGGGTTTGGCCCTGTGACATGTTACTGTCATAACGGGTAATCGTCTTGTAATCCAGCCGTTCTTCCACTACTTCTGTTTCTTTCTTTACTCTTGTAATATTAATCGTTAAACCATCTTCAATAGGATGTTTGGGAGAGGGATCAATTTCATCTAATGCTTGCAGTGTAATGTTTTTGGAATCCAGCAAATCTTTTACATATTTTTCGGTAGTCCAGAGCGTTTCCGTTTCTCCACCGTCGTTAATCGTGACTTTGGCTGCTCTGTTGATGGAAATATCCATTCCATTTACAATGGACGTTTCCATGAATGGAATAACAACATCATGTTCTGAAACATCTATGTTTTCCTGATTTAAAAAGCTTTTTACTGTGTCGGCTGTTGTGTAGTACGTTTTCTCTTCCCCATTAATCGTAACCATTACTTCTTTAGCTGGAACATATGTAATTTCCATTCCCTGTCGAATCGAAGCTGACATATCCCTGGATAGATAGTCATGATCATCGACTTCAATTTCTAATTCGTTCATTAATTCTTCCACGGTATCTGCATGGGTTCGAACCTGAACCTCTTTGCCATTATAATCGATCGTGACTTCGGCCATAGTTGCCTCGTACAATAGTATACTGATTGATACGAAGAATACAATGACGGTCAGAAAAAACAGCAAAAACTTAAATGGCCCGGTTACCCGCTGGGGGG
The DNA here is from genome assembly GCF_004342905.1 of Melghiribacillus thermohalophilus. GTDB lineage: Bacteria > Bacillota > Bacilli > Bacillales > Alkalibacillaceae > Melghiribacillus > Melghiribacillus thermohalophilus. Next base: position 11,710 of record NZ_SMAN01000023.1, on the reverse strand, counting down.
GGTGTGATTTTGTTTCCATCATGTCATTTCCTCCTTATTACCGGAGCGTAACACCAAAACAAAAGAGCCTGAAAATCTTTTCTAGGCTCTCTATAACATTATGCAGATTTTTGATGCTAATAAAATAGATTTGGAGGAAATGTAATACAACTGTAATACTACAGGAATCTAATCGTCAAGATTAAACAATTTTTTGGCATTTCTGGTAGTTTTTTCAGCAACTTCTTCCAGAGAAATCCCTTTCAGTTCTGCGATTTTTTCCGCTACCAGTTTCACATAAGCCGGTTCATTTCGTTTTCCCCGATAAGGATGGGGTGCTAAAAATGGGCAATCCGTCTCGATCAGCAACCGGTCAAGGGGAATTTCTTTCGCTACCTCTTTTGGGCGTCTGGCGTTTTTAAAGGTCACGGGACCTCCCAGAGAAATATAAAAATTCATATGGACACATTCCCTGGCGATTTCCGGGGAACCGCTGAAACAATGCATAATTCCCCCCACTTCTTCAGCATGCTCTTCTTTTAAAATATCGACAATATCCTGTGTGGCTTCCCGGTTATGAATGATGATGGGAAGGCCAACCTTTCTGGCCAGGCGGATCTGTTTCCGGAATACATCCTTCTGTACATCGGCGGGTGATTTATCCCAGTGATAATCTAGTCCCATTTCACCAAGAGCCACAACTTTAGGATGTTCAGTAAGCTCTTCCAGCCATTTTAAATCTTCTTCTGTCATATCAATGGCATCTACCGGGTGCCAGCCGACGGAAGCATAAATATCGGGATGCGATTCGGCTATTTCAAGGGCAAGGGGAATCGTTTTACGGTCAAATCCCACGACGACCATATTTTTGACTCCCGCTGCCCGGGCCCGTTTTATGACTTCCTCCCGGTCCTCCTCAAACTGATCCGCATTCAAATGAACATGGGTATCAAATAACATCCATAACCTCTCCTTTCGCAAAAGCGTTACCCTCATTTCGCGAGCTGTGAACTGGATGGCTCTGTACAAGATAAAAGAAATACTCAAACTTCATTCAAAAAAAGAGGGGCTTCATGAGAAGACCCCTTTTTATTGAACATCTATTTCACCTTTGTACCATTCGGCAGGGTTTCGTCAACCGTTGCAAGGGACAGACTGCCATTCTCGTCTTCCCCGGCCAGAATCATGCCCTGGGATAATTCGCCCCGCAGTTTTGCCGGTTTTAAGTTGGCTACACAGATTACTTTCTTTCCGACTAAATCTTCAGGCTTATAATGCTCAGCAATGCCGGAAACAACCTGCCGCTTCTCACTTCCCAGATCCAGCTGAATGCGTAGGAGCTTATCGGCATTTTCCATTTTTTCAGCGCGAATGACTTCGGCAACCCGAAGGTCGATTTTCATAAAATCATCAATGGATATTTCATGCTCTTTTTCTTTCTGTTTTTCTTTTTTGGGTTCAGGTCTAGACATCATATGTTTAATGGCTTCTACTTCCTTTTCTGTCTCAAGGCGAGGGAAAATTGGCTTTCCTTTCTGTACTTTTGTTCCTTCCTTCACAGTCCCAAACTGATCCAGGCTGTCCCAGGTCTGCAACTCTTCCTGTTCAATGCCAAGCTGGTCAAATATTTTTTGCGGCGTGCTGGTTAGGAAAGGTTTCAACATGATAGCGATATGGCGCAACCCTTCAACCAGGTGAGCCATGACGTTGCCTAAACGATCTTTTCGACCTTCATCCTTTGCCAGTATCCATGGTTCTGTCTCATCGATATATTTATTGGTGCGGCTGATGAAAGACCAGAGCTGTGACAAAGCAACAGAAAATTCCATATTCTCCATGGCATTTTCTACTTTTTCACGAGTTTCCCTTGCCATCTCTTCCAGGCTGGAGTCATATTCGTTTTCATGCCCCTGGAATGCTGGAATTTCCCCGTCAAAATATTTTCCAATCATGGCCACGGTACGGTTGAGCAAGTTGCCCAGGTCATTGGCCAGATCATAATTGACCCGCTCAACAAAGCCTTCTGGTGTAAATACACCATCCGAACCAAATGGCACTTCACGCAGCAGATAATAACGTAATGCATCCAGTCCATAACGATCAATTAAGTCGACGGGATCCACTACATTCCCTTTGGATTTGGACATCTTCCCGTCTTTCATTAAGAGCCACCCGTGGGCAAAAACCTTTTTCGGCAGCGGAAGATCAAGGGCCATCAGCATAATCGGCCAGTAAATGGTATGGAAACGGACGATTTCTTTCCCAACGAGATGAACATCTGCCGGCCAGTACTTCTTGAATTTCTCCTCATTTTCAGTGCCATAGCCAAGGGCTGTAATGTAGTTCGTTAATGCATCTATCCATACATAGATGACATGTTTGGGATCTCCAGGAACTTTGATGCCCCAGTCAAATGTCGTTCGAGAAACCGCCAGATCTTCCAGTCCCGGTTTAATAAAATTGTTAATCATTTCATTTTTCCGGCTTTCCGGCTGAATAAACTGGGGATTTTCATCATAATACTCGAGTAAACGGTCGACATATTTACTCATCTTAAAGAAATAGGATTCTTCTTTTACCTTTTCAACTGGACGGCCGCAATCCGGGCAATTTCCCTCTTCCAGCTGTCTGTCAGTAAAAAAAGATTCACATGGTGTACAGTACCAGCCTTCATATTCATCCAGGTAAATGTCCCCTTTTTCTACCAGACGGGCAAAAATTTTCTCTACGACTGTTTTATGGCGTTCCTGGGTGGTGCGGATAAAATCATCAGTGGAAATGTCAAGCTTTTTCCAGAGTTCTTGAATGCCGTTTACGATTTCATCTACATATGCCTGGGGAGTAACCCCTTTTTCCTTTGCTTTCCGCTGAATTTTTTGACCGTGCTCGTCTGTCCCCGTTAAATACATCACATCGTATCCCTGTAAACGCTTATACCGGGCCATCGCATCACCGGCAACTGTTGTATAGGCATGTCCGATGTGAAGGTGGCCACTCGGGTAATAAATGGGGGTAGTGATATAAAACGTCTTGTTTTTCTCTGGCATGTTTTGACCTCCTTATTCCCTGTCCGGCAAAGAAAACTCATTCTGTAATGAGTTTTACTCGGCTGGTTTCGTTGTCCCTGGCTCACTTGCACTCGCATACATTTTCATAATTTCCATATCTAACAAAAAACTATACCGAAAGCATTTCGAACATGTCAAGAAAACCGGACCACATTCGCCTGCAATTTTTTTGTTTTTTTACGAGAGCTTATTCGATTCATTTTCTGTGAAAAAACCTAGATGGTCCAGGTGTTAGAATAAACATTTTTTTACAATAATGTTATAAACTTATTGACAACATTGGGAATCAATGGTATGATTAATGTCGAATCATGACGAAATTATTTTTGAGGGGAGAAATCGGGCTATGAAATCTACTGGCATTGTTCGCAAAGTGGACGAGCTAGGTCGCGTTGTTATTCCAATTGAACTGCGTCGCACGTTAGACATTAAAGAAAAAGACGCCCTTGAAATCTACGTAGACGATGATCGAATCGTACTAAAAAAATATAAGCCAAACATGACCTGCCATATCACTGGCGAAGTTTCAGACGACAACATGACTTTAGCTGATGGAAAACTGATTTTAAGTAAAGAGGGCGCAGAGCAGTTATTGGAAGAAATTAAAAGACGCTTAAATAGCTAAATCCACACCATACTCGTCCTATGACGATGTAACCAGGTGAAATCGAATGTGATTTCGCCAATGCAGACAATATGTCTGAAAAAAAGTGATGCTGCGAATGGCGGCATCACTTTTTTTCAAAAGAAAAGGAAAAGGGAGGAATCTCCTTTAAACGTTTCAGATTAAGGTGATCCCTGACCTTTAAAGCTGATTCAAAGCAGGGGCTCACGTTCACTTTTTGTATGTTCCATCATAACTGGTGATAGACCTGGTAGACTTCCCGTCTGGAAAGACCCCTGTCTTTTGCCGTCTGTTTAATGGCATCTTTCTTGGAGTAGTTTTGCTTTGTATAATGTTCAACATGCTCAACAACGGACAAATGTTCCCACCATTGGCCTTCCTCCTGTCGTTCCTCTGTCCCTTCGACAACCACGCAAAACTCACCCCTGATTTCAGCCTGATCCGATTCCATCCATTCATGGATATCTTCTGCGGTTCCTCTGATAAACTCTTCATGGCGTTTTGTCAATTCCCGGGCCAGTGCCATACGTCTATCTTTTCCAAATACAGCTTTCATCACCTTCATCGTTTCTTTCATTCGATGGGGCGATTCATAAAAAATCATCGTGTAGTCTGTGTACCGTAATTTCTCCAATTCCGTTACAAGATCCTTTTTTTTCCGGGGCAAAAATCCATAAAACAAAAAGTGTCCTGTTGGAAGACCTGAACCTACAAGGGCACACAATGCTGCATTGGCACCAGGCAATACGATGACGTCTATTTCTCTGTTTGAGGCCTCATTGACCAGCTCATACCCCGGATCCGAAATTAAAGGCATGCCTGCATCGCTTACAACGGCAATCTTCTTTCCTCCTTGCAATTCCTTTAAAAGCTGTTTTCCCCTTTCGTTTTTATTGTGTTCATGGAAACTGATTAAAGGTGTCTGGATGGAAAAATGATTGAGCAGTTTTTTCGTTTGTCTCGTGTCTTCTGCAGCAATCATATCAACTTGTTTTAGGGTATTGATAGCCCTCAGAGTCATATCTTCTAAATGACCGATCGGAGTCGGGACAATATACAGTTTTCCGTGATCTTCATGCTTAAAGCTTTTTTGGATATTCATACTAGAAACCTCTTTCATTCAAGTTCATGATCATTATTTCCATATAGTATTTTTTCCATTTCTTTTGTGTATTCATTTGTATCGGTGTACACATACAGCGGAGGGAGAATTTTTAGATCAGGCTTTCCATCTCGAATTCCTTCTATCAGCAGCATATTTGCTTCTCTCCCTATTTTTGGGTAAACGAGACGGATTCGCTTCGGTTCCAGGTGATAGGTTCGAAACAGTGTAATCAGATCCACCAGACGTCCAGGCCTGTGAACCATGGCTACTTTTCCCCCGGGACGAACTAATTTTGCGCAGGAATATACCACATCCTCCAGCGTACAATAAATTTCATGTCTGGCTATGGCGAGATACTCATTGATGTTTTGTTCATCTTTTTTCGGGGTAGGAAAATACGGAGGATTGCAGGTGACAACATCAAACTTTCCATGACCAAGGGTCTCGGGCATATCCTTTAAGTCCCCTTGAATGATCTCAATCTGATCCTGAAGACCATTGACCGCAACACTTCGTACAGCCATATCATATATTCGCTCCTGCAGTTCCACCCCGGTAATTGTAGCACGGGTACGCCGGGACAGGAGGAGAGGAATCACCCCGTTTCCCGTACATAAATCAAGGATTTTTCCTTTTTTGATGGGTACATAGGCAAATTTAGAAAGCAACACAGCATCCAGCGAAAAAGCAAATACATTTGGGCTTTGAATAATCCGCATATCCTTTTCCGCCAGCAAATAATCCAGCCTTTCGTCCTGCTTTAATTCCACCATGGTTACGGTTCCTTTCCTGATATTCTGTATTTTTAGCGATTTGAAGCAAAGATCTCCTGTGATGATTGATTTTTACTGCCCGGGTCCAGGTCAGTCAAACAGCTGCTAAAAAAGGGCCCTTCCTTATTGTCAAGAAAGGGCCTGTCAAGCATTATGCTGTTTATTTAAAAATAAGAGGCAGAACAGACAATCCTCTTCATCCCGGGGACTGCCAAAGTGTACATTGCAAATGTGAAAACCTTCTTCGTAAATTCTGGCTAAATTATCATAGCCTTCACCGATCGCTTTTTCCTTTTCTATTTTCTGTCCGTGTTTTTCTTGTGAAGCCCCGGTCGAATGATGGCCTTCGAGTCGTTTTCTTAAGTGATGATTTTCAACAGTCAAATGGTGATTTTCCTCGATTAATCGTACAAGACTTTCCTTTAATGTTCCAAATTCTTCATACAACTCTCCGATTTGTTTTTCCATATGAGAGAATTTTTCCAACAGCTCTTTTTTATTCACGCTCTCTTCCACCCCATTATTCTGTGGCTTGACCAGGCAAAACACCCTCTTCAATCAGCTCGTCCAGCGTATATTCTATCACACGTTCCCGTTCCTTAATTTCAATCTGCACAATTCTCTCCAGAATATTTAATCCCACCACTTTTCCATCACCAAGTGGCGTTGCAATTGGATCACCGAGATCAGGGAGCTGCTGTTTGGCAATTTCATAATCGTCATTTTCATATTTTAAGCAGCACATCAACCTCCCGCATAGGCCTGATATTTTAGCAGGATTCAAAGACAGGTTCTGATCTTTGGCCATTTTAATGGAAACAGGTTCGAAATCCCCCAAAAATGTTGAACAGCATAGCATGCGACCGCAGGGACCAATGCCTCCAAGCATTTTGGCTTCATCCCGAACCCCGATCTGACGAAGTTCAATACGAGTTTTAAAAATGGCTGCGAGATCTTTAACCAGTTCTCGGAAATCAACACGACCATCAGCCGTGAAGTAAAAAATAACTTTATTGCGGTCAAAAGTGTATTCGACGTCAACCAGTTTCATTTCCAGCCCATGTTCAGCTATTTTTTCTTCACAGATTCCGAAAGCCTGTTCAGCTTTTTCTTTATTTTCTGCAACGGTTAATTTGTCTTTTTCATCTGCAATGCGAATGACTTTTTTCAGCGGAAGGACGATATCATTTTCATCGACCTGTTTATGGGCAATTACGACTTTTCCAAATTCAATGCCCCTGACGGTTTCCACGATTACATAATCATCTGTGCTGATCTGGTAGTCCCCGGGGTCAAAATAATATATTTTACCGGCCTGTTTAAACCGGACTCCCACAACTTCAACCAATCTGCATCACCTCTGTAATTGAAGCACCAATTGTTCCATGACAAGGGTTGAATGAACGTTTGCCATGAGCCTGCGCTTTGCATCCAGTATATTTGTCAACGATTCTGTCGCTTTTTGCATAGATATATGAAACGCGTATTTCTCAAACCTCACATTTTCGTGATCATAAACGATGGCCTGTTCGCGCCCAATCTGATATTGTATAAAATCCTTATACCAGATTAAAAGCAAATCCAGTCCAAGGGAAAGCTGGTCCCGGTTTTTAAAATGACCCAGCCACTGTTTATGAATAAACAAATACGCTTCGTTTTGCTGTTCATGCAGTACTTCAATTAATTTTATCACTAATTTTCTTGCCTTCGCAAACCAATCGTCTTCACTCAGGGAGATGGCCTCATCTACACTGCTGGTAAGGGTTGAACAGATTCTGGCTGTGGATTCAGGAATGCCTTTTTCCATTAATTGCTTCTGCCGTTCTCTGGCCGATAAGGACTGGAAGGCTATGATTTGACATCTGGAGCGGATCGTATTCAGGATGGACTGGCTATTTTCCGTCAATAATATTGCAACGGTTTGTTTTCCCGGTTCCTCGAGGAATTTCAATAACCGATTAGAAGCATTGACGGTCATGGTGTCCGCCTCGTGAATCACGTAAACTTTCTTGTTCGACTCTAGCCCTGTATACGTGAATTCTTTTTGCAAATGTAAAATCTGATCTTTTTTAATCGATTGTCCATCGGGTTCAATCCAGTGGACATCGGGATGGTTTCCGGAATGAATCCGGGAACATTCCCGGCATTTATGACAGGGCTCTGCCCCGTTTCGATTCAAACAAAAAAAACTTTTAGCAAGCAGTTTAGCTGCATCTTTCTTTCCGGTTCCCCGGGGGCCATGAAACAGATACGCGTGAGCCAGACGGTTCTTCACCAGACTGTTCATAAGCATTTTGACTGCAACAGGTTGAATCGTTTCTAAGTCCGTCCAGGATTTCAATTTCGCTTCACACCTTTATGCATATAAATGAATGAGCAGACCTTTTATTTCTCCGATAACCCCCAGGAGATCGATGGCCTTTTGTTCCTGATCCAGTACAGCATCGGTCAGTTCCACCAGTTTTTCATCCACAGCCTGCACAATGGTCAGTTTTCTGTTTTGTCCGTTCATGCTCCAGGTGTGGGAATCTTTGGTCTCAAGACCATATTTGACGACTTCCTGAATAAATTGTTTGACCAGCTTTTTATATTTTGACAGATCTTTAAAGGAACGAAAGCGGGCCACCTTTTCTCCCTGTCTGGATATTTCGTTCATTAAACGGTTCAATTCGTCCTCTTTCATCTTCACAGCCGCTTCATTGACAACGGTTTGAAAGGAATGACTATTGGTCTGTTTCGTTCCGGCGTTCTGTTTAATAATTTCCAGCTGAGATCGCAGTTCCTGACTTATTTTCAACGCAAGCCTCTCCCTTTTCCATCTGGATTAAAATTGATGAAATGAATCTACTGGAAGCACAAATACGGTTGCTCCCCCTACTTCAACCTTAACCGGTTTCGGAATATATGAATCCGCATTTCCCCCCATCGGTGAAATCGGTGCTACCATCTGTTCCCGATGGCTGCAATTTTCCTTTATAATCTCTAGTGCCTGATCGACCTGATCATCTTTACAGCCGATCATTAATGTTGTGTTCCCTTCTTTTAAAAAACCGCCCGTTGAGGATAGTTTTGTAGATTTAAAATCCTTATCCCCCAGGGCATCCACCAGACGATTTGCATCCTTATCCTGTACGACAGCCAGGATCAGCTTCATAATGTTCCTCCTTTAGGAAATACCTTTATTATTATTATAACAGGAAGTCCCAAAATGTTTCATTTTCTCACCTTATCAGATAGAGCCTGGTAGCAGTCTTCTACAACCTGCTCGACGGGCTGATCTGCATTAACCCTTTTAATGCGCTCAGGAAATTGTTCCATAAGCATCATGTAGGCTTCATATACCTTTTTGTGAAAACTTAATGCTTCTAAATCCAGGCGGTTTTGTTCCCTGTCCCCATTGTTCGTAATCCGTTCTAACCCTCTTTCCGGCGGCAAATCGAGAAAAAGAGTCAGATCAGGCATCCGGTTCTGAATGGCAAACTGATTAATGAGCCAAACTTCATCTATTCCAAGACCCCTGGCATAACCCTGATAGGCGAGACTGCTGTCCACAAAACGGTCACACAACACTATTTTTCCCTCTTCCAAAGCCGGAATGACTTTTTCTACTAAATGCTGTCTTCTTGCAGCTGCATATAACAGCGCTTCTGTCCTACCATCCATTTTCGTATGACTCGGGTTTAAAATGATATTCCGGATTTGTTCCGCGATTTCAATTCCTCCCGGTTCGCGGGTCCGCAAAAGGTTTTTGTATCCTTCTTGTATCATTTTTTCATAAAGCAAGTCTAATACCGTTGTTTTTCCTGCACCTTCTACACCTTCAAATGTTATAAATACGCCAGACATCACTATTCTCCTTTTATTCTTGTTTAAAAACATATATTCCTTCTTTCAGCCTGTCCCGGGCATATTGAATATACTGGTTTTGTCCAATATATTGTTGGAGGGTCTTTACATGCTCTTTGTTAATCCGTTCTCCTTTTAACAAATATGGAATACCCGGCGGATAAGGAGTTACAGACTCAGCAGTAATTCTTCCTACAGCTTTATCCCAAACAACCCATTCCGTTTTCATCTTTCTCATTTGATCGTACGATATGGCCAGGTCCTGAATAGGTTTCATTTCTGCTTGCGTCAGTTTTATACTATTATCTGTTTTTTCAGGGTCTAAGCGTTCTAGAGCTTTTTCTAAAACTTGCATTTCTGTATAAGGTGACAAGCCAAAAATAAACAAAATCTGATCATCCGTTACCATTTCAGGGTATATTCCGTTTCTTTCAAGAGCCCTGGCTATATCCCGCGCCTGATAACCCTCTTTTACCTGAACGATTATTTTTAACATATCATCGACGTGGGCTTCACATGGGAGAACCTCCCAGTATGGCAGCATCTTAAACATCGCCCTTACACCTTTCACAGACTGAATAATCTCGTGAATTTGTTTTCTGGACAAGTTGGCCAGATAGTAGCGGGCAAGATCCAGAGATGCCATTAAAGGATAAGAAGGACTGCTTGATTGAAACATATGTACATATCTGGAAACCCTTTCATAAGCAATGAGTTCCGAGCGCAGATGGAGCCATGCCGTCATGGTCATCGCCGGGAGCATCTTGTGAGCTGATTGTACAACGATATCTGCACCCAGTTCTAAAGCTGAAGTTGGAAAAGGATTCCCAAGAACAAAATGGGCACCATGGGCTTCATCTACAATAACCGGAATGTGATGATCATGTGCTGTCTCAATTAGTTTTTTTAACGGATAGGTATGGCCGAAATAATCCGGATAGGTAAGGACGACACCTTTCGCTTCCGGATATTGTTCCAGAGCTTCTTTTAACTGGTGAAGGGTGATTTCACTTAGGCGGCCAGTCTGCTTGCTATATAATGGAGTTAAAAAAACTGGATGGGCACCGGCCAGTTCCAGAGCGTGCATAATTGACTTATGAGAGTTTCTCTGAACAATGACAGTATCTCCTGGCTGACAGATCGCAAAAATCATGGCCAGGTTTCCGCTTGTACTGCCACCGACCAGGAAAAATGTATGATCTGCCTGATAAAAAGAAGCGGTTAACTTCTGTGCTTCTTTAATAACCCCTTCCGGCTGATGCAAATCGTCCAGTCCCGGTAGTTCAGTCAAATCGATGTTTAACAGTTTTTCAAACCAGTCCCGGGCTTCCCCGGTATAAATGGTCCCATTTTTATGTCCCGGAACATGAAAGGACAACGGATTTCTTCTGGCATGATCCCTTAAGGCATCAAACAAAGGGGTGCGTTTCTGATCCATTGCACACCATTGCTCCTTTTTACATTCTTTTAATCTTTTTCATCTTATCGAAAAAATCACGTTTATACAATGAACGAAACGATGTTTTTCAAATGAACTTTAGAATTTCGATAAAAGTTGATGTTGAGTTTGTTATACAACCAGTTTAACATCCGGTATGAACAGCCTATAAAAAAACCGAACCATTAATAGTTCGGTACATATTTCTATGAATATTGTGTAGTTTGATTGATTGCTTTCAATTTTTTTACGAAATACTGATACCTTTCATCTTCTGGTTCCGTCATAATCATTTCCTGTTCACATTCTGAACATATAAATGCTTGATATATAACGATTCCTTCTTTCTTTTCTTTCTGGCAAATCTGGCATATTTGCCGGGTTGTACTTTGTTTGCTCATGTTCCCCACCTCCCCTATCACTATCATCTCCGAATCTAAAAAATTTATACTCTAGAGTATCTTGATTTTAAACCGTTGAGATCCTGGTTTTTGATTGTATTTTTCAAATAGTTAAGTAATATATACGTATTATCGGTAGCCTGTCCTGGTGAGCAATTTAAACAGTCTTCCATCCAATTTCCATCAGACCTCTGCTGATGTTCCATCTCTACATCTTTTGCTTTATCAATCAAACGGCATGCAAAACTGATCCGGTGCTGTTAGATTTGATGTTAGATTCGCAAAGCTCCCCCTGCCGGCTTTCTTCAACATGCATACTTGTTCGAATAATTGAAAAACAAAATAAAAAACCAGGAAGTTTTTTAAAACTTCCTGGTTTATACTCCGCCCGGCAGCGTCCTACTCTCGCAGGGGAACAACCCCAACTACCATCGGCGCTGGAGAGCTTAACTGCTGTGTTCGGAATGGGAACAGG
>NZ_SMAN01000022.1 GCF_004342905.1 Melghiribacillus thermohalophilus | reverse complement strand
ATGCGTATTCGCATGGAATGTCAGCAACCAGCCTAGCATTTGAAAGCAATCATACGATAGAGGAAGAATCAAGCACATTTTGTTGCGGAGAACCATAAAATTGTTTAAAAGCCAGCTCATTCCAGGCAGCTGGCTTTTTTTTCAGTTAAAAAACATTTGAAAAAACTTAAAACCAAGGTATATCCCGACAATCCCTGCAACTCCAGCCAGTGCGGGGGGAGCAGGAATAGGCAGTCTTAAAAGTGCAAACAAAAAGCCTACAAACAGTCCTGAAAACAAGGATAAAATAACTTCTTTCATATAGTTGTCCTCCTGAGTGGTATCCGAATATATTCTAGATCCAGTCATAAATCTCATTCCAGATCATATCATACCGCATTCTTCCCGGATCAGCCAGTTTTTAGGTAAGGCCGATGCGCCGAAAATCCGAAAAATGGCTGGAAGACCTGCGAGGAGGCTGCTTTCGCTGCAGAGGACCGATACAGCCAGGGTACTGTGCGCTGCAGCAGAATCCATAGGAGATGATACAGATCCGCTCATGTTTAAAAGTTCCGAATCAAGACAAATATCCCCTGCTTTAATAGCAGGGGGCATAGGTAGTGTACTATTCGTTCCTGGTTCTGATCAGCCATTTAATCGGATAAGCTTCGGTTTCCCAGTATACATACAGCTGAAACGGGCTTCATATCTTTTGACTTGATATCGATATTTTCAAACCCGGCTTCCTCCATATGTTTTTTTATCTGTGCAGCCATTTGTTTTGCGGTTTGATCAGTAGCTCCCTTTTCCCTCGGCTGGATGGTCGAGGCGAGCAGGCCGCCGGGGTTCATGATATGGTTTAAATGTCTGAGGGCTCGTACCGGTTCATTCCAAAAATGAATGGAATTAACCGAGTAAATCTTATCAAATTTCACTGAAAAGGCAGGGAGTTCACTAACATCGCCAATCCGGAGTTCGAGAAGATGATTTTCAATGGCTTTTCTGTTTCTTTTTTTCGCCTCTTTAAAGGAGACTTCAGACAAATCTAACCCACACACAAATCCATCGGGAACAAAACGAACCACCTGTTCAATGCCTATCCCCGGTCCATAGCCAATTTCTAGTACATGGTCATCTGACTTTAAATTGAGCAGTGAGATCGTCCATTCATTCAGTTCCCGGTTAGAACGGGCCATGATTTTACTAGCCATCACCCCAAGAAAACCACGGGGGTTTTTAAATTGCTCAAAAAATTTTTTCACCTTTCTTCCTCCCTCAAACCAGAATACCTGTTAAAAACGTGAATCAACAGCTCCCGATCCTCAGGATAAGATAGATTTAACGTTTCCGTTTCATCTTTCGTCTTCCAGTCCCTTGATGAATTAATTCATCCGGATCCTGAATGACGGATTTTCCGCCGATGACTTCTGCCCAGAAATAATGAACGATAACCTGTATGTGTTCGGTGTATGTCCTTTTTACACACAGTTTTTTCAGGATGTTTACCCGATAGCCTGTTTCTTCAAACACTTCTCTCTCGCAGCATTTCTCCGGGCTTTCTCCAACCTTCATTCCTCCCGAGGGGATGGACCACGTTTTTTCTTCATCTGGCTTTCCCTGAAGAACCATCAGTCATTTTCCTTCATCGTTGATACATACCGCCGCCGCACCTTCCCATTTGTCCATTATCCCATTTCCATCTCCCCATTCCCATCAAGTTCAACAGACGAGAATTGTTCTTCCTGGATGATCTGATAACGCGGGTCAAGAACAGATTGAAATGCCTTCCACAATTCCTTTATTTCTTGATCTTCATTGACCAGCCTTTGTCCTTTTTCATAGCTTTCCTGATTTGGATAATACTGAATTTCCAGCCACCTTGATGGGTTTTTTTCGTCGTGGAGAAAATGAACCCTATATTGGACATACTTTGTATAAAGGGAATGGGCTTTTTTTTGAACAGCCCAAAATTGTTCAGTTTTTTCAGGATGAATATAATATTGATACATTTTTACAAACATGACCCTTCTCCTCCTTTCTAAACAACAGATGCCATTAGACACCGTTTTAAAGGGCGAATATTTCCCGGGAAATTGTCGATTCACCTATAATATGGGTGACAGAAGCCTGGATATCGATTCCTTAAAGCGGATCTTAAGGGGGCGCTGTCTGAATGATTCGAGTGTCAGTTCTCTGGCCAGTTCCATATCCTGATGAAAAATATCCGTTAGTTTTCTAGCCGTCTCCTTATGATAAATAAAGGCATTGACTTCAAAATTCAGTCGAAAGCTGCGGACATCAATATTCGCTGTTCCTACGGATGCGACTTGATCATCCACAACAATCATTTTTGAATGGATAAAACCATTATCATAAATATATATTTTAGCACCTGTCTTTAACAGCTCGCCTGCATAAGAAAGGGTCGCCCAGTACACAAACATATGATCAGGCTTATTTGGAATCATCACTCTTACATCAACCCCGGATAAAGAGGCAATTCTCAGGGCATCCAGGACACTTGCATCAGGGATAAAATAAGGAGTCTGGATATAGATTGATGTTTTGGCAGATGCAATCATTTTGATATACCCATGTTTGATCTGCTCCCACTCCTCATCAGGTCCGCTTGTGACAATCTGCATAGAAACATTGCCCGCTGGACGGCTTTCTGGAAAATAACGCTCCGCAAACCCCATTTTTCTTTCATCCGCTGCCTGGTTCCAGTCTAGAATAAATCGGGTTTGCATTGTATGAACGGCCCTTCCTTTTATCCGAAGATGGGTATCACGCCAGTATCCGAATTTCGATTTCAACCCGAGATATTCATCCCCGACATTAAAACCACCTACATAGCCAATCTGCCCGTCAATAATCACCAGTTTACGGTGATTTCGGTAATTCAGACGCAAATTGACCAGAGGAATCGGTGACGGGAAGAAGGCGGCAATTTCCCCCCCGGCCTGAATCAGTTGTTTAAATGCTCTTTTGGTAAGGGTTCTCGAACCCATATCATCATATAAAACCCGTACCCGGACGCCCGCTTTCGCCTTGTCCGTCAAAAGGGATATTAATTGCTTTCCCAGGTTGTCATTGCGGAAAATATAGTACTGCAAATGAATATGATCCTTTGCCTGTCTGATATCCTGAAATAGCTGATCAAACTTTTCATTGCCGTCCGTGAAAATTTGTATTTCATTATCCTGGGTCAATAGAGCATCATTGTTGATGAGATGCATGTATATTAAACTTCTGTAAGCTTCTACATTTTGGTCAATAAAACTAAAGTAACGGTATTTCAGTGCGTCTATTTGCTTTGAAATCATATGATCAATACCGATTTTATGGATGTCATCCCACTCAAAAAGCCGTTTTCGGCTTAAGTTTTGACCGAAAACAAGGTACAGGATAAACCCGAGCAATGGTACAAAAAACAAGACCAAAATCCATGCCCAGGTTGCGCTGGCATCCCTTCTTTCCATGAATATAACAATCCCTGCAAAAAAGAAATTTAAAATAAAAAATATGCTCAATAAGATCGTTAATACATTCATATATTGTCCCTTCCCTAACATGATGGTTAGCAAATTGCATGCAATAATGATAAGATGGATTGGTTATCATCCATACACAACCTATTTTCAAATCTAAAAGATCTTGGTCAGGAAATCTTTTCCCTGATATTATACCATTCGGCAAATTTTGAGGTAATTCCTGTTGCTTCATTCTGAAAAACCAAGAACATTCTTTTGACTGGAAAAGCACCATCTTTTTCCTGGATGTATATCATGTTACAAAGATATATGTCTAAGGAGGAGTATTCATGCCTGTAGCACAGGGAACCTTTTTTATTTATACCGTACGGCCTGGAGACACTCTATACTCCATTGCTCAGAGACTGGGAAGCGATGTTCAGAGAATCGAACAGCTCAATGCCCTTTATCCGCCATTTACAGACCCCGGTTTGATTTTCCCGGGACAGGATTTCATCGTGCCATACCTTTATAATCCTGCAAATCAGGTATTTTATTTTATCAAGCCAGGTGATACTCTTTACGAAATTGCTACCCGTTTTGGTTCAAATATCCAGCAGATATTAAGGTTAAACCCTCAGATCTCTAACCCTGATGTCATTTATTCCAATACACCTGTTGAGCTGCCAGTCCGCATATATGTCGTTTCATCAGGTGACAGTCTCGCTTCTATTGCCGTCCAATTCGGTCTGTCCATACAACAAATTATCGAGGTTAACCGGAGGCGTCCAGGTTTTTCCCCGGATGTTCTCTATCCCGGTTATGGTCTGATTATTCCTGTAAAGTCTTAATCGGTTGTTGTCATCAATCCTCAGGGACAAATTAGATCCACATAACATATAACATGTTTTCACATACCACCAAAAATCTATGGCTGAATGAAAACAAATCCGTTCAGCCTTTTTTAATGGAAAAGTGCAAATAGAAAACGTGTAAATTTTGTGAATTTTGATCAGAATAATCGTTCATGGTTAAAAAAGATATTATAATGAAATTGTAATAAATGACGTCCTCTGGGAGGTGTTGATAATGAAAGCAAATGTCGGAAATGCCGATCGGGTTATTCGCATCCTGATTGCTATTGTGCTTTTCTCACTCTATTTCATCCTTGAAGGAAACTTAAAGTATATAGGACTGATTGGATTCATACCGCTTTTAACTGCATTTTTCCGGTTCTGTCCCCTGTATGTACCTTTTAAAATCAACACGGATAAAGTCCAGAAGTAATGTCATCCCTGAAAACTAAATGTACCTTTATCTGCTGCTCTTATGTTGATCAGGGAGAAAAAACTGCCGATGATAATCGGCAGTTTTTTTATTATATCAGGCAAATTCGGATTGGTGGTCAAAAACATCATAAGAAATCGATATAGCCAGGTTCGAGATCGGGAACCAAATACAGGTTGGGTTTTCCAATAAATCAGTAAAAGAAATAAACCATCCGTCCTCTGTTACATTTCTCCTTTTATGCCAGCAAAATTTTCAGCCAGAAACAGACACCTTCACATATTTTCCTAGAAGGTTTTCATCCTAAATAAAAAGGAGGGATACTGGATGGCTGAAAGTTGTTTTTACTGTGGAAACGCCTTGAACCAGAACGATGCTGTCCATTATGTGTCGTTTATTCGGGAAAATAACGAGGAGGAACAAACCCTTTGTGATGCTTGTTACCACGAATGGCTTGAGGGAATAAAAGGATAGGAAGGAAAATGAGGACCCAATTTCGGGTCCTTTTTACCACTCGCAAACTGGTTAAAATTCAACATTTTTTAACAATTTTCCCCACCGTATAGGTAAATGATCCCTTAAAATAGAAATATAGGGATCAGGGGGGATGTCAAATGAAAGGTTTACGTGTGTCACTTCATGAACAGGAAAGAACGTTTCTTGCTGTAGTCGGGGTGGGTCTGTCCTTTTTTCTCTTCTTTTTTTATTTAAAAGATTCCATATTTTTCGCGATTGAAACCCGTCATTATTTGTCTTTACATACGATTTTAGAATTCATCAGCATTGCGATTGCCATATCGATCGCCATTCAGGGATGGATGATTTTTCCCCATCAATCCTCCAGATACCGGATTTTCATTGCTTCCACCTTCTTAGCCGTGGGGATACTTGATCTGTTACATACCCTTTTTTATAATGGGATGCCTGGTTTGTTCACCTTTGAAAGTTCTGTCCAAAAGGCCACCTGGTTCTGGATTACAGCCCGGTTAACCCAGGCCGTCTTTTTATTTATCATCATAGCACTGCCTAATAAAAACGTTAGCCGACCTTTTAAACCCGTGCTTTTTATGCTGTCTCTCCTTTATATTCTGGGCTGGTCTATTCTGATCATTCAATATGAGCATCAGCTTCCTATTTTAGTTCATGAAGGTGCTGGAACAACTCCTCTAAAAAACACCCTTGAATATGCCGTCAATATTCTGCACCTTTTGACCATTGTGGTTTTATTTCAACATTATCGGACCAGCAGAAAAAAATCCCACCTTGACTTAATTCTCGCTTTATCCTTTTTATTTATTGGGGAGATTGTCTTTACGACTTATTTAAGTGTATATGATTTCCAGAACTTTTTGGGGCATTTATATAAAGTGATCGGCTATGTCTACTTTATGAAGGGAATTTATGTAGCAACAATTAAAGAACCATATGATATTCAGAAAAAAACCGAAGAAGCTCTGAGAAAAAACGAAAAACAACTGAAGACGATCACTGCCTCCCTTGGCGAAGGGGTTGTCGTCCTGGACCAGGAGTACCGGACCATCTTCATCAATCCAGAAGCCGAACGACTTCTCGGATATAACCGGGGAGAGCTGATGGGAAAACAACTGCACAATCAAATTTATCAACATATTAAGGGAAGCCAGATCAGTCTGGTAGCTGATGAATGTCCGATACACCAGACCATTAAACACAAAAAAGCTCACAGGATTGAAGATGATTATTTTATCAAAAAAGACGGAAGCAAATTGCCTGTTGCCTACGTAGTATCGCCGATGATTGAGCATGGCAATGTGTTAGGCACCGTCATTGTTTTTCAGGATATTACCGAACGAAAAAAATATCACGAAAAAATAACGTATCAGGCCAATCATGATGCCCTCACTGAACTCCCAAACCGCCGCTATTTTATTGAGCGCTTAAAAAAGGATCTGGTTCAGGTAAAATCCGAAAACAGCTCCCTGGGCATTTTCTATCTGGATATTGATAACTTTAAAAATATTAATGATTCCATGGGGCATCTCATTGGGGACAAACTGCTGCAGGAAGTAGCCAGAAGGCTTCAGGCTATTCATCCAGATCAGTTTGTCGCCCGTTTAAGCGGTGATGAATTCGCCATCCTGTATACAGGTAATCCTTCCAGGGTTAAGCATGAAGCCAGAAAGACCATAACAGCCTTCCAGAAGCCGTTTATTTTAGAGAAAAAGGAAGTTTATGTAACTACCAGTCTTGGGATCAGTTTGTATCCCTATGATGGTGATGATGAAATGACCTTAATCCGCCATGCAGATATGGCCATGTACCAGGCTAAAAACAAAGGCAAAAATCAATTTTCGATTTACACAACAAAACTGAAAGAAGAACGCCTGTGGAGTACTCGAATTGAACAGCTGCTTCACAATGCCGTTGAAAATCATGAAATCAAATTAAATTACCAGCCCATTATCAACCTAGAAACAGAGGAGATTGAAAGACTGGAAGCCCTCGCCAGATGGGATCATCCAGAGCTTGGATATATTCCTCCCGGAGAATTCATACCGATTGCCGAAGAAAATGGTTTAATTATTCCAATCGGTCAGCAGCTGTTTAAACAAGCCTGTGAACAACTGACAAATTTGCATCAGAAAGGATATACCAGCATTCAAATGAATCTTAATCTTTCGCTGTTACAGCTACAGCACCCGGACTTTATTTCTTTTGTAAAAGCATTACTGAAACAATATAAGCTTTGTTCGAAGGATTTTGAGCTGGAAATCACGGAAAATATAGCGTTAAGCAATGATGAAATGGTCATTCAAACGATTCAATCGTTAAAATCATTAGGTTTCCGCATTGCCATTGATGATTTTGGGAGGGGCTATTCATCTGTTGGATATTTAAGAACCATCACAGTCGATACACTCAAAATCGACAAATCCTATATTTGGGATGTCAACGACGATGAACAGACTGCCCGTCTTACAGCAGCAATTATCAGCCTTGCCCGGACCATGGGACTGGAAATTGTTGCGGAAGGCGTGGAGACTGAAGAGCATCTCGAATTCCTTAAAACCCATTCATGTCACTGGGCACAGGGCTATTATTATGCTCCACCTGTGGGGAAGGAATTGATCGAAACCCTCTTGGAAAGAGGAGTAACATGGAAAAAACAAATGGAATATTAGAACCTTAACTATGTGCCTCTGTATGCTTACAGGGGCTTTTTTCTTAAATATAAACGGTTGAGCTAACAAAATGGTACATGAAGGATGTTTTATGCGGTGTTCCTGTACGGGGCTATTGAACAAATTTCTTCAACGTTTGCGGAGCTGCGATAAAATTACCAGTACAGCTGTATATTAAAATGATGCTCTTTGTTTTAAATTAAAAAGATCCCGGTCATGCTCTCCGATTTTTTGGTCATAGAATTTCAGGTCTTCTTTAGTCACCATTCTTAATTTGATTGCTTCCATTTCCTTTTTCATATGAGCCAGTTCATGAACCATGGCATCATGCTGGCTTCTCTGTTCAAGCTGGTTATCCCGGACCGATTGAATCATTTTTGTATTTTCTTCAAGCTGAGATTGAATAAGGGGAAGTTCCTGCTCCATGCTGGTAACTCGGCGATCCAGTGAACGAACGTCTGTTTTTAACTTGCTGATGTCTGATTTTAGGATACTGACATCCGATTTAAGCTGACTGACATCTGATTTGAGATTGCTGACATCCGATTTAAGCTGACTGACATCTGATTTGAGATTGCTGACATCCGATTTAAGCTGACTGACATCCGATTTGAGATTGCTGACATCCGATTTAAGCTGACTGACATCCGATTTGAGATTGCTGATATCGGACTTTAATTGACTGATGTCCGATTTGATTTCACGAATATCACCTTTCATAGACTGAAGTTCTTCTAATATCTGTTTTGCAATGGGCTCGTCCATGTTTTCCACCCTCCTTTCAAAGAGTCGTTTGGAATGATCCTATTTTAACATAAATATATCAATTGTGAACGAATTGAAAATTGACTTTCTGCCAATCAACAGCATGCAAAATTTTGATTTATTTTCCTGTTTTTTTTAACTTTCGCCTGTGAATATCATGTAAAATCTCATTTTGTCATATTTATCATTCATATTTGACCATCTAAGAAACATAAGGTCCCGTCACCCCCGCATAAAATACCACATTACCTGCAGGGAAGGGCATGTGTTGTCAGGAACATGATAAAACTGAAAAAAGGCCCTGCATCCAGGCAGGGACCTTTTTTATGAGCAACAAAACTGTAACTGGCGTCTGGATGTATCACGCTGATCGGTTCACCCTTTTGAATTCGCTCCATTGTCCAGTAAACGTTGAACCAGCCGCTTCCCGAAAAATGGGGTCCCCCCTAAAACTAAAATTTTCTTCATACTAATCCCCTTTTCGCAAACCATTTATATAATGCCTGGGTTCCGCTGTCTTCTTCCCCCTGGTCAGCCAGCTCCTCATACAGCTGTTTTGCCAGCTTTAACCCGGGTGTATCGATTCCCATTTGTTCCGCTTCTTCAAGGGCTATGCCCATATCTTTAATAAAATGTTTCACATAAAATCCTGGCTCAAAGTCCCCTTTTAACATTCTGGGAGCCAGATTGCTGAGGGACCAGCTGCCCGCTGCTCCTGTACTGATGCTTTTAAGTACCATTTCCGGATCTAGTCCGGACTTTTTCGCGTAGACCAGAGCTTCACAGACCCCAACCATATTGGATGCAATTGTGATCTGATTGCACATTTTCGTATGCTGTCCTGCACCGGCCGGGCCCTGTAAAACAATATTGGATCCCAGTACTTCAAAAATCGGTTTCACCACTTCAAATGCGTCCCGATCTCCGCCAGCCATGATGGCAAGGGTACCGTTTTTGGCTCCCACATCGCCGCCCGAAACAGGGGCATCCAGCGCATGAATCCCTTTTTCCTTTGCCTTTTTATAAATGTTTTCAGCCAGAGATGGCCTGGAGGTCGTCATATCAATGACATATGTACCCGGCTCTGCTTGTTCCAAAATCCCATCTGGACCAAAATACACTTCTTCAACATCCTTCGGGTAACCAACCATGGTAATCACCACTTCTGATTTGTGTGCCAGTTCGCCGGGTGAATGGCACCATTGGACCCCTTCCTGCAAAAGCTCATCTGCCTTCGATTTCGTTCGGGTATACACATACACCGGATAACCTTCCTTGATCAGATTTCGGACCATGCTTTTTCCCATCACGCCTGTTCCAATAAAACCAATCTTTTGTTTGCCCGCATTCATGTCTACTTCCCCTTTCCTGTGTTTTCGTGAGACTGTATTATACCCTTTATCTGGTTCACTCTCTAACCTTCGATTTATGCTGGTGATTTTCCTGTTTCAAAACACGGCCAGATTCAAACATTGCAATGGCTTATCATTCATTATATACTAGACGGGGTATAAGGAGGGATAAAATATGAAAAAAATAGCCCGTGCACTCCTGGGACTCATTTTTGTTCTTGGCGCCTGCAGCACAGGTCATAACGATTATGAAACGATTACCATGGATGAAGCCAAAAAAATAATGGATCACGAAAATGTGCAGGTGATAGATGTACGTACACAGCCTGAATACGATGAGGGACATATTCCAGGAGCTGTGCTTATTCCATTGCAGGAACTTGAAAGCCGTTTGGACGAACTGGAGCAGGATAACCCATATATCATTGTCTGCCGCAGCGGAAACCGTTCCCAGGAAGCCTCACAAATGTTAGTGGAAAATGGGTTTACCAAAATATATAATACTTCCGGCGGAATGAAAGAATGGAAATATGATATTGAAAAATAAAAAGAATTCGTTCGTGTAATTGGATAGTCATCCTAGATCCATTGAAAACGAACCTTTTTTTAAATGTTTCGTCAGAACTCTGTACACGCCGATATATAAAGAAAAACGTTCATCTGTTCCCTTTTCCATTAGAAAAATCATGTCCTTCTCCACTAGTGGTGAAGGACATTTGATTTGCCGTAAATTCAGCGTAATCTACCATATTTCGTAGGATCACCCAATTGAACATTAAGAGCAATTATTTTCTATACACATTAATCATCAATTGGATGAACTTGCTTCGGCCAAGTAACAGGAAATCAGGAACTATTGTTAGAAGCAGAAGCTGCTGATATGGCTGCGATGGAAGCAATCATAGCGGCCTGTTGTGCAGCCTGGATCATCGTTTCAATCGCGGCTGTCAATCCGGTTTCCACAAGGTTTGACTCCTTGAGTTTTTCATGTACGATGAAATGAATAGCTAATTTGATACTGACATCCCTTTGACCAAAGTGTTTTCCTGCCTCCAGATCCCTGGCAAGCTGTGGAATACGTTTGATTTCTTCATCTGCTCCTGGAATGAGCGCCAGCATCCCTATATCCGAGTAATGCATCGTTTTTATGTTCATGCCTGACTGTTTCAACTTCCCATATATCGTATCTGTTCGCCGGACCAGCTCCTGCATGTCTCGTTCAGGATCAAGAGACAATACATGGCTTAGAAACTGCAAATCATTTCCTTTGCGAAATCCCTTTACATGCAACTGTCGGTAAAACCCTTCCATGTCAAGTAGAATTTTCTCTACACCCTCCTCCCGTTCGGCCAGTAAAACCGCCAGCGGGTAATCACTTGTGGAGGTTAAAAAATAATGCTCTTTTTTCATGCCTTTATATATCAAAAGAGCTTTTCGAATTCGATCGTCAACATGTTCTTGATTGTTTCCTGTCAACAGTGCCATAGCAGATAAATAGGTAAAACTTCCCCTGCTGAAACCACCATCAGTCATTTTTTTATATAGACGGAGCAATTGTTGGAATTGTTCTTCAGCGTTATCAAAATGAACATCCAGCATAGCTGCAATGAGAAAGCGCAGGTAAGAACGTAGCGGGGAAAAGAAGCCAGACTCTTTTTTGATCCGATCGCTTACCTGTAAAAATCTTTCCAACGAAAAGGGGCGATCATTCATGACATAGATAGAGGCAATGATCATGATTATCCTGCGGTCCGATAACTTCCATTTCAACTTTTCACGCAATTGCCGATAGATGTCGTGATAGTCCTGTATTTTTTCCCTTTGTTCTGCCATAGACATCACTACCTTTTCATCGTCTATAAACATATGTACGATTTGGACCTGCTGTTCGTTTCATTCTTAAAAAAAGCCAAAATCCCTGCCGTCAATGATGAGATGGCAGGGATTGATCCGATAACCTATTTCTGATGTATATTCATTGAACAATTTTCCCCCCTATAAAACATATTCTCCAGTCTAAAATGCAGCAAAGTTATTCTATAAAGCTTTTACCATTCCGCCATCCACAACGATGGACTGGCCGGTCACATACGTATTCGCAAAAGATCCTAAAAAGAGAGCCATTCGTGCAAATTCTTCCGGTTCCCCGTAACGCCCGATCGGAATGGAAGCCTCTGTTTTTGCCCTTAGTTCTTCAACTGAAATCCCAAGCTGATCAGCCCGGATCTGATCCAGCGAAGCCACCCGGTCCGTGGCAATCCTTCCTGGCCCAAGGGTATTGATCAAAATCTGATGAGAAGCAAGCTCCTGAGACAGACTTTTGGCAAGACCCACAATGCCGGCTCGGAAGGTGTTGGACAAAATTAAGTTATCGATCGTTTGCTTAATCGAGGATGAAGCAAAATTGACAATCCGTCCCCGCTGCTGTTTTTTCATATACGGAAGCACTTCGCGTATTGTCCGGATAAAACTTAACAAATTCAGCTCAAAGGCTTTTTGCCAGTCATGATCGCCAAAGGACTCAAAGGTGCCCGCCGGCGGCCCACCGGCGTTATTAATCAGCACATCGACACTACCGTTCCAGTCCACCGCCTTTTGAATGAGCCCTTTGATATCTTCCTGTTTGGTCAGATCACAGACAGCATAATCGACATGTGCGTTTCCGCTTTTTTTTCGGATTTCATCTGCTGCTCTTTTTAATTCCTCTTCATTCCGGCTGGATATGAATACACGGGCCCCTTCCCTGGCAAATTCAAGGGCTGTTGCTTTCCCAAGCCCTTTGCTGGATGCAGTGACCACAACTGACTTACCTTCTAATTGCAGGTCCATATACCTCACCCTTTCTTTTTCTTTAAATCTACAACAGGATTTTTCAGCGGCTCAAACCCCTGAATATGACATTCCACCAGATCCCCGTCCTTGATCACAGCCGCACCTGGTGTTCCGGTAGAAATAATGTCTCCGGGCAGCAGCGTCATCACCCTGGAATGGAAGGATACCAGGAAATATGGATCGAACATCATATGTTTCACTTTGTTTTTACGATGAACGCTGCCATTGATGATTGTTGCTACTTCTACTTCAAATAAATCATCCAGCTCATCCGTGGTCCAGAGATGGGGACCGAAGCTGAAAAAGGTATCGAAGCTTTTGGAACGGGTTAAATATCTTGGATTTTGCTGCAAAATGTCCTCTGCGGTCATATCAATGATTGTTGTGTAACCGGCAATGACATGGGGGGCTTCCTCTACGGAAACATTTTTGCATGTTTTCCCGATGATGACGCCCAATTCCGCTTCTGCTGTCGTTCTGCTGGACTGCAGGGGGATTTCAATTGGATCATGGCAGCCAATAATTGTCGTATCCGGCTTCATAAAACTGGCAGGCTCTGTATGGGGAACCATTTCATCCAGGTCCGATGCATGTTCCTTATAATTAAGTCCGATTCCCCAAATTTTTGAAGGATGCCGGTAAAGGGGAGCGTAATCCGCATGCCCAAACAGGATCAAATCTTTCTCAAACTGGCTGTGATTCGTCCTTACCCACTGATTGAGCTCATCCAGCTTTCCAGATTTCAATAACGAAAAAAGATCTTCGGGCCACTGATGATCCATCCTTTGATTGATGCTCCGGATCGTGAGTAAACCCTCCTCTGTAACAACAGCAGCCAGTTCCTCTCCAGAAAATCGGATCGTGGCAAGTTTCACCTGAACCCCTCCTTCTTCGCTTTATTGACTGACAGATGTATCGGAATCCATCCTGTTCTGTTTAAACGATAGGATGAGCAGCAAGCCTAAGATCAGTAAACCAATCATATCTGTCACCCACCCTGGATAAATTAATAGCAGCGCTCCGATTCCGGTAATCATCCGCAGTCCTGCGGACAACTCAGACTGAAAATACCCTTCCGCCGTGACCGACAACAAAAATACGCCGAGCAGGGATGTAACGAGAATCAGCAGAACATTGCCTGCCGTTGCATCGACCATTAGCATTTCATGGGAAAATACAAACATAAACGGGACGATGAAACCCGCCAGTGCCAGCTTCAATGCCTGAAAGCCGGTTTTGGTCGGATCCCCGCCGCTGATCCCTGCACCTGCAAAGGCAGCGAGGGCTACCGGCGGAGTAATATTGGCGAAAATTCCGAAATAGAACACAAACATATGCGCAACAAATACGGCCGTCTCCGAAGAACCCGCCAATTCCCTAAATAACGGCAGTTGCAGCAATATCGGTGCTGTCATCGTACTTGTGATAATATATGTCGGAATACTTGGAAGCCCCATTCCAAGAATGATGGATGTGACCATGGTGAGCACCAGGGTGATCAGCAGCTGAATCAGGGCACTGTCTATAATTGCACCCAGTCCAACAATACTGTTAGCTATTTCCAGTGCCACTCCGGTGAGCGTGGCTACCCCCACGATAATCCCAACCGCACCGCAGGCAATTGCCACAGGAACGGTTGTTTTTGCCCCGCTCTCCAGCGCGTCAACAAAATCGTTCAATCCGATTTCCTCTGACTGCAAGTTTGCCTTTTTCCGGATTAGGTTAATCACCAGAGGTATGAGAACGATCAACAGCAATTCCCACCAGTCACTTCGCACATGAACAGCACTGGAACTTCCCAGGGCGGACATGATCTGGGGCTGAAAAATCAAAAACAGGGATACAACTGTCATAACCACCAGCATCTGTCTCGTACTGGCTATAATGATCGAGGCGACAATAGACCAAAAAGCTGCAAAGAAAGGTGTTTTTCCGGTAAATAAAAGATACAAGAGAAAGATCATTGGCACAATCAAGTGCCCTCGTTCCAGCAAGACCTCTTTCACTGCAGGCAAATCCTTCCGATCCATTCCCTGAAGTCCCTTCCTTGATGCCCTTAAATGGACCTGAAGCAATATGCCGAAGTAAAATAACAGAGCAGGGATAATGCCGGCCAAAATGACCTTCGTATAGGGGATACCAAGATTTTCTGCCATAATAAAGGCGGCTGCTCCCATAATTGGAGGAAGAATTTGTCCCCCGACACTGGCCGCGGATTCTACCGCCCCTGCAAAGTTTTTGTGATAGCCGGTCTTTTTCATCAGCGGTATCGTAAATGCCCCTGTGGTGACCACATTGGCAATGGCCGATCCATTGATCGACCCCAGGAAACCGCTGGAGATGACCGCAACTTTGGCTGGCCCGCCTTTCGTATGCCCGGCAATTGCGAGGGCCAGGTCATTAAACAGTTGCCCCATGCCGGATTTCGTTAAAAACGCTCCAAACAAAATAAACAGTATGATATAACTGGCAGACACTCCGACGGCGGTTCCCAGAACACCTTCAGTAATAAATACCAGATGAGAGATGACCTGTTTGGAAACATTCAGGACAATATTGGTATTTAACATCGGGTAAACGGAAAGTTTGACATAAAGACCGTAAATGAGAAACCCGAGACCAAGCAAGGTGAGTCCCCAGCCTGTCACCCGCCGGGTAATATCCAACAGCAGAATTATCACCAGAATGCCTACAACAAAATCCATATGGTTAATCTGTCCGCCTGTTTCAATAATTCTACTGGATGTGGCCAGCATATAGATGCCCACAAAAAGAGACAATCCTGAGGTCACATAGTCAAATACCGGAATCCTATCTTTCTTTCCTTTTTTCCATAAAGGGTATAATAAAAAACCGAGTGCCAGCAAAGCGTAAAGGTGAACACTGCGCTGCTGAATGTCCACCAGGGAACCAGCATAGGACGTATAGAGATGAAATAAAGCTAAACCTGCTGCCAGAACGGTTATAAACCGTTTCAGCCATTTTGGAAAATGTGTTCGTGTATGACTTTCCCGATCCAGTTCCTCAATTTTCACCTGTGCTTTTTCTTCCATTATCTCACCTCACATGTTCTTGGAAATCGTGTGAAAAAGATAGGAGGCAAACGGGATACGTTCTCTGCAAATAACATAGGAATTTTGCTGGTAGGGTAAGGGAAACATTTGTCGCTGATAGATCAGACGGTGCCCTGTGGTCTTTCCGCTTCTTACTGTCAGTTCATCTCCTACATAACGGTTAATGTTGACCATGTACACCCATCCGTCACGTATAAAGGAATTCGTTCCGGCATTGTTTGGGACACCCGCTCCAAACGTTTTGAATCGGGTAGAATCCAGATTAATATTTTCTCCTTCAAATTGAAAAAACTCTTCCCATTCCTCTTTTTCAACGGAATGGGTCCATCTTATCGAAAAGGACTTCTCCTCATTCATCCGGATGGCATAAATCATGTCTTCACCGAGACGAACAGCAAGCACATCGATATTCACGGTCCACAGTAAAACGGCTGCAATTGTTAAAACGAGAACCATAACCTTTAAATGTTTCATATGTTTAAAAAGGGCATCCGTCGAGATGCCCTTTTTTATCCATCCTCCTAATCTAGCAATCCGTTTTCTTCATAGAATTTTTCAGCACCTGGATGGAGTGGGGCTACAAGTCCATTCCCCATCTGATCACGGTCAAATTCTGTCAATGCATTAATAGAAATTTCCTCCGAACCAAGGTAATCATAAAGACGTTTTGTGAGGTCGTATACCAGATCTTCACTCAGATCAGGGGATACAACGATCATATTCTGGATACCCACCGTTTCAACCGGCTGATCCAGGTTATATTTCACTTCATCGTTAGCTGGAATGGTATATGTTTTGTAGAAGGGATAAGAATCGAGCAGTTTATCTGCCACTTCCCCTTTTATTTCTACAAACACCACTTCTGTCTGCTGCATGATGTCTGTTATGTTACTGTTTGGAACACCGGAAGTAAAGAAAGCTGCATCCAGATTTCCGTTCTTCATTTCCTGTACACTGTCCGCATATCCAGTATGGGTTACTTTCGCCAGATCATCATAAGTCATGCCAATGGCTTCCAGAACTTTCTTGGCACTTTCTTCCACACCTGATCCTACTTTACCTACCCCGACTCGCTTTCCTTTCAGATCTGTTATATCCTCGATCCCGCTATCCTTCAGGGCGACAACCTGTACCACATTCTGATATAATCCCCCAACAGCCTGAATGTCGATCTGATTTCCGTCAAATTTCCCTACTCCATTTACAGCATCATACGCTACATCGCTCATCACGATGGCCATCTGGTTTAAACCATCCTCAATGTTCTGGATATTCGCAACCGATGCACCTGTCGATTCTACGGTTACATTGGACACATAATCACTTTCTTCAAATATGGGTTTTAACGCACCGCCGATCGGGTAATAGGTTCCAGATGTTCCTCCCGTTCCAAATACCAGTGACTGTTCACCACTTCCTCCTTCACTATTATCTCCTTCAGCATCACCGCTGGTATCCCCTGTGCCACAGGCACCTAAAATCATGAACAACGCCAGCGCCATCATAACTGCCAACTTTCGCTTCATCCATATCAAACCCCCTTCGTTTTTGTTTATGATAACGCTTACAAACTACTTTTTGAATATTTAGAACATATTGGACATTTTGGTCTTTTTGGTCTCTGTTCAGCAACAGGATGACAGGGATTTCATATAGGAAAGAGGCGGTGAACATCTTTAGCTGGGTGAAAAGCAGAAGTACTGAACATGATCAAAAACTGTTCCAGAAGCTGGACAACAAAACCGAAATGTGTCACTTACTTTTTAAAATATACCGGTTTAATGGCCGCCCTACACCGCCGTATTGCAGATCCAGCTTAACCTTTCCCACTTTTTGCAGATAGTCCAGATATCTCCTGGCTGTTACCCTTGCTATGCCAATTCCATCCGCGGTCTCCTCAGCCGAAACCGATTCCTCCTGTTCCGACAGAAATAACATAATCTGCTTCAACGTCTGTTCATTAAGTCCTTTGGGTAAATTTCCCACGTTGCCGGAGTCTATGACAGAGCGAATGGCAGCTGATTCATTGCGGCGGGAGATCCATTGATCAAGCTGCTCCTGGCTTAACTCCCCTTCTCCGGACAGCCTCCATGCATACATTCTGTAATGGTTCAAAGCCCGCTCAAGCCGTTCAAATTTGAACGGTTTAATAATATAATCAATCGCCCCATGCTGAAACATTTTCCGGATGGTCAGCCGATCATTGGCAGCTGTTATGACAATGACATCGATATCCATATCGAGCTGCCTTAACTTCTGTAGTGTTTCAATTCCGTCTTTTTCAGGCATGTAAATATCCAGAAGTACAAGGTCTGGCTTGATTTCTATGACCTTTTCCATTCCATCGGCACCATTACTTGCAACACCGGCAATTTGAAATCCCTCAACCTTTTCAATAAACTGGCGATTGACTTCCTGAACCATCGGATCGTCTTCAATAAGCAGCACGTCAATTGGCCTGTCTTTGTTCATTCATGTTCTCCTCCATTTCCAGCGGAAACTGCAGATAAAAGCTTGTCCCTTCTCCCGGGTGAGAGATAACTTCAATTTTCCCCTTTGCCTTTTCTGCCATTTTTTGAACTAAATACAGTCCTATTCCGGATCCCTCGTTCTTCTTTGTTGTATATCCTTTTTCAAATATATGTTCAATTATTTCGCTGTTCATGCCCCGGCCATTATCCTCCACACTGATCTGGATCGAGTCCTTTTTCTCCACTATGGAAACATAGACGAGTTTTTCCTGTTTTTTGTCCCCGCGTAATGCATCAAAGGAATTTTCGATCAAATTTCCGAGAATGATCACAAAATCATTGCCATCCATGTGTGCCGGGTAGTTTTTCAGGCTCGTGTTTTCATCAATCTGCACCTCTATCCCCAGTTCGTTCCCCCGCTGCACCTTGCTGATCAGCAGACCGGCAACACTATAATCTTGAATATTCTTCGTCAAAAACCTGGATAGTTTTTTCTGCCCTTCTGTTACTTCAAATACATAATCAAGGGCCCTTTCTTTCTGATCAAGCTGAATGAGGCCGGCAATGGTGTGAAGCTTGTTCATATGTTCATGATTCTGAACCCTAAGGGCATCCACAAAGGCTTTTACCCCGGATAATTCCTCTGCCATTTTCGTGACATCCGTCTGATCCAAAAAGATGGTTAATATTCCGACCTTTTCTCCCTCGACCTGAACAGGTACCCGGTTTGTTAAGATGTGTTTGTCGCCGACAAAAACGATTTCATTTTCCAGATCGGACTGATCCAGCAAAAACTGACGCAAACTGCTGTAGCCTGCTAAATCTTCTGGTCGCTTTCCGATCACGTCATCATGGATTCCGAATATCTTTTTCGCTTTATCGTTAAAGACCACAATAACCCCGTGTCGGTCAACGGCAATAACTCCCTCATTCATCGCCTGGAAAATCGCTGTCCTCTCCTGCAAAATCCGGGCAATTTCATGGGGCTCAAGCTGAAAGGTCTGGTCTTTCAAATGTCGGGCCAGAAGCCAGGACCCGATGACCCCAAACAGCCCTGTCAGCAATAAGGTTAACAAAATTTCAGTTTGAATGTTGCTTAAAATTTCCTTGAGAGTTGGCATCACATTACCGACAACGACAACTCCGATCTGTTCATGCTGATCATTCATAATCGGAACAAAGGAACGGACGGACACCCCCAGTTCGCCCTTTGCTTTTGATACATAGCTGTGTTCCGCGAATGCCGCCCCTTCATCTTTTCCCGAGGAAATCGTCCCCAGCTTTTCCTCAATGGGATGGGAATAGCGGATCCGGTTCATGTTTAAAACGACAATGTAGTCCGCCCGGTTGATGGTTCTGATCTGGTCAATCATTGGGTTTAATTTTCTCCAGCCTTCCGTCTCGGTGATATAATCTTTGACTTCCGGAAGATTGGCTACCATCCGGCCAATCATCAACCCTCGTTCACCAAGTTCCCTTTCCCTGTCCTGGTAGATGTTACCGATTAAAATAATTCCCCCGATCATCAGGCAAAACAGGACAACACCAAAAGACAAGATCATAATTTTTAGTTTGATGGGCATTCGCTTCAGGGACATCGCTACCGACCTTTCGCAATTTTTACAATATTATAACAAGTTATGATAAACTGATGTAAACATTTGTTTAGGGTGGGGATCCAGGTGCGCACTTTTTTTGTGATCACTTTGATCATTTTAGCAGGTATTTTTTCTGCGATTTTTATCGGCTTTGATGTAAGCGATTCCACAGGCAACCATACATATGACGATGAACAGGAAATGCTGGATGAGCAAATCGTCATTCGCTTTAGCCATGTGGTCGCTGAAACATCCCCAAAAGGAGCCACCGTCCGAAAATTTGCCGAGCTCGTCTATGAAAAAACGGAAGGAAAAGTAAAAGTGGACGTTTTCCCAAATGGAGTGCTATATAACGACAATAATGAATGGGAAGCGATTCAGAGTGGTAGTGTGGAAATGATTGCACCAGCTTCTTCCAAACTGGCTCCCTATTATCCCCGCTTCCAGGTACTGGATCTGCCATTTATTTTTCCAAACGATCAGGCTGTCCGGGAAGCGTATGAAGGGAAAATAGGACAACAGTTAATGGGCGACATGAAGCACGACAATGCAAAACCTCTGACCTTCTGGTATAACGGCTTTAAGCAGATCACGTACAGGAAGCATCCTATTCTCAATCCTGAAGATTTTGAACGGACCCATTTCCGTACCATGCCCAGTGAGGTGATTAAAGAACAATTTCAAATGATGGGTGCGAGCACCAGCGTCATTCCGTTCAATAAAATTTACCGCAACCTGGAAGTTCAATTTGTGGATGGGCAGGAAAATACCATTTCAAATATTTACACAAAAAAATTTTACAAACATCAGCCTTATGTCACATTCAGCCAACACGGATATCTTGGATACGTTGTGCTCATCAACCGGGATTTTTGGGAAGCACTTCCCGAAGATCTGCAAATGAAAATCAGGGAAGCACTGGCTGAAGCAACGGACTGGAACAGAAGACATGCGATCGAAATCAATGATAGGCATACCCGGGCGTTAAAACGGACCGGTCAAACGGAAGTTCATTTCCTGACGCCAGAGCAGCGGGAAGAATGGGAAAAGCAGCTCGAGCCCATTTATGCGAAATTCAAGCCCATCATCGGTGAAGGTTTAATGGAGGAGGCCCTGAACATACGGGAAACATATTCCCGATAAACTTTTCTATAGTCGTTGGGGTTAAAATAAGAACTTATATCAGCAAACCATCTTCGGGACAAATGACATTGATCCGACATGCCAAAACCTATACCGTATAATACAGAAAGCCCCGGGCATGAATAAGCCATTCATGTCCGGGAACAATGAAAAGATTATTTCACCTGGGCGATGGCCTCGATTTCCACTTCCACATCTTTAGGAAGGCGGGAAACCTCCACTGCTGCGCGGGCCGGCATCGTCTCTCCGAAATATCTGGCATATATGTCGTTAAACTCCTGAAAACGGTTCATATCCTTTAAGAAAACGGTTGTTTTCACCACCAGATCGAGGGAAGATCCAGCTGCTTCCAGAATTCTCCTGAGATTGTTAATAACAAGATCCACCTGATCGCTGAATGCTTCAGGAATTTCCCCGGTTTCAGGGTTAAGGGGAATCTGCCCTGAAACGAAAATGAGATCTTTTGTTTTGATAGCCTGGGAATACGGGCCAATGGCAGCCGGGGCTTTTTCCGTCTGAATTCTTTCACGCATATGGTCCACTCCTTTTCAAACTTTCCCAAAGTTATCGTTCTCTTTTTATATTGGACAAAAGTCCGGATTAACCTGCAAATTTATTTTTCTAAAAATCCTTCACGCTGAAGAAAATCGATTATTCCGCTGATCAGCCCATCGGAAAGGGGCAATTCCGGATCGGAATAGGTCTTTACATTATCCTCACGATTGGCCGGGGCTTCCTTCAGAACGTGATTCATTCCTTCTATGATCAGCAATTTTGATTGAGGACTGGCTTCATGGAGCGTTCGCGCTTCTTTTTCAGATACCTGAATATCATGGGTTCCCTGAATAATGAGAACCGGGATATCCAGCTTGCGGATTTCTTCAGCCGGATCATACTGCATCCACGATGTTAAAAATTCCAGGATAGATGGACGGAACACGCTATACAGCTCCTGGCTAATATCTTCCACCGCCTCCTGCCGTTTTAACCGGGCAAGTATCGTCTTGCTTTCGTCATATAAATGTTCCGGGAGGCTTTCTTTTAGCTGATCATCAAGCACCTGATCAACAGGTTGGCCGGCACCGGCAATGGAGATGAACAAATCTGCACCTTCTATCTCAGCTGCTGCCATCCCTACCAGAGAGCCCTGGCTGTGTCCAAGGATACCTACTTTAGAAAAGCGTTCATCCGTTTTTAAGAGCTGGACCCATGCTACAGCATCATGAATAAAATGTTCAAAACGGGTATCCTCTTCCGGAATGGCTGCTTCGTGATTTTTACCGGCACCCCGTTTGTCGTAGCGGACACTGGCAACCCCTTGCTCAGCCAATTCCTCCGCAAGCATTTTTAAGCTGTTATTTTTACCGGGCATTGTGGGCGTATTGCCGTTTCTGTCAGTTGGTCCAGACCCTGGAATAATGAGAACCACAGGATGCGGACCATTCCCATCCGGAAGTTCCAGCTCACCGTATAGGGTTCCATGATCTGTATTTACCGATAAAAATTGTTCAGCCTCGTCTTCTGATGGGGATGATGTCTGATTTTGTTTCGTTAATTCAAACGGAAACGACATGCCATTCTGAGTAAAAGTTCCGGTTATGGACTCCTTCTCCCTTTCCCCGGTAAAAGTGAGCGTCTGACCCTGAATATTCATCGTAAAATAAACGTCCGGATCGCTGATGTTCACATTTGAAAGGGGGTAATCCTGTATGCCCTGAACAGGGATGCTGATGGTTCCTATCCATTCCTTTTCCTTCTCCAAAGTAACCTGAATATTCAGCGGCTGATCGGGTACCTGAATCAAGCCTTGATACTCTCCCGAAAGGCTATCTCCGGCAGTATCCTTCTTTTTTTCTTCATCAGGTTGTTTGCTGCATGGCGATAACAGTGTAATCACCGCCAGCAACAAAACGATCAGTGTGTACTTTTTTTTCATGTTTGAATCCTCCTGTTGAAATCCGTATAGCTCTTATACGGTATAAAAACAGCGGGGGTTTCTTTTTTATGATGGTGGAGGAAAGCCAGGAGAATATTGATCCATTTTTCCGGTACCCCCAAAGCAGTATGACTGCCCACCTGCCATTCAGTCCTCCGTCATTTGAAACGGGGGCTCGATATTTTCGGATAACCAACTGTTCTGTCATATGTTTCCGTGATCGGTGGACACGTTGATTAAACCAAATCAAGCGATTCTTGATGCTATGCAATTGTAAAGGAAAATGCCGTTCCAATCACATGCCTCGGGTAACGTTTGCCTCTTTTAACGCAGGACGGTCTGCAATCACGGTTACATTCGGATGATGTTTCAGGATGGTGGCAGGAAAATCGGGGGTGACCGCTTCATGAAAAAATCTGAACATCGTGGCTGATTTATGAGCGCCTGAAGCCAGAAGCAAAATTTCCTTACTGTTCATAATCGTCGCAAGTCCCATGGTAATGGCGTGATAAGGTACATCCTGAAGGGAATGAAAATAGCGGGAATTTGCCTTTCTGGTGGACTCTGAAAGTTTCACCACATGGGTACGGGAATTTAGCGGGGTTCCCGGTTCATTAAAACCGATATGGCCGTTTTGACCGATTCCAAGGATTTGCAGATCTACTCCTCCGTGCTTCAGAATCAGTTCTTCATACCTCTCACATTCCAGGTCCAAATTTCTTGCCGTGCCGTCAGGAAGGTGAGCATGTTTTTCCTGAATATCAATATGCTGAAAAAAATGGTGATTCATATAATAATGATAACTGTTCGGATGGTCAGGCGAAAGGTCTGTATATTCATCAAGGTTAAAGGTGATAACGTCCTGGTAGGGTGTTTCATTTTTTCGGTGATCTTCCACTAACCGTTTATACAAACCGACAGGTGTGTGGCCTGTCGGAAGGCCAAGGGTGATCTGCGGCTGTTTTAGAACCCTGTCAATCACTTTTTCTGCTGCAAGAATGCTCATTTCCTCATAGTCTTTTGTTTCAACGATTTCCATTCTGTATCACACCTTTTTCTGATATGCTAATCGCCCCCGGCAAAAGGTCATTATGACATCGAAATCATCATTCACGATGACAAAATCGGCATCTTTCCCAGGAGAAATGCTTCCTTTACGGTCATATATACCTAACTGTTTGGCAGGATTCACGCTTGTTATGGCAATGATGTCTTCCATGCGGCAACCAGTATAATTTCTCATATTTTTTGCCGCTTTGTTCATTTTTAATACACTACCTGCAAGGGTTCCGTCGAAGAGTCTGGCTTCCCCATATTTGAGTCTGACCCGCTGGCCGCCCAGTTCATACGTACCGGCGTCCAGCCCTTTTGCCCTGATCGCATCCGTAATCAATATGATTCTGTTCTTTGTTTTTTGCTGAAAAGCAAGACGAATCACATCGGGATGAACATGAATCCCGTCTGCAATGATTTCTGTGTACAATTCGTCTTGTAATAGGGCAGCGCCGACCACTCCCGGTTCCCGGTGATGGAGGCCGCTCATCTGGTTATACAAATGGGTCACCTGTCTGGCACCCTTTTGGATTGCATGCTGTACGGACTCATAGGTGGCGTCGGAATGGCCGATGGACGCAATGGTGCCTTTTCTGGAGATATATTCTATAAATGGCAAACCCCCTGGCAATTCCGGAGCAGCTGTTACGATTCGGATGGCCCCATCCGCTAATTTTTGCCAGCGGTGGAAAAGGCCGATGTCTGGATTTTTTATGTGAGAAACCGACTGGGCTCCCGCTTTTTTCTTGGAGATGAATGGACCCTCCAGATGAACTCCCAGCACTTCTGCACCTTGATGATCATTTTGCCATCGGATAAACTGTCCCACATTTTGAAGGGCTTTTTCAATTTTCCAGGATTCCTGAGTCATGGTTGTTGCCAGAAAACTGGTCGTTCCTTCTTGTGGAAGAGAAATAGCAATGGTTTCAAGGGCTTCAGGAGTTGCATCCATCGTGTCTGCCCCATTTACCCCATGAATGTGAAGATCAATAAACCCCGGAATGAGGTGAAGGTCCGAGTCAAGCTCAATGATATCGGCGGAGGGCTGTTCGATCAGGTCATGCACATTCCCCACCCGCGTTATTTTTGACCCCTGGATTTCTACAAATCCCTTTTCAATAGTCCGCTGTTCACTGTAAACAGTCATATTTTTCATCATGAGGTGGTGACTTTTCATGATTTCCCCCCTGTATTCGTCGTCTTTTGCGTACAGCAACAGTTCCCCGTTCTCATCTAAATCATTCCATACGACAAGACATACTTCCTCTTTTTTATCATACCCCAAATACCATGGTGCCTGTCACTTGTCGATTCAGATTTGAATCTATCTTTGGGATTCTAAAAAAAGGCGAACAGGTTAGATTTTTCAAGGAAATTGAGTTCGTCTCGCCAGTGACAGGCACCGTCTGTGAATGGTAAAATAACAAAAAATTCTAAATTTGGAGTGATGGATATGAAAATCGTCATCCAGGGAGCGGGGGCACTAGGTTCCTATTTCGGTGGAAGACTCCAGGAAGCGGGTCAAGAAGTCACTTTTCTTGTGCGTCGAAACAGGAGTACACAGATCCGAAAAAATGGGCTGGCTATTCAAAGTGTAAAAGGAAATTATAGGATTGATCCGCTCCATATCATTGAAAGTCCAGAAAATATTGAACAAACGGATCTGGTCATAACTGCGGTTAAGGGCTACCATCTGAGAGGGGCCATCGGAGATTTGAAAAAACTGGTACAAAAAGGAGCCAGAGTATTACCCCTTCTTAATGGGATGGAACATATTGAAATGCTTCAAAATGAATTGGGTAAGGAAAATGTTCTTGGCGGACTGGCGTTTATTATCGCTACCCTTGATGAGAAGGGTCATGTAGTACATACGAGTGATCAGCATCGGATGGTGTTTGGGAAGCTCCACCCTTCTCAGAAAGAACTGTGCGAGGAATTAGAAAGCATTACACGCCAAGCAAATATGCAGGCGGAGTATGCTGATGACATTTTGCAGGCTTTGTGGGAAAAATATATCTTTATTACGGCATTTTCCGGCGTAACCACGGCTGCTAATCTACCCATCGGACCTGTTAGAAACACACCTGAAACTCTGGATGTTTACAAGAATGTCCTGAAAGAGATGGCTGATCTGGCTCAGGCCTATGGGTACCCCATAGCCGAAGACCAGATGAAAAAGGCCATGGATTCAGCCTTCCGTTTTTCAGAAGATAGCACTTCCTCCATGCATCAGGACAGACGAAAAGGATTGACACTGGAAGTGGAGCACCTGCAGGGCGGAGCATTACGCATGGCTGAAAAAAAGGGGCTCAAACTCCCTGTCATCAAAACCATCTATGGCCTTATCAAACCATTTGAAAACAAATAAATCATATGGGTGCCAGTTACCGGTCGAATGGTGTCGGGATAAAAAAGCGCTTACTGAGCATGAAGCGCTCCTTTATCAGTCACAATGCGGTGCCATTCACCGGTTGTTTTTTGTCGATACCGCCTGCTTCGCCAGCTGATTATTTTTCACAAACATATAAGCCAGGGCACTGAAAATGATCACATACCCGACAACGCTCAGCAGATCGGGAACCTGATTAAACACTACAATACTGAACACCGCAGCAAACACAACTGTCGAATAGAAGAAAATCGAAATTTCTTTTGCAGGTGCATATTTATAAGCCAGGGTAATTCCGAACTGCCCCACCGTCGCTAAGGTTCCTGCAAGCAGCAGATATACAAGCTGCCTGGTTGTCATCGGTTCATAAAAAAGGATGACAAAGGGCAAAAGCACAACAGTGGAGAAAAATGAAAAGTAAAAAACGACGGTATAATACTTTTCCTTTTCCCCAAGCACCCTCAACACCGTATATGCTCCGGCTGCAAAGACGGCCGACAGCAGGCCAATCATATACGGTACGACATCGATGGAAAACTGAGGCTTAATAATAAACAGTGTTCCCACAAACGCAACAATCACTGCCATAATTTGATATCTCATCGGCTTTTCCTTCAAAAAAACAGCCGCAAAAATAATCGTAAAAAACGGGCTTAATTTGTTTAACATATCGGCATCCGACAGGACGAGATGATCAATGGCATAAAAATAAAAAACGATTCCCATTGTTCCCAGGGATGAACGAAGCAGCAAATATTTCTGATTTTCCCTCTTTCCAAAAAACCGTTCTTTATAATATAAAACAAATCCAAAAGAAATCACTGCCGAAACCGCATTGCGGAACAATGTTTTTTGAATCGACGGTAAATCCCCTGACAGCTTCACAAAGGCAGCCATGACAGAAAATCCAAATGCGGATATCAACAGCAGTATAATTCCTTTATTTTTGTCGCTCATCTTCTCCACCTCGCAGATCCTGATCCAGGCACCCATTTCTGTCCATCAAGCGCCAGTCACCTGTCGAATTTTAACAAAAAATTAGAGGGATGTCACTTTCTTTAAAGATCTGTATTGTAAAAAGAGCAGTCGTGACAGCATATGCTTTGCATTTTATCGTATTTGTCACTGAGCAAAGACATTTTATTTTTAAAAATTTACAAATAACCATTGACGAAGTGGTGTAAAGTCGTTATAATCATTTTCAAATTATCAAAAATGCCAGATAATTTAGAATCATTTCCCGGGATAATAAAAATTGGGGGGACCTGGAAAAAAGATACCTTTATACTTGATCATTCAACACTTTGCCAATGATTCCAACGGATTGTAAGTGTATAGGAGCGTGTACCACTCGTTACCAAAATAATGCGGCAGTCTGCACACTATTAGACTGAAGATTCCGAGTGGCACCAGTATGGTTTCGCCTCACCAATCGTGGCTCAAAAGAAGGACTCGATTGAGAGGCGGCTTTTTTTATCCGTTAAAACAGCAGGGCTTAAAAGCAAAAAAGCACCAGAGCAATCATTCCCAAAGTACGATAACGTTTAGTGGAATTCCGTCAGAACCCTAACAATCCTGACGGTAAACCAGTTCCAGATCGGGAACTGAACTTTTCAGCTGCATCAGAATCGACAGGCGTTCATCGTTAACTCAGCACTTATCAATTGCTTTAAATAACCTGGGGGCCAGGTAAAACTATTGCGGAGGGTGTGTTCTCTATGAATAAGGTAGTAGAATTCATGAAAGCAGAAAAACTGAAACCGAAGCCTGATCCGACAGCGCTGCAGTTTGGCAAACATTTTACGGATCACATGTTTGTGTTGGATTATAGCCAGGACAGAGGGTGGCACTCGCCACGAATCGCTCCATACGAACCGCTGACACTGGATCCGGCTTCACTTGTATTTCATTACGGTCAGGCAGTTTTTGAAGGGTTAAAAGCATACCGCTCGCCCGATGGCAGGGTACTTCTTTTCCGACCGGAACAAAACGTCAAGCGCCTGAACGATACATGCAAACGAATGTGCATCCCGCCACTGGACGAAGAAGCTGTACTCGAAGGTCTCAAACAGCTGATTGAAATTGAACAGGACTGGGTTCCTGATCAGGAAGGAACCGCTCTGTACATTCGTCCATTTATTGTCGCGACTGAACCTTATTTAGGCGTTCGTCCATCCAATGCCTATAAATTTTTAATCATTCTTTCGCCGGTTGGCGCGTATTACTCATCCGAGCAGCTTTCACCGGTGAAAATTTACGTGGAAGACGAGTACGTCCGTGCAGCAAAAGGCGGGGTCGGCCACGTCAAAACCTCCGGAAACTACGCAGCCAGCCTTCTCGCCCAGAAAAAAGCTCAGGAACTCGGATACGACCAGGTGTTATGGCTTGATGCAAAAGAGAAAAAATATGTTGAAGAAGTGGGCAGCATGAACATTTTCTTTAAAATCAATGGGGAGGTCATTACCCCTGAACTGAACGGCAGCATTTTAAAGGGGATTACCAGACAATCCACCCTTGAACTGCTCGATCACTGGGGCATTCCAGTCCGTGAAGAACGCGTTTCGATGATAGATCTGTATCAGGCTTATCAGAAAGGAGAGCTTGAAGAAGTGTTCGGAACTGGCACGGCCGTCGTGATTTCTCCTGTCGGGGAACTGAACTGGAACGGCAGAAAAATGGTCATCAATCAATTTAAAACCGGTGAATTGTCCTATAAAATCTATGACTCCATCACTAATATTCAATATGGAAAACAGCATGACCCATTCGGGTGGACGGTTGAGATTAACTAATTTCCAGAATAAAAGGCTACTGAGGCAAAACCGTATAAGGTAATGAAAAATCCGAACTATATTCAATTAACATGTGAATTAGTTCGGGTTTTTATTCGTCAACATGCTTCGCTTTCCGCGGACAAGGCCTCAACTTCCTCAACTGCACACCTATTCTGTCTTTAGGGATTTTCGGCTCGTGCTGTTCCGGTAGACGTCCAGGCCTTATGACTATGCAAGGGTTTTGTTCGTCTTTTCTGCCGTTCTTTCATTTTTTGTCCCATCCCCCTTCTCTATTTTGTGAAAGCCGTTTTCTCCTGTATGAGACCGGATACCTCGAGGAAAAATATTTTTTCATTAATGATCCAAACTTCCTGATTTCCTCTTCCCTTTGAGCCCGCATGATATGCACGATCTATGGTAAAATTGAATATAACGATTTGAAACGGAGGTTTAGAAATGAAAATCGAAATCTGGTCTGATTTTGTTTGTCCCTTTTGCTACATCGGAAAAAGAAGGTTGGAAAATGCACTGAAACAATTTCACCATAGGAATCAGGTGAAAATTGAATTGAAAAGTTTTGAGCTCGATCCTCAGGCTCCGGTTAACGATCACCGAAGCACCTATGAAGTCCTCGCAACCAAATACGGTATGAGCATTGAACAGGCAAAACAGATGACAGAGAGAGTAGCCGAGCAGGCAAAGAGCGTCGGGCTCACCTTTCATTTTGATCAGATGAAGCGAACCAATACGTTTAATGCCCATCGTCTGGCCAAATATGCCGAAAAGCTCGGAGAAGAAAAAAAGCTGACAGAAAAATTATTTTATGCCCATTTTACAGACGGAAAAAATATTGGTGATCCCGAAACACTCATTTCCCTTGCAGTGGAATCTGGTCTGGACCAGAACCAAGTGAAAGAGTTGCTGGAGGATAAGACCGCTTACGCAAAGGAAGTCCGTTCTGATCAGGAAGCAGCCCGCAGGTACAACATCACCGGAGTACCTTATTTTATCTTCAATCACAAATACGCCATTTCCGGGGCACAGCCCCTTGAAACATTTGTCAGCGCGCTGGAAAAAGTGTGGAAGGAAGAAACCGATGGCCTAAAGGACCTCTCAAGCAATTCAACTCAAAGCGCCCTTTGCACAGATGAGAACTGTGAAATTCCATCAAATTAAATTAAAGAGCCGCCAGCACAGCGGCTTTTTCTGCTTCTATCCTTCATTTTCTCTCTAACACATGTTTATAATGATCTTCCCATTTCCACACATCCGGTTGCCCTAACTCTATGAATTTTTGTTACAATATAAGCTGCATCACGAAAATCACACTTACATAAAGGAGTACATCACATTGACCTGGGAAGTATTGAACATTATCGGCACCATTGCTTTTGCCATCAGCGGGGCGATTGTTGCCATGGAAGAAGAATATGACATACTGGGGGTTTATATACTCGGGATGACAACGGCCTTTGGCGGAGGAGCTATTCGAAACCTCTTGATCGGCCTCCCCATTTCAGACCTCTGGAACCAGGGAGCGTTATTTATATTGGCCATAACAGTGATCACGATTGTTTTTCTGTTTCCATTTGGTGCTCTTAAACAGTGGAAAAAATGGGGGACCTTCACGGACGCCATCGGACTTTCCGCGTTCGCCATTCAAGGAGCCCTCTATGCTGCATCAATGAATCATCCGCTCAGCGCTGTCATTATGGCTGCTCTCCTTACCGGAAGCGGCGGCGGGGTTATCCGTGATGTCCTGGCCGGACGAAAGCCCCTGTTATTACGAGGGGATATATATGGTGTATGGGCAATGCTGGCCGGGTTGCTGATTGGAGTCGGAATGGTCAACCAGACATGGGGACTGTATGCTTTATTCGTATTGATTGTCATTCTCCGCATGCTCACAGTGTACTTTAAATGGTCCCTGCCTTACCGGTCATTAAAAGATGCTAATTATTCCCGGAAAGAACGTTAACCCAATCCAACCTCTATTCGTGTTTATCCTGTTGAAGCAAAACGCTGCCTGCCACTGATTTTCAAAGGGGGGAACCATTCCCCTCTTATGACCGCAATGTTTTCAGGGACAGGATATACCAGGTGAAATAAGCGGCAACCAGTAAAAGGAGAACGCGTACGGCAACGAGAGGTACAACAAAAAACGCCGAATAAATCATGGATACCCACAACAGCACAATTCCCGTCACCTTTGCTTTTAACGGAATTCCTCTCTTTTCTCGAAAGTCACGGATATATTTCCCAAACCATCTGTTATTTAACAGCCAGATATATAAACGATCGGAACTGCGAACAAAACACGCAGCTGAGAGCAGCAGAAAAGGAGTGGTCGGGATCAGGGGCAGAATAATGCCAATGATTCCAAGCCCTAAAAACAAAAAACCTGAGCCAATCAGCAACATTTTCGCGGCCATCTTCATCGATGATTCCCCTTTGTAACTATCAT
This sequence comes from Melghiribacillus thermohalophilus, assembly GCF_004342905.1. Classification (GTDB taxonomy): domain Bacteria; phylum Bacillota; class Bacilli; order Bacillales; family Alkalibacillaceae; genus Melghiribacillus; species Melghiribacillus thermohalophilus. The sequence goes on along the minus strand of NZ_SMAN01000022.1, from coordinate 23,361 downwards.
TTGATTCAATTATAACGGATAACTCCCGCAAGTGTGGATTCATCCGCAAGTCACTACTTTTCTTTGTATACATGTCAATCCCATCCGTACAAAATTATTCAGTTTTCCCTGCTGACTGAATATAATCGATATAGAACGATTTTCCTCTTTCCTGTCTTCCTTCGACAAAAAACTATATTCCTGTACGATAATTTGTTACGATAGGGAAAAGGAAAGCTCATACATGAAATAACACAGCCAGAAAAGAAAGCTTGACAAAAAGGGGAATGTTTGCATGAACTGGTACTTTTGGGAGAAAATCAGTACAGAAACATGGATCGATCTTGGAATATCTATAGGCATTTTTCTTTTATTTTTAATCTTCCGGAAAATATTCAGCAAATATTTCTATAAACTGCTTTTACGCACGATGAAAAAAACACCTGTAGATTTCCTCGAACAATTGTTTATCGCTTTTGAACAGCCGCTCCGCTGGCTTTTTATTATCATTGGGATATACGTTTCTGCGCATTATTTTCCATATTTGAGCGTGGAAAATCAATTATTCCGGAGTCTGATTTCTTCGGGAGTCATCGCTATTATTACCTGGGGGCTGTTTAATCTTGCTTCCAGCTCATCTGTTTTGTTCAGAAAACTGGGTGAGCGGACGAACATTAAAATCAATGAGACTTTAATTCCAATTATGTCCAAAACCCTTCGCTTTATTATTGTCGCCATTAGCATAAGCGTCATCGCTCAGGAATTTGGCTACCATATCAACGGCTTTATTGCCGGACTTGGACTGGGCGGAGCAGCTTTTGCCTTAGCGGCACAGGATGTCATTAAAAACTTGTTCGGCGGCGTGGTGATCATTGCGGAAAAACCGTTTCAAATAGGAGACTGGATCAAAACGCCCAGTGTAGAAGGAACCGTTGAGGACATCACGTTTCGCAGCACCAAAGTGCGTACCTTTGCCCATTCTCTGGTGACGGTCCCGAACTCCACACTTGTCAATGAGCCTATTACCAACTGGAGCAAAATGGGCAAAAGACGGATCACCTTCCATCTCGGAGTTGAATACGGTACACCGAAAGATAAGATGAAAACCGTCATCCAGCGGATTGAACATCTGTTACGAAACCATGATGCCATTCATCAGGAGACCATTTTTGTCACCTTTGACCAGTACAACTCCAGCAGCCTGGATATATTCCTATACTTTTTCACCAAAACGACCGACTGGGGCGAATTTTTGAAAGTTAAAGAAGAGATCAACTTTTCCATTATGGAAATCCTCGAAGAAGAAGGGGTCTCTGTCGCCTTTCCGTCCAGGACCGTGTATATCGACCGTGCCCCGGAAAGAATTCATTATCAGAAGCCTGCTGATTCATAAACATCTTGGCGGCTGGCGCGAACCTGTTAAAAAAGATTAAAAAATCATCCCGCAAATGGGATGATTTTTTTCTGCATTATTCTTTCCTGTCAGCCCACCTCTCTGGCGGCTCGCTTCTTGTTTCTGTAACTCTGGTAAATCGGATACAGAAAAGAAAGCAATGAAAGAATAATCAGGACAAGCGCAATTTTGTTTTCAATGAAGATCATCAGGCTACCATTGGAGATGGTCATGGATTGCCTGAAAGCCTGTTCCATCATCCCCCCTAGAATGAACGCCAGAATAAACGGCGGGGCTGGAAAGGCAAACATGCGCATCAGAAAGCCGATCACACCGAATGCCAGCAGCAAATATAAATCAAACGTATTAAAACTGATCGAATAAACCCCGATCACACTGAACATGATAACCATGGAAATCAATAAAGGCCTTGGAATGGTGAGAACCCGGGCGATATACGGAATTAGTGGAAGATTCAAAATCAATAAAAAGATATTTCCAATATACATACTCGCAATCACACCCCAGAAAATTTCGGGGCGGTCTGTCATCAAGAGCGGCCCAGGCTGAATGCCCATTACCAGCAGTGCTCCAAGCATAACCGCAGTCGTCCCCGATCCCGGAATCCCTAAACTCAGCAGGGGAACAAAGGCTCCACTGGTTGCAGCATTATTAGAAACTTCCGGAGCAGCCAGACCTTTGACTGATCCCTTCCCAAACTCTTCGGGTTTTTTCGAAATCCGTTTTTCCGTAATATAACTGATAAACGATGCGATTGTTGCACCTGCTCCGGGTAAGATTCCAATGATAAACCCTAATATGGAATGCCGGCTGATCGGACCACCCATTTCCTTAGCATCTTCTTTCGTCAATTTCAGACTGCCGATTTCTTTCGCGTTTTTCATTCCTTTTTGCTTCCGGTTTATAATTAAGTACCCTACCTCAGCGAGAGCAAACAAGCCAAGTGCTATCACCAGAAAATCAATTCCATCCAATAAGTTTGCACTGCCGAAAGTAAAACGGGCCGTTCCGGTCTGGGGGTCAATCCCGATGGTAACAATCATAAAGCCAACCACAGCCGAAATCAGCGCTTTTAACGTCGATCCCTCAGACAAACTGGCAATGGCCGTTAGTCCTAGCAGCATAAGAGCAAAATAGGCTGGCGGACCAAAAGAGATTGCCACACTGGCGAGTACCGGTGCAAAAATCATAAGCAATATGACACTAATTGTTCCTCCTGCAAAGGAAGAAATGGCAGCGACGGCTAATGCTTTCCCTGCTTTTCCCTGCTGGGCCATGGGATATCCGTCAAAGGATGTCGCTACGGTTCCGGAAATCCCCGGCGCATTTAGCAAAATAGAAGACGTAGAACCGCCAAAAACCGCACCGTAGTAGACGCCTGCCATCAGCACGAGAGCCAGAGCCGGATCCATTCCATAGGTAAGCGGGATCATAATGGCAATCGCACTGATCGGTCCCAGACCCGGCAGCATCCCTATAAATGTTCCAATAAATACGCCGATCAAAACAAATAAAATACCCTGTAAGCTAAAGGCGACCTGTAAACCAGATACAATGCCTTCCAAAACACCGTCCATGATATCCCTCCTTTACACCGGTAAAATTCCAGACGGCAAATGGATTTGCAGTAAATAATTAAATATTCCATATAAAATAACGGGAAATAAAACCGAAACTACTGCATTGGTCACATGCCTGTCATACCCCAGAAACCAGGAAGTCAAATAGATAAACAGAGCCGTCATCATGACAAAGCCAATGATTTCAAGCAGCAAAATATAAACAAATACCATGCCCATTACAACCAGAATGGCAATGGCATCTTTTTTAGGGATTTGGCGTTTTTTCTTTTGTTCTTCGCTGTCCTGATCCTTTGCAAAAAAGAGTGCAACAGATAAAATCGCGAGCAGCCATCCCAACACTTTCGGAATGAAATCTGCATCTACAGGAATATAGGGGTAAGACGGCAACTGATAACTGAAAATTAAATAAACCATAGCGACCAAAAACAAGATGATGCCAGCTTTTCGATTGACATTCTGCAACATGAATAATCCCCCTTTCGCCATCGATAAAATACGGATGAAGCCAACGGCATTGCCGTTGACTTCATATAAAGGCATCTTTTATTCACCTAACAAATTCAATTCTTCCAGAATAGACTCCAAACTTTCTTTCTCTTCATCAAGGAATTGTTTATACTCTTCACTTCCCATATACATTTCATCCCAGCCGTAGTTCGCACGAATTTCTGCAAAGGCATCCGAATCACTCAGTTCTTTAAACTTTGCTTCATAGTAATCAACAGCGGCCTGATCCATTCCTGGAGGTCCAAAGAATCCGCGCCAGTTAATGAATACTTCATCAATTCCCTGTTCTTTAGCTGTCGGGAAGTCCGAAAGTGTATCTCCATCTAGACGCTCTTCGGAGGTTACAGCAAGTACACGAATGTTTCCGGCTTTGGCCTGTTCAACAACCTCAGCTACACCGGTTGAATATACATCAGCACTGCCGTTTAAAATCTGTGTAATCCCGTCTGCATCCGGAGCAGATACGTATTTAATTTTGGTAATGTCCACACCGGCTGCTTTTGCAAACCGAACGAACTGAATGTGGTCCATGCTTCCTGGAGAAGAAGTTCCAACTACCGTAATGCTTGACGGATCTTCTTTCATATCTTCAAACAGTTCATTCAAATCTTCCCATGGGGCATCCGCATTGACAGCAAAGGCACCGTAATCCGCAATCACATTGGCAATTGGTGTGAAATCCTCATGACCGTATTCAGACTGGCCGCTTAAAGGCACCAGCAAAATTGGTGAAGAAGACACGAACAAATTGTGGTTACTGCCTTCTTGATTGGCGATATAGGCCCAGCCAACAGCTCCGCCGCCGCCCGGCTTATTCACAACACCGATGTCCTCTGAAATGATTCCCTCTTCCTGGAATACCTGGGCTGCCATTCGCGCTGTAGTATCCCATCCTCCCCCAGCACCGGCAGGAGCTACGATTTCAATAGACTGTTCGGGCTCCCATTCACCTGACGTTTCATCACCATCAGTGGTATCATCACCCGAAGAATCGTCATTTCCGCAGGCTGCCAGAAACAGAGCCAGCATGACGAACAAAGATAAGGATAAAAACTTCTTCATTCAAAAGTCCCCCTTTTCTGTTTTCAAAACTACTATCACTCATTCTAAAGCGAAACTCTATCCATGTAACCGTTTTCAAAATAAATGAATTAAAGAATTTTTTTATTATTTTGTTCATTTTGTTCACTGGTGATGGCACCTTACTTCCGGGAGATTGCAGGTACCAGTACCTTCCATAAACCTTTCCAGAAAAAAACACTCCAGAAATCTTCTAGAGTGTCCTGTCTTTGCGAAAATATTTCCGTTCCGGCCTTCCGACAATGCCGTATTCTAGTTCGGCATAACATTGATTGATCGAAATTAAATATTCCAGATACCGTCGGGCTGTTGTCCGGGATGCACCCATTTCCTCCCCCATTTTTTCCGCTGAAATCCCATCATATTTTTTTAAAATGTCCACTACTTTCTGCAGCGTTAAAGGATCTATTCCCTTTGGCATCTCTCGCTCCTGTTCGGGAACGCTTGCCCGGCCAAAATATTGATCAAGAAATGCCTGATCCACCTCTTCTTTTCGCTCAAGTTCTTCCTTAAATTGCTTAAATTTTTCTATGGTCTCCAGAAACCGCTCCATGCTTACCGGTTTGATGATATAATCAAACACTCCTTTTTGCAGGGTTTGCTGCACCAGGTGCTTATCGGTTCCGGCACTAATAATAATAATTCCGAGATCCGGCTGGATGGCTTTCAGTTTTTCAATAATATCGATCCCCAGCTGATCAGGCATATATATATCCAGAAGCATCAGATCAACCGGATGCTGCTTGAGCTGATCCAGTGTTTCCTCTGCATTTAACGCTTTAAACACAACTTCAATGTCGTCCGCTTTTGATAAAAAGTCTTCGTGAATGGAGGCAATCCGAAAATCATCCTCCGCTATGGCCACTTTCAACATTTAACTCCCCTCCTTCACATTCATCACTTGCTTCGGCAAATAAACCGTAAACACCGCTCCTTCATCTCTTTTGCTTTTTACTTCAATAGATCCACCCAGGTCACGGACCACTTCCCGGACATTCCATAGTCCATACCCCCGATTTCTAGATGATCCTTTCGTAGAAAATCCCCGCTCAAACATCTGCTCCTCGATCTCTTCAGATACACCCGGACCATGGTCACTGATTTCAAAAATAATATCATGTCCGAGATCCGTTGCAAAAAACGTCACCTGCTTATCCTGCCTTTGGCTGACCGCCTCCATGGCATTATCCAGAAGGTTGCCGAGAATCGTAATGAGTTTTGACATGCTGATATGTTCCGGCAAAGGGGCAAGGGAACTGTTTTCATCGATGAGAAAATCGATTTTTTTCTCCGAAGCTTTCCCGAGTTTTCCTAACAGAATAGCCTGGACCGTTTGATCTTCTATGTTGCTAAATAGAGTCCTGGTCTGAATGTTATGCTGCTCCGATTCTTCCTGAAGCAAAGCAATCGCTTCGTCATAACGTCCCAGCTGCAGAAGCCCCGATAACACATATAATTTGTTCGTATATTCATGGGTCTGGGCCCGAAGATCCTCTGAATAATTTTTTACCTCTGATAGGGTGTTCAACATCTCCTGGATTTCCGTTTTATCCCGAAAGCTGGCCACCACTCCGACCACGTCATCCCCTTCAAATATCGGTGTCCGATTCACAATGACCACTTTATCCTTCAGCATGATTTCTTCATCGGCATCAGGCTTGCCCGATTTCAGCACATCATACATTTTCGTATTGGGCAGAACCTCCTCAATATGCTTATATTTGGCATCCTCGGTAAGTCCAAGCATTTTCCTCGCCGAATGGTTCATAATGGTAATTCTTCCTTCTCTGTCTATGGCGATAATCCCCTCTTTGATGGAACGGAGAACTGCTTTCCGATCCCGGTAGAGGGAGGCAATTTCATGGGGTTCAAGCCCCATCATATCTTTGCGGATGCTCTTCGTTAGAAAAATCCCGCCGACCACACCGAGACCCAGCACGAACAGTGACATAGCCGAAATCTTCATCACCCGGTCAAACACCATATCCCGGATATCCTCCTGCATAAAGCCGACTGAAACAATCCCAATAATTTCCCCTTCATCGTTAAAAATCGGTGCTTTTCCTCTGAGCGACGGACCAAGAGACCCGACCGCTTCCGACTTGTAATACTGCCCGTGAATCAGTGCCAGATCATTATCTCCTCCAACCATTTTCCGTCCAATTTTATAAGGCTGAGGGTGAGAATAGCGAATACTTTCGGTGTTCCCCACCACAATAAACTCAGCCCCAATCTTTTCCCGGATTCGCTCAGCAATGGGCTGAATAATCTCAGAAGGCTTCTCCGTCTCAAAAGCTTCGATCACTTCCGGCATAAAGGAAATCGTGGTCGCTACATTCAGCGCCCGGTCCCCAATATATTCCTTTGTCTGATTATATTCAATATAGCTGTTAATCACTGTCAAGAGAGCGGTTACAAAAATAACGAGTGACACGATTAACGTTAAAATTTTCGTCTGCAGCGACATTTGTTTAGCCATCGAAAGAGGTCCCCCATGATTGAAAGTTCTGCTCTATTGATCTGTCAAAATATTTGATATTTATTATACCTGTTTGGACAGGGGATGTGTATTCTTTAAGATGGTTCACGCAAGAAAAAGATTTCCAGTTTGAGTTTAGCCATAAAAAATCATCCCGGATTACCGGGATGATTGAATTGAAACTATTGTTTTTTCATCACCCGATAAATCTCCACTGCCGTCACGAGGTCAGCCATGGCAAAGCCTACGGATTTAAAAAAAGTTATTTCGTCGTTGTCTTCCCGTCCAGGTACCGCACCCAGAACGAGATCGGCGAGTTCACCTTCAATCGTTTCTTCTGAAAACTCGCCCTTTTCCATAGGAATCAGAAAATCACCCGCTTCTTCCATGCAGCCTTCAAAGGTATCACACATGATTTTGTCTGCCTTCTTCAGCACATTCACGTCCACTTCCTGCATGCTCGGTTTAAAGGATCCGATCCCGCTGATGTGGGTACCGGGCTTTATCAGATTCCCGTCAAACACGGGTGTCACGGAATTGGTGGCAGTGATGATCATATCCACATCTCCTGCCTTTTCATCAGGGTCTTCCACAACCTCTACTTTCCCGTTAAACGCTAGCTCATCCAAAATATAGGCTTTCAGGGATTCCGCTTTGGATCTCGTCGGGTTATACAGATAAACCGTCTCCAGCTCCCGGACTTCCAGTGCTGCACCGATTTGCCCCCGTGCCTGCTCGCCACAGCCGATGACCAGACATGTCCGGGTGTCTTCTCTTGCCAGATACTTCGCCGCCACACCGCTGATGGCACCCGTACGCATCACCGTCAGCCATGACGCATCCATCAGTGCCACATGCGCACCCGTTTCCGCATCGGTGAGCAAAATCTTGCTCTGCAGTGACTTCATCCCCCGATTCCGGTTTTCCGGAAACACACTCACGATCTTCACCGCCGTATACCCGACCTCTTCTGAATAAGAAGGCATATACAGCATCGTCCCGTTCTGTTTGTCGATATTCATTGCCGTCCGGATCGGCTGTTTGTTGTTCCCTGTCCGGTAAATTTTCGCCGCCTCTTCAACCGCAGCCAGGCACTGTTTCATGGTAACATGTTTCTTGATCTCTTCGTCTGTGATGACAAGCATAGGATCACCTCGTTAGACTTCTATTATTAACGTACATTAATTAAGCGCTGTATGTTTTGTCAAATCTTTTGCGAATCTCCTTTACATGAATGCGCTTCCCCTTTTGCACCCAGACAAAAAGGCACATGAATAATCGATTATTGATTTGAAAAACTCAGGCAGGAAAAATGTCACATTAACCGAATGTATGAAAGATATATACATCAAATCCCTTTCGTCTACGCATACCTCCCTTTACCGTGTTGTTTTCAAAATCGCAAAATAAATCAAAAACTTTTCATCCGAAATGGATATAATCAATTCAATCAAGGAGGAATTCTGATGAGTGTGGACTATTTTAAAAGAATTTCCAGTGCGATCGATTTCATGGAAACCAACATACATGAAGAGATCAGTCTCGAGAGCATATCCCGTCATGTAGGGCTGTCACCCTTTCATTTCCACCGAATCTTCCACTCCATACTGGGTGAGACCATCACCGAATACGTCAAAAAGCGCAGGCTGTCTCTCGCTGCCCGGGACCTTTTCATCACGAACAAACGAATCATTGACATCGCATTTGACTATGGCTATGAGTCACAGGAGGCTTTTACCAGAGCCTTTAAAAAGATGTTTGGTGTGACCCCCGGCGCATTCCGAAAACACCAGGAAAACTACCAGCTGCTCTATCATTTGACGAAACGAAAACCATTTACCGACAAAAACATTCATCATTTAAAAGGAGTGAATCAAATGGAACCAAAATTTAAGAAGAAAGAGGCATATCACATTGTAGGTTTGCAAATGCACAGTTCCCGGGCCCATGAAATTCCAAACATGTGGGATGAACTGGATCAGGTGAAGGATCAAATTCAGCACAGAGTCTCTCAAACGATCTATTTAGGCGTAATGGAACCGACGGGAGTCAATGTAGAATTTAATTATATCGCTGGAGTGGAGGTATATGAACTAAAGGATATTCCTGAAGGTATGGTGGGAAAATCCTTCCCTGCCAATGAATACGTCGTGTTTACCCACAGAGGAACCACAGAAACCCTGCAGGATACGTTTCAGTATATTTACGGAACATGGTTTCCAAAAAACGGCTATGACAGAGGAAATGGACCTGAATTCGAACTATACGATGATGCCCGATTTTTCGGACCAATGAACCCGGATTCTGAAATCGATATTTATATTCCGATAAAAAAATAATACCAGGGGCCTGACGGGACCATGCATGTTGTCGTCCCAAATCGTTTGAATTCCTCCCTGAAATAGATGAAAAACATAAAACCTATGTGATTGGTTTAACCCATGTCCGTCCATAGTAGTGGCAGCAATGAACCTGATCACTTATAGGCACTGCTTCGTACACTTCATCAGCAAGTGCTCACACCATGGTGGTCAAAAGAGTAGAACAATTAGGGGTTCTGAAACCGAATGCCTACCCCCAATCCACTCTGGACAACTTTAAACAGCGATTCATTAAGGATTCTGATTCTATAGAAATGGATACTCTCTGTCAGAAGCTGAATAGTCTCCTGTTGGAGGAAACAACGACTGATGCTGGTCGTCTTGCTGACAAAAAAAGCAGGCCTGTGCCTGCTTTTTTTCCATTCATTTGTCTCTGCCCTTCGTTTTTTCTATGCGTCAAGTAACTGCCCCTGCCTACAAAACCTTTCTCTTTCTCCCGTGTTTGCATTGATCATATAGATGGCATCGTGATTTCTCACTTTTACGTGAATGTTCCAGAGGGGAACATATGCGACAAACATTTCCTGGATTTGATGAATCGGCTTTTTTAACAAATAAGAACGATTCATTTGCCTGTGCTGTACATGCTTGACATATCGCAGTGCGTCATCTTGATCGTGAATCTTCTCTGGCACGAGCTGATCTTTCCGAACATCGCTTTCTTCCAGGGGAGGAACTTTCCCAAACAATCCCCGGTATCCATACACCGCATCCACAAAAATAACATTGGGCATTTTTTTCGGTGGGAAAGGGGGCCGTTCCGCGATTACCAGCGTTTTCGCTATCCAGAACGGGTGATAGATCTGTTCACAGGACAAAACATATTCCTTTAAACGTTCCCTGTTCATCTCCTTAACCCACTTTAGCTTCAACGGCAAATATTTATAAGCATACGCCAGTGCTTCATTCTTTGTAAGTAAAGAACCCTGCTGAATGCATGTAATTCGCTGAACGCTTGATCTCCCTGTTTTCATACCGTTCATCCTTTAATGCCATTAATGGGTTTCTTCAGACATGCCATGGTAAAAGTCCACCCGATCCTGTATTTCTTTTGGGGGGGCTTCTGTCATCACACTGACGATCATCGTCAGCAACAGAGAAACTGGGGCTGCCACAATCGGTTCCGCGTTCGTTGGAAGTACCTGGGTCATCACCAATATTAAAAACGTAACCGCTCCGCTTAACATTCCAACAAGTGCGCCGGTTTTGTTTGCACGTTTCCACCAGATTCCAAGCACCAGTGGGAAGCCAAAGGACGACAACAAAAACCCGCCGACCCATCCAACCATTACCGCAATGATCCCCGGTGGATGAATGGCAAAGATGATTCCGATTACACTGGCGACAATCATGACCATCAAACCGAGACCGGTCACAAACCGCTCACTGGCATTCTTGTTGATATGTTTTTTATAAATATCATGGGCCACTCCTGCCGAAATAGCCAGCAACATTGCATCAGCCGATGACATAATGGCAGCCATGATACCAGCCAGCATAATCCCGCCTAAAATGGGTGGCAAATAATGTTCTATAACCGAAACAAATACCATATCGGTATTCTCCAGCGATCCGATAACATCCAGGGCTGCCCCTGCCCCTGTCACTACAAATCCAGCTAAAAACAGCAGGATATAAAGAATTGTCGCTCCCATAGCCGAACGACGGGCAATTTTTTCATCTCTGGAAGCAAAATTACGCATAACCACAGAAGGGGAAACGATTCCGAACCACAAAAAAGCTATAAATAATCCAAAGTAAGACATCCATGGCAAATTAACATCCCCAAAGGTTGGACTGGCAGCAAGGGCACTGTTCAGCAGATTCGATAACCCACCATGATCTACAAGAATAAATCCTGCCAGCAAAAGAATTCCGATCAGCATGATGGCTCCCTGTAAGAGATCGGTATAGGTAATGGCCCACATCCCACCTAATGCGGCATACAGCGTAAAGCCAAGACCGAGTACAATAACAGCGGTAGTATAATCAATGCCAAGCACATACGATCCGATAATGCCGGAAGCAGTTAATTGAGGAATCATATAAAAAGTCATCCCGATTACGACAACCAGCGCAGAAACAATCTGCACCGATTTTCCATAGCGCTGATAAAAAAAGTCAGGAACCGTTTTAACCCCGGATCTGCGAATTTGCCCGGCGATTAAAAACATCGCAAAAGGAAAAATCGCAATCACGCCAAAAGCATATGTCAGGAAGAACGGAAGGCCATTGGCCACTCCTCCCCCAACGGCTCCCATCAGGGAACTGGAACTGGCAACCGCCGCAAAGGCAGCAAAAGAACCGACAAAGGTATTGATGCTCCTCCCTGCCGTAAAATAATCGCTTTCAGACTGACGGGCACGTTTATAAAAGTAAATCCCAATCAGCGTCATCACAATTAAATAAATGAAAAGAATCACGGATTCCGTTACCCTCATGTGAACTTCCTCCTCTCAAATTCCAGAAATCCATTCCCTACTGCTGCTGATCCAATTTTTCAATCCAGATCACATAAATCACACCGATGAGTACCCAGAAAAACAAACCAATAAACATGAGCCAGCCCACAAGGGAAATCCCACCCAGGTACACATCAGCCGGCCACCAGATAAAAACCAGGGCTGCGTATACAGCCAGCACAATCGTGAGGATGATTCCAGGATCTTTTACTTTTGACCTTTTCACATCATCACCCCCTTGTTGTTTTATTACAACTATATTTTATTATAATTAGAAATAATCATTATTTTCAAACAACTATACAAGCCCCTTTTCATATGTATCCCGCGACGAATGACCTGACTTCATTGCAACTATGCCCAGAAACATAAAAGAAGTGCCATACTGTCCAGGCACTTCTCCGCACAAAACCGATTATGTCCTGTCCTGATACACCGTCACTGCCGTCACAAGATTGGCGATGGCAAAGCCTGCAAATTTAAAAAAAGTGATTTCATCGGGTTTATTTGATCGAACTTGTTTTCTGGATCTTTTTGATAACATATCCTACTAAAATGAGCCCCATCAAAAGGAAAAATAACGTCACCAACAACCCCGCAGTAACCCCAAAGTTCACATAAATATAAACAGCTGCAAGGAGCATCACAAAGGTAAATACACAAGATGCTCCCAGTTCTTTATAAACCCTGGGAAAATCTCGCCGTCTTCGTTTTTCATATATGATCAAAGCTAAGCCCGCAAATATAACAACACTTAGAACAACCAACCCTATCTGGTATCCATCTTCCACATCAATCCCCCCTTTTAAATGGATGTTAACATAAACTAAACGTAATGATAACATGGAAGGAATTCGTTCAACTAACCCTTCTTAGTTGAAGAAGGATAACAACAAATTTAAATGAACAAATGTCGTCCAGAATTAATCCCGGCGTTAAATTTATACAATCATCATACAGCCTTTCATGAATGGATCGATCATGTTTCTCCATGGTGTTTGATAGCATTACCTTCATTCAGGAACGATCGGGGTGTCAAATGAAAGGGTTTGATTGCGCTGAGAGAATTTTTTTGCAAACCATGGTGTTAAGTGGAGAAAAATAGAGAAAAGATCGGAATACCCCTGATAAGATTTATACAGTTTCGTCTGTATAGATAATTTGTACAAAATTATTCAAATTTCACATTTGAATCAGACACTTAAATAGGTTTAAAATTCATGAATTGCTAAAAAAGCATGAAAAATCGCTCCCTGTAAAAATGACACCATGTAGCAAACAAACAACTAAAGGAGTGTTGTACGACGTGTTTCAAGTGAACTGGAAAAGTCTTGGGATGATAGCCGGAGTATCTTTATCCCTGATAGCAGCCGGCTGCGGACAGGAAAATATAGACGATACGGCTGACAGCGGAGAAGATCAAACCGAAACCATCAGCATTAGCGAAAAAGTCGACTACACCATTACTGGAATTGAGCCTGGTGCCGGCATTACCCAGGCAACGGACAACGCACTGGAAGAGTATGAAAACCTTGCCGGCTGGGAACAGATCAATTCCTCCACAGTCGCCATGCTGTCCGAATTAGATGATGCGATTCAAAATGAAGAGCCTATTATTGTCACAGGCTGGTCTCCTCACTTCAAATTTGCAAAATATGACTTAAAATATTTGGAAGACCCAAGAGGGGTTTATAGGGATGTCGAATACATTTCCACCATTGTCAGAAAAGGTTTAAAAGAAGACATGCCTGAGGCCTACACGATTCTAGACCGATTTCACTGGGAGCCGGCGGACATGGAAGAAGTCATGCTTGCTGCACAGGAAATGGAATTTGAAGACGCTGCCCGGCAGTGGGTGGATGAAAACCAGGACAAAGTAGATGAATGGACAGAAGGCGTCGAACCTGTCGACGGTACATCCATCGAATTAGTTTTAACCCCCTGGGATACCGAGCGCTCTTCAGCCCATGTAGCAAAAATCGTGCTGGAGCAGATGGGATACGAAGTAAAACTCACGCCAGTAGACCCATCCATTATGTTCCAGGCCATTGCCAAAGGAGACGGTGATGCTTCCCTTGCACCATGGATGCCAGCGACCCACGCCGCTTTCTATGAAAAGTATGAAGGCGAGTTTGAAGACCTGGGCGAAAACCTGAGAGGCGCCAGAATCGGCTTAGTTGTACCATCCTATATGAACATTGATTCCATTGAAGATTTAGAACCGGCGGAGTGATAGAAAAATAAACGAGTCTGGCTCTAAAATATGAGTCACCCGTTTTCATATGATTTTTCCTTGATAGCCGATATCTTATACAAAATATTGATCAAGAGTCCCGGTGCGCGGATCCTGATATCTCGCAGGTGAACTCTGATTTCCTGCGCGTAAGCCCTGATTCTTCGCGCGTGAACTCTGATATCTCGCGTGTGAGTCCTGATTTTTCACGAATGAGCCCTGATTCTTCGCGCGTGAACTCTGATATCTCTCGCGTGAGTCCTGATTTCTTGTGCATGAGCCCTGATTCTTCTGATATCTCGCGCGTGAGTCCTGATTTCTCACGAATGAGCCCTGATTCTTCGCGCGTGAACTCTGATATCTCGCGTGTGAGTCCTGATTTCTTGTGCCCGAACTCTGGAATAGAAAAGTACATAAAATTGCAAAGAAACATACACAACTTTGCCAGCCCATATTACTCTATTTTGATTGAGAGAATGCGTTTGTCACGAAATAACTGTCACCCGTAAAGCATCCATCCCATGTTTATCAATGTATTTTCATCCAATTGATTTTAATGAATCGATTGTAAACTCTTCCTAACAAATATCGTTCTTTGATTTTTCAGAATGTCTTCCTTTCATCAAATAAATCCATAAACACCAGCCGGTGATGCCGTTCACCGCGCTGATGTGATATCTTTTATTCTTTATTCCTCTCCAGCATCCATTCTGGTTTGCCAAATCCTTTGAATTCTTCATCAATAACAGCTTCAAACTCTTCTGACTCGACTGCCTCTTTAATATCCTGAACAAAGGGCTTATCAAGATCACGAGTGTTCACCACCACGCGGTTACGGTATTTATCCGGCATCGTTTCAAGGACGAGAGCATCCAGCAGATTCATTTTAGCAGCCAGTGCATAGTTCCCGGGAACGGCAGCAAGATCAGTACCTTCAACAGCACGTGGCAATTGGCCGGCTTCAATCGGTTTGAATTCAAGATTTTTCACATTTTCTTCCACATCTCTTTCCGAGGCTGTCAACGGGTCAAAGGAGGAGGCCAGTGTGATCAGCCCTTCACTTTCCAGAATCAGCAAGGCTCTGGCCAGGTTTGTCGGATCATTGGGAACAGCAATCTGACTTCCTTCTTCAATTGCATCCAGGGAATCAAAACGATTGGAGTAAATGCCCATTGGGGCTGTTGGAACGACAATAACTTCAGACAGCTCCAGATCATGCTCTTCCGCAAAGGATTCCATATATACTTTATGCTGGAACAGATTCGCATCCAGATCGCCGCTGGCAAGGGCCAGATTGGGCTGAATATAGTCGCTGAATTCGACGACTTCGACGGTATATCCCTTTTTCTCCAGTACAGGCTTAATGCCTTTTGTCACCATATCACTATAAGGGCCGGAAGTTGCTCCAATGGTCAGCTCCTTTTTCTCTTCAGCTGTGGTTTCCCCATTTCCGCACGCGGATAAAAATCCAAGAGTAACAATAACTATGAAGGTAAGTCCAATACGTTTCATTGAAAAATTCCTCCTTCTTAATCTATCGTTTATCGGTTAATCGGGCGATTCGGTCGCCCAGAAACTGAATCAGCTGAACAAGGCAAATCAAAATGACAACGGTTGTGATCATAATGGTATTGTCGTAACGGTAGTAGCCAAAGCGAATGGCAAGGTCTCCGATCCCTCCTCCGCCTACAATACCTGCCATGGCTGAGTAGCCGACCAGACTGATTGTAGTGATGGTAATGCCATGGATGATTCCGGGACGGGCATCGGGAAGAAGCACATCTTTAATAATCATCCATGGACTCGCCCCAACGGAAATAGCTGCCTCTATGACTCCCCGATCAATTTCCCTCAGTGAAGATTCCACAATCCTTGCAAAAAATGGTATGGCAGCAATGGATAGGGATACTGAAGCAGCTGTCGGACCGATCGTAGTCCCTGTTAACCACCTGGTAAAAGGGAGTAAAGCCACCAGAAGAATAATAAACGGTACCGACCGGACCATATTCACGACAAATCCGGCGGCGGATTTTACAACGGGATTCTCCAGAAACAGCCCCCGATCCGTCACAAATAAAAGGATCCCGAGGGGAAGTCCGCCCATAATAGCCACAGCGAGGGAAATAGAAACCATGTACATCGTTTCCAGAAATGCTTGATTCAGTTCCGGAACAAGCTCTGCCAGCCGGTCAAGCAGCATGTTCAATCACCTCCAGCCCGCCGGTCCGCTCATGCATAAAATCAATGGCCCTTTTGACTTCAGATTCATCACCGATCAACTCCAGAACAAGAATCCCCAGAGGCTTGTTCTGAATATACTCGATCTTCCCGTGGATAATATTTCCTTTCACCCGAAAGGATTGAAGCATATCCGAAATCACCGTGTCACTGGCCGCCTCTCCTCTGTACTGAAGGCGGACCAGTGTTCCCCGGCGATTTTTCACCAGATGCTCCGGAAGCTCAAGCTGCAGGACACTGTCGATAAAGGAACGGGTCAGCGGTTCCTCTGGACGGGCAAAGAGCTCATACACTTCCCCGCACTCAATGATTTTACCGTCCTGCATGACAGCAATCCGGTCACAGATTTCCTTGACTACCCCCATTTCATGGGTAATCAGGACAATGGTAATGCCTAGCTCCTGATTAATTTTCTTCAATAGGAGCAGAATTTGCCTGGTCGTACCCGGATCAAGGGCCGATGTTGCCTCATCGCACAGCAGAACATTCGGATCATTGGCCAGTGCCCGGGCAATGCCCACCCGCTGCTTCTGCCCCCCGCTGAGTTGAGACGGATAAGCATCCCTCTTGTCTTGAAGACCGACCATCTCCAAAAGATCATCCACTTTGTTCCGGATTTCCTGTTTCGATTTTCCTGCCGCCTTCAGAGCAAAGGCTACATTATCAAACACCGTCTTGGAGCGTACCAGATGAAAATGCTGAAAAATCATACCGATTTTCTGCCGCGCCCTGCGAAGTTCCTGCCTGCTCAGGCTGGTCAAATCCACCCCATCAATTTTCACATTTCCTGACGTTGGCCATTCCAGCATATTGATGCACCGGAGCAACGTACTCTTTCCGGCACCGCTGTAGCCGACAATTCCGAAAATTTCCCCATCATTGATCGTCAGGGAAACATCTTGAACCCCCTTCACCTTTTGTTTGCCCGATTCGTAAATTTTGACCAGATTTTGAATCTCAATCAACCGTATTCACCCCTATTCTATGTAACTAAAAAAGCCTTTCTGTCCGATAAGAGAACAGAAAGGCTATACGACGCACTTCCGTGTTCTCTCATCTCTCAAAGCCGTCACTCGGCTTTGCAGGAATTGGCACCGTTCAGGCTGAATTTGCCTGATGGTTGCCGGGCTTCATAGGGCCAGTCCCTCCGCCTCTCTTGATAAGAGATTCACTTCGCATATGCAGTTTTAACCATATAACGCATGAAAGCTGTAAATGATGTAATCATTTTAAATCAGTTCAGGAATGCCGTCAAGTTATTTTTCAAAACATTCGATACAGACTGCGCGGATTTGCTGGTTCGCTCCTGCTGATCGCGTTTCATATTCTGTTATTTCTGATTCTACCCCCAATTCCCAATCAGATGCCCTCATTTCCACCAGTCATCCGGGTAAGCATCCTGGATTTTCGGGCTGAGAATTCTTTTTAAAAGTATGGCTATTCATTCCTGGTTTCCCGATATATTTCTATATCTTGAGAAAACAAAGCTGAGTAACCGAATATAGACCGTTCATCTGTTCTGATTTGAAAAGCCCAGCGATTATCAAAAGACGGATAAGTGATTAGCAATTGTATATTTTCATCATTATATGTTTTCTCTAAGGTTTGTTCTAACTGAACTTTGGAATAGGATAGTAATCCAAGGTAGATCAATAATATACTTAAACCCATTCCAATCACTAACCTTTTCTTTCTCAAAAAAAAGCTGAGGGTGATCGTTATAAACAGCAGTGTTAATATAAAATAATCCACGCTTCTTATGATATGAAAACGGAATTCTTTCATAGTAGATGGATAGTATAAGGCTAAACCATTTCCAATAAAATCAATCAAAAGGTGACCAATGAATATAACTACAGAAAACACGATCCATAGCTTTACCCAATCAATTTTTTTAAAAAACCAGCGTGACACTAAAGCCATTAAAAGACCGAAAACTGGAACAAACCATATGGAGTGTCCATAAAGATCACCAAAGAACTTTGTGATATCAGGGGCGATTGAGGCAATACCAGATATAGTCAAAACAAAGATTTGATCTCTATTCGATTCCACATCTTTACTTAGAAAAAAATAACCTATACATAAACCTACTAAAATATGAAGAATAGAGTGAAGTAAATAATCCATTCATGTCACCTCAGTTAAACCGTATCGTCTTCTGAAAATGGACCCGGATGATCTTCATCATCTGCCAGCTGAAAATCTGGAACGAAATGAATAGAAAGATAATTTTCGTAATATGACGAATAGGATTGCTTGCAGCAAAAAAGGAAATAGAAAAATTACTAGAACTCAAAACCATCCAGGAAATCCTCTGTCCAAGTATCAGGAAGATTGTATCATAAATTGTGATTCCGTTCCTTTATTAGGAATTTATTGCACAAATTTAAAACCTGAACCGATTTGGTATCGGTACTGCGAACAAATTGACTGCTAACAGATGGAATACTAAGAGTAATCAAAGAAACTGTTCCCGTTCAAGAGGAACAGTTTCTCTATTTTTATATGAAAATTACCTTACAGATATACGCCGACACCCGGACCGAATGGAATTCCGGTAAATGCGAAGATCAAGAGCAAGACAATCCACACACCCAGGAAGATTAAACTGTAAGGAAGCATGAGGGAAATGAGTGTTCCGATTCCGGCTTTCTTATCGTACTCTCGCATGAAAGCCAAAACAATTAAAATATAAGGATTTAGTGGAGTGATGATATTCGTTGATGAGTCTGCGATTCGGTAAGCAGCCTGGATAAACGCGGGATTGTAATCCAAGAGCATGAACATCGGAATAAAGATTGGTGCCATCAACGCCCACTGAGCCGAACCGCTGAAAATAATTAAGTTCAAAACCGCCGTTAGTAAAACGAATCCGATCACCACCGGTATTCCTGTCATATCAATGCTGGTTAAATATTCAGCACTGTTTACGGCGACCCATGTACCGAGGTTAGACCAGTTGAAATAGCTAATAAATTGAGCGGCAGCAAATATCAGCACGATATAACTTGACATATCCTTAATGGCTTCACCCATATATTTCGGAATGTCATCCATTGTCTTAATTTTCTGAACAGTATAGCCGTAAGCAACCCCTAATGTGATAAAGAAGAATAGCAGGATAGGAACAATTCCGCTTAAAAATGGAGAAGGGACAATTCGTCCATCTTCATTTCGCAACCGGCGGAATTGATTTGGGATAACCGGGATCAAACATGTCTAATCTTCCTCCATTACGACTAAAACTGACTTTAAAGCCACCCTTTGTCTATATTTTGTGTTTTTGAATTACCTGAACCATTTCATTCAAACGTATGTGATCATGGGAAAAACCTTAGAATTGATTGACATCAATGGTGTTATAATGAAACTGTGATCATGAAAAAGTGAGGGGGTCCATCATGCTATATGATGATCTTCAAGAAAAACGTGATCTGATTTTGAGGAGCGCAAACAAAAACGGAATACAAAAAATACGAGTTTTTGGTTCAGCTGCCAGACGAGAAGATGATCCTTCAAGTGATCTTGATTTACTCGTGACCTTTGAAGGAGGAAGAAGTCTTTTCGATCTGATCCGATTCAAAAACGAGATGGAAGAACTTCTGAATGTAAAGGTCGATGTCGTAACGGAACACTCCATTCATCGAAACATGAAAGATCGAGTGAAAAACGAGGCAATTGAGCTATGAAAAATGACAGAGTTTTTCTAACCCATATCCTGGAGATTCAGCCTCATTAAAAAAATCATCCCGAAAATGGGATGATCTTCTAGCTGTCAATCAGCCTTTATCTTTCAAACTCCGATACACCGCCACCGCCGTGACGAGATCCGCCATGGCAAAGCCGACGGACTTAAAAAAAGTGATGTCGCTTTCGTTTTCCCTGCCGGAGAGTTCACCCAGAACCAGATCGGTCAGTTTCCCGTCAATGTTGTCCTTCGAAATTTCGCCCTGCTCTATCGGGGTAAGGAAATCGCCGGCTTCCTCCATGCAGCCCTCAAAGGTGTCGCACACAATTTTGTCCGTCCTTTTCAGCGCATTCAGATCCACTTTCTGCATATCCGGCTTAAAGGAACCGATCCCGCTGATGTGGGTTCCGGGCTTTGCCAGAGTACCGTCAAAAACCTGCGTTCGGGAACTGGTGGAACAGATGATGATATCTGCATCTCTCACCTTTTCATCAGGACCGTCCGCAATCTCCACGTCCCCTTCAAAATGAAGCACCTCATAAATATAGGTTTTCAGGGACTCGGCTCTGGTCCGCGTCCGGTTGTACAGAAAAATCCGTTCCAGATTCCGGACCTCCAGCATCGCACTGATTTGCCCTTTGGCCTGCTCGCCGCAGCCGATCACCAGGCATGTCCGGGCATCCTCCCGCGCCAGATGCTTCGCTGCCACTCCGCTGATGGCAACGGTACGCATCACCTTGAGCCACGACGCATCCATGAGCGCCACATGCTCGCCCGTCTCCGCATCGGTAAGGAGGAGCTTGCTCTGAATCGACTTCAGGCCCCGTTTCAAAAATACAAGTATTGACAGTCTAGGTTTAGAAATTTGTACAAAGCATTATCTGAAAAAGGTTTTTTTAGCAACCAATATTATAGATTTTGTAAATGCTTCTAAAGGTATTAAAGAAATAACAAGTAAATAAAAGGAATTATAAGAAAAACTAAGTTCTCCTCCAATCCATAATTCAAATAGCTCTAAATAAACATTAATTAACATATAATAAATTTTTAAAAATGTTAATATTTGTTTAATATATAACTACAATTGGGAGAGGTGAGAAAGATGACCATCCAAAAATTAGCTCAAGCAATTAGAAAAGATGTTTTAAATGACATCAAAATTTTAGAAATATCCAACATTCAATTAAGAATAAAAAAGCATATTTACATTAAATGAACAAAGGAAATTTTATTATCTCAGTTTTTCGATCAATTTCAATAAATATTTTTGCTGCTTTTTCATACTCGCGTTGATTAAAATGCAATAATGCAATTTTCTTTAATGCATATCTTTCTCCCCATTGGATGTTATTTTCGTTAAATAATGCAAATGAATTGTTATAATTTTCTAGGGCTGCTTGATATTTTTTTTCGTTAAACCTTATATCTCCAAGAATTATAAATGCAATACCTTTATACTGTTTTTCATGATTTTGAGAAATGATTTCATTACAAATTTCTTCTGATAATTTAAAATGTCCGTTATGATAATGAGACTTTGCCATACCGGTTTTTGATAAAAGAAAACCTTGAATGTGTTGGATTTCTTTATATAATTTTACGGCTTTTTCAAAATAATCTATCGCCATATCGTATAAACCCTGTTTTAAAAATAAATTTCCCATATTGTTATATATGTTTGCTATACTTTCATGCTCTTCAGTTAATTCAAAGAATTTTAATGCTTTTTTGTTATACTCTTTAGAACACTCATAGTCATCAAGCTCTTTATAGCATAACGCCAATAGCAAATATACCTTTCCAGACTTGACATGCACATCTGATGACTTATTTAAATTCTCAGCTTCTTTTAAGTATCTGATCGCTGAATGATATTCTCCAAAATTAATGTGAGCATGTCCTAAATTAATTAGTAAAGAGGTCTTCAAAACTCCTCCAATTTGGTTTTTGATCAATGCATCATAAGCTGTATCTAGCCATTGAAATGCTTCGTTATTTTTCTGAAGCTTTAAGTATAGAGAAGCTAAATCATTGATAGATCGGATCCATTCATTTATATAATTTGTCTTTTTTAACAATTTTATACTTTCCCTATACTTTTCTATAGCCGGTGAGGAGTCTGAACTATTATTATTTTCAGCCAATTTTCCCTCTGCCCAATATAAAATACCTTTTTCATAATTGCTAAGATTACTTTTTAATTCAAGGTTTAATTTTTTGTAAGTTTTTATCGATTCTGATATTTTCCCGGCTTCAATATTTGTTTCCAACTCTTTTAAATATTTTTTAAACATAGAAATTTTAAAAGAATTGTTCTTAGGTTCTTCTAATAATTCTTCTATTTTACACTCCAATTTTGATGCAATCTTTTTTAAAAGACTATAAGATGGGTGGACATTTCCCTTTTCTATTTGACTCAAATAACTTCTGGATACAATTCCTTTAGATAGTTGTAATTGTGTTAGACCTTTTTCTTCTCTTAACTCTTGTATGCGCTGACCAACAAGTGACAAGACACTATCCCTCCAATATGTTTAGTAAATCAATAAGAAAGGTGGCGTCAACATGCGTTTCGTTAAGAAACTAAAAAATCTACTAAATCTCAAGCTGCAAAATATGCCAAAAATTATCTGGTATTTAATCATCACTGGCTTAGTTATTTCGGTCACCAGATTTATGTCAATGCCATTTCTAGCAGTTTATTTTAAAAACAATTTAGGTTTTACATCTGCCAAAGTTGGTTTTTTATTAGCAGTTACTCCATTTACTTCAATGATCTTTAGTATTATAGGCGGCAGATTAAGTGATATTTTAGGTTCTAAACGGACCTATATATTGTCATTAATCTTGTCATCAATTTGTTTAATAAGTTTTATTCTTTTTAGTAGCTATCTAATATTAATTCTAGTTGCTGCAGTTTCAGGTATAGCATGGAGTTTATATAATACTTCAAACCAAACTTTACTATCTGAATATACCTCAGATAAAACTGTTTCAAATGTCTTCAGCTATAATTATTGGGTTATTAACCTGGGTGGGGTAGTAGGACCTCTCCTTGGAGTTTACCTATTAAACATGAGTATCATTTTACCGTTTCTAATTTTTTCAATTGTTCTCATATTAATATGTATTTTCTATATTTTTATATTTAAAAGCAATTTACTAAAATTTCAATACTTAAAGGAAATGAAGAACAGATGATGTATAAAAGTCTGTGTAAAATGATTTTTTACTGGAAAAAAAGAAAAAGGTAGGGTATTCTCAGATTTGCGACCAAACAAAAATGAGAAAGGAGACCCTACCTATGTCTAATA
>NZ_SMAN01000021.1 GCF_004342905.1 Melghiribacillus thermohalophilus | reverse complement strand
TTCCATTAATATTTCATTCATTATAACAGGTTAATAAACAAAAAACCCCAGCTAGGGACTTTTTGTTATTTGTCCACTAACTGGGGTATAGTTCAATATGGCCGGGGATAAATATTTGACGATTTTAGTTTTTATAAGTGGTAATAAAGCTGTCAAAACCGTCCTCTTTTAATGCCGTCTCTCTTATTTCTGCATTTGCTCTATCCGTAAACGAACCCGCGACAACTCGAAAATAACGGGTCCCGTCCTGATCAAAGATGTCCACAAAACTGTCATAGCCTTTTTGCTGGAGCTTGTTCTGCTGCTCTTCTGCATTTTCTCTTACTAAAAAAGAACCTGCGATAACCCGATAAAAGACACCATCCAGTTGTTCTTTCCTTGGTAAGTTGAAGGCTTGCGCCAATCCTTCCGCATGTCCTCTGGCGATCCGGTTCAGGAAAGTATCTGATTTGAGTTTTTCAGCATCGTTTGGGTTATCAATAAACCCATTTTCGGTTAGTGATGCGGGCATCACCGTTTCACGCAGCACATGAAAGTTCGCCTCTTTTTTTCCACGGTCCTGAAAATCGACATGTTGCATAATGGTGTTATGAATAATATTTCTTAAACGGTCTGTTTCTTGTTTGCCAGGGTAGCTTCCGTTATAAATATAAGACTCAAAACCAGTTCCTCCTCCAGCGTTAATATGAATCGAAAGATAATAATCAGCACCCCACGCATTCGCCTCGTCAGTACGGGCGTCCAGAGATTTTGTTACATCGCTTGTACGAGACATCCTGATGTCATGTCCTTCGTATTCATCGGTTAATATGTTCCTGGTTTTGAGCGCGATCGTTAAGTTCACATCTTTCTCGTATAGTCCATTTCCGATTGCTCCGGGATCATTGCCGCCATGCCCCGGATCAAGATAAATTTTTACCATCCCCATCTCCCTTTCTTATTTATGAATTTCTCTACTGCTTATGCCAAATAAGCAATAGAGAAAAAAAAATCCCTATTCTCTAACCAGAATATGTGATTGTTACCGTTTTAGTATGGTTTAAAACATATCTACAGATAAAATAATGAGTTTGCGGACGTATTATATGGAATCGGCTGCCGGATATAGTATTGCCGAAAATGAAGGCATATTGCTGCACGAACGTTTATCTGTGCTTTATTTATAACCAAATCAATATTCGTTTTTTTGAAAAAGTAATATTGAGATTTTGGGGTTTGGTAGAACTTTATTCGGGTGGAATTGTCATGCCTACTAAATATATCGAAGAGATGAATAAAAAAAGTGGGGGTGATTGAAAGAAAGGTTAAAATTATTTTAGCTCATTTTTTAAAACCAGTAACACAAGGAAAGCCATTCCTATTTTTGAACGGGCCTTTAGGCAAAAGATCATTAATTTTCTTTCATACTGGAGAAAGGATGGAAAAAGGACATCATTATGAATTTAAACAAATGAATTAGGTTTCGTGAAGAAGAAATGAAAAAGCTCTCAAACGTGTTATGCAAACGTTGAGAGCTGATTGAACGTGCTTAAATGGAGACGGTGGGAGTCGAACCCACGTCCAGAGATATCGTCACTCAGGCTTCTACGAGCGTAGTCGGTATATGATTCTTCACCAGCTCTTCAGCCTACCGACAGGCTTCCAAGTGGCTAGTCTGGAAAGTCTCTTCCAGCATCCTCAGACGGCGGATGCCAGCGTAGCCCGCTCATTTTGAGACCCTTCAATCTGCCACACGGGCGATGGCAGGAAGGATCCTTTAGCTTGCGTTACGCAGCTAAAGCGTAATTGTTTTCTTTGCCAGTTATATTTACGATGACGGTTTACGAGACGTCCCCTCGGCTCGCCACCTGAGCTCGATCTACCCCTGTCGAATCCGTAACGTCCCCGTATATCATAATTCATACTGCTTTAGCGACGTATATATTATATCATATCGCAGGTTATATTCCAATCTTCCGCTGTCAGAGCACAGGTGTTAATATTGATTTTTAAGCGCCCGTTCAATGTCCCGTTTGGCCTGTTTCCGTTTCAGGTCTTCCCGTTTATCATATTGTTTTTTACCCTTTGCCAGACCGATTAAAACCTTAGCTACACCATTTTTAATATAAATCTTTAATGGCACTAGCGAATAACCCTGACGCTGGGTTTCGCCGATCAGTTTATTGATTTCATTTTTATGAAGCAATAGCTTTCGGGTCCTTAATGGATCATGGTTGAAGCGATTTCCCTGCTCATAAGGTGAGATATGCATGTTATACAGAAACGCTTCCCCGTTTTCAATCCGGGCAAACGAATCTTTGAGATTGACACGGCCTGCCCGAATGGATTTGATTTCTGTCCCCTTTAAAACGAGTCCTGCTTCATACGTTTCTTCAATAAAATAATCGTGATGTGCTTTTTTATTCTGAGCAATAACTTTTCCCTGTCCTCTGGGCATTTTCTCTTCCTCCTTCTTGCGTACAGTTATTGTATCAGAAAAAACAATTGTTTCAAGTTTTTTATATGTTTGTTTATGCCGATTTAATTTTCCCGATTCTGGTAATCAGCCTTTCCTGTTTACTTTAACATGAAATGTATGAGAATATGATGATGGAAAAAGGATATGGAGGAGAATTTGATGGTACAGGGACTTTTACAGATCAAAAAACTGACCCTGGATGATTATGAAGCTTTCAAAAAAATGGACACAGGCATTGATGATGACTATGTCACTCGTATATTCCCAGATCTGGTCAAACACAAACATCAGGGGGTGTACGGCCTTTTTCATCAGGGACAGATGGTAAGCATAGCAGGTTATTCGATTTTTGGCGAACACTTTGCTGTGTTAGGACGATTGAGAAGCGACAGGAGATTTTTATCAAAAGGGTATGCTACCCGCCTGGTGGAGCATATTTTAGGAGAGCTAGAACAAATGCCTCAAATGAAATGGGTGGGTGCCAATACCCAGGTGCCCAATTGGTCCGCTCGCCGGGTTCTGGAAAAGCTGGGGCTTGAAGAAACAGTGACATTTTATTCCGCTGTGCTTAAGGAAAGAGATCAATTACAGGGCCTTGATGGAAACCTGTGGATACCTGTTGAATCAACGGAAGAAAAAAGAAAGCTTTTTTCTACTTTGTCCTCGCGGGAAAACCAGCTGGGCATGTTCCCTTACGAATGTTATTATCCACTTCCATTTCATGAGGCACTATTCTCCGATGAATACCTCGCGGAAAGTATCGTGTTCCGTAAAGAAGATGGAAGCCGGTTTTTTGTCATGAAAGAGGACCAAAAAGGAAATGTATATGCCCATTTAAAATATTTCTGGGATGATTCCTTTGAGCAGCCTGGCTTCTGGAAAACCGTCCTTTATGCGCTGGATGAAATATTTACAAATCACAAGCTATGGATCGATTTTTCGGAAGGAGGATTTCACCGTATGCCATCCCCCGGCGCCTTTTATGTACAGGACCCGTGGATCCTGTACAGCAAAGAAGTGCCTGACCTTTAACGTTTCTACCAGGACGAAAAATGATCCGGCCGTTCAATTTTATTTCAAACAGGGGTTCCAAAAGGAGAACGTTATCCAAATCAATGATTACTTATCTATAACGACTTTTATTTATACTCAAACATAATCCCCCATTCGACAAATGCATGGTCCTATCGAATATGAAAAAACCGCATTTCCTTCTGTATCTTAGAAGGAATGCGGTTTTTTCCTAAAGATTATTCGACAAGTACAGGTGTCAGGCACCCTACTTGACGAGTTCGAAGTCGATGACTCGTTCATCAAGGTTGACGTTCACTACTCGCACCCGGACTTCATCCCCAATACGGTAGATATTTCCGGTACGCTCGCCAATCAGGGCGTAATGCCGTTCATCAAAATGATAATAATCATCTGTTAAGTAGCTCACGTGCACAAGACCTTCAACGGTATTGGGCAGTTCCACAAACATGCCGAAATTCGTTACCGAACTGATTACACCATCAAACTCTTCGCCGATTTTACTCTGCATGTATTCTGCCTTTTTGAGATCATCCGTTTCCCGCTCTGCTTCTTCAGCTCTCCGTTCCATTTCCGATGTATGCCTTGCAATTTCTGGAAGTTTTTCCTTCCAGTGTTCCCTGGTTTTAGTATCCAGTTTTCCTTTCAGTATATAGGTCCGTATTAAGCGATGCACGATTAAGTCCGGGTACCGTCTGATCGGCGAGGTAAAATGAGTATAAAATTCAGCAGCCAGTCCGAAATGTCCCAGACTGCGATCGTCATAACGAGCATGCTGCATCGAACGAAGCATAAGGGTTGAAATCACCATATCCTCCTTCGTTCCCTTAATTTTCTCCAGCAATCCCTGAAGTGCCTTTGGATGTACCTCATTGGCTGTGCCTTTCACCGTATATCCAAAGTTCGTAATGAACTCGAAGAAATGCTGCAGCTTCATTGGATCCGGGTCTTCGTGGACACGATACATAAATGGCACCTGCATCCAGTGAAAATGTTCAGCTACCGTTTCATTGGCCGCCAGCATGAATTCTTCAATTAACTTCTCAGCAACTGACCGTTCCCTCAAAACGATATCTATCGCCTGACCCTGATCGTTTACTAAAATTTTCGCTTCCTTAAAATCAAAATCAATGGCCCCCCGGTTCATACGTTTCTGACGCAGAATCGCTGCCAGTTCTTCCATATCCTCAAGCATCGGTACAATGTCTGCATACCGCTCCTGCAGTTCCTGATCCTTATCCACCAGAATGCGGTTGACATCTTTATAGGTCATCCGTTCTTTCGTCTTAATTACACTGTCAAATATCTCGTGCTGCACGACTTCACCCTTTGGATTAATTTCCATCTCACAGGATAGGGTAAGCCGGTTCACTCTCGGATTTAAGGAACAGATTCCGTTGGATAAACGATGAGGAATCATAGGCACAACCCGATCCGTCAAATAGACACTTGTCCCCCGTTCAAAAGCTTCTTTGTCAATAGGTGAATTTTCCGTCACATAATGACTCACATCGGCAATATGAACACCCAGCTTATAATTCCCATTATCCAGACGTTTAACGGTAACGGCATCATCCAGGTCCTTGGCATCCGCCCCATCTATAGTAATGATTATTTCATCCCGAAGATCACGCCGCCTGGATATTTCCTCTTCATCCGCCTCTTCAGGCACACGATTGGCATGCTGAAGCACCTCAACGGGAAAATCCGGTTTGATCCCGTGTTTATGGATAATGGCTAAAATGTCGATACCTGGATCATTTTTATGACCTAGAATTTCTAGAACTTCTCCTTCCGCGCTCATCCGTCCCTCGGGGTATTTTGTAATTTTCGCAATTACCTTGTGACCATCTACAGCCCCATTGGCTGCCTTTTTAGGAATAAAAATATCATTGGGGATCCGTTTATCATCTGCAATGACAAAACCAAAATGACCGTTATCCTCATAGGTGCCGACAATTTTCTCCACATTCCGCTCTAGAATACGGATAACGGTACCTTCCGGCTTTAGTTTGTCTTTCCCCCTTGATTCGATTCGGACAAGAACTTTATCCCCATTCATTGCCGAATTCAAATCATTCTGGTGGATAAAAATATCGTCCTGACCTTCTTGATCAGGGATCAAAAATGCAAACCCTTTGGAGTGGACCTGAATGTTCCCCCGAATCAGATTCATCCGTTCAGGAAGGCCATAGCGATTTTTTCTCGTCCTCACTAATTCACCTTCCTGCTCCAGTTCATTTAAAGCCTTTACCAGCAGAGTAAAATCATCGGCATCATATAGTTCGAGGGCTTCTTCCATTTCATGTACCGACAGCGGCCGTGATGAATTTTCCTTAAAAAAATTAAATACTTTTTGCTTCATTTCATCCAATCGTTTTCACCTTCCAAAATTAAATCATTTTACAGGCGACCCTAAAATGTACCATCCACTATTGCCTGTTATTTACACACGTCATGTCATGTTTGTTCCTATTATTCCACATTACCCCTCTGACCAATCCAGAGATTCCAGAAAATCGTAAATATCTTCATGCAATTGATCTTTTTCATCATCAAATGTAATGGCATGCCCGGATTCCTCGTACCACTTGATGTGTTTATGTTCCGCTTCTACCTTCTCATATATATAGTTTGCACTGTCCGTATTAATCATGTGGTCTTTTCTTCCCTGAACGACAAACGTCGGCGTATAAATATGATCCACATGATCGTGGACATCTTCTATCAGTTCTTTAATTTTCTGAAATGTATAGGTCGAATTTTCCATCAACTCGTCTATTTCCCGGGAAATCATCTCCTCATTTTTTCGTTGGAGCTGTTTATACTCTCTTGCAAAGCGCATAAACCCCTGGGTTAATTGCTTTTCATTATCAAAAAAAATCGGGGAACACATCGTAATGACACCTTTTAATGGTTCATGATAAGCCAGTTTCAGTCCGAAAACGCCCCCCATGGACAGACCGGCTACAGCAACCTCCTCATGGCCCCGTTCCCGCAGAACATTCAACCCTTTTCTGACATCTATCCACCAGTCATCGGGATTATACCGGATAATATCTTCAGGAGACCCATCATGCCCGCGATACACCGGCGCATGGGACGTATATCCCTTTTTCTGCAAAAATCGTCCTAGCATCCGTACATCTGCTGAATTTCCGGTAAAACCGTGGAGCAACAACACAGCTCGTTTTCCTGCTTCAAATGTAAATGGTTCTGGTTTTTTGATTTTCATATGCTGTCATCTCCTTCATAGCCTGGTATATAAACTCATTCCCTTATTTGTCTTCTGATTATTTTTCATCAGGTGCAAAAAAACAGCAAGTTCAACACTTGCTGTTTAACCGTTTACGATATATCCTAGCAAGAATGTGAGGATGAAGAAGAGTGTTCCTGCAACGATTGTTGCCCGATGGAGCACCGCATCAATTCCTCTTGCCTTTTGCTTTCCAAATAGTTGCTCTGCTCCCCCGGAAATGGCTCCGGAAAGACCTGCACTTTTGCCGGATTGTAGCAACACAAGTGCGATCAGTACAATCGCATCAATAAGCAATAGGGCAATGAGTAGTCCGTACATTTACGTATTCCACCTCCTCAATCAGCCACGCACACAAATCCACATAATATAAATGTAGCACAAAAGAATTTCAAATAGCAAGTTTTATCATGCAATCTTTTCCACTTGTGAAAAGAAGGATATGTTTTAGCAACATTCTTTTATCCTTCCTCAACCCATTCTACTTTTTCTTGAATGGCTGTCCTCGGTTTTGGTTCAGGAATGGATTTCGGAAATCCCATCTGCAAAAGCCCGACAATTTTATGCCCCTTCATATGCAGCCCGATTTCCTCGTAAAATCCATTCTCATAATAGCAGGGGCTGGACGTCCATAAAACCCCGATTCCTTTGCTCCAGGCTATGAGCTGAACATTTTGAATAAAGGCAGAGACCGAGGCAAAATCTTCATCCATTTTTAAGGGATCCTCTTCTTTCTCCATATAAACGAGAACGTGATGCGGGATAGAAAATAGATATGTTTCGATTCCCTGTTTCATTTTTTCAGCTTTCTCTGTTTGATTTTGGTGAAAAAATCCTAGCCGTTCGTAGCTTCTCATCAAGGCTTTGACATATATGTTTCTGCCTTTACCCTGAAATACTTTCAGCTTCCAGGGCTCTTTCATCCGGTGTGTCGGAGCCCAGGATGCCAGCTGAAAAATGTCTTCCAGCACGTGTTCAGGAATCTGTTGCTCTTGAAAAGAACGGATGGAACGGCGTTTTGCGATGGCTTCTTTTACATCCATGGAGTTCACTCCCAATTCATATCAGCCGATAATACCAAGCCAGTAGTATTATAACCCCTGCAAACATACCGGCCTTTTTTGCGAGTAGGGTCCTGTCATCACCGGATTAGATAAAATAAAGATAATCCCTGGTAGGTCTATTCAACATGACAGACGCCCCTGAAAACGGTTTAAACGAATCTTTCAGATAACTTCTATTTAAGCCAAACATGGATGAAGCCACATGGTATTCAAGAGGTTTGCTCGTCATGTATAGACAACCTCCCTGACGGCTGAAGTCCAGACAGGGAGGGTGTCTTGATTCCAAAACGTTATGTCAAATTGTAGAAAGCATGATTGCCTGCATATACCGCCGTTTCCCCCAGCTCATCCTCAATACGAAGCAGCTGGTTGTATTTCGCCACCCGGTCTGTTCTCGAAGGAGCACCAGTTTTGATCTGACCAGCATTAGTTGCCACAGCGATATCGGCAATCGTAGAATCTTCCGTTTCACCAGAACGGTGGGAAATAACAGCTGTGTAGCCGGCACGTTTAGCCATTTCGATTGCTTCAAAGGTTTCCGTCAGGGTACCGATCTGATTCACTTTTACGAGAATGGAATTACCAACGCCTTTTTCGATCCCCTCAGACAGACGTTTGGTGTTGGTCACAAACAGGTCGTCACCCACAAGCTGTACACGGCCGCCGATCCGTTCAGTCAGTAATTTATGTCCATCCCAATCGTTTTCATCCAGCCCATCCTCAATCGATACAATCGGATATTTTTCAACAAGTTCCTCATACCAGGCGACCATCTCTTCGGAAGTACGGGTAACTCCTTCACCTTTCAAATGGTATTTGCCATCTTCGTAAAGCTCGGAGGAAGCTACATCCATTGCCAGCTTCACCTGACTTCCAGGCTCATATCCCGCTTCACGGATCGCTTCCATAATCGTTTCCAGGGCCTCTTCATTGGACTTCAGGTCAGGGGCAAAACCGCCCTCATCACCAACAGCGGTGTTATATCCCTTGCTCTTCAGCACTTTTTTCAGGGCGTGGAAAATTTCTGCCCCCATACGCAGTGCTTCTTTAAAGGTAGGAGCACCGACAGGCATAATCATAAATTCTTGAATATCAACGTTGTTATCCGCATGCTCTCCACCGTTTAAGATGTTCATCATCGGAGTAGGCAAGGTTTTGGCGTGAAAGCCGCCAAGATACTGGTATAAAGGAAGATCCAGATAATCAGCAGCAGCACGGGCTACCGCCATGGAAACGCCAAGAATGGCATTGGCTCCAAGCTTCCCTTTGTTTTCCGTACCATCCAGCTGCATCATGATCCGGTCCATTTCAATCTGTTCGGTTACACGGTAGCCGATCAATTCTGGAGCAATGACTTCATTTACATTTTGTACCGCTTTCATGACCCCTTTGCCTAAATAGCGGTCTTTATCGCCATCCCGAAGCTCCACTGCTTCATATTCACCGGTGGAGGCACCGCTTGGCACAAGAGCCCGGCCAAAAGCACCTGATTCAGTCATGACTTCCACTTCTACCGTCGGATTTCCCCGGGAGTCCAGCACTTCACGGGCATAAATATCTGTAATGTATGGCATCATCATCTCTCCTTTTATGATTGAATTAATGATTTCCCTGTCATCTCTTCAGGCTGTTCAATTTCAAGCAGTTCTAATAGTGTAGGGGCCAAATCACCCAATATTCCCCCATTACGCAGGTGAATTCCCTTTTTGGTGACAATCACCGGTACCGGATTGGTCGTATGGGCTGTCATCGGCTTCCCATCCAGTGTTACGACTTCATCCGCATTTCCGTGATCTGCGGTAATAATCGCATAACCGCCCTTTTCCAGAATGGCATCAACGACTTTCCCCAGACATTCATCAACAGCCTCAACCGCTTTTATGGTAGGTTCCAGCTTGCCGGAATGCCCCACCATATCCGGATTCGCGAAGTTCAAAATAATCACATGGTGCTTATCTTTGTGTATCTCCATTAAAAGGGCATCGGTTACTTCATAAGCACTCATTTCCGGTTTTAAATCATAAGTGGCTACCTTCGGGGAATCGATTAAAATCCGCTCCTCTCCAGGAAAGCGCTCCTCACGTCCCCCGCTCATAAAATAAGTCACATGGGGATATTTTTCCGTTTCCGCAATCCTCAGCTGCTTCAGACCATGTTTTGAAACCACTTCTCCAATCGTATTTTGCGGCATATCCGGCCCAAAGGCAACCTCCACATCAAACTCATCGCTATACTGGGTCAATGTAACATAATATAAATCATCCGGTTTCTTTTCGCCACGGTCAAACCCGTCAAAGCCTTCCTCCGTAAACACTTTCGTCAGTTGAATCGCCCGGTCCGGACGGAAGTTGTAAAAAATTATCGCGTCTTCATCCTGAATAGTGGCAACGGGCTTGCCATTTTCATCGGTCATCACCGTCGGCAGAACAAATTCATCATAAATTTCCTGTTCATAAAATCTTTCCAGGATCTCAATAGGGTCCGTTCCCTTTTCACCTTCACCATAAACCATGGCCCGGTAGGCTTTTTCCACCCGATCCCAGCGGCGGTCCCTGTCCATGGAATAGTATCGTCCGGAAATCGTAGCAAGCTGACCGACACCAAGCTCATTCATTTTATCAACCGTTTCCTGAAGATACTGTTTCGCTGTTGCAGGACCCACATCCCGTCCATCGAGAAAGGCATGGACATATACGTTGTCCAGTCCCTGATCTTTTGCCATTTTCAAAAGAGCAAATAAATGTTGGATATGGCTGTGGACGCCTCCATCCGATAACAGACCAAAAATATGCAGGGAAGTTCCCTTCGTTTTCACATGGTCCATGGCTCCGTTAAAGGCTTTGTTTTCATAAAAAGATCCGTCTTTCATAGCAAGATTGACCCGGGTTAAACTCTGATAGACAACCCGTCCGGCTCCGATATTTAAATGTCCCACTTCCGAATTGCCCATCTGCCCTTCCGGAAGACCTACGGCTTCTCCGCAGGCTTTGAGAGTCGTATGAGGATACGTATTCCAGTAACGATCAAAGTTCGGGGTATGGGCCTGTTTCACCGCATTCCCCTTTTCCTCGTCCCTTAAGGCAAATCCGTCTAAAATGATTAGGGCTGCAAGTTTTTGCTCCCTCATTTGGCACCTGCCTCCACCAGCTGTAAGTAGGAGTTCGCTTCCAGGCTGGCTCCTCCGACAAGGGCACCATCAATATCAGATTGGGCAAGGAGCTCATCAATGTTGGCCGGCTTCACACTGCCGCCATATTGAATACGAACCGCTTCTGCAGCGTCACTGGAAACGGTTTCAGCTACTACTTTACGAATATGGGCACAGACTTCATTGGCATCTTCCGCAGATGCAGTTTTGCCAGTGCCAATCGCCCAGATCGGTTCATAGGCAATGATGATCTGCTTGACCTGCTCCTCGCTTAGTCCTTCTAACGCTTTTTTGACCTGTGATTCTATATGGGACATCGTTTCATGGTTTTCCCGCTGCTCTAACGTCTCTCCGACGCAAATAATCGGAATTAAATCATGGGTAAACGCTGCCTTCACTTTCTGATTGACCATTTCATCGGTTTCATGAAATAGCTCCCGGCGCTCCGAATGTCCAAGAATCACATAGGAAACGCCTAAATCTTTTAGCATCACCGGGCTAACTTCTCCTGTAAAGGCTCCCTTTTCTTCCACATACATGTTCTGCGCCCCGATTTTCACAGGGCTTCCTTCAGCCCGTTTGACCATCGAAGCGAGAAAGGGAAATGGCGCACAGATCACACTTTCAACCTGATCGGCATCAGGAACCCGGTCCTTCACCTGATCCACAAATCCTTCTGCTTCCCCAAGAAGTTTATTCATTTTCCAGTTTCCGGCAATTACTTTTTTTCGCATGCTTTCACCTCACACTTATTGATCATTTAAAACTGCAACACCAGGAAGCACTTTCCCTTCCATTAATTCAAGGGATGCTCCTCCGCCAGTGGAAATATGATCCATTTTTTCTCCTAAACCGAACTTTTCTACCGCAGCTGCTGAATCACCGCCGCCAATCACCGTAAAGGCTTCTGTTTCAGCAAGGGCTTCCGCTACACCTTTCGTTCCGCCCGCAAAGGCGTCAAATTCGAACACGCCCATTGGACCATTCCAGATGACCAGTTTTGAATGTTCTACAATTTCCTTATATTTCTCAACAGTTTCCGGTCCAATATCAAGCGCCTGCCAGTCCGATGGGATATCATCAATGGTAACCACCTTATGATTCGCATCCTTTGAAAACTCCTCCGCCACAACCAGATCAACCGGCATGACGAAATGAACGCCCTTTTCGTCCGCTTTGTTCATTAATTGTTTCGCCAGCTCTATTTTATCTTCTTCTATAAGTGATTTTCCAATTTCATATCCTTTCGCTTTCAAAAAGGTATTGGCCATTCCACCGCCAATCACTAAAAAATTGACTTTGTCAAGCAAGTTTTCAATCACGCCAATTTTATCTTTCACTTTTGCTCCACCTATAATAGCGGTAAACGGCCTTTTTGGCTTTTCAAGCGCCTGTCCGAGGACATTTAGTTCCTTTTCCATTAAAAAGCCGGCGACAGCATGCAGGTGTTCTGCCACACCGGCAGTTGAAGCATGTGCACGGTGGGCAGTCCCAAAAGCATCGTTCACATAAAGGTCAGCAAGAGATGCCCATTCCTTAGCAAGAACAGGATCATTTTCTTTTTCACCCGGATGAAAGCGGACATTTTCCAGCAATAAAACATCTCCATCTTTCATTTGCAATACGGCTTCTTTCACTTCTTCTCCTGAGACGTCATCCGTCTTGATCACCGTACGGCCTAATAAATCACTGAGGCGCTGTGCAACTGGATTGAGTCTGAGCTCTTCTACCACCTTTCCCTTTGGTCTACCAAGGTGACTGGCCAGAATGACTTTTGCCCCTTCATTGATTAAATAATCAATGGTTGGAATAGCTGCCTGAATGCGCGTATCATCGGTAATCGTTCCATTTTCCATCGGCACGTTAAAATCAACCCGACAAAAGACGGTTTTTCCCTTTACATCCACATCACGAATGGTCTGTTTGTTCATCAGTGGGACCTCCTCCTTTATTAAGAACAGCTCCAGTTCTCTCATATGTAGTTTGTCCAAACCCTTTCACTCCGAAAACAGCACAAAGGAGGTGGGTCGTACCCATCCTCCCTGCAAGCTTCCTTACTCTATTATAAAGATTTCAAACAAAAATTTCTGCATTTTTTTCACTAAAATCCTTTTTTCGCAATATATTTTGCTAAATCTACACAGCGGTTCGAATACCCTGTTTCATTATCATACCATGTTACAGCCTTAACCATATTGCTTTCAATAACCATGGTAGAGAGGGCATCTACAATTGAAGAGTAGGTGCTGCCGTTGTAATCACGGGATACAAGGGGCTTATCGCTGTAAGCCAGTATGCCTTTCAGAGAGCCTTCAGACGCATCCTTCAGAGCTGCATTCACTTCTTCTTCGGTTACTGATTGATCTAATTCGGCAACGAGATCGACAATAGACACGTTTGGAGTAGGGACACGCATCGCCATTCCATTTAATTTTCCATTTAGTTCAGGCAACACTTTTCCTACGGCTTTAGCAGCCCCGGTAGTGGTTGGAATGATGCTCTCAGCTGCTGCACGGGCACGGCGGTAGTCTTTATGGGGCAGGTCTAGAATTTGCTGGTCGTTGGTATAGGAATGAACGGTCGTCATCATTCCCCGTTTTAGACCGAACTTTTCATGCAGCACTTTGGCTAACGGCGCCAGTGCGTTCGTTGTACAGGATGCATTGGAAATCACATGATGGCTGGCCGGATCATACTTGTCTTCATTGACACCCATTACCAGTGTAATGTCTTCCTCTTTACCCGGGGCCGAAATAATTACCTTCTTTGCACCGGCATCCAGATGTTTTTTCGCATCATCACGATGGGTAAAGCGACCGGTAGATTCAATGACGATATCCACGCCTAAATCTCCCCATGGAAGATTCGCTGGATCACGCTCAGATAGCACGTTATACTCTTTGCCTCCAACTACAAGGCTTGAACCATTGGCTACCACTTCCTCATTCAGCTCTCCGTGAACGGAATCATATTTCAGCAGATGGGCCAGCATATCTGCATCTGTTAAATCATTGATGGCCACCACTTCTACCTCGTCATGCTTCAAAGCTGCCCGGAATACATTCCGTCCAATACGCCCAAATCCATTAATTCCTAATTTCACTGTCATGGAAAACTCCTCCTTATTTTCTTAAAAACATTTATCTTAATAATTCCATTGCTGCCGCCTCATCGGTAATCAGTACATTGCTATAGCCCTGGTTAAAATAAGATTGAATGGCATCAGCTTTTGATTTTCCTCCGGCTACAGCAATCACACGCTCTGCCTGTTTTACATCTTCCATCTGAAGCCCAACTGTCCGAACTTTATGAACCATGTTTCCATTTTTGTCAAAATAATATCCAAATGCTTCACCTACAGCATTTCCATTTTTGATTTTTTTCATTTCATCTGCCGGAGTCTTTCTTCTCTCTGCCATCGTCAGTGCATCTCCTATTCCGTGAATGACGATGTCCGCATGTCGGATATAATGGAGTACTTCCCGAACAGAGGGTTCCTCAATAATGGAATGGTAGGACTCCTCACTGAGAGGATCGGGAACATACAATAGACGATAGGATCCTTTCGCTTTTTTAGCCATTTCCACACAGATGGTATTGGCCTGATTTTCCACTTGTTCCCCGAGACCGCCTCTGGCCGGAACAAACAGACATTCCATATTCTGGTTCAACGGAGTCATAGCATCTGCTACAGCTGCCATTGTCGAGCCGCCTGTCACAGCGATCGTAGACTGCTGTTTTAAAACCTGTTTTAAATAAGTTACCGCTGCTTTTCCCAGTTCGGTTTTGACTTCCTCTGCTTCATCGCTGTCACCGGACACCACAATGACATGCTCAATCTGTAATTGTTCTTTCAGTTGATGCTCAAGCATATCAAGACCTGATACCTGTCTCATAAACAAAGACAGCTGGTTAACGATCCGCAGCCCCTCTGCTGTCAGCCGAACCCCTTTTGCGGAAATGTCTATGAAGCCCTGTTTATGAAGAAAATCCAATTCTGTCCGGATCAATCGCTCGGGGTTTTTGGTTTGTTCCGCTAAACTGCGTCTGCCAATAGGCTGCAGGATTTCGATGCTTTTCAACATCATATAGCGGCGTTCCATCATATCCAGGACATCAGGCACCAGTTTTTGTTGAAGAGCAATTAAGTCTTTCATAACGCAGCTCCTTTAATCTTCATATCGGGACCATTTTTGTCCCGGCATGGTATATTATGTCCCGTTAGGAGCAAAAAAATATAAAATAAATATTCCATTTTTATTTTAACAGGTTAAAAAAAAGGATGCAATGGCTAGCTTCACGAAGTATGTGTCAAGTTTTTCTCGATGTTGTTTTTATCATGCTAAATCCAGCACTCTATTTTTGTACACTTTTTCTAGGCTACCGCGCTATCGCTTGCTGGCCTCGAAGATGGGGTTATGTTACAAAAACCCCATCTTCAAGGGGATTATCGAAAGCTCTTCATTAATTTTCCGATTGCGGATGAATGAGCGGTATATATGCTGATAGACCCTTGTTTTATCCCGACCGATGTTCGTGTTGGCTGACGAAGGATCTGTGCTATTCGGACAGTCTGTTTTACGTGACGTTGCTTTCGCTTACTTCGCTTTGTTTGGTGCTTCAAATACACGTTTCGTAATGTTCCATTTAATATTCCCTGGATCACTTTCACCATTCCCTCTCCGCCTGCTTTGCTCCAATGCATTCCCCGTTTCTTCATACGGAACGAAATGTGCCGTTGATTCGACTCCATAGCTCCTAGACTTCGCGCATCTTTAGGCGGATTCTCGACCTTTTCTCTCCAGTCAAATATTCGGTCCCAGTTCTGAGTAATATACGTTCGGAATGAGTTGAGCTTCTCAATGGTTTTTTCTTCTTCCAGCGTACTTTCAAACGTGTCCACCCAAAGCTTAAAATCATCCTGATTATGTTCGTTTATGGCTTTTCTTACACCATCTTTAAATGGATTCTTCCCTGCACCAAATGTACGATTTAGAGCCTGGGAAACGTGGTAAGGATCTAATTGATTCAACACCGGGTATTTCGACTGGGAAAATGCTTCTTGAAATTTCTCTGCCGTATATCCTGCCCCACCATCACTATTACTCACCATTTGCGCATTTTCTAGAGAATAATGATGAGCCGTAAAAGCTTGAACTTCTTTCCAAAATTCCGCTGTGTCTTGCATGGTCATGATCACTTTTGGGTTCCTTAATGAGACCCGTTTTCCATTCCGGTCCCATCCTTCATGGATCACTGCGTGACGAACCTCATGGCTTTTTTTCTTTTCTGTGCCGCGTACAAACACACCGTCTGCCTCTGCGTATAAAAAGTCTACCTCTTTCCCTTCTGGCAGAGAGGCAGCCTCCTCCAACTCTTCCACCATTTCTTGATCCGCCTGTGCCTGTGCTTCTCCTACATGCCTCACAATACTTCCCACAGTCGTATGACTAAGATTTACAGCGGTCCACTCTTTTAAAACCCGTGCCGCTTCACGATAGTCCATTTCACTGGCCATTTCCGCTACTTTCACTTCCACTAATGAACTGTGACGCTGGTATTTTCTCAACCCTAACCACTCATCCAACGGATGTCTGCATTCCCCTTTTCCATCTCTCATCGATGTATGACGGAAGGTTACGCTCCCAAAGGTAAATTGAACCGTTTTTTCATCATCTCTGATGACAGTCCAGCCTGTTTCCTGTTTTTGTTTCTTAATGGCCTGATCCAACTGAGTAAAAACGTCCCCCAACAATGTCGCAAATACCTCATGCATATACGTCTTGATGCATTCTTCGAGGTCGATTAAGTTTTCAGCTCTCTTTATTATTTTATATAAATTTGATATAATCTTTTCCATGAGAAGGCCTCTTTCTAAATGTATTTGCCGTCCAAGCATACATTTATGATAGAGTGCCTTCTCTTTTTTTGCCATAATTTAGCTTACATACCCTCGAGAACAATTTTACACATAGCTTCACGAAACCTTTTTTACCTGACCGTATTTGAACCTCCACTCAGTGCTGAAAAAAGTTGAACCAGGCTAAAATATCGATTTACCTGGTTCAACAATTACACGGGCTGCTTTGATGACCGGTCTGGATGCCAGTATCCAGGTAATCATAAATCCGATCAGAAACAGCATGATAGGAATATTTCTGTCAACAAACATTTCCAAAATAGGGGTTCGGTCAAGAATTTTAAGGACTAAGCCATGGAGTAAATAAACATAGAGAGTCCGCTCACCCAGTTTTGTAAAAAATAATTTTTGTTTGGGAACAATGGATAAAAAGGCAAACGTCCCAATGAAAACAATCGCATAGATACTTAACCTGATCCATACCCCATCATCTGCATGCACACCCAAATCAGCATAAGATGAAGAAGCAAAAAGCCATTCTCTCGGCAAATCCCGTAAAAACACATAGTAGGAAGTGAACAGGAGAATCAGGCTAATGGCTCCTGGAATCCGGTAATTTCGATGACTTAAGCGTTCAAACTGTTTTTGATCGAGATAGTACCCCAGTAAAAAAATTGGAAAGAAAACAAACGTTCTAGACAAACTTAAGTATGTTCCTATAAATGGGACAGTTCCAATCAGTGCCCCTATTCCGACTGCAATGAAAAGGGAATACCGAATACGGATAAAAATCAGAAGCAAAAGGTGCCAGCTCGCCAAACTGACCAAAAACCACAGCGTCCAGTGAGGGTCAAACAGGGTAAATTCAAACTCATCATCCTGAATCGTATAAAAAGCTGTATAAATCAGCTGAAAAATAAAATAAGGAAGCAACACTTTCTGAAACACTTTTAACAAATATCCTTTTTCAAAAATCTTCTTGGCAAAAAAACCGGAAATCAAAATAAAGGCTGGCATGTGAAAAGTATAAATAAACTTATAAAAAGCTTCCAAAAACGCGCTTTCGTGCCGGTAAGGACTGATCATATGCCCCACCACCACTAAAAAAATCAATATAAACCTGGCATTATCGAAGTAATCAATCCTTTGCTTACTCCTTCCCATGGAATCACCTCTTAAAACGAATGATTCCCTGCCAGCTTGTTGAAAGAGCGGATCGAGACAGGCCCACTCTCTTTATTCACAGGTGACTGGTTATCACCCAATAAAGCGAAAAGCACCCATGAGCCCGAGGGCGAAGAAACCAGGCCTTTCAGGGAGGGTGCTCCGATGACAAAAACCCCCCGCATAAAATCGTTCCATTTTACCGGGGCATGCCAATTTCATTTCATTATAGGGATCTTTCGTGATCATAAAGCTTTAGATGAGAATCTCAATATCACTTTTCTCCTTTAATTCATCAACAATTTCTTTTGCTTTTTCCTGTCTTTTTTGATTTTCCAGTTCACGTTTAATGACCTCTTCCACATCTTCAAGTTCTTTCGCTTCTTCACCCATTTGTTCTTTATAGGTTTCATAGTATTCCTGAACCTCTTCCTCAGATACATCTATTGATCCGATTTCTT
Source organism: Melghiribacillus thermohalophilus (assembly GCF_004342905.1). Lineage (GTDB taxonomy): Bacteria > Bacillota > Bacilli > Bacillales > Alkalibacillaceae > Melghiribacillus > Melghiribacillus thermohalophilus. Next base: position 43,478 of record NZ_SMAN01000021.1, on the reverse strand, counting down.
GATCAATAAACTTATTGGTTTTAATCTGATTGGCCATTTCCTCCCGAAGCTGCTCTTCGGTGATTCCACTATCTTCAAGAACTCTGGCAAATTCGTCTTCCTCATACTGTTCTTTAATCGTGTTCAGTTCCTGTTCCACTTCCTCATCCTCAGCTTCAAATCCATTCTGCTCGGCATAATATAACAGGACCGTCTGGCCGATTAATTGTTCAAGTACCGTTTCTTTAATCGTTTCTGCTATCTCTTCATCTTCAAGGTCCTGTCCAGTCTGTTCATAAAGCTGTTCGAGCTGTTCATAAGCGAAATTATAATCCTCACCTTTGATTTCCATCCCGTTCACAGTTGCGACTATGGTATCATCGGTGATATCCTCTTCGCTTTTCTCTTCTCCATCGGCACATGCTGCGACAAAGATGAGCAAAAATACAACCCCGATGGATGTCACTTTTTTAAACAAATCCCAAACACTCCTTCTAAAATAGCTTCTATATGATAATCATTGACCATTCAATCATTTTTTAACAGGGGGTGCAAGCAGGAACAAATGCTTAGCTAGTCCGAAAACCATTGATACAAAGCGAATTCATGGATATTTTACAACTCATTAACATTTCCATTACAATTTTTTTTGAATACTTCCAACATACCTTGTTAAGAACCGCAATGCTTTTTGAGAAACTTTTCGAGAGATTCATAATTAATTTCGCTGGCATCAAGCTCCTCTTCATGAATGGCTATAACAGGGATTTTTATGTGATAGCGTTCCAAAAGATGATCATCCTGTTCAATGTCATGTTCTATAATACGAAAGGACCAATCATCATGAAAAAGTTCGAGCAAGGTCTTTGCTTCTTCACATAACGGACAGTTGTTCCGCATATAAAAATGAAGTTCCTGCATGTTAGCCTCTCCTCTTTCGTTTGAATGAAGATGGAATATGCATGAATTCCCGGTATTTTGCTACCGTTCTCCGGGAAATATGAATACCAAAACCTTTCTTCAGCTTCTCCCTGATCTGTTCGTCCGATAAAGGCGATGACGGATCTTCCCCTGCCACGAGCTCCCGAATCAACACTTGTGTGAAATGAGCGCTGGCCAGTCCTCCGTCCTTTTTTTGTATCCCCTGCTGGAAAAAAAATTTCACCGGAAAAACCCCATGAGGAGTTTGTAAATATTTATCCTTTACAGCACGGCTAACGGTTGATACATGAAGGCCAATTTCTCCTGCAACCTCTTGAAGAGTAAGAGGCCTCAGCATTGGAGAGCCATAATGAAAAAAAGCAACCTGTTTTTCCACCACCTTTTCAAATACGTTTAAAAGGTTTTGTCTGCGTGTTTCTAAGGCTCGAATCAGCCAGTTCCCGTGGCGGATAAATTTATTTACAAATTCCTTTGTTTCTTGATCCAGTTGTTCCTGAACCAGATAAGACCGATCAATGGATACTCTGGGCGAATTCCAGACGTACAATTTCACTTTCCAGATTCCCTGTTCCCGGATCACTTCCCCGTCCGGGATAATATAATCAGATTTTTTTTGCTGCAGCTGCAAACCAGGGTGGGGCGTTAAGGATTGAATTTCCTGGATCAATTCAGCTGCCTCTTCCTGGGAAATGTTATATGTTTGCGCAATTTGGCCAACGTTATGGTCGGCAACCCAGTCAATATGGTTTTGAACTAGATCAATGAATGGTTCTGGTTTTTGTTTTCTGATTAATTGCAAAGTCAAACATTCCTGGAGGGAACGTGCCCCGATGCCTGGAGGGTCCATGGACTGAAGAATATGAAGACATTCCTCAGTTAAATGAATCGTTGAGTTACAATGATCGGCCCATTCTTCAAGTGAAACCGTCAAATATCCCCGCTCATCCAGGGAATCTATGCCGTATTCGAGGATGTTTCTCTGTTCTGGGGTAAGCTGATAATGGACCATCTGTTCTTTTACTAAATCATAAAGGGATTTTGGAGGGGCAAAAAAGTCTTCTGGTAAATCCGTCCCATGTGAAACGAACCGGCGGCGAATGGACGAAAACTGTTCTTCACCTGTGGTTTCTACTTCTATCAGGGGATTCTCATTCATTTGTTCCTGCAAATACTGATGAAGATCATACCCATTGTATTGAAGAATTTCGATAGCCTGGCTTAATTGCTGTGTCATCCGCCATGTCAGTTTCTGCTCCTGAGTAAGTTTTTGTTCCATACTTCTCACCTTTTCACCGGATTTATTGAATCAAACACCTGATAATGAAAGGCTATCGTTTTAGGATTCAATCCTTTTACAAAACATGTTGCGGCCAACACTATTTTATCATAAGAAAACAATGGACGTCCCCTGCAAAACTTATGAAGTTCACTGGAAAACCAGAAATAAAAATGCAGGCCGCCCGCAATGGGACACCTGCATATACGATTAGTCATTACGAACCCTTTCCTCAGCCTCCCGGGCACGCTGCTGAGCTTCTAAATCTTCAACATCCGCGAGTTCTCTTGAAAATTCTATATCCAGACCATCAGGTGCCAGATCACGGCGGGGTGTCTGGGGAAGTTTAGGCTGATTTTTATCTCTCGCTCTGCGGCGATCATCTCTGCCCAAAATTACCCCTCCTTTCCACAGGATATAAGTTTAATTTTCCTTATGGAAAGGAAAGTTATAGATGCAGATTCAGGTAATTCAGTAATACTATTCCCACGGCAACCTGATTTGTGGCGGATGGTCTTTCATTTGATTTTTCAACTGATTCGGTGACAGTGTGAAAAGAAATGCCACTATGTACGCTGGTCGGACTTTTTTATTTGTTCGGTGCTTTTTTTTTCGGCCTGTAAATCAATGTAGTAAAGAACCAGATCTACTCTGTATAGTTTTTCCAGATCACTTTTATCTCGATGTACAATAAACAATTCATGAAGCGTTACTTTAAGGTGCTGGACAAACGTTCAATTGTACCATGGAACCTATCTACTCCTGCGAGGATTCTAGTGAAGAAAACATGGTAACTTATTCCCCCATTCATCATTGGCCAAAGCCGAATACACCTAAACGAGAAAACAGATTACTTTTTTCTAGTTTCCGCTCCTCCTTTCCTCACGTGCAGGCTCATCTTCCTGTCCCGCTTCATGATTTCTTCTTGTAGCAAGTGAAGGAAAGTTTCATCCAGCCCAAGTTTTTTCGCCATTTGATAAGCTTCCAACAATTGATCATCAGATAACCTTTGAATGCTTTTCAAGGCCTTAGCTTACACCCTTTCTCCATTGTACTTTGTAAGCGTATGCCAAAAAGAAATGTCGCGTCAAATCATATTTTAACGAATATTTGCGATTTTTTAAAATATTTTGTTTATTTCTGTTTAAAAAAAGCGTACCTATCCGTCCTGCAACAAAAAACAGCAAGGGTCTGAGATCACCTCAAACCCTTGCTGCACCTGGTTTTATGTAGCGCGCTCGGAGGGATTCGAACCCCCGGCAGACGTGGAACCGGAATCCACCGCTCTATCCAGCTGAGCTACGAGCGCATTTTTTAAACGGCATAAGTTATTATACTGACCTCTAGAGAAAAATGCAAGAGGTTTATTAAAAAGACCGCTGGTGGATTTTCCGTTTTATAACAGGTGTAAATTCATTGTTTTTCCAAACCTGGACGGTATAGATTCGTCAAGGAAGGTCGATGATATATAAAGACTGGTTTACATCAGGGGTTGAAAGGGAAATATCATGAACATAAACCGAATACATATAATACTGAAAAGTAAGTTCTTTTTGTTTGACCTTTATTGACCAAATATGTATGATAAACATTAGAAACAAAGTTATCCACTCAAAGGAGGAATTTTCAATGAATTTAATCCCAACTGTCATTGAGCAAACCAACCGCGGAGAACGTGCTTACGATATCTACTCAAGACTTTTAAAAGACCGTATCATTATGATCGGAAGCCCGATTGATGATAATGTAGCGAACTCTGTAGTGGCACAGATGTTGTTTTTGGCAGCAGAAGACCCAGAAAAAGATATTTCCCTTTACATTAATTCACCGGGTGGTTCCATTACAGCAGGTATGGCCATTTACGATACGATGCAATTTATTAAACCAGATGTATCGACCATTTGTATCGGCATGGCAGCTTCTATGGGAGCATTTCTGCTCGCAGCCGGCGCAAAGGGAAAGCGTTATGCCCTGCCAAACAGTGAAGTAATGATTCACCAGCCACTCGGCGGAACCCAGGGTCAGGCTGCAGACATACAGATTCATGCCAAACGGATTATGGAAATGCGCGATAAAATTAATCAAATTCTGGCCGATCGCACCGGTCAGCCGCTGGAAGTTATTGAACGGGATACAGACCGGGATTTCTTTATGACTGCCGATAAGGCAAAAGACTATGGATTAATTGACAAAGTCATGGAGAGCAAACGATAAATGACAGAAACCATCCCTCAGTGAACGTTCATTGATCACTGAGGGATGGTTCTTTTAACGTTATCTATCATTTTTGGCGGTTCAGCTAGCCACCTCTTATGCTTATGAAACCTTCTCCGATTAGTAAATTTTTCATATATGGCAAAAAAAGCTGCCTGATCACAACAGGCAGCCAACTTGTTCAAAGAATCACATATTTATGTAAGTTATTCCTCTTTGCTTACAAAGCGGACCAGTGCATCAATGGCGTCCTCTTCATCAGAACCTTCTGCCTGCAGGGTAATTTGCTCTCCAGTTCCGATGGCAAGGCTCATCAGCCCCATGATGCTCTTTGCATTCACCCTTTTATCTCCTTTTTTTAAGAAAATATCAGATGAATAGCGGTTTGCCTCCTGTACAAATTGGGCAGCTGGTCTGGCCTGTAAACCTGTTTTCAATCCGACTGTTACCGTTTTTTCGATCACCCTCATACTCCTCTCTTATATGACAAAATGATCCGTCAATTGTGAAAGCGCTGTTACGTTTCAGCTATGAAAAGAATCCTCTCGGACGGGAAAGCCTTCATGAATTGATTGTATTATATCATGAAAATTTTTAAAAAGAAATTAAGTTGAACCTTTTTTTGGCATTTCCCCTTTACGTAATTTTTCTGCGTATTCGTCTATTTTCCTCAAACGATGGTTGATCCCGGATTTGCTAATTTTTCCTGACGAAACCATTTCACCCAGTTCCTTTAACGTAACATCCTGATGTTCCAGCCTTAATTCCGCAATCTCTCTTAGTTTATCCGGAAGAACATCAAGTCCAACGGTATTCTGAATATATTTTATATTCTCCACCTGTCGAAATGCCGCCCCAATCGTTTTGTTTAAATTGGCGGTTTCGCAGTTTACCAGGCGATTGACGGAATTCCTCATATCCCTCATAATCCGCACATCTTCAAATTTTAAAAGAGCCTGATGAGCACCTACAACATTTAAAAATTCCGTAATTTTTTCAGCTTCTTTCAGATACGTAATATATCCCTTTTTGCGCTTTAACGTTCGGGCATGAAGATCAAAGGAATTCATTAACTCGCACAACGAATCATTATGTTCTTTATAAAATGTAGAAATTTCAAGGTGGTAGGAAGATGTTTCCGGATTGTTGACCGACCCACCTGCGAGAAAAGCCCCTCTGAGATACGAACGGCGACAGCACTTTTTTTTCGTATATTTCGGCGAAATATCCTGAACAAAAGAGAACGGTTCCTCTAATATGTCTAAATCTTTTAAAAAAAAGCGGACATTTTCTTTCAGGCGAACAATATATACATTGTTTTTCTTCAGGCGCATTTTTTTGCGTACCAGCAATTCAATCGAATAATCAAAATTTTTTTTGATCAGTTTATAGATCCGCTGGGCAATGGCTGCATTTTCTGTCTGTACATCCAGAACGTATTGCCTGCTGGAATAAGAGAGGGACCCGTTCATACGAATCAGGGCAGCCAGCTCAGCCCGGGCACAGCATGTATCTACTTCTATATTGGTCAGTTCCTTTTTTGTTTCCGATGCAAAAGACAACCCTTTCACCTCCAGCGCCTGCACTCAAAAACTTCCATCCAACTGTACAAAAAACGTCTCTTTCAGCAGGTAACTTTCCTGTAATCTCTCTATAAAAAAACATTTGTTATATTAATGAGTAAAGCAGACGGGCAACTTTTTGCGTATCATGGCGAAGGCTCGTTTGAGAAGTGTTAACAATGTCCCCTTCAATTATCTCCAGACCCAGGTCAAGGAGTCTTTCAATGTCATAGATGACAGGGGCTGCATTCTCCTTCTCATAAAGTTTTTGAATACCAGCTGAAATCGGTGCATTATGGACTACAATGGCATCAATACAAGAAAACCCTACATGATCACGAATCGCCTGAACATGATCAGAAGCCGTATATCCATTTGTTTCTCCATCCTGTGTCATGACATTGCAAACATAAACGACTTTCCCTCTGGCGCTCTGAAGCGCTCTACCAATTTCAGGAATAATCATATTCGGCAAAATACTTGTATATAAACTTCCCGGAGCAATCACGATTAAGTGGGCCTTCTCAATCGCTTCCACTGCTTCCGGCAGCGGTTCAATATGATCCGGGCTTAAAAAAACTCGTTTAATTTTTTTCTTTGCCTTTGGAATATTGGACTCCCCGGATACAATGGTTCCATCTTCCATCTCTGCATGCAGATACATGTTCTGATTGGCAATCGGATAAATCCTTCCCTTCACATTTAACACCCGGGAAATCTCTTTCATTCCCCGGTAAAAGTCTCCGGTAATTGTACTCATGGCTGCCAGTAATAAGTTTCCCAGCGAATGTCCGGACAATCCATTTCCATTTGTAAATCGGTGCTCAAACAGATCAAGAATCATCGGTTCAACATCAGACATGGCAGCGATGACTTTTCGGATATCTCCCGGTGCAGGAATGGCCATCTCACTTCGTAGCCTTCCTGAACTTCCTCCATCATCAGCTACGGTCACTATAGCCGACAGGGAGATGGGATAGTCCTTTAATCCACGAAGAAGGACAGGCATACCTGTTCCTCCCCCAATGACAACTACTCTCGGTTCCTCCTGCTCCCTCATCTCTATTTTTCCTTTCTTTTGGCAATATCACGATGCGAGACATGGGTAACATAATCTCCAGAAAACACCTTTCCCAGATGCTCAGCTATGGCTACTGACCGATGCTGCCCCCCCGTACAGCCTATGGCTATGACCAGCTGGCTCTTTCCTTCCCGCTTATAGTGGGGCAGCATGTATGTTAGCAAATCAATCAGCTTCTCCATGAATGTCTGGGTCTCGCTCCATTTAAACACATAGGAAGAAACTTCATGATTCTGACCGGTCAGAGGCCGTAAAGACTCCACGTAATGGGGATTGGGCAAAAAGCGGACATCAAAAACCAGATCAGAATCAATCGGCAGCCCATGTTTAAAGCCAAATGACACCACATGTACAGAAAATACCTGCTGAGACTTCTCTTTAAACGTATGAATGATCTTCTCTCTTAATTCACGGGGTTTTAAATTTGATGTATAAATAATTTGTTGAGCCCTTCCCTTCAATTCATCCAGTATTTCTCTTTCCCTGTGAATCCCTTCCAGGGGAAGGCCCTCACTGGCAAGGGGGTGACTTCTTCTCGTCTCCTTATAACGGGACACCAGCACATCATCATCCGCATCCAGAAACAGCACCTGCTCCTGAATCCACTCTTCTTTGCTCAGCTGATCCAGTGCATCAAATAAGGAATCAAAAAATTCCCTTCCCCTCAAATCCATGACCAGTGCCACTTTGGATATTTTGCTCTGGTTTTCCCGCATCAGTTCCAGAAACTTCGGAATTAAAGCCGGCGGCAAATTGTCTACACAAAAATATCCCAGATCTTCAAAACTTTGTACCGCAACCGTTTTTCCAGCACCGGACATGCCAGTAATAATCACGACCTGTATCTTGGAAGTATCGTTGTTCATAGCCCAGCCATTGCCCCCTTATTTATACATTGACAGGATCAAAATATTGTGACAGCAATTTATACTCAGGTGTGTAGTAGAAGGTTCCATATGTCATGTCTTCCTTTTCATTTAACACATGTTCAAAAATGTTCAGATCTCCTTCAGCCATTGGTTTCTGAAAAACTTCATCTAACGGAACCCACTCCAATTGTCCTTCTTCAGAAAATGGCCGTAAATTCCCTTCAAATTGTTCAGCAAAAAACGTAAACATCATCCATTCTTCGACGGTTTTGTCCCCCTCTTTGATGACAAATGTATAGGTCCCTTTTAAAACCGGATGTACGAGGGTCAGCCCTGTCTCTTCATAAAACTCCCTTACAACCGACTGCCTGATGGTCTCCCCCGGCTCCATCTTTCCGCCAGGGGCTACATACCATCCTCTTCTTGGCTTTTTCAACATTAAAATATGATGATCATGTTTTAAAATGCAATTGGTTACCCGTTTCATTTTTAGTCACCTCATTTTTCTTCATTAGAGGCTCTGTTCATTATTATACTATGAAAAAGAAAGGGACAACAAATAGAGGGTTGTCAGAATTTGTATTGATCTGTCTTTGGCCAATCTTCAGACGCAACAGTTGGTTATAACCATCTGACCATCTTTTTTATGTACAAAAAATGCACAGGCAAAACGGGTTTGCCTGTGCCTGAATAGGATCTATCTATTAAAAGGGGGTCAATTATTTAAGTTCATTGTACCCCATAAATATTTCAAACGTGTTACACCAGGATTAAAATGTAGTTACTTTTATAAATACAGGCTTTTTAAAGGTTGTGGATAAACTGTATTAGTTTTTCACTTTCATTTCTTCTAACAGATTTTCCACATAGTGCTGGGCTGACTGAGCAGCAATACTGCCGTCACCGGTAGCTGTAACAATTTGTCGAAGTTCCTTTTCACGAATGTCACCGGCAGCAAATATTCCTGGCACCTTTGTCTCCATTTTTTCATTTGTTTCAATATAACCATTCTCGTTCGTTATTCCGAGGGATTGAAATGGCTCACTGAGTGGAACCATTCCGATGTAGATAAATACTCCGTCTGCCTCTTTTTCATATTCTTCTTCTGTTTTCTTGTTATAAAGAGTTACACTGCCCACTTTTCCGTCTTTTTCATTAATGGATTTCACAACAGTATCCCAGATAAAATCAATTTTTTCGTTGTCAAATGCCCGCTGCTGCAAGATTTTCTGAGCACGCAACTGGTCCCTGCGGTGTACAATGGTCACTTTGCTGGCAAAACGGGTTAAATAAACCCCTTCTTCTACAGCTGAATCTCCACCGCCAACCACAATTAATTTTTTATCTTTAAAGAATGCACCGTCACAGACTGCACAGTAAGAAACCCCACGGCCGCCTAATTCTTCTTCCCCTGGCACGCCTAATTTTTTATACTGGGCACCGGTTGCGATGATGACGGAACGTGCTTTATATTCTTTGTCTCCGGCAATAACGGTTTTATATTCTTTGCCATCCTTCACTTCTTTAATATCACCAAAGGCATATTCCGCTCCAAACTTTTTCGCATGCTCAAACATTTTGTTTGATAAATCCGGACCGAGTATGCTTTCGTAGCCAGGATAGTTTTCGACATCTTCCGTGTTTGCCATCTGTCCCCCCGGCACTCCCCGTTCAATCATTAACGTGTCAAGGTTTGCACGGGACGTATAAACCGCAGCAGTCATACCGGCAGGTCCTGCACCTGCAATAATCACATCATAAATGCGTTCTTCTGCCATTTTTCTCAACTCCTTTTTCTTCCTCTTCAACCAACAGCGTGTTACACAATTTTATCGTATCGGAGTCATCCATGTGCGTCTATTGATTTGCTCAAATTGATAAAGACTTCACAAAACGTTCAAAATTTTAATGTTCTTCCCAGGGCTGTTTGGATTTCGACAGTTCCGGATATTTTTTGCACCCTTCCTTCCAAATCATATGGGCCTTTTCTTCATAACCTGAATGGAAGGCAGACAGACTATACCATTTGTAATAAGAAACTCTGTTTTTCTCCTGGGTTCTCCAGAGTTCCTGAAACCTTATAAGAGCCTCATCGAAATAGCCTGTCCTGGCAAATGCAACAGCCATTTTTAATTTTTGGGACTCATGAATAGGATGTACATTCCATAATTTTTTTATGTGATGAGTTGAAAGTTCTCTCTCCCCGGATACATGGTAAAATATTGCGAGGTTGACCGTACTATTTATTGATTCTCCATCATGTTCCACCCATTGTTTTTCGAGTTCAATAGCCTCCTCCTGCTCTCCAGAAAAAAACAGTGCGTAGGCATAATCATGCCTGGCTGAGGGATGTTCGGGAAAAAGGGCCATCATTTCCTCTAATACGGGCAGCGCCTCGTTCCATTCCTCATATTCCATATGCTGAAAGACCATTTCCTGATAATGCAGCAGTTCATCTTCATGATCGAAAAGCCAATCCTCATTTTCTGGTTCATGATACATCTTCAACATATCAAGGAGCTGTCCGGCTTCTTCGTTATAGTCGCCTTCAGGATCCTTTTCCAGATACATCTCTGCATACTTTTGCGCCTGATCAAAAAGACCGAGATGGGAGTAGTTATTGGCCATCAAATAATAACAGTCAGGAAACTCCTGCGGGAAGCCCTCAAGCACTTCCTGCAGAATGTCATTGGCTTTCTGATACGAACCTGTCTCTGTGTAGATCACTGAAAGCTGACATTTATATAAAGGGTTTGTCGGCGAAAGTTCAACCGCGCGTTTTAGCCATTTTTTCGCTTTTAAAAAATCTTTCTTTCTCAATGCTTTTACACCATGAACGAAATAAAAATCTCCCTCATTTAAAAACGGAATAACATTTTGTTCATGTGTGACATGACTGTCTTTATACATACGGTGCCTCCCATCTTTTGTTTCGCGTTGCAAGTATATCATATTCAAGAGGGGGAGACTACCACATGATACGCGTTTTCTTAACAAATCCGGATCAGGGCTTTATGGATGATATGGATGATCCTTTTTCCAGCTGTCCGGCAAGTCACTATGGAATTAATCATATAGAAACGAGCAAGAAAATGATCATCAACGGTTTAGGAGCCGGGATGATCTCAAAACTTTGCGTATCACACGAGATCAAATTGTATTTGCTCAACGTACTGAGCATCCGTCCGATCCCGATGACTCGTAAGTTTGATTATTACTTCCGGCGCGAAAACACCCTCTATCCGTCTATCGATGCAATCAGGGACATCCTTATGGATTTATTTTCCTCAAATATATTTCGTAAAAGAATACTGTACCTCTGGAGGAGGGATCCCGGGCTCTTCAGGCTGCTTCGAGCTTTCTACAGAAACAGCCTCCTCGAAGGCCCTCCATCCGTAGAAATACAGCAAACACAAACCAGTATACTCTCTTGTGATTAAAAAAATCGCCTTCCGCTATTGTGTAACGGAAAGCGATTATTTCACAGCTTAAATCTCTATGAGTCGGATTTGTTTATTTTTCTTGCTGCTTTTGAGCTCTCTCTTCTGTTCAAAACTTACCTCTGATCTATATTTTTCTTCAAGCCGGTCTTCCATCGATGGTTTTCCCCTGTTTCATGCGATTAGAGGCTAAAAATCGTTCCATATCATTCTTTAAATGTTTCAGCGATTCGGCTTCTTTGACTAGTTCATCCATCGTTTTCAGCTGATCGTCACTGATGTCTGTCAGTTCTTCAAACATTTCCACAGATTCCCGGGAAATAAACGTTACCTGCTCAAAGGTCGACATGATTTGCTGGGCTCCGGAAGATAATTCCTCCGCCGTAGCAGACGTATCATTATTGTTCTCAGCAATGACCCGGGTGGAAGATAAAATTTCCTTGAAAATATTCCCAACTTCCTCGATTGCTTGATTGGTTTCTTCCAGTTCCACTGTACCCTGTTCCATGGAATTCACAGCTACTTCCGTTTCTTTCTGTGTTCCCTGAATAATGGCTGCCACTTCATCGGAAGACTGCCTTGCCTGTTCTGCCAGTTTCCGTACCTCATCAGCAACGACCGCAAAGCCTTTTCCATGATCCCCGGCACGGGCAGCTTCAATGGCCGCGTTCAAAGCAAGCAGATTAATCTGTTCAGAAATATTTGTAATCACATTTAAAATGGTGCCAATTTCCTGAGATTTTTCCCCTAAATTTTTAATCGCATGATTGGTTGATTTCAACGTGTGGTTTAACTGGTTCATCTTAGCTATTGAAGTTTCGAGCTTCATATTTCCTTCTTTGGTATAGTCCAGTGTCGTATTGGACTGGTCTGCAATCTGGGTTGAACGGTTGGATAAATCCACAATTGCAGAAGTCATTTCCTGCAAAGCTGCTGAACTTTCTTCAGTAGCCTCTAACTGTTTTTTTAATCCCCTTCCGACCTCATCCATGGCTGCCCTTACAATATCCGCCTTCTCAGTAGCGTACTCTCCCTGCTCGGTCAGCCTTTTTCCTTTTTCATGAACATCTTTAGAAAATACGGATACTTTCTCCATCGTGCGTTTTAAGAAGGCAGACAGTTGGGAATAGATGGGGTGATCCGGGGTGCTGTCAAAATTCCCCCTTGACAATTCTTCCATGGCATTTTCCACTGCCTGATCAGACTGAAGACTTCGTTTGAGCTGAAAGTATCGATACCCAACATAAATATTCGATATTACCAAAATAATGAGTAAACCAAGTAAAGCTTCATTCATTGTTTATCACCTGTTCTTTTAAAAAGATTTCTTGAACCATTTCTTGATATCCTACAACTCTTTGATCAACAGATATGTTCCATCACCATGATCTGGAGAAATCTGGTTTAAACGGCTGTTATCCCTGTACTTGTAAACAATATGACTTCCATTAATGTCTTTATACTTTTTAAATCCATGATATTTTTCCATCACTCGAATCGAGCGGATGTTGGTCGCTTCGCCGTAAAGAGCCTTCATTCCATTGGTGGAAGCTTTTTCAATAAGCCCTTTCCCCAGCTGTTTGATAATATCATGACGCCCTTCCTTCGCTGTAACACCAAGCATAAACAAATGAACCAATTCCCCGTCCTCTATTTCTTTTCCCTTCTGTTTCTTGTAATCTTCCATAAAGCGTTTGTCCACATCTTCTAATACATGAAGGATCACATTCATATCCGCAAATGAACCCTTGAAAACATCTTCTCCAATAATTTCAGGAGCATTGGTGTCACCGGCAAGGACACCTACCACTTGATCCTCCTGATCCCTGGCAATCATGCAAAAACCCTGATCGACTGTCGATTCAAGATAGTCTTTTGTAAACTGATAAAAATCATCATCATTTATATTTAGAACCCCACACATAGGCTCCTGAACCCATTTTCCTTCAATTTCCACCCCTATAAATGAACGGGTAAGGCACTGGGCTGCTTGATCGATCAATTTTGATTGGTCGCCTGTTAAAAATTCATAGGTAAATACATGCTGCGACGTCGGCATATATGACAACTCCTCCTGGTTAGATCTATATTTGATCAACTAGTTTTCCCGGAAAATCAATTCGTTCCAGCGCGTTCCTGAGCTGAACCTGGGCAATCTTAGAAGACGGTTTGACGATAATGATTTCCTTAAATCCAAGGCTGGCATAAAACTGCATGGTTTGCTCCAGCTGGGAGACAACCTTCGATGGTACAGGTGTCTGATAAGTCCCATCTACCACAAAGGTGTACTTCTCCTTTGGAACTTTATTAATCGTTTCCTGAAGATCTGTCATATAACTTTCTACATCGTTCTCCCGAATCAGCCCATGTACCTGAATCCGCAATTCTTGTCTGGCTTCATCAATTGCCATCTTATATTTCTTTTTATCTACAACGATTCCTTTCATTTCCGGACCCCTTTCTGCATCTGATTTTTTACACACATCTTCTAACTATTTTTTATTTCAAGATAATATAGACTTCCCTCCTCCCTTTTTGTATGTTCATTTCTTGATCAAATTAGACCGCCATTTTCTATTCCATTATATAACATCAGGAAAGAAAATGATACAATTTTCGACATATTTGGATAAATTTCGTTATTATTTGGTATAATCAGGGGGTAAGAAGGGGGAGTTTTGATGAACGACTTAAAAAAGAGAAAGATTCTGTCATCACTAATCTAATTATTTCATCGGATGGTAGAATAAATCATTAATTATATTATAAAAATTTAATGTTCATATTTTCTTTAATTAGTCATATTATCCTAGCCTTGATCCGACAAAAATCGTCATAAAGTTTTATGAAAAGTCAGTAAATAAATGGTAATAATAGACCTGCACGTATGGTGAAAACTCCCTTATAATAGAAAAATAGGTTATTTCAGGGTATATATTTTTTTCATGTGAACAAACATCTGCTTGTAGGAGGCCTGATGATGAAAGATATACAACAATTTTTCCCAAGTATAGATGGAAATTTAGATCAGAGAAATAAGCTGATCGGTTATATCAAGGACATACTGAACGAATTAGACGAATTAAAAGACCCGGATCAATTAACACTGGGTGAAATACCCGATTACAAGGAAGATCATTACAATCAAATTATTCATACTGCTGAAATTCCCCGGCAGTCTATTGCAATGGAAAAGACGATTCATGAACTTTTGAATCTGGCAAAAGGCCACCGTTACATTAACCGCAATTATGTAGCCAATGCTGCACCTCTTCCTTCCATTCCAGCTATTCTTGGAAACTTGCTGATGATTCTATTAAACGGAAATAATCTCTGGGATGTGGAAAGCTCAGGAGCATCCCGGGCTGAAGTTGCCATCACCAGCATGCTTTCCAAACTGATTGGACTGGATCCTCATCAAAGTGCGGGATATACCACATGGGGGGGACAGGGAGCGGTCTTTCACTCGCTGAGACTGGCTATCGCCCGCCATTACCCGGAATCCAATAAACAGGGGATACCTGACCATCTTTACTGTTTCTGTTCAGAGCTGTCCCATTATAGCCTGTACAAATCTATGGAAGCAACCGGTATCGGGGTTGACCATCTTATACGTGTGAAAACAAATGATGATCATTCCATCAATATTGATGATTTGAAGAAAAAAATGATCGAAGTGATTTCCCGGGGCGGCGTACCCATTTATGTTTTAGCTACCATGGGAACAACCGATACATTTGGAATAGATGATTTGAAAGAAATAAAGAACGTTACTGATCAACTGGAAAAGGAATATGGGCTGGATCCTGTATATATCCATGCAGATTCTGCCATGGGGGGAATGTATGCGTTTTTTAATGAATACGATTTTGAGTCAAATCCTCTCGAGTTAAGCCTGGAGGCCCATAAAGTACTGAAAGCATATCAGGAAAAGTTCCGGAACTTATGCCTGGCAGACAGTCTCGTATTTGATTTTCATAAACTCGGACAAACTCCTTATGCTTCAAGTTTATTTATGATAAAGGACAAAGAGCTCTTAAAATATGTCGATCTGGATCACGATGAAACACCTTATGTCGGAAATCGAAGTTTTGGCTCGTATCACACCAGCTACACCCTGGAATGTTCCCGGATGGGGAGTTCCATACCTATTTATGCTTCATTGTTAGCTTTAGGGGTCGAAGGGTATCAAAAAATTTTAGCTAACTATATCGAAGTGAATATTTCGTTTAGGAACTTGCTCCAGAGAGAAATACCGAATGCAGCCATTACCAACGATGTTTCACCTGTGACGACCTTTCGATTTTACCCTGACGAGGTATTGTGGAAAGATGAATTGAATGGTCGATTGACCCGTGCACAAATTGAACAGATAAACAAATTTAATGAAAAATTTGGCGAGATTCTCGGTCAGAATCGGCAAAAAATATATTTTGGCGGAACCAGAAAACAGCGTTTCGTTCAACCAGTTGATTATGAACGAAGGATGCCCATATATGCCCATAAATTTTTTTCAATTTCTCCATATACAACCGTGGACGAGGTGGAACGTTATGTCCAGTTTTTAAAGGAAATGATGGATGTCTACCAAAAAGAACTTGCAATGACTTAACGAATGCTTGTTATCATACCGTCACAAAAAAATGCAAAAACAGGAATTTACACCTATCTATTCAACGGTTTCAAAGATATTTTTACTTTTTCATCCAGATATATCGATATTTATTCTTATGATTGTTCCTATTTTTTACATTCTATAATAAAGGTAAATTCGATAAAAATTGACATTTTGTTCAATTCTATCAATAATTGAATCATACACCTTCTTACTTCATTTCATGATATTCAATATGTCAAAGGCAAAACCGTCGAAAGTCGGTGACGCAAAGCTACGGATCTAAGGTCTAACCGCCTGAAGCAAAGGTTTGACTATGATAGCCGGGTTGCCATGTTCCATCTAATGGGGCTTTTTTGCTTTGACAAAAAAGCCCCTATTTTGTTAGAGGAATGATTGAAAGAAACCATCCCGTCAGTCTGCATGAGGTCATTTCTTAAAAGTTCATTAATCGTATGGAAGTGCATGACCGTTTATTAAAAGAACACAATCTCATGAATGTCATCCCAGAACCAATTTGAATTGGTTGATTGACTGAAGGATATCAGTCTTTCTGGTTCTTTTTTAGGGGGAGTGGGTGGTTAAGTTGGATAACATATCCTTTCTTATCTATTTAGTTGTTCTAATCATTGCTCTGGTTATACAGAGGAATGATTAAAGAACAGATGATGGCAGTTGTCAATCACGCTGCTCGTTAAACACATGACAGGGTATTATGCACGAACTACTGGTTTTGACATAATGTATTTGCTTTTTCTATCATTCATTCAAAAGTTAACAGAGGAAATGTGAACAAACTGTAATATTCATTTTTGAATGATGCAAATGACCATAAAAAAGACCCTAATCCTTCAGGAAAGGGTCTTCCGCCATTCGCCTGTCCATTTCTTCCTTTGAAAATATGATCCGCATAGGGTTGCCGCCTGCAAAACAGCCCGGTGGGACATCTTTATGTACCAGAGTTCCGGCAGAGACAATTGCCCCATCCCCGATCGTCACCCCGGGAAGAATGGTCGTATTAGCTCCAATCATGACCTCATCACCGATTTTTACTTCTCCCAGCCGATACTCCTTTACCAGATATTCATGAGCAAGAATGGTCGTATTATAGCCTATAACGGTGTTCCGCCCTACGGAAATCTTTTCTGGAAACATCACATCCAGCATCACCATCAGAGCGAAGGAAGTCTGGTCTCCGACTTTCATCTTTAATAAAGTCCGGTACATCCAGTTTTTCAGGGCAAGAAACGGGGTGTAACGGGCCGTCTGGATGACGATAAAATTTTTAACCACTTTCCAGAAAGGAACGGTCTTATACACATGCCACAGAGAATTGGCCCCGTGCACCCGGTACCGTTTCGTTTTCCGCATGAAATCACACTCCTACAATTTTCAAAAGATCGGTCATGTGTTCCAACATAAAGTCCGGTTTGAACTGTTCCAATTTCTCTCGCCCCTTAATGGTCCAGGCAACACCGGCTGTTTTGGTTCCAGCATTTTTCCCCGCTTGAATATCATGATAGTTATCCCCGATCATGATCGTTTCTGAAGCTTTTGCATCAAGAGCTTTCATCGCCCTCATCACTGGTTCTGGATGGGGTTTGGGGTGATGGACATCATCCAGTGACACGATGATATCAAAATAAGAATCAAGTCTGGTCAGCCTCAGCCCTTTATCCACGGATGGACGCATTTTCGTTGTGACAATACCGAGCTGAAAACCATTATGTTTTAATGTTTCAACGGTTTCCTTCACACCATCATAAACGGTCACATACCGGTCATGATGGGCTAAATTGTGTTCCCGATATGCCTCGACCAGTTCATCCACTTTCTCAGGGTGAACTTTGCGAAAACTGTCAGGAAGAGGCGGCCCGATAAAATCGAGCACATCCTCCCGTGTATACTTTCCCGGAAAATACTGTTCCAGGGTATGCAAAAAAGAGGCGATAATCAGTTCATTCGTGTCGATCAAGGTTCCATCTAAATCAAAAAGGATTGTTTGCACGTTCATGGGCTGTTTCCTTTCTGTTTGATAATTCAAGACGATTCCAGACAAAAGCAACGGCAGCCGTCAATATAATAGCTGTGGTTATACGAATCAACAGCAGCGGCCATACCGGAATTCCCAGGGGTACAAAGATCAAGGTATCTTCGACGACTGCGTGACAGGAAACAAGAAAAATGAGAACAAGATACATATCTTTTCGGGATACTCCATCTTCCTTGACAGCCTGAATCATGAGTCCGGCGCCGTAAGCAAGCCCAATCGTCAATCCCGCCACCAGCGTCATGGATGCATTTTTTTCAACCCCTAACCATTTCGTTATAGGTGCGAACCACTGAGAAAACCGATCCAGCCAGTTGTTTTCCTTCAGCCACTGCATCACCATCATGAGTGGTATCACAATAACCGCAATTTGTACAACGCCAATCAAGGCTGTTTCTAAGGCCGAATACAAAATCTGACCCCATCCTTCAGGTCCCGCTCCTTCTGTAGAACTAGCTCCATACCTTGCAAGCTCGGACCCTCCCTGCCAGAATAGATTAATCAACAGTCCGGAAATTGCCGCAAGCCCGAGCCTTAAGCCGGAAATAAACCACCAGCTGACGCCTACTTTTGAAGCTACCGTGGATTCGATCAATAAATTATGGGAAAAAGACAGCATGACTGCAAGGATAAAAACCTCTTTTACCGTGAATTCAAAGGATAAAATCGCCCCGATCGCAGCATACAAATTCAGAAAATTCCCGAGCACAAGGGGGACTGCCGCTTCTCCTGAAAGGCCAAACCAGCCCATTATTGGAGCCAGCCAGTCAATGATCATGGGCAAAATCGGGGTATACTGCAAAATCGTGACAATCACCGTTATCGGAAAAATGATTTTTCCTAAGGTCCAGGTTAACGATAACCCGCTTTTCAGTCCACGTTTCCACACTCCTGACAATGTTATGTTACCTCCTGCCTGTAGTCACTCTCGATCCATCATAATGTTGGTCAGCATACCCTGCTTTACGGCGATAGATCATCACCACAACGCTTGCCAAAATCAACCCCACGGATATCAGCTGAGCCACACGAAAATCGCCAAGATAAAGACTATCCGTACGCATCCCTTCGATAAAAAACCGTCCAATGGAATACCAGATTAAATAACCGAAAAATATTTCCCCACGTCGCGGATTTATTTTTCTTAAAAACAACAAGAATATTAACCCGAGTATGTTCCAGACAGACTCATATAAAAAGGTTGGATGATGGAGAACACCATCCACACACATCTGATTCATGATGAAATCAGGCACATACCGGAGTACATTCTCATACGCTTCGGGCGATACAGGTCCCCCATAAGCTTCCTGATTCATAAAATTCCCCCAGCGCCCAATCGCCTGACCTAAAATCAGACTTGGTGCCGCAATGTCTGCCAGCTGCCAGAACGAAACGTTTTTTGCCCGGGCATAGAGGACAGCGGTGATGATCGATGCAATCAGTGCTCCATGAATAGCGATTCCACCTTCCCAGATGGCAAACACATCCCACCATGGACCACCCTGATAACGTTCCCATTCAAAAATGACGTAATATGTACGGGCTCCGATAATCGCTGCCGGAATAGCAAACACTAATAAATCCACAAATAAATCTTTATTTAAACCGAGACGATCGGATTCCCGCATCGCCAGGAGCAATCCTAAAAATGCTCCGGTGGCGATAATGACCCCATACCAGTATATTGTAAAAGGCCCCAGTTCCAGAAATACTCGATCATAAGGTAATGTATTACAGGTCAATGGCTTATCCTCCTTTTAATAGCGCTCCCAGTCATCCTGATCCACTTCCACCATTTTCGATAAACGATCGGAAAATTCTTCTGCTGTATTGATTCCCATCCGTTTTAACCGGAAATTCATCGCTGCCACTTCGATAATCACAGCAAGATTTCGCCCGGGGCGTACAGGAATTGTGGCTTTCGGCAATTCAACATCCATGATTTTCATCGTGTCTTCATCCAGCCCCAGCCGGTCATACTGTTTCTTCTCATCCCACAGTTCCAGATGGATGACAAGAGAGATTCTTTTGAAATTTCGTACCGCACCAGCCCCAAACAGGGTCATCACATTAATAATACCAAGACCGCGAATTTCCAATAAATGTTCAATTAATGGAGGCGGATTGCCTATTAACGTGTCATAGTCCTCCTGACGGATTTCCACACTGTCATCGGCTACCAGGCGATGTCCCCGCTTCACCAGCTCAAGGGCAGCCTCGCTTTTACCTACACCGCTCTGTCCGGTGATCAGGACACCAACACCATATATATCGACAAGTACCCCATGGACTGCCGTAAACGGAGCAAATTTGGATTCTAAAAAGTTTGTCAGACGGCTAATGACCCGTGTGGTTTTATAAGGAGAACGCATGATTGGTACTCCGGCATCATTGGCCGCATCGACCAGCTCCTGCGGGACTTCCATTCCCCTGGTAATCACAATACCAGGTGTCACATCAGTACATAGCTGTTCAACCCGCTCTGTTTTGACGTCCTGGGGCAGTTCATGAAAAAAAGAAAGCTCTGTGCGCCCTAATAACTGAAGCCGCTCTGCTGGATAATGTTTAAAGTATCCGGCTATTTCCATACCCGGTCTGGATATGTCACTGGTAATAATCTCCCGGTGAATTCCAGCTTCCCCGGCCACCAGTTCCAGGCTAAATCGTTCCAGAATATCTTTTGTCCGAACTTTGCCCATCACGTTGTTTCCTCCCCGATTGGAATCACTGTATCTTATTTTAGCACGTTTGACAGCAATTGTAATAGAACTTCATGATTGAATCAAAGAGAAAGAAGCTTTGTTCATCCCATCTTTTTTTTCGACAGGTTGTTTTCGATCTTCGGAGAGGGCATGCCGTCATTCCTCGGGGTAATTATTTTTTACGGAAGGTATCTTTCAATAATTGCTGGAGAATTAAATTGAGAATCGAAATAATCACTGCAGCCAGAATTGCCGTCCCGAAACTTTCAATGATAAAAGAACTTCCGATAAGTGCCTGTGCGATCATCAATGTAATGGCATTTATAACAAATAAAAAGAGACCAAGAGTAACAATCGTGATAGGCAGTGTGAGAATAACTAAAAAGGGCTTAATGATGACATTTAAAATGGATAACATTAAGCTGGCCAGCAAAGCTGTGCCGAAGCCTTCCACGATAAACCCATTAAAGATCTGGGCCACCGCTATAATCGCGATGGCATTAATGACAATCGAAATGAGCCAGTTTTTAAGCATATCTGAATACCCCCTGCCCTTATATTGATACATGTTTTGGATGTTCACCTGAATGATCAGCGACCTGTCGTCAGTGGCTGAACTTTAATGCTTCCTGTTTTTGTCTCTGCTTCAATATGATGATACTGTTCAACATTTGAACTGGTTTGAAAGCGCATACTCTTTCTTAGTACATCCTGATTATTTTGGATCATTTTTGCCACTGGAAGATGGCATTGAACACTTCCTATGTTTGTTTTTAATTCCCCGTCAATGGCTTTGTTTTCAGGCAAATATAAATGAATAGACCCGGCTGTTGTTTTAAAAAAACCTGTATGCCCTTTTTCACCGTTCCAGTAGCAGCGAATCATGCCATTAATGGTCTGCGTCTCAACTTTTCCAAAATCTCCGTCCAGGTGAATCGAACCATTCATCGTCTCTACTTCACACTCATCGCACACAATTTTTTCAAGTCGAACGGATCCATTTGCCGATTCGACTTCCCAGTCCTTTCCTTCCATCTGATACAAATGAATTTTTCCATTAGATGTTTTCACTTTTGCCTTATCGACTGATAAACCTTCAAACTTGACCGTTCCGTTAAATAGACGGGCATGAAGATCGGTATAAACATTATCTGGAACATAAACCTGTAAATCCAGCTTTATTTTTTTCGTCTGGGAACGAAGGGTGAGCCTGCCGTCATTGGTATGGACGCGAAAATCCCGCATCATTTTTTCCTTTGCTTCCTGTTCATTTTCTACCTGGTATACCCTGGCATTACATTCAACACGTACATCTTTTTCATCCCATACCTGGAGTGTGACACTTCCATTTTCAATGTCCAGATCGACTTCATCCAGTGAAACATCGGAATACTGGTAAATATGTGAAACATGATAATAGGTTCCAAAATTGAAGTCAAGATCAGCATGTTTGACTTTTTTGATGGTATCTTCAACGAAGTTTAAAAGCTTATTTTTAAAAGATTTGGTATCTGATGAGTGCTGTTCATCTGTGAATGTGTTTTGATTTTCCCAGTCTACTTCTGTTGAAATGGCACTGGAAGACTGATCCGTTTGTTGCTTGTTTTTTTCCAGTGACTCCAGTAAATCTGCTGCCTCGTCCGCAGAAATTAAGCCTTCTTCAACCATTTTTAAAATGCGTTTTCTTTCATCGTTCATCAAACCGTCTCCTTTCTCTTTCCCATACATATTTTATCCTTAATGGCTGATGGCCAAACTTGATTCATTCATATACGGATTGAATACGGACAGTGTTTCATCTTTGCCGAAACAGAAACGCGATCACTCAAAACAAAGAGGCTTATTTGGCTTATGAAATTTCAATAATTCAGCCCTTGCGTTATGCAAGGGCTTGCCTTTCTGCTCATCAGTTATCAAAATTCCAGATATAAAAACGTTCATAACGCATACGCTTGCGGAATTCATCTTCACCGGAATGATCAGAAGCTTCTTCCATTCGCTTAATCATGGCTTCAGCCTGAGAACGGTGGGCTTGAATAGCCTGAACTTTTTTATCAAATATGGGTTCGGTATCAATGACGATATCTGGTTTTCCAAGTGCTTCGATTCGATTATTGGAAATGGCCTGTGCCCATAATATCGGACGATTTCCCGGCTCCATACGTCTGACGGCTTCGACTGCCGCTGCTCCAAGAGCATTATGATCCGGGTGTACCGCATAACCAGGGTAATGCGTGATCACAAGGGATGGCTGAATGTTCGCCAGATAGGATCTCAAGTGTTCAGCGATTCCATCCCGGTCTTCAAATTCAAGGGTTTTATCCCGATAACCGAGCATGATCACCTCAATGTCCAGCACTTTAGCCACATCCATCAGTTCTTTTTTACGTACTTCTGAAAGGGTCTCCCGATTTGCAAATAAAGGGCTTCCCATATTTCGCCCCATCTCCCCCAGGGTACCGCACAAATAAGTGACCGGTACACCGGCTTCCCGAAATCTGGTTATCGTACCCGCTGCCCCAAAGGATTCATCATCCGGGTGGGGATAAATGACAACCACATGTTTATGTTCTTTATAGTCCATCGTAATCTCCTTCCCTGTTATACAGACATCAATTTTATAATCTATTATTCCATCGTTAATGCGTGATATTTTATTTGAATGGCTTTTCACTGATTTCCAGTGCTACCATCAGCCGGCCTGCGTCGTCATGTCCGGCCATTAACAGACGTCCCTGCCCATCCACTTCCCAGTGGGTCAGTCCTTCTGCATAAATCCAGCCCAGGTCCATCTTTAATCCTACCCGGTAAAATCCATCTTCTCCTGCAATTCTGGCCCGGGAAAATGTCACTTTTGCATTACGAATATAGGCACCGACGTTGTAAGACTTTTGATTAAAATGACGGGCGTAGGCTCCATTTGTAGTTTCGAGGTGAATGTATACATCTTTATTAACGAATGATTCGAATGTTTTTTGCACATCTTTCATCTGAATTGGTTTCATCCCTTTATACCCCTCTCACGTACCCTTTGTCTTTTTTTACCTTATCGAATTCAACACGGAACGTCAACGAATATACTTCATAGAAACAGGAGTAACGATATTGATGTAAATAGCCCCCGGGCAAAATAATTCGTGCCCCGGGGGTTCAGGATGATCTTGAATGTAGTACGAATAAAACATTTCTTATGAAGATATTTTCGTTTCGATTTTTTTAGCCATCCGCTTACGATCCCGATCCAGAATAGGTTTGAGATAATGACCGGTGTAGGAACCCTTTATTGCTGCTACTTCTTCAGGTGTTCCCGTTGCTATAATCTGACCGCCCCCGTCTCCGCCTTCCGGACCAAGATCAATGATGTGATCAGCCGTTTTAATGACATCTAGATTATGTTCAATGATCAATACTGTATCCCCATGATCGACCAGACGTTGTAGAACATTTAATAGACGAGAAATGTCATCTACATGCAGGCCGGTAGTTGGCTCATCCAAAATGTACAGGGAACGACCATTAGAACGACGGTGAAGCTCACTGGCCAGCTTCACCCGTTGAGCTTCCCCTCCAGACAGGGTTGTGGCCGGCTGACCCAGCTTAATGTAGCCCAGTCCCACATCATAAATGGTCTGCAGTTTCCGTTTAATCTTTGGAATGTTTTCAAAAAACTCCAGGGCTTCTTCAATGGTCATATCCAGAATATCCGCGATATTTTTTCCTTTATATTTCACTTCTAATGTTTCCCGGTTGTATCGTTTTCCATGACACACTTCACATGGAACATAAACATCCGGCAGGAAGTGCATTTCAATTTTGATTATTCCGTCACCCCGGCAGGCCTCACACCGGCCACCCTTAACGTTGAAACTAAAACGACCTTTTTTGTACCCCCGTATTTTCGCTTCATTGGTGCGGGCAAACACGTCCCGGATGTCGTCAAAAACACCTGTATATGTCGCTGGATTGGAACGGGGAGTCCGGCCAATTGGGGACTGGTCAATATCGATCACTTTTTCCAGATGTTCCATGCCACGGATTTCATCGTGTTTTCCCGGTTTTGCTTTTCCACGATGAAGTTTCTGAGACAGAGATTTAAATAATATTTCATTGACTAATGTACTTTTCCCTGAGCCGGATACCCCTGTTACAACCGTAAATATTCCAAGGGGAATTTTTACATTCACATTCTTTAAATTATTTTCCTGAGCGCCAATAATTTCTAAATAGCGGCCATCAGGTTCGCGTCGCTTTTCAGGGAGAGCAATAAACTTTCTTCCAGATAAATATTGGCCCGTTAAGGAGTTTGGATCATTCATTACTTTTTCCGGGGGACCGCTCGAGACGATTTCTCCTCCGTGGGCTCCGGCACCGGGGCCTATGTCGATGAGCCAGTCTGCCGCCAGCATCGTATCTTCATCATGTTCCACTACGATTAATGTATTGTCCAGATCCCGCATCTGCTTCAGTGTTTGAATCAAACGGTCGTTATCCCGCTGGTGGAGGCCGATAGAAGGCTCATCCAGCACATACAGAACACCGGTTAAGGCTGCACCGATCTGGGTAGCCAGACGGATCCGCTGGGCTTCCCCTCCGGACAGTGTGCCGGCAGAACGGGAAAGGGTCAAATAATCCAGTCCTACATTTACTAAAAAGGTAAGCCGGCCCCGAATTTCCTTCAGAATCAACCGGGCGATGTTTTCTTCTTTTTCCGTTAAGGTCAGGGAGCTGAAAAACTTCAGTGCTTCTGTTACGGAAAAATCGGTAATTTCCCCGATATGTTTGCCGTTAATTAAAACCGCCAGAGTTCCTTCCTTTAGTCGATATCCATTACAGGCCGGACATGGCTTCTGGGCCATATACTTTTCCATCTGTTCCCGGATATAATCGGATGTCGTTTCCCGGTAGCGGCGGGCTACATTATGGATGACTCCTTCAAAGTAGATATAGTTTTCCCGCACCTGACCCCGGTCATTTTCATAGCGGAACAATATTTTCTCCTTGCCGCTTCCATACAAAATTTTATCCAGCTGCTGTTTGGACAGCTCTTTTATCGGGATATCCATGTCTATACCATAATGGAGACAGACGCTTTCCAGAAGCTGCGGATAATACTGAGAGCTGTTCGGCTCCCATGGTGCTATCGCATGTTCCCTCAGCGTCCGGTTCCAGTCTGGAATCACTAAATCTAGATCCACCTCCAGCTGGGTTCCGAGCCCGTCACAGCGTTCACAGGCGCCATAAGGGCTGTTGAAGGAAAACATCCTGGGCTCCAGTTCTTCAATGGAAAACCCGCAGATCGGACAGGCGTGATTTTCACTGAACAGCAATTCTTCATCACCGATTATGTCGACTAAGACTTTTCCTTCCCCAAGTTTCAGAGCATTCTCGAGAGAGTCGGTCAAACGGGATGCGATGCCATCTTTCACGATAATCCGGTCAATGACCACCTCAATGGAGTGCTTCTTGTTTTTTTCCAGCTTGATTTCTTCTGAAACTTCCCGCATTTCTCCATCTACCCGGAGACGTACATATCCTTCTTTTTTCAGCTGCTCCAGAACTTTGGTGTGCTCCCCTTTACGCCCGGAAACAACGGGTGCCAATATTTGCAGTTTCGTCCGCTCCGGATATTCCAGGATGCGGTCCACCATCTGCTGGACTGTCTGGGACGAAATTTCAATCCCGTGCTTTGGACAGGTCGGGCGGCCAATTCTCGCATAAAGAAGGCGCAGGTAGTCATAAATTTCCGTTACCGTTCCTACCGTAGAACGGGGATTTCGGCTCGTCGTTTTCTGGTCAATGGAGATGGCCGGAGACAGACCTTCAATGGCATCCACATCCGGTTTATCCATCTGGCCCAGAAACTGACGGGCATAGGCAGACAGGGATTCCACATAACGGCGCTGTCCCTCCGCATAAATCGTGTCAAAAGCAAGAGAAGATTTCCCCGATCCCGATAAACCGGTCAGCACAACAAATTGATTTTTCGGTATTTCAAGGTCAATATTTTTCAGGTTATGGGCACGTGCACCCTTGATATTAATCGTTTTCATCGCCATTTTTTCATCATCCTTCCGCTTTGAGTTCCAGAATAATGTCCCGTAGTTCAGCGGCCTTTTCAAAATTCAGCTCCCTGGCAGCCTGTTTCATTTCTTTTTCGAGGTCCTCAATCATCTTCTCTTTCTCGGTTTTGCTCAATGCTTTCAGATTTTTACCTTCTTCATACGTTTCTTCCTCTTCAGCTACCATTGTTGCCCGAATAACGTCACGAATTTCCTTCTTTATCGTTTTAGGTTCAATGCCGTGATCCTCGTTAAACGCCATCTGTTTGGCACGTCGCCGATTCGTTTCATCAATGGCCACCCGCATGGAATCTGTGATTTTGTCTGCATACATGATGACTTCCCCATTCTGATTTCGGGCAGCCCGGCCGATGGTCTGGATAAGTGAACGCTCCGAGCGTAAAAACCCTTCCTTATCCGCATCGAGAATAGCAACGAGGGACACTTCCGGAATGTCGAGACCTTCCCGCAACAGGTTGATGCCCACGAGAACATCATATTTGCCGAGACGGAGATCCCGAATGATTTCTATCCGCTCCAGAGTTTTAATTTCCGAATGCAGGTAAGCAACCTTCAGCCCTACGTCTTTCAGGTAATCCGTTAAATCCTCGGCCATTTTAATGGTTAACGTCGTCACGAGAACCCGTTCACCTCGCTCTTTCCGCTTCTGGATTTCACCAATCAGATCGTCAATCTGTCCGTCAATCGGGCGCACATCAATTTTTGGATCAAGCAAACCTGTTGGCCGGATAATTTGCTCGGTCATTTTTGGTGTGTGCTCCAGCTCGTATGGACCCGGCGTTGCTGAAACATAGATAATCTGATTGATATGTTTTTCAAATTCTTCAAACTTCAGCGGCCGGTTATCCAGAGCGGATGGAAGCCTAAAGCCGTGTTCCACCAGTGTTTCTTTCCGGGCTCTGTCCCCGTTATACATTCCCCTGATCTGGGGCAGGGTGACATGGGACTCATCCACCACAATCAGAAAATCATCCGGGAAATAATCCAGGAGTGTGTAGGGTGTAGAACCCGGTTCCCGGAATGTCAGATGACGGGAGTAGTTCTCAATTCCTGAACAGAACCCCATTTCCCGCATCATTTCCAGATCGTATTTGGTCCGCTGTTCCAGGCGTTGAGCTTCCAGCAATTTGTTCTGGGATCGGAGTTCTTTCAGGCGCTCTTCCAGTTCTTTTTCAATATTCACGATGGCCCGTTTAAGTTTTTCTTCCCGGGTGACGAAGTGGGAAGCCGGGAAGATGGCTGCATGTTCCCGATCTCCGATAATTTCTCCTGTCAGAGCGTCTACTTCCCGGATCCGGTCTATCTCATCTCCGAAAAATTCAACCCGGATACAATGCTCTTCCCTGGACGCCGGAATAATTTCCACCGAATCGCCCCGAACCCGGAACGTTCCCCGCTGAAAATCGATGTCATTACGGGTATACTGAATATCCACCAGATCCCTGAGGAGCTGGTCCCGGTCTTTCTGCATTCCCGGACGGAGGGAAACAACCAGATCCCGGTACTCCTCCGGGGAACCCAATCCGTAAATACAGGATACACTCGCCACAATGATCACATCCCGGCGTTCAAACAACGCCGATGTGGCCGAGTGCCTTAATTTATCAATTTCATCATTAATGCTCGCGTCTTTCTCAATATACGTATCCGTCTGAGGCACATAGGCCTCCGGCTGATAATAGTCATAGTAGCTGACGAAATACTCTACTGCATTATCTGGAAAAAATTCCTTAAACTCACTGTATAATTGCCCGGCAAGGGTCTTGTTATGGGCAATGACTAGGGTCGGTTTATTAACCTCTTTAATGACATTGGAAATGGTGAACGTTTTCCCG
Source organism: Melghiribacillus thermohalophilus (assembly GCF_004342905.1). Taxonomy (GTDB): domain Bacteria; phylum Bacillota; class Bacilli; order Bacillales; family Alkalibacillaceae; genus Melghiribacillus; species Melghiribacillus thermohalophilus. The sequence goes on along the minus strand of NZ_SMAN01000021.1, from coordinate 14,830 downwards.
GTGCCTGTTGCACCGAGCAGCGTCTGATGCTTTTTTCCCTGGTTAAGACCATCCACAAGCTCCCGAATCGCTTTTGGCTGATCCCCCCGGGGTTCATATTGCGATACCAGTTCAAAGCGATTTTCCACGGCTGAACCTCCATTCCGGATTTTTGCTAACTCTATTTTAACACAAACACGAACAAACATTCGATTTTTTTACATAGACATTCTCTATTCATAAGAATATTTCTTTTACAGCGTTTTTGCAAAACGTGTGGATCGGTTTGAAATGGAATTATGGCTTCGATCTACAAAACAACCATTTTCAGACCATTCGTTTTAATGGTAAACTACTCATGAAATGCAGGCAGGTTCCATTGAATTCTATGCCTCAACAATTGAATTTAGAGGAAATTAATCTGTCAGGTCTCTATCCGTTTTCTTCCCGTATGTCTAAGAAAAAAAGATATGGTATAATTGTTATGTATATTTATTTATATATACGTATATTTAAACAAATGCAGATGGGGTGCAGTCGGTGGATGCTCTTGATATTTTAATGAACCTTAAAAATACACGTCCTTATTATCAACCGATTATCAGCGCTGATAGTCACAATATTTATGGCTATGAAGTGCTTGGCAGGATTAAAACAGAGCAAGGCGTCAAGAGCCTCGGCTCTTTCTTCCATGACAGCCATGTTCCCAATGAATATAAGCGTGAAGTGGATGAACATCTGGTAAAAATCGCTCTGGAGGAATTTCTTAGCCATAATCAAGACGCAGCTTTATTTTTGAATATCAATCCTAATATCATAATGGAAGACACCGGGGAGCGGTTTGTCCGCATGCTTTCCTCTTATCAGGATCAGGGACTTAGGCTAGATCAGATTGTTATAGAAATAACTGAACATGAATATCGTGGAGATATTTCGAGACTGGCCCATTTGATCCGTTACCTGCAGACGCTCGGAATAAAAATTGCTTTAGACGACGTTGCGAAAGGATCAAGTAATCTTGACCGGATTGGAATACTTGAGCCTGATTTATTCAAAATTGATATCCATTCGCTAAATTATAATGAAAAGACTATTTCTCATCATGGCGTCCTCTATTCCTTATCGCATCTTGCCAGAAAAATCGGCGCCGATTTGATATTTCAAGGAATCGAAACCGTCCATCAACTTCATGATTCCCTGAGGCAGCACGGTCGCTATTTTCAGGGTTACTTTCTGGCCGGGCCAGAGCGATCTTTTCTTCCGGTGGATCATTTCAAAGACCGTTTTCGTGAAGCAGTACATCAATTTATTCTTCATGAACGCACAAAAATTCAAAGGCGCTATAACCTGGCAAATGAGCTAAATAATCGAATTCACCTGGCATTGAAAGAAACAAAAAAGCAAACGAATCTTGACAACTGGATGGTAGCCATCGCCCATCAAATCAGTGATTGTTGCTTTCGAATCTATATCTGTGATCAGGATGGATTCCAACAGACATCCAACGGTGTCCTGCAAAAGGATAAGTGGGTTCTTCATTCGGAGTATAAGGGAAAAAACTGGAGCTGGCGCCCATACTTTATGGAAAACATTTTCCGGATGAATGACGAGCAGAAAGGTATTCTGTCAGACATTTACAGTGATATAGAAACAGGTGAACTGATTCGGACCTTTTCCTACCCATTAAATACCCGGCTATATCTTTTTATGGATCTGCCCCACTCTTTTTTATATGAACATGATATCATTGCCTGGTAGAGGAGAGCTGCTGTCAATCGGGAATCGGGCGTTTCTCATATAAGAAACAGGGGGGAACATTAAGCCTTCCTCTTCGCATTTCTGTAATTAGTAAAACCGATTACTTATCCTCCCTAAATGGAAATCTGTTTGCACTTTATTCAGATGTCCATCACATGTAAAATGAAAGGAGTTATGAACAGGCCCCATTCTGTTCAGTCTTACTTGAACAAAACGGGGCTCTAATCAATTTTATTTAAATAGATATCGACTTTTATCCTTCACCTGTATGACTCATATCACTGCTCATTAGGCTTTCTTCCTGAACCGAATACAATTTAAACTTTGGCTTTTCCTTCACAAATATTAAACCAAGTTCATGGTGTTCCCCTTCATACATCGCCCGCTGCACAAAACGAGGTTCCCCTTCCAGGTTTAGAACTTCCAGTTTGATATAGGTTCGATTTTTTTGCAGGGCCTGATAAAATTCATGTTCATTTGTGACTGGAATCTGGTTAACTTTCATGATCTTCTCTCCGACCATCAGCCCCATATCGTCTGCTGGAGAACCTGGCATGACACCCAGGATAGGGAGGCTGTCTAATTCAGGGCTAAATACTGGTACTTTTTCCAGATCAGCAAAACGGATCCATAGATGAATCAAAAGTTTTCCCAGAATGGCAGTGACCGCTGCAACCGGAACAAGAAAGGAAAAATAGAAACTTGCGTAAGCCACCGCCCCAAGAAAAACGGAAAGGATCAACAGCCAGTTCCCGTGTTTTCTGGCTCCTTCATCAGCAAAACTGCCCTGAAAAGTTTGCTCAAAACCAATGAGTAATGGCACAAGCATCAAGCTGATCCCCTGTCCTTCAACGGGAAAGAGTGGCCACCAGTCCCATGTCAGTTCCAGACGGCCCGATGGGACTGGAACAAGAACAGGCACAACACTTAATTTCCGTACGAGATGCTGGCCGACAAATTTCCCCCGCTTTCCCTTGATCAGCTTTGGGAAGGTTTCATTCCGCTTGACCCTTCTTGCCAGCAGTCCTTCTACCGCAAGCAGTAAAACCATGAAAAGAATTAATAGCTGCTGACTGATCTTTTCCCACTCGGTAAGCCAGAGAGCATCAGAAGGAATCAGGTTAAAAGAGGAGATGATCCAGACTACCAGGATACTCAGGCCAAAAAGATAAGCAGGCGATAAAAACAGACGTCCTGCTATGGATAATAAAATGGTAACAAGTGATATGAAAAGGAGAAACGAAAATGGCAATACTCCCCCGGCCAGAATTAATCCTGCCGAAAGAATGACACCCGCTGTTAGTCCAGTTGCCAGGGTGCCCTTCCATTCAAACCCGATCGGAAACACACGTATACCAAAGGTTTTACGTTCCTGCTTAATTCGAATAAATGAGGCAATCATGGTAACGATAACAGCCCAGTATAAGAGTGGCTGACCCAAAAGCCAGAGAAGCCCTTTTCCGATTTCCATAAGCCAGATTTCAATCATGCTGTCCCCTCCGTATATCATACCAATCCATTTCTTGTTATTTTTTGCAGGTTTTGATGAAAAGCTTTAGATGTATTCATTCGATAAACGATCGGGAATCTCCTTCTATAGATCAGGAACTTCATAATCTGATCAAACAGCTATACTTGAATTCCTTTCCCTGACGGCTGGATTGCAAACCGTAAACACAGGAAGCTTCAAAAGCCTTGATGTTTATAAGTAAAAAACCGCGGAAAACCGCGGTTTGTTCAGCTGTTTATTGAAACAGTACCTCCAGAGCCTTTTTCAGCTGACGGTCATTTTCTTCACTGCGGACTGCTTCGACGATTTGTTGTTCAAGTACAGATGCCGTTCGATTATCAATTTGACCCGTCACCTGTAGCCCTTGATCCTGTTGAAATGCCTTTACTGCCTGCTCGGTTTTATCGTCAAAATATCCGTCTGTCCTTCCAGGATCATATCCAATTCCCTTTAACATCAGCTGAGCACTGGCAATCTGATCTCCTGTCATGTCAGATGATAAAGATTCTTCCACTTGAATGGGATTGGCATAAAAGAATTCCGGTTGTTCAACAGGGACAGTCGGCTCTATCCCCTTTTCATGAATCCAGTTTCCTTCCGGGGTCAGCCATTTATAAATCGTCAGCTTAATATCACTGCCGTCTCCCATCGGAATCGCCTGCTGAACTGTTCCTTTCCCGAATGTTTTCGTTCCGACAAGCGGATAATCTCCTGCTTCATTCATAGCTGCCGCTAAAATTTCTGAAGCGGAAGCACTGCCTTCATCAATTAAAACCGCAATTGGATAATCCTTTCCTTCGTTCAGATCAGAATAGTAAGGAACTTTTTCACCATCCCTCTTTTCGATCTGTACATAAGGATCATCTTTGGTAATAAAATGGCCGAGAATATTTTCTACCGAAGTAAACAGGCCGCCTGGATTCCCACGGACGTCGATGACTAATCCGTCAATTTGTTCCTCTTCTTCAAGCTTTTTTAAAGCACTGGAAAAATCAGCAGCTGTGTTTTCGGAAAAGGATGTGATTTCGATAATCCCCGCTGTTTGACCGTTCACCTCTTTTATGCTGGTGTACACGGTTTCGATTGGAATGGTATCCCTGATCACTTCAACTTCCAGAAGTTCTTCTGTTCCCGGACGTTTAATGGTTAAGGTGACAGGTGTTCCCTTTTCACCGCGTATTTTTAAAACGGCATCATATAAATCCATTCCTTCAATATTTTCCCCGTCTACTTCTATGATCTGGTCGTTCGGTTTCAGGCCGGCTTTTTCTGCGGGTGAATCTTTAATAGGGGCTACAATCGTTACCCTTCCGTCCACTATACTGACTTCAGCCCCAATTCCTTCAAAGGAAGATTCGATGGCATCATTAAACTGCTCTACGGTTTCCTTATCCATGTATACACTGTATGGATCGTCCAGGGTGTCAAGCATTCCCTGAATGGCACCTTCAATCAGTTCCTCTTCTTTGACATCCTCAACATAATTGTTTTGAATTATGCTGTAGGCCTGCAGAACTTTTGAAAAAGCCCCCATCTGACGGTAATCTTCAATCAGTTCCAATTTCTCTTCTTCTGAAGGCTGGCTATTATCCTGGGATCTGTTATCGCCATCCTCATCAATCTGATCATTTTCTTCCGTTTCCTGATCAGCCGAATCTGCCTTTTCTACGATTTGCGTGCCAGCATAAGCCATTCCTGCCCCAAATAGCATCGCAACGAAAAATAAAATGGCAACATTTCTGCCTTTCATATACATCCTTTTCACCTCTGATTGATTTCTGTCATCTAATTTCTCTTTTTCCTTTATCGATTCCTTCATAAACTGGCGCAAAAAGGCATCACACCGAATTGTGCGATGCCTTTAAACTTAATATATGAAAAAATAAACATAAACATGTTTTCCCTTAGAAATTAATGTATTGCCGGGGATTGACCGCGTTTCGTTTATCATATGTCCAGGAGCCTTTATGTATTTCAAAATGAAGATGAGGTCCTGTTGAATGGCCTGTATTCCCCATATATCCCAGGCGCTGCCCCTTCTGGACAAACTGGCCGTCACTTACTTCACGATTTTCCAGGTGAGCATAAACGGTGGTGTAGACTTGACCGTCTATAGTATGTGCAAGAAAAACAACATTTCCGTAGGACGATGAATAGTAAGATTTTATAACATAACCGCTATAGGCCGCCACGACCGGTACATTGGTTCCCCGGCGTCCGATATCAATGCCATAATGATAACTACCCCATCTCGGGCCAAAGCTAGAAGTAACCGGACCCTGAGCTGGTCTCATAAAGATGCCGTTTCCCTGACTCTGACTCTGGTTTAATTGTTCCAGCTCGTCTTTCTTCTGCTCTAACATCTTTTTCCATCTTTTTCAAAGTAGCTTCAGTTTGCTGCAAAATAGCTTCCTGTTCCTCAAGGGACATGACATACTCTCTTAATTCCTGCTCTTCACTTTGCAATTCGGCCATTAACCGTTCCTTTTCACCCCGCTGATTTTGCAGCTGGGTTCGTAAATTTTCGAGGTCCTCTTTTTGAGCGACCAATTTGTCTTTTTTATCCTCAAGTTCGGCTTCCGCCTGTTCAAGTGATTCTTTTTCAGCGGTATGCTTGTCCATAATTCGTTTATCCTGGTTCATAATTTTTGTAACAGCTGTCGTACGGTCCAGAAAGTCTCCAAAAGTCTTTGCTCCCATTACCACTTCTAAGTAACTGATCGAACCACCATTTCTTTGAATCGTTCTTAAGCGGTCTTTAAGAAGTTCTTCCCGTACAGCAATCCGCTCTTTTAAATCTTCAATTTCTTTCTGTAACTTTTTGATCTCTTCTTCTGTCTGATGAATGTCGTCTTCTTTGGTCCGAATTTTAGCACTGGTATCAGAAATTTTTACATCGATATCCCTGATCTGGGCATTGATTTGATTTTGCCTGGACTTGTTATCGGCAATTTTTTCCTCCGTCTGGGATACTTCACTATTGATGCTGCTCTGTTTCTTATCTACTTCATTCTGCCTATCCTTTATTTTTTCAATTTCGTTCTGAATTTGTTCTTTTGTATTTGCAAAAATTTTATGTTGTTGTTGAGAGACCATACCAGTAAGAATTAATAGAGTAATAGTTAATATGGGCACAAACCTGTTCTTCACGCCAGCAACTCCTTCCCCCTACAATTTGGTTGATCTATCGTTAAGGATTCAAAGCTTATACCTTTAAAAACTTTCTGACACTCATCACGCTTCCCCATACCCCAATGAATGCTCCGATGGCCAGCAATAAAAATGAAAGCTGAAAAGCAAATGGATGATAAGGCAACAACTCCACAAACGGGAACTGAATACGGTCCTGCAAGTTTTCATAAAGGTAGTAATACCCGCCCAATATCAGAGCAATTGGCAGAATGGAACCTAAGATTCCCATGAGCAGCCCTTCAATAAAGAAAGGCCAGCGAATAAAACTGTTGGTTGCACCAACCAGTTTCATAATTCCAATTTCTTTGCTGCGGGCCATAATGGTAATTTTGATCGTATTGGAGACAAGAAATGCCGCTGTCAGGACTAGTGCGATAATAAAGCCCAGCCCGACATATCGCGCATACTGATTGAATTCAAACAGTTTGCGGATCACGTCTTCGGCATAGACGACCTCGCCAACATTGTCAAATTTCATGATTTGTTCGGCTACTTTAAAGGTATCTATTGGGTCTTCTGTTTTAACGATAAAGGCATCATTTAGAGGGTTGTCCTGTTCAAACAGCTCGAAGGCCTCCCCTTCTTCACCCATGCTTTCAATCAGCTGCTTCAATTCTTCTTCCTTTGATGAAAATTGAAGCATAGAAACCTGTGGAATATTTCTAATCTCATTTTCCAGTTTGTTAATATCCGTTTCCTTTGCGGTTAAGTCGATTAATACTTTGATTTCCACATCTTCTTCGACATTTTCTGCAACCTGATTTAGATTCAGCATCAGGACCAGGAACAAACCGACAAGAATCAATGTTGTTGTCACAGCACCTACTGAGGCCAGTGTCATCCAGCCGTTCCGGATAATATTTTTTCCGCCTTCACGGAAATGGCGGCCGATTGTCCTAACTTTCATAGCCGTATTCACCCCGAAGCTCGTCACGCACAATTCGACCACTTTCGATGGCAATGACGCGTTTTTTCAATGTGTTTACTATTTCCTTGCTGTGAGTAGCCATGACAACGGTTGTTCCCCTGGAATTGATTTCTTCTAATATGCGCACAATATCCCATGAAGTATCGGGGTCAAGGTTTCCGGTAGGCTCGTCCGCGATGACAAGGCCTGGACGATTGACAATAGCCCGAGCAATAGATATTCGCTGCTGTTCCCCGCCCGACAGTTCATTCGGCAAAAAACGCGCTTTGTTTTTTAATTTGACAAGGTCCAGAACTTCCATTACTTTACGGCGGATTTTCTTCGGTGATTCCTCAATGACTTCAAGAGCAAATGCAATATTTTCATAGACTGTCAGTTTTGGAAGGAGTTTAAAATCCTGGAATACAACGCCGACGTTGCGGCGGAGATAAGGAACTTTTCGTTCCTTTAGTGTGGCTAGATCTACTCCATTCATGACGACAGAGCCTTTGGAAGGCTTTTCTTCACGATACATCAATTTTATAAACGTGGATTTTCCGGCTCCACTTGGCCCTACCACATAGACAAATTCACCTTTATGAATGCTTACATTAATCCCATTTAACGCTGTAACACCATTAGGATACTTTTTATGTACGCCTTTCATCTCGATCATAGAACAATACCCACCTATATCTCTATTATGATGTTCTTTCATGCTGTCAAAAAAACGAAAAAAATGACATAATTTGATAATTATTATCATAACATAAGTCGCAATCTATTTCTTCACGAATTTAGACATTTTCAGAAAAAATCTGCAAATTCAATTCCTTTATATTATAACATTTATACGACATTTCTTTTAGACACAAAAATATTACAAATATGTTTCATAAAAACAAGTGACGGTCACTTCCCGAATATTGTCAAAAAATAATCTTAATGTGATCAAGGGATATCCCTTGATCACCCATTCAACAGGTGCCAGACACCAAAAAAATCCCGGGTATCTGCAAATGCAGATACCCGGGATTTTAACATCACAAAAACGTGTTATTGTTTGGCGGCCAGCCATTCAGCGACGGTATTGGCATCATCATCGCTGATGTTAACGGCTTGCATGTTACCCATACCATTTTTAATAATGTTTACAATTTCTTCCTTAGAGTACTTTCCGCCAATTTGGCGCAAGTCTGGTCCAGCTCCACCAGACAGATCAGCACCATGACACATAGAGCAGTTATTGTTGTAAATTTCTTCAGCTGCTGCTGTATCTACAGTGCCTTCTCCATTGTCTGCTGGCTCTTCAGTATCTGCACCATTGTCAGCGGTGTCCCCATTATCACCATTATCGGCATTATCATCACCGCCGCCACAGGCTGCCAGCACTAGAGCTGATCCAAAGAGTAAAGCCATTAATTTCTTCTTCATTTTGTGGCCCCCCAATTACAGAATTTATAGTGCTTATTATGCACTATTCAAGGATATTATATCCTATTCAGGTTGAATTAAAACCCTCGCCAAGAACCTCTGCCGCTGTCATAGCTACTACAAATGCTTTAGGATCAATGTTTTTCACGATTTGTGTCAATTTCGTGAATTCATTCTTATCTACTACACACATAATGACATTTCGGGATTCGTTGGTGTAACCACCTACCCCACTTAGTACTGTAACTCCCCGATCCACATCGGTTAATATGGCCTTTTGGACTTCTTCAACGTAATCCGTTATAATCATGACATTTTTCGATGTGTTGAAACCGACCTGAACCAGATCGATGGTTTTGCTTGTTACAAATAATCCGATGAGTGCATATAAAGCCTGTTCAATATTAAAAACAAAGGCAGAAGTGGTGACAATCGCACCGTCAATAATGGCAATGCATAAGCCCAGTGACAGGTTGGTGAATTTATGCAGAATCTGGGCGGCTACATCAATTCCCCCGGTGGATGCACGTCCCTTAAAAACCACACCCAGGCCAATGCCGACACCCATTCCGCCAAAAATGGAAGCGAGCAGGGGATTGAATGTAGCCGGAGCAAAATCTTTTGTCAAATAAACAAAAAACGGCAAAGCAATGGTGCCAATAAATGATTTCAGACCAAAGTTAGCCCCTAAAATCACAATTCCTGCAATAAATAAAGGGATATTCAAGCCGGCCTGTACAAATGCAGGTTCCCAACCAAACACATCTTTTGTAATGGTACTGATCCCCGCAACACCACCGGAAGCGATATCGTTGGGCAACAAAAATAAGTTGAAAGCAAAAGCGATAAAAAAGGAGCCTAAAATGACATAAACGTATTCAAGGGCTATTCGCATTTTTTTGGGCATTGGTTCTCGTCTGTATTTTTTCATCATGATGGATGAGCACCTCTTTATATGAATATCTTCTCCAATTTTCCCGGCCATCACTCGTCATGGTGATCTCCAGTGAACATGCTGGAGCTGAAATCAGGCATCTTTTTTAACCGTAATGGAATATATCACACAAGCTGAGATGTGTAAATGAGAGCCCGATAACGCATTAGCACGTTGAAGGATAGAGGATAAATGGAGAGAAATCCGCATGGAAAGGATGATTATTTGTCCGAGGAGAAATCAAAAAAAAAGAAAGAGGTGCCGCCATTTAGATTCTTCGTTCGTGTAATTTCTGGTATGCAGCCCCCAGCAAAAAAACGCCCAGCATGCTTATGTAGGCCAGAATATGGATCACTGTTCCATGATCGACATCAAAAAGGAGTCCCGATATTTTTGTGCCCATCCAGATAAATCCCTGAATGTACAGCTGTGAAAATAAAGCCAGGGGTAAATTTCTGCTTTCATCACTTAGTAAAATAAACTGCCAGATAAAAATAATCAGGGAAATCCCCCATAAACTGTTTGTGAAGAGACATCGTTTGATCGCACGTTTCTGTCCGGCACACTTCATTCCCACCCAGAACCAGAATACTCCCATCAACATCTGACTGATCAATGGAGGGAATATGACATACACGTTCACCCATCCGTATACCAGAGGAAGGATCAGCCACATCATTTCTTCCTTCAATCGAGCCATGTTCTTCACCGCCTTTTGTCTACATAACATTTCTATTTTACCATGATTCAGACATATATCGTGGGGTATTTCCCGAGTAGGGAAACGTAACCTTGAAGGTTCAGGTATAAAAAAAGCACATGGCTGATTTTAGCTGCCATGTGCACTAATATTCGAGCAGAATATAAATAACCTGAAGTGACATTTATTGAAGTTTTGATCGTAAATACGCATCGATAAACGGATCGATTTCTCCGTCCATAACCGCCTGGACATTTCCTATCTCCACATTGGTGCGGTGATCTTTGACCATAGAGTAAGGATGGAAGACATAGGAGCGGATCTGGCTGCCCCATCCAATTTCTTTTTGTTCACCGCGAATCTCATTCAGTTCCTGTTGCTGGCGTTCAATTTCTAGCTGGTACAATTTTGCCTTTAACATTTTCATGGCTTTTTCCCGGTTTTTGATCTGTGAACGCTCCGATTGACAGGTCACAACCGTGTTTGTCGGCAGATGGGTGATCCGCACAGCCGAATCGGTTGTATTGACGTGCTGTCCCCCGGCACCGCTAGATCGATACGTATCAATTTTTATTTCATCCGGTTTCACTTCGATCTCGACTTCATTGTTGAATTCAGGCATCACTTCGCAGGATACGAAGGATGTATGGCGGCGTCCGGATGAATCAAATGGAGAAATCCGAACAAGGCGGTGAACGCCTTTTTCTGCTTTTAAATAGCCATAGGCATTGTGGCCTTTAATCAAAAGGGTGACGCTTTTTACACCTGCTTCATCCCCCGGCAGATAATCAAGGGTCTCCACTTTAAATCCTTTACGTTCAGCCCAGCGGGTGTACATGCGCAGAAGCATGCTCGCCCAGTCCTGTGATTCCGTTCCCCCTGCGCCGGGGTGTAGCTCGAGAATGGCATTGTTTTTATCATAAGGTTCACTAAGCATAATTTGTAGTTCAAATTCATTTAAGGCCTTTGTCAGATCTTTGACTTCTTCTTCTAGTTCCTGGCGAAGTTCAGGGTCGTCCTCTTCTTTGATCAGTTCAAACGTTGCCTCGATGTTTTCCAGAGCCTCTTGATTGTTTTCAAAGGATTGTACTAAATCCTTTAGCGCGTTATTCTCGTTTATAATCGTCTGTGCACGGTCCTGATCGTCCCAGAAATCCGGTGCAGACATTTTTTCTTCCAGTTCTGCAATTCGTTCTTTTTTCTCGGTTAAGTCAAAGAGACCCCCTAAAATCGGCTAATCGCGCAGCCATTTTTTCGATTTCCTGCTTAATTTCAATCAATTCCATTACGACCACCTCTTCAAAATTGTTCTTTAGTATGATTTCAGTAAATATATATCATAAATGACCGGGTATGGTAAACAGGGGTCGGGTGTCAGGCACCTGTCGACAGTGGTTTGACGTAAAAATGTGCGCTGAACCCTCGACAAATAAAGATTCCTTATTCGGATAATTTTTGAAGGTGTCAGACACCATTTGTTTTAGGCTCCGCAGCAGTGTTTATATTTTTTGCCGCTACCGCACGGACATGGATCATTCCGTCCAATGTCCTGTTTCTTTACATACGGCTTCCGTTTTTTCTGCTGGTTTCCTCCGCCGCCGGTTACAGCTTTAGCCCCTTTTGCCACTTCCTGTCGCTCTAAATTTTCACGGATTTGTGCTTTCATCACATAGCGGGACACCTCTTCTTCGATGGAAGCAACCATCTGTTCGAACATCGCAAACCCTTCCATCTGGTACTCACGCAGGGGATCGGTCTGTCCATAAGCCCGGAGATGAATTCCCTGACGCAGTTGATCCATCTGGTCAATGTGGTCCATCCATTTCGTATCGACTGTACGAAGTAAAATCACTTTTTCAAACTCCCGCATTTGTTCAGGTGAGAGTTCCTGTTCTTTCTCATCATATTTTTTCTTTACTCTTTCCATGATGAATGCTGTCATCTCTTCAGGCTCTTTTCCTTTCAGCCCGTCTACCGTTAAATCTTCCTTTTCCAGCAGATTGGCGTGAATATAATCCGCAATGGATTCGAGATCCCAGTCTTCCTGGATTTCTTCTTGTGTATGGGTTTCAACGACACGTTCAACAGTCGATTGAATCATGCCCTCAATAATTTCCCGCAGATTATCGGAATCGAGCACCTCAAAACGCTGTTTATATATAATTTCGCGCTGCTGGCGTAACACATCGTCATAAGCGAGCAATGTTTTACGGGCATCATAGTTGTTTCCTTCTACCCGCTTCTGTGCCGATTCCACAGCCCGGGAAACCATCTTGCTCTCAATCGGCTGACTGTCATCCATACCAAGTTTATCCATCATATTCCGCATATTATCAGAACCAAATCGGCGCATCAGTTCATCCTCAAGGGACAGATAAAACCTGGATAAACCCGGGTCTCCCTGACGTCCGGAACGACCTCGGAGCTGGTTATCAATTCGGCGGGATTCATGACGTTCGGTACCGATCACTGCCAGGCCGCCGAGTTCTTTTACTCCTTCACCGAGCTTGATGTCCGTACCCCGTCCGGCCATATTTGTAGCAATCGTAACCGCACCCTTTTGCCCGGCTTCTGCAATAATTTCTGCCTCACGAAAATGATTTTTTGCGTTCAATACATTATGTTTAATTCCCTCTTTTTTCAAAAGCTTCGAAATTAATTCTGACGTCTCAACCGCAACTGTGCCAACGAGAACCGGCTGGCCTTTCTGATGACGTTCTTTTATATCCTGGATAACCGCTCGAAACTTTCCTTCCATGGTTTTATAAATGGCATCTGGTTTGTCTTCCCGAATCACCGGCTTATTCGTCGGAATGACAATAACATTCATGTTATAAATGCTCTGGAACTCTTCTTCTTCCGTTTTTGCCGTACCGGTCATCCCTGCCAGTTTTTCATACATGCGGAAATAGTTCTGGAACGTAATCGTTGCCAGCGTCATGCTTTCTTTCTGGATTTGCAGACCCTCTTTCGCTTCAATCGCCTGGTGCAGTCCGTCACTGTACCGGCGTCCCTTCATAAGCCGGCCAGTAAACTGGTCTACGATGACGACTTCCCCATCCTGAACGACATAATCCGTATCTTTTTTCATCACCACATGAGCTTTCAAGGCCTGATTAATATGGTGGGTCAAAGACACGTTGGACAAATCATAGAGATTTTCCACACTGAAAAATTGTTCCGCTTTATTGATACCTTCTTCAGTCAATTGTACATTTTTTGTCTTTTCATCATAGGTAAAATCTTCATCCTGTTTCAAACGGCGTACAAACAGATCAGCCTGCACATACAAATCAGCCGATTTTCGCGCTGATCCTGAAATGATTAATGGTGTACGGGCCTCATCAATTAATATGGAGTCGACCTCATCAATAATGGCAAAATGAAGGGGACGTTGAACCATTTGTTCTTTGTAAAGCACCATGTTATCACGTAAATAGTCAAAGCCGAACTCATTGTTTGTACCATACGTAATATCAGCTGCATAGGCTTCCCGTTTTTCTTCCTTGGACATGCCATTGACATTTAATCCAACCGTCAGCCCAAGAAATTCATACAGTTGACCCATTTCCTTTGCGTCACGGTCAGCCAGGTATTCATTTACTGTAACTATATGAACACCTTTTCCGGTCAGGGCATTTAAATAGGCTGGCATGGTGGATGCCAGAGTTTTACCCTCACCGGTTTTCATCTCAGCAATATTTCCTTCGTGCAGGGCAATGGCACCAAGAAGCTGTACGTAGTACGGACGCATATGCAAAACTCGTTTTGCTCCTTCGCGAACGACCGCATAAGCTTCTACCAAAAGGTCATCAAGGGTTTCCCCCTGCTCAAAACGCTGTTTAAATTCTTCCGTTTTTCCCCGAAGCTCTTCATCTGATAACTTTTCCATCTCCGGTTCCAGTGCTTCAATTTCATCTGCTATTCTTTCAAGCTTTTTCAATTCCCTTGTATTACCATCACCAAATACTTTCTTCAATAATCCAAGCATATTCGTATGCACCTCTATTTAAAATCATCCATTTGTATAGAATAACCCAAAAATAATCATAACACTAAAGGAACGGGACTGACAACCAATCTATTACAAGAAAAACCAGCCGATGAGCGTCATGACAGCCTTTTCATGCTGGGAATTTTTTCAATGTGCCCGTTTCACTCTGTCAATTTCTCCACATTCCGAACACAGTTCCACGAAGAAAATCCTTTTGAATATAAAACTGATTTTCCTGTTCTGGATCCTGCCGGAGAATTTTCTAGAATGCCACATCTTTTAACTGGCCGCGTCACCGGAAGGCTTGAACCGTCTGGCAAAAAAAAACTTAAACGGCACAACTAACACAATAAATTAGTTGTGCCTTTTCCATTTCTCTTCAATAGTGTTTAAATATTCATTTGGCTCTTTTTTGAATCTTC
>NZ_SMAN01000020.1 GCF_004342905.1 Melghiribacillus thermohalophilus | reverse complement strand
TGCCCCCGCAACCAAATAGGTCCGGTAGTTCAGTTGGTTAGAATGCCTGCCTGTCACGCAGGAGGTCGCGGGTTCGAGTCCCGTCCGGACCGCCATGATTTACTTAAATTAAAGAACTTATTCAGCCTTAGGATAAGCACCATCCTAAGGCTTTATTTATGTTCTGAAAAAGATTGGTATTTTTAGTTTTTTTATAAATTTTGCTATATTGGTAATAACAACTTATAATATGGACTGATGCAAAATGGATGAATTCTCCTTTATTAAATCAATCAAGCCCAGGTTTTATCATCACTCGTCGGTTCAAAAAGGAATCGGGGATGATGCTGCCGTTTTCCGGCCGCCATCCGGAATGGATATGGTTACTGCCACAGATACGATGGTCGAACATGTTCATTTTCGGTTAACTACCATGGAACCATACCATTTAGGATATCGGGTGCTCGCTGCCAATTTAAGCGATTTAGCTGCCATGGGGAGTATTCCTGTATTTTATTTGGTATCCATTGTCGTGCCAGAATCCTGGAAGGATAAACAATTGAGATCGGTATACAATGGAATGAAAGAAATTGCAGACCAGTATCACATGGATCTGTTAGGCGGTGATACGGTTTCCGGGGATCGGTTTGTTATTTCTGTAACGGTCATCGGGTTTGTAGAAAGGGATAAATCCAGATACCGTCGGCATGCCAGAGATGGTGATGTGGTTTTTGTGACAGGAACCCTTGGTGATTCCGCCTTTGGCTTGCATTTGTTAACGGAACGGAGCTTTTCAGTTGAAGCCCAGGATCATTTTATCAACCGCCATCGTATGCCGACACCAAGGGTCTGGTTCAGCAGAAAACTGAAACAGCTGGACCGGGTATGCTTAAATGATATCAGTGACGGGATATCCAGTGAAGCCAATGAAATTGCAGAAGCATCAGGAGTTGACTTGCATATTGATTACAGCCAGCTACCGATGCACCCTCAGCTTAAAAAATTGTCTGAAACGAATCAGAAGAAGTTTGTTCTGGCTGGCGGTGAAGATTTTGAATTAATTGGAACGATTTCCGAACATAACTGGTCCGTGGTTGAAGAGGCAGCCAGACAAACGAATACAATCGTTAAAAAAATTGGTTTCGTTCGAAGGAAAGTGGCGGCTGAAGGACAAGTTTTCTTATACGAAAACGGTAAAAAACAGGTTTTAAAGAAACAAGGATATATCCATTTGAGATAAAAAGGTGATGCTATGAACACTTATGAATTCATGACTCATTCAGATGAAGAAACGAAAACGCTGGCCAGTCGACTGGCCAGACAACTGAAGCCAGGGGATGTCATAACCCTTGAAGGAGACCTGGGAGCCGGGAAAACCACTTTTACAAAAGGTCTGGCGAATGGACTCAATATTTCCCGCACGGTGAACAGCCCTACTTTTACGATTGTCAAAGAGTATGACGGAGATATTCCACTGTATCACATGGATGTTTACCGTTTAGAGGAAAGTGAAGAGGATATCGGTTTTGATGAATACTTTCATGGGGACGGAGTTTCTGTCGTGGAATGGCCATCTTTTATTCATGAATTTTTGCCGGCAGAACGACTCGATATTCAAATTCTTTATGTTTCAGAGAATGAACGAAAAATCATTCTCAAACCGGCAAATGAACATTTTGATCACGTTTGTAAGGAGTTATTGTCATGAACATTCTGGCTATTGATACATCCAACCAGGTAATGAGCACAGCCGTTTTGAATGGGGACCAGCTCATTGCAGAATATACGACCAATGTAAAAAAAAATCACTCCGTTGCCCTGATGCCTGCTATTGACAATATATTAAGAGATGCGGGTATTACACCCGGGGAAATCCATAAAATTGTGGTGGCAAGGGGGCCGGGTTCCTATACAGGAGTCCGCATAGGGGTGACTACGGCAAAGACCCTTGCATGGACGCTGAACATTCCCATTACAGGTGTATCCAGTCTGGAAGCGGCAGCCTATAATGGGTTTTATTTCCCGGGCCTGATCTGTTCCTTTTTCGATGCCAGACGCGGGAGAGTGTTTGCCGCGGTTTATAAAAGGGATGGTAAACAGTTGATCCCGGTGTTGGAAGAAAAAAATATACAGTTTACGGACTGGCTTCAGGAATTGAAATCACAGAAGGAACAAGTTTTATTCATCGGGAATAACTTCTCGCTGCACAGGGAAAATATACAGGAATTGCTGGGAGATCAGGCAGTAATCGCTGAGGCGTTTATGCACATTCCAAGAGCATCCGTGCTGGGGCATATCGGAAAAGACCGGGATGCGGAAGATCTCCACTCATTTACCCCTCATTATTTACGGCTCGCAGAAGCGGAGGCAAAATGGCTTCAAACAAGGGGTAACGGTCATGAGTGAACCTGTTATACGCTCGATGACCATCCATGATCTTGATGAAGTGATGAACATTGAACATACCTGCTTTTCATCCCCCTGGGATCGGTCTGCTTTTGTCAATGAACTGGTGGAAAATCCGTATGCGTTTTATTATGTGATCGAAAATCAGGATCGCATTTTTGGCTATTGTGGCTTGTGGATCGTATTGGACCAGGCACAGATTACGAACATCGCCATTTTGCCTGAATTCCGGGGGTACAAATTTGGAGAAACTTTATTCTCCTTTGCCCTTCAAAAAGCCAGAGAAAAAGAAGCCAAATCGCTGTCACTGGAAGTGAGAATTTCCAATGCAGTTGCCCAGAGGATGTATCGGAAATTTGGAATGAAACCAGTGGGGATACGAAAAAATTATTATCAGGATAATCAAGAAGATGCTATGGTAATGTGGGTGAAACTATGAAACAAAAAACGGATCAATATATTTTAGCCATCGAAACGAGCTGTGACGAAACAGCCGTCGCCATTGTTAAAAATGGAAGAGACCTGTTATCGAACGTGGTAGCGTCCCAAATTGAGAGTCATAAACGTTTCGGCGGAGTGGTACCTGAAATTGCTTCCAGACATCATATAGAGCAGATCACGATTGTACTGGAAGAAGCTCTCCAAAAAGCCGGTGTGACCATGGAAGAGATCGATGCCATTGCGGTTACTGAAGGCCCAGGACTGGTAGGAGCCCTTTTAATTGGAGTGAACGCCGCAAAAGCCATTGCCTATGCCCATCAGAAGCCTCTTGTAGGTGTTCACCATATAGCTGGTCATATTTATGCCAACCGACTCGAAAAGGAATTTTCTTTTCCGTTACTGTCTCTTGTTGTCTCCGGTGGACATACCGAGTTAATTGTGATGAAGGAACACGGGGATTTTCAGGTCATTGGCGAAACGAGGGATGATGCTGCCGGCGAAGCCTATGACAAAGTGGCCAAAGCCCTTGATCTGCCTTATCCTGGCGGTCCATATATCGATCGGCTTGCGGCAGAAGGGGAGGCAACGATTGATTTTCCTCGAGCCTGGCTTGAGGAAGGCTCATATGACTTTAGCTTCAGCGGGTTAAAAACAGCGGTCATGAATACGCTTCACAACGCCAGACAAAAGGGAAAAACCTTAAAAAAAGAAGATATTGCTGCAAGTTTTCAGGAAAGTGTCATTGATGTACTGGTGACGAAAACATACCGGGCTGCCCGGGAATACGAAGTGAAGCAACTGATTGTCGCCGGAGGAGTGGCAGCCAATAAAGGATTGCGGGCCGGACTGAAAGAACAATTTGCCGGTGAAGCGATTGACGTACTTATTCCGCCCCTTTCTTTATGCACCGATAATGCAGCTATGATCGCAGCAGCCGGAAGTGTAGCCTTTGAGCAGGGGCACCGTGCTGGTCTGGATTTAAATGCGAACCCATCATTAAGTCTGGAGCGCTATGCGAAGCGGTCAAAGCGTTGAGAGAATCGAAGAAGGCTCCGATGAACAACCCCTTCTAAGTGGTCAGCTTTCCCCTTAGAGGGGGTTTATGGTATATGTCTGTACAGATAAAATGAAGGATGTGTGTGGATAACATGATAAACTTATCCACAAAAAAGCAGGAAACAGTGGATAAACGGAGCGAATCCTTCTCATGACAAAGAGTTGAGTGTGAACGAAAATTGTGGATAAAGTAGGGTTTTTCTGTGGATAATGTGGAAAAGATCCGTAAAAAGGGTCCGTATCAAGGCTGAATATGTGTATATCCCTGTGGATAACGCAGGTTGATTGTCAATTGTGTGAATAAGTATTAATGAATCCTCGGACAAACATCCCCTCATCTTTAATGGGGAAGACTTTCATTTTATCTCACTGCCCCATGGAAATTGTGCATTCACTCAGATTAAAAAGGCATGGAGTTCTTTTCTCCATGCCTTTTTCTAAAACTCTCGCCACATTTGAAACGATTTATGAACGTTTCTATTTTCACTGGTTTAGCTTTTCATATAATCCACCGTCATCCATGTTTCGGATCAATAAAATTTTGCCATTATCATCGAGGTTGATCACTCCAGTAACTGTAGCTGTGTTTGTTTGGCCATTTTTGCTATATTCGACTTCGACTTCATATTTATAGACGTGGTTTTGCGTTCCTTCAATCTTTTGGATATCTATTTTGTTTGGCTTTAATTGATAGTCGTTGAGATGTGCACTTCGTAAAAATGATAATACGCCATTCCCTTTAATCATTTTTTCCAGGTCTACTGCAATATCGCCATAGTTTTGATCCAGATATTCATCTAGTTCGAGTGGATGCAGACCTTTATCAAAAATGCTGCTTAACTCGTCATTCGGTCCTGTGAACTCATTTTCCAGATAAAGCTCGATGGTTTGTAAATGCTGATCGTGTTGAGTAGGATGTGCCTGATCCAGGATAAATTGATCGATCACGACATATCCGCCTGCGATGAAGAAAATCATAGCAACGACAGCTGTCAGGATAGAGTTGGACCATTTGACCCATTTGTTTTTTACCTCCCCTTGATCCATATTGTTGATCAGGCTGGCATATACTTCTTCTTTATCCTTTTCATCAAACATAATGGATTCAAAAGAACGAAAGGTTTTTTCAAGTTCTGTTTGATCATGATATGGTTTCATGATGATATCCCTCCTTTCGCAACTGCGTTTTTAACGCTTTTAAAGCCCTTGAAAGGGTCGTTTTCACTTTGGTTTCCTTCCATTCCAGTACCTCCGCAGTTTCCCGAACAGACAATTCTTTGATTTTCCTGAGAATAATGACTTCTCGGTAGGATCGCTTTAATTGACTTAAGGCACGGTACACCTGTTCTTCTTCCTCTCCTAGTTGGACAATTTTTTCCGGGGAAGGGTCTTTCGCTGGAATACCGTTGATGGAATCAAACATATATCGGATCGGTTTTCGTTTGCGCATAAAATCAATGGTGACAGTCCTGGCGATGCGATATAGCCAATTTTTATCACTGGTTTTTCCCGCGAAGTAATCCAGATGATGGTAAGCCTTTATAAATGTATCCTGAGTTAAATCTTTTGCCTGTTCATGGTCGCCGATCATTATGAGAATAAATCGATAAATGCCATCGCTATATTCCTTGTACCATGTCTGTATTTTTTGTTTTTTTAACTCCTCTTCCAAACCATACACCTCACTTTTCATTTGCATAACTAAAAAATCTCCCGAGTAGTTTCAGCCTGACTCACCCTAAAGACGGATCAGCTGCCAAAAAGTATCACTCAACAAAAGACTTTTTTTCAAATTCTATCAAATATAAAAGATCACCTTCCACGGTGATCTTTTAACAAAGGCTATCGTTTTAGTTTTTTCAAAGGAACTGCTATGAAGTATTTCCAGGGAACAGGAGCACGGGTTTTACCAGTCGTCCATTTTTTCGTGAAGCTCAGTCCACTGTTGCATGAAATGATCCAGCTGTTGTTGATAATTTTCTTTCTCTTCATTCATCTTTTTTAATGCTTCGTAATCATGGAACAGTTCTGGATCGGTCATTTTTTCATCGCATTTGGCAATGGCTTTTTCCAGCGACTCGATTTCCCGTTCGACTTCTTCGATTTGCCGCCTGATCTTTCGCAATTTTCGTTTTTCTTGTTTTTGCTGTTCGTAATCTGTTGATGTCTCCATCTGTTCCGGCAAATCATTTTTCTTATTCAGTTCCTGGATTTCCTGTTCTTCTTGTTTCTTTTGTAAGTAATAATCATAATTGCCAAGATATAATTTTGCTCCCTGATCAGACAGCTCCAGAATTTTTTCAGCAATACGGTTGATAAAGTAACGGTCATGGGAAACAAAAAGCAACGTACCCGGAAAATCGATTAATGCCGACTCAAGCACTTCTTTGCTGTCGAGATCGAGATGGTTGGTGGGCTCGTCCATGACAAGAAAGTTTGCTTTCTGAAGCATCAGTTTGGCCAGGATTAACCGGGCTTTTTCTCCGCCGCTCAGAGCCGAAACGGGTTTTAATACATCATCCCCTGAGAATAAAAAGTTTCCCAGGACTGTTCGGATGTCTTTTTCCGGCATGGCAGGATGCTCATCCCAGAGTTCATTTAATACGGTTTTGGCCATGGATAAATGGGTTTGCTCTTGATCGTAGTAACCAATCTGTACATTTGTACCATATTGTAATTTTCCCCGGGACGGTTTCAGCTGGCCGACAATCGTTTTCAACAGTGTTGATTTTCCGATTCCATTGGGTCCGACGATGGCGACACGATCGCCGCGGTTTAAATCCAGATGAACGTTTTGAAAAATATAATCATCATCTGTTTCATATTGGAAACTGAGTTTCCGGATCTTTAATACATCATTTCCGCTCGGTCTTTGAATATCAAAAGAAAACTTAGCAGACCGATTTTCGAGGGACGGTTTGTCCATTTTCTCCATCTTCTCCAGCTGTTTTCGACGGCTCTGTGCTTGTTTGCTTGTGGAGTCCCGGGCAATATTTTTCTGGATAAATTCCTCGAGACGTTTAATTTCTGCCTGCTGCTTTTCATATAATTTGATATCCCGCTCATAATCCTTTGCTTTTTGACGCAAATAGTCGGAATAGTTCCCAGTATATTTTTTTGACTGCTGAAACGCAATTTCGTATACGATAGTCACGGTTTTATCCAGAAAATAACGGTCGTGGGAGACGATGATGACGGCCCCATCATAGGACTGCAGGTACTGTTCCAGCCAGTTTAGGGTTTCAATGTCCAGATGGTTGGTGGGTTCATCGAGGATCAGTATGTCTGGTTTTGACAAAAGCAGTTTGCCTAAAGCAAGTCTTGTTTTTTGACCACCGCTTAAAGTACGGATCGGGGTGTCAAAATCATAGTCCTGAAACTGAAGTCCATTCAGCACCTGTTTGATTTTTGCTTCGTATTGAAACCCCCCTGCCGATTTAAAAAGGGACTGCTTTTCATCATATTCTTTCAAAAGTTGTTCATAGGCTTCCTGATTCTGAAAAAGACCAGGATCTCCCATTTTCACTTCAAGCTTTCTCAGATCCTCTTCCATCTCCTTGAGGCGGGCGAACACGTTCTCCATCTCATCCCAGATGGAAAGATCGGATTTCAGCCCGGTGTTTTGGGCCAGATAGCCGATGGTAACATCTTTTGGCATATAGATTTCACCATCATCGTGAGAAAGCTCACCGGCCATAATTTTCAATAAGGTAGATTTTCCGGCCCCGTTTCGGCCGACGATGGCAATTCGGTCACGATTGTGTACTTCTAATTTAATATTCGATAAAATAAGGTCAGCTCCAAAAAATTTGGTTATCTGGTTCAGTTGCATAACAATCATGTGCATTCACCTCAACGAAATAAGTTTATCTTATCTGTCTGAACAATTGCAAGACAGGATGGTTTAAGCTTAAGCTGTTTTGAGTGATAAAGGAGAAGGTTTGAGGAGGAGTAGGGATGAATCAAGGGGATCAGCATAAAATACCGCAGGCAACTGCAAAGCGTCTTCCGCTATATTACCGGTTCTTAAATAATCTTTCGAACCAGGGGAAAACCAGGGTTTCTTCCCGGGAGTTAAGTGAAGCTGTAAAAGTAGATTCCGCAACCATCCGCCGGGATTTTTCCTATTTTGGAGCCCTTGGCAAAAAAGGATACGGGTATAATGTGAACTATTTACTTTCCTTTTTCCGAAAAACCCTGGATCAGGATGAAATCACCCGGGTCACCCTGATCGGCGTAGGGAACCTTGGAACCGCGTTTCTTCATTATAATTTTATGAAAAACAATAATACAAAAATTGAAATCGCTTTTGATCATAATCCAGATAAAGTTGGAACAGAGGTCGGGGGTGTGCCGGTATATCATATTGATGAACTGGAAGGGCGGCTAAATCACGATATACCTGTTGCCATTTTGACCGTCCCAGCTAGTGCAGCCCAGGGAATCACTGAGCGTCTGGTCAAAGCGGGAATCAAGGGGATCTTAAACTTTACACCGGCAAGAATCGCCGTTCCGGACCATATCCGGGTTCACCATATCGATCTGTCTGTAGAACTTCAGACCCTCGTCTATTTTTTGAAAAACTATCCCCTGACAGAGGATACAAAAGAGTAAACGGCTGAAAAGAGACGTTTATCACAAGTTTGAGCCTGAATGGAAACGTCTGTCATTTTTCGAAAAAAGAGCTGTCTTAGATTCTTGAGGCAGCTCGTTCGTTTTTATTTGAGCAATGCAGTTATCCTTCAGGTGATTGTGCTTAACTTTCCGGGGGAACAGTGGACATGACGATCGCATTTCCCCCTGGTCGAACAGCGAAATCCTCCGGTCGATGGTGTCGGCCACTGGGCGGCAGCGCTACGCTTATGAGCGATGAACATCGACCCCTGGGTGGTAGCGCTACATTCATGAACGCTAAGCGTCTGCCTCTGGGCTGTCGTGTCTACTTCATGGGCGATTAGCGTCTGCCTCTGGGCGGTGTCGTTCTATTCATGGACGACAAAGACCAATCTCTTTTCATTTTTTTATAGAAAAGATAAAATAGTTTCGAGTGACGAAATAAATTCGACGGGGGATAACCTTATGAGCAAATTGCCTGCGAAATGGCTTGTAGTGATTTCTGTTTTATTCGGTACGTTTACCGTCATTTTAAATAATAGTATGTTAAATCCGGTGCTTCCCCATTTTATGAAAATTTTTCAGACAGATGCGGTGGCAGCAAGCTGGGTTTTGACAATATTTATGGTCGCCATGGGGGTGACCATGCCTATTACAGGGTATCTCGGAGATAAAATCGGCAAGAAAAATGTGTACCTTCTTGGATTAACCCTGTTTATGGCCGGCTCTTTATCCGGGGCTCTGTCCCAGACTTTATCCATGGTTATTCTGTCCCGGGCGATCCAGGGGATTGCCGGTGGGTTAATGATGCCGAATTCCATGGCATTGATCTTTCATGCTTTTCCTAAAAATGAACGGGGACTCGCCGTCGGGATATATGGAATTGCTGCCATGGTCGCACCGGCAGTCGGGCCAACGATCGGAGGCTTTATTGCGGAGTATTTGGACTGGTATTTTTTATTTCTGTTTAATATTCCATTTGCGATCGCCGGGTTGTTATTTTCTATGAAATATTTAAAAGAAACCGAAACGAAACCGGATTTGTCCTTTGACTGGAAAGGGTTTGTCCTGGTTTTTACAGGAATCGGTTCAGTCCTTTTGGCCCTGGGACAAATAAAGACTCTCGATGCCCTGTATCAGATGGAACATATTCTGTTGATTGGGGTCGGATGTATTTCCCTGATAGTTTTTGTTCTGTATGAACGAAAACAGGAACAGCCTTTGCTTCATTTATCTGTTTTTAAAGTCCGCACGTATACGATGTCCATTGTAGTTACTTCTGCAGCTTCCATCGGGTTATTTTCCGGAATTTTCCTTCTCCCGTTATTAATACAGGAAGTCTATGGGTTCAGCATGGTTCAGACAGGGATCATCTTTCTTCCGGCTGCGCTGTTAAGCGGCCTATTTATGACGCTGGGAGGAAAAATATTGGATGTAAAAGGACCGAAGTATGTGGTTCCCCTGGGGTTAATGATTCTGGCTCTGTCCAGTGCCGTATTTGGGTTTGTAGACATGAAGACATCGTTCTGGTTTATTCTGTTTATTCATGCGGTCAGAGGAATGGGACTGGGATTTGGCAATATGCCTGCCACGACAGCAGGGATGAATGCCATTTCCGATGATCTCGTGGCCCAGGGTTCTGCCATGAATAATGTCATTCGGCAAATGTCATCTTCCATCGGAATTGTGTTTTTTTCCATTTATTATGAGGTGCGGAGGGGTCAGCTCATGCTAGGTGATCATTTGACCCTCCAGGAAGCAACTCTTCAGGCTATTAATGAATCTTTTCTTATATCGGCCATTGTCATTGCTCTGGCCGTTCCAGCGTCTTTTCTGCTCAAAGGTGTACAGGAAGAAGAGAAAGTGTCTAAAAAAGGTGCTTAGGAAATGGGGACTGCATCTTTTTCGAGTTTATGCGGGCATAGGGAAATGACTCTATAGTAGCGTGTTTTCAGAATACGTTTTCGAAAACGGGCTCTACTTTTTCCATAAAAAGTCAGGGTTCACCACGATGTGAACCCTTGGTGAGCTTCGTATTTCCTCCAAAACCATCACTTGAGCGTCTAAGCGGGAGAACTCGCTTTTTCTTATTCCTTGTTCGAATTCTTGATAAAAAAATGCAGGCCAAGCAAACGGATGGCAATGGCAAAGTCAAAGGTAGCCACGATGGATAGAATGACTGTTGTCCAGTTCCAGATTGTTTCTTCTACACTCTGAATGGCCAGATAAGTAAACAGAATACCAATGAAAAAGTAAAGCGCTGACATCAACAACGGTGAAGCTTTCATCGAATTAAAATCCTCCAAAAAGTATAGTTTGCATTTGTTCCATCTGATCTAAAATCCGCTCAATTTCTTCTTCGGGCAAAAAATATTGGGTCATTACTGCCAGGCTGTTCATCCCGAGGTGTGCCATAATCGGAACAATAATCCGTTTGGTTTTCACATAGAGATAGGCGAATACCAGTCCCATTGAAGCATATATCAGTAAATGCTCCGGTTCCATATGAATAATCCCAAAGATTAGTGAAGATAAAAGAGCAGCCAGGAAAAAGTTCATTTTTTTATAAAAAGTGCCAAACAGGATTTTGCGGAATACGATTTCTTCTAAAATGGGAGCATACAGAATGGGCACGATTAAAAATGCAGGAGTCTGCCTTGCAATGTCCATTAAAAACTGGGTATTTTCTGATCCAGGCCGAATATCAAACAAGTACCATTCAATATTTGCTGCGATTCCCTGAGCAAAGATTGCGATAAATATCCCCAGGATTGACCATAAAACAATTTTCCCCGCGTCTGCACGCTGGCGTTTTCCTCTTCTGAATTCAGGTTTTAAAAGGAACAAAGTGATGATTAAACCGGCAGTAAAGCTGATAATGGTCCATGTGGACACTATATGCTCCTCGGGAATCCGGAATAGCACCAGCAATGGTATGCCAATAATGCTCGATAACTGCATAATGATATAAGTCAACATAACATACCAGTAGTGTTTCGGCAATTTCAACGACTCCTTTTTCGTTCTTATTTTTTGTTATTATGCATATTTTATAAAGACAGAAAGCATGTATAACTATACCACATCCTGGTTATGCTTAATCAAGTATTCCCTTTTATTATAAAACAGATTGGAAAAAGAAAAAATTTATTTCAATACTTGCAAATTTTAACCGGATTGATTATTATATTAATTGGTGTTAGCACTCGATAATGTTGAGTGCTAACAAAGAACTTTCAAACATTATATTAAATCTGAGGAGGGTGTCTGAATTGTTAAAGCCACTAGGTGATCGTGTTGTCGTTGAAGTGATTGAGCAAGAAGAAAAAACGTCAAGCGGTATCGTGCTGCCTGATTCCGCTAAAGAGAAGCCGCAGGAAGGAAGAGTAGTCGCCGTTGGTTCTGGAAAAGTAACAGACAATGGCGAGAAAGTTGCACTTGAAGTTTCTGAAGGTGATCGAGTCATCTACTCTAAATATGCGGGCACAGAAGTGAAATATGACGGGAAAGAATACTTAATCCTTCGTGAAGATGACATCCTTGCTGTGATTGGATAATCTTGTTGCGATAGAAAATGCTGTTTATATCATAATGTTTCACTATAAAATTTAGAAATTTTAAGGAGGGCACACAGATGGCTAAAGAACTGAAATTTAGTGAAGACGCTCGTCGTGCGATGCTTCGCGGTGTGGATGCACTGGCAAATGCGGTGAAAGTAACTCTTGGACCAAAAGGACGCAACGTGGTTCTTGAGAAAAAATACGGTTCTCCACTGATCACCAATGACGGTGTGACCATTGCAAAAGAAATTGAGTTAGAAGATAACTTTGAAAATATGGGAGCTCAGCTTGTTGCTGAAGTAGCTTCTAAGACAAACGATGTTGCCGGAGACGGTACGACTACGGCTACTGTTCTGGCTCAGGCTATGATCCGTGAAGGATTGAAAAACGTTGCATCTGGAGCAAACCCAGTAGGCGTTCGTCGCGGTATTGAAAAAGCAGTAGAAGTAGCTACCGAAGAATTAAAACGCATTTCTAAGCCAATCGAAGGAAAAGAGTCTATTGCTCAGGTTGCTGCCATCTCTTCTGCAGACGAAGAAGTCGGTCAGCTAATTGCAGAAGCCATGGAGCGTGTAGGAAATGACGGTGTCATCACCATCGAAGAATCGAAAGGATTCAAAACTGAACTGGAAGTCGTAGAAGGTATGCAGTTCGACCGTGGTTATGCTTCTCCTTACATGGTAACGGATCAGGACAAAATGGAGGCTGTTCTGGAAGATCCATATATTTTAATCACGGATAAGAAAATCTCTAACATCCAGGATGTACTTCCTGTACTTGAGCAAGTTGTACAGCAAAGCAAGCCAATCCTGATCATCGCTGAAGACGTTGAAGGTGAAGCACTGGCTACATTAGTCGTTAACAAACTTCGCGGTACATTCAACGCGGTAGCGGTGAAAGCTCCTGGATTCGGTGATCGCCGCAAAGCGATGCTTGAAGATATCGCTATCCTGACTGGCGGTCAAGTCATCACAGAAGATCTTGGCCTTGAACTGAAAAACGCTTCAATCGAACATCTGGGACGCGCTACTAAAGTAGTGGTCACAAAAGAAAACACGACCATCGTTGAAGGTGCTGGAAGCAGTGATCAAATCGCAGCCCGCGTAAACCAGATCCGTGCTCAACTAGAAGAAACGACTTCTGAATTCGATAAAGAAAAGCTGCAAGAGCGTCTGGCTAAACTTGCCGGCGGGGTAGCGGTAATCAAAGTAGGTGCTGCTACTGAAACCGAATTGAAAGAGCGCAAACTTCGTATTGAAGATGCTCTGAACTCTACGCGTGCAGCAGTAGAAGAAGGGATTGTTTCCGGTGGTGGAACAGCACTTGTAAACGTATATAATAAAGTTGCAGAAATTGATGTTCAAGGCGATGAGCAAACGGGTGTAAATATCGTTCTTCGTGCCCTGGAAGAACCCGTCCGTCAAATCGCTCACAACGCTGGTCTTGAAGGATCTATCATCGTTGAGCGCCTGAAGAAAGAAGAAGTAGGCATCGGCTTTAACGCTGCGACTGGAGAATGGGTGAACATGGTTGAAGCTGGTATCGTGGACCCAACCAAAGTAACCCGTTCTGCTCTTCAAAACGCAGCATCTGTTGCAGCTATGTTCCTGACTACCGAAGCGGTTGTAGCCGATCTGCCTGAAGAGAACGATAACAACAACATGCCTGACATGGGCGGCGGCATGGGCGGAATGATGTAATAAGGTTTATATCAACGTTCATGACCGTTTGAAATCAATGATGGTGTCCGAAAAAGTGACCGATATTAGTTGTTGAGATTTTTGAGAGGTTTCCATTGAGTTATAAACTTGGTGGAAACCTCTTTATTAGTCTATTAATCAAATTCTCAATGCCTGGTGAACTCACCCTCAAATTTACCTGTACTACGAACAGTTTGTCCATGAGAAATACTTGTTCTTGTAATTCTCCTGATTTTGCTTCATGAGTTAGTAGAAAAGCTATATCATAAGTGAAGACGATAACCTGTCTTTTTTGGACTCACGTTGGGCAGGCACAGGCAGAAGTTGATGAGGAGATGTTGAAGGAACTTGAGAAAGCTGTATCTCTTTCCGAAAGGGAACAGGTCGATTACCTATATGCGGATGCCGACGGGGTGATTGTTCGTTCGACAGAAAAGAACCAAAGTCATGAGGTTCGGCAAGCAGTCATTTACGAAGGATGGGGGAAAAACGGGAAACGGGTATTGAATAAAACTTTTACCGGAAGATATGACGAACTCAAAGGTGGATCAGTATAGTAGCACAAGAAACAGGGCGGCAAAATTAATCCTCTTCGTGGCTCTGATCCTTAAGATTATTCAAAGATCACCAGTGCCCGATGGACACTGGTGGACAAAAGGATTTACTTCACCTGGATCCAGACACTTAAAAACAGAGCAATAATTATTACGGGAACAGTAATAATTAATGGTACATGCCTATCCTTGAATGGTATTTTTTCAAATCATTTTGTTCCGATTACAAGGAATACACCAACTATAATGAATTTGAGCAAAGAATTATGAAACGCATATCATAAAATATAGTTGACCAAAAAGGTTTTAAAATCCTCATCATATCACTCGTCCAAAGCTTTTGTTCCATGATTCATAAATTCAGGTCTTCCGTAAATTTGCAAACTTGCGGAAGTCCTTTTTTTATTAAAAACGATGATCAGTCCATTTTATTCATCCCAAACTCTCCTGTGATGAAATTTATTAACCTTTAGAATTAAACCGACTCCAAAATGAGTAGAATGAGTGAATACACGATCGGACGCATGAACTCACTTCCAATGGATTCCCACGAAAAAAATTCCTGTGAAAATTCTTAAAACCTAATCATCCTTCTCTTAAGCTTGTACAGTCCTTCCGCTCTTTCACTTCGATCACCAAGAACAGAACCCTTGCATTGACGATCAGTCAATGCAAAAACAGGTACTATGAAAAAAGTAAGCATTTATATTCATGTGTTCACGAAATTCATCACTCTTCAAAACTGATAAACCCAGTAAAATCAACCATTATCAATTCAAGGAAGGCGAAAATGTACGTATTTTTTCGAACATCAAATACGAACCAGCCAATTACTTTGACAAACATAGTAATATTGCATATACTATACCTTGAGAGGTGATGTATAGTGGTGAATAAAATTTCTACAGATTTAATTCGTGGGCATACAGATACCATTATTTTAAATGTGCTACGGCATGGAGACAGCTATGGTTATCAGATTTATAAAACGATTATTCAAATGAGTGAGAATCAATATGAATTAAAGGAAGCAACGTTGTACACTGCTTTTCGGAGACTGGAAAAAGAGGGATATATCACCTCTTACTGGGGTGACGAAACACAGGGTGGCCGAAGGAAATATTATCGAATCACGAAAGAAGGATTAGAACAATACGAACAATCCAAAAAGGAATGGCATTTTGCCAAACGTGTTTTGAATAAATTAATTGAAGGAGGAATGGAAACGAATGGGGTACAAAAGTGATCTGGACAAAAAGATAGAATCTTATGTAAATCAATTATTTACGGGTGTTAGAGAAAGTCAGCAATTGTTTGAATTGAAGGAAGAGTTGACTACGAATTTAAAAGAAAAAATAAATGATTATAAAAAAATGGGAATGGATGAAAAAGAGGCGTTTAAGGAAGCTGTTAGTTCACTCGGTGACCTTAGCGGGCTGGTTGATGATATGAGAGTGCTCGGACAGGATAAAGCGAAACAAGCGGTTTATACAAACATGACAGCGCGTGTATCGACTGCAGGACTGATCATAGGGGTATTAGTCATCTTATTTGGCATTTTAACGACGGCCATGTTTTATTATATGGATCTTCCCTTGCAAGCTGTTCCCGGACCAGCTATTTTTATTGTTCTGGGCGGAGCTATTGTAACGTATAGTTTATTGACCAGGGAGACTAGTCAAAAATATGCGATGAATAAGGTCCGTGCACTTCTATATTCATTATCAATTGGCTTCATTTTATTTAGTCTGTTTGTTGCCTTCGTTACAAGATTGGCTACCGGTGAAATGTTTATTGCAATTAGTTCATTTATGGTTTTCTTTTTAGTGGGGATCGGCTTATTTTTAGGCCTTATCTTCAGTGGGACAGATCGAAAAAAATATAAGCATTGATTTGGGAGCCATAGGCTTTTGATTCGAAAATGATATAAGATGTCAGGGTCATTTGACCATAATCGAATGTCTTCCGTAAGTTTGATTTGAGAACTGACGGAAGACATTGACTATTTTAGGTCGGGACATTTCATAATTTACAATTGTTTTCCATATATCACATAAGGGTCATTTTGATTGTTTGGAAAAAAGGGTTCTTTCAAACTTCTCCAACCCAGACTTTCATATAGCCTGCGTGCCGGGACATTATTGATTTGCGTGGTTAATACGGCGGTTTTAGTATGGGCATCTTCCAGTAATTTTGAAACTAGTAATTTTCCTATTCCTTGTTTTCGGTAAGAGGGATGGACAGCTAATTCGACCAACTCAAAACAGTCCTCGAGCCACTTTTGCTTCTCGTCAGGTTTAAATTCTTTTGAAAGCAATTGGTTGTAATATTGACCGGGCAATGAAACATATCCGTATGAGAATCCCGTGACTTCACCTGTACGGTGTAAAGCAATGACCCCTTTAAATCCTTGATAAGTCGAATGTTTTTGAATTCGCTGTTTGATCAAAGGGTCTTCGTTTTTCCAGACTGTGTGATACAGATCCACGATCTGCTCCAAATTTTCCTCATTTACGGCTAATCTTTTAATATCAATCATATTTGATTCTCCCTTAATATATCAAAATGATGGTTTGGTCCTGGCTTAGACAAGTGATTTCTGGATGATGAAAGTCCATTTTCGTCTAATCTCCAAACACTTTCCGGTAATAATCCTTCTCCAGAATTTTGACGGAATAATAAAATTTGCGTTCCACCATGTTTTTGATCTGTTCAATATATTCCTCATCGACATCTTCACCGCCGGAAGGGGTAAATTCACCGGTCATGGCATTATAAAATCCTTTCTCGGTAATAAAGCTCTTATTTCTGAAAATCACAAGCGGTGGAGAATCGGAAAAAATGTCCCTGCCCATCAGCAGTCTTGAGTCATATTTTAACCCCAGCAAATTGGAAAGAGTCGGAATAATGTCCAGGCTTGATGCGGGCTTATCAATGGTGACGGGTTCCATGTCGCTGGTGTAAAGAATAAAGGAATTCTGATACAGCTCAAAATTTTCTTCTACCTGATGCCCGGCGAGTTCGTTCATCGTTTGATCATCCAGCCCATAAGGGTAGTGGTCCGAACTGATGGCAATCAAGGTCCGGTCCGCAATCCCTGCCTTTTCTAACTGTTCAAGTAAATATGCCAGCGCCCGATCCAGCTCCACCTGGGTTGCGAGATAGGCTTTCGCCTGATCGGATAATGGTAAATCCTTTACCACGTGCCGATTTTTATAAGCGATCGTATTGCCGGTAAAGGAATATTGCATATGGCCGCTTACCGTCATATAGTAGGCGTGAAACGGTTTCTCGTCTATATACTCTGGTATGGTCTTCTGCATCATTTCGAGGTCGGACTCCGGCCAGGTTTCCTGAACATCAAGCCCATTTCCCAGACCTTTATATTCATAGCCCATGTTGGGATGGGAGAGGTCTCTCCGATAATACGTATATGTATGGTTATGATAGGCAACGGTCTTGTAGCCGAGTTTTTTTAACTGATTTCCCATGGCAAAAGGCAGAGCGTTATCGGCGGATTCTTGAAAGCTCCATACACCGCTTTTCGGAATCAGGCTCGTACAGGCGACATATTCCCCGTCAGAGGTACTGACTTCCCAGAGCGGCGTATAAAAATTGGTAAACCGAAAGCCTTCATGGGCCATTTTATATAACGTCGGCGTCACTTCTTTGTGGATGGCAAAGGGCGAGAAGCTTTCTGCGGTAATCAATATGAAATTATAGCCCTCATACTTGCCGGTATACTCATTCTGGGCTGTCGGCTGCACCTGACTGAAATATTCATGCATGTTTTTGACTACTGGATCGGTTTCGTTTTCAATGAGTTCATCAAAGTTGATATCCATGATGTTTAATGGCCGTTTGTTCTCATCTTCTCTATCGTCTTCTTCGGAAGTTTCCCTTTCTGTATCAGCCAGTTCCTCAGAAGGAAGGGGGATATCCGAATCCGGTTCTTTTGCAGCTGTTGAAAAGCCAAATAACTGGCGCTGTAGGTCAATTCTCATGGTGGTTATCACCCCCAGTTTTTCGACGGACAGGGCAGGAAAGTGGCTTTGAAAGTATAAATCATAGGCAGAATGCTGCTCTCTGCCGCTAATATAGATTACGGACAGCGCCGTGGCTTGAATCAGAAAAATAGCCATAACCAGTATTCCTTTGTACTGGATCTTCATCGACTTAAAAGAAATGTGTTTTCTTCGTAACACGATGGCAATCACAGGAAGAAGCAAAAGGAAAATCCACAGGGAGTACTGAAAAATATAATGGAGTATATCTCTCCAGAAACCGAGGACCTGATTGGCATTTACTGCTGAATACAGACTGTAATAGGTTCTGAAAAATTGGTAGTAGATGAATTGGGAGGCATAAAGGAACCCAACAGCGGACAGGAGTATAATGGACAGAATGAAATTTGCTTTTGGCCGGAAACTGTTGCTGATCATGTAAAAAACGAGAGAAATGGGGATTAAAAATAATGAAGCCATGCAAAAATTTTTAAAAGTAAATGAATCAGCAGTCCCTATCCGAAAAACGAATTCCATATAAATCAATGATATCATAAAGTATAAAGGCAAACGGAAATCAGTAAGGAATTGTTTCATAAGAACCCTGCTTTCATGTCTAAGATTAAGGGGGGGTTCCGGCAGGTTAAACTGCCGGGGATTATGTTCTACTAACAGTTATAGAACATCTGTTGCCATTTCATACACGAATTTCCATATTTCTTTTCAGTTACGATATGAACTTATCATAAATATCCTCCCTTGTTAAATGGACGACTGAAGATAAAAGAAGGTTTCTGGAATGATATGTCATGTAAGGGAAAGGAATCTGCAGGTTTTCATTTTCACAACTGCCCATTTATGTGTACAATAAATGTATAGTGGACCTCTGTTTTCGTCAAACCATACAGGCTGTTATGGTATAATTCGGACTTTAACAGGTAAACATGTACTATAACAGGAAATGACGGAAAATTTAAAATGTTAAAAAATGAATAAAGCACCTGTGAATACCACATTTATGGAGTACAGGTATGAATGATTTATTTTATAAAAATAGGAGGATCTTGATTTATGACCCAACATACGATGATCTATCACCCCACCGTAGGGAAATTATTAAAAAACATTCAAAAAGTCATGATTGGAAAAGATGAAGTGGCAGAACTTTCACTGGTTGCTCTTCTTGCAGAGGGGCATGTGCTCCTTGAGGATGTTCCGGGAGTTGGAAAAACGATGCTTGTTAAATCCATCGCCAGGAGCGTAGATTGCGAGTTTAAAAGAATTCAGTTTACGCCCGATTTGCTTCCTTCAGATGTAACCGGAACATCGATCTACAATCCTAAGGAGCTAAAATTTGAGTTCAGACCGGGACCCATACTGGGCAATATTGTACTGGCTGATGAAATTAACCGCACTTCGCCTAAAACCCAGTCCGCTTTACTTGAGGGAATGGAAGAAAAAAGTGTGACCGTAGACGGGAAAACGATCCCTCTTGAAAAACCTTTCTTTGTCATGGCCACCCAGAATCCGATTGAATACGAAGGGACCTATCCCCTGCCAGAGGCTCAGCTGGACCGTTTTCTATTAAAGTTGTCGATGGGGTACCCTTCCCGGCAGGAAGAGATGGATATGCTGAACCGGACGTCCAGTCAGCATCCAATAGAGACGATTGAATCTGTGATAACGAAAGATGAACTCATTGAACTGCAAAAACAGGTGCTGGATGTATATGTGAGTGTTCCCGTCCAGCAATACATCGTGGAGCTTGTCAGTGCTACAAGGAATCATCCTTATGTATACCTGGGGGCGAGTCCGCGGGGGTCCATTGCATTAATGAAAGCGGCGAAAGCATATGCTTTTATGCATGACCGGGATTATGTCGTGCCAGATGATGTGAAGTATCTAGCTCCCTTTGTATTGCCTCACCGGATGATTTTATCTTCAGAAGCCCAATATGACGGCAAAGATGAAAAGGGTATTATTGATGAGATTATTCAGCAGACTAAAGTTCCAATAGATAGGGGAGAACGATGAGACAAACCGTTTCCATGATTACAAAATTAATAGTGGTGGCGTTTCTGTTTGCGATATTGTTTTCATACGCCATGTTTCAGGGTGGATTTGTAAGCTGGTTTTTATTTTTCAGTTTTTTGCCGATTCTCGGTTATTCAGCCCTCCTGGTGCTGTATCCCTGGTCCTGGCTCCACATCAACCGGAAACTTTCAAGATATGTCATCCAGGCAGGGGAACAGGTCGACGTCCAATTGTCCATCAGACAAAAAGTATTTTTTCCGTTTTTTTACGTGGTTATTGAAGATCATTTACCGGAATCGATGGGATGGAAGGACATCCGAACCGAAAAATACCGTTATTTAAGTGCACCTGGTGTTTTAGTCGAGAAAAAGCAAATGAAAAAAATGCTGTTTCCCGGCCTGAACAGGGAACATACCGTAAACTACACCCTCAGCGATATTCCGAGAGGGGAGCACTTATTTCATTTTATTACCGTAAAATTAGGGGATCCTTTTGGATTTATCCGCAAAGAAAAAGTATTTCCTGTTGCAGGTAAATTGTTTGCCTTTCCGGTAGAACGGAAATTGATTCTTCATCAAGGCGTTCATAGCTTTGAAGAGGGTGAGACTCCCTCATACGCAATGACAGTGAAAAACACGACAGTAGTTTCTGGTGTGCGGGAATACATGCCGGGAGACCGGTTTTCCTGGATTGACTGGAAAACAACAGCCCGCAAGAATAACGTGATGACAAAGGAATTTGAACAGGAAAAAAGCAATGATGTCATCGTCTTATTGGATGCATCGATTGATAGAAGTTCCCGCTGGCTGGCCTTTGAAGGGGCGGTAGAAACGACCCTGTCTCTGCTTTTTCATCGCGGGTTTGATGCGGGGAGAATCCAGTTTATCTGTCATGGAAAAAAGCAACAATCGTTTCACATCCATCCGAATGAAACAAGCCGTGAAAAAGTGAGACGTTTCCTCGCAACCATTCAGCCGCAGCAGACGATCCCAATCTCCAAAATGTTAAAACACGATTTCAGCCTGTACAATAAGGGATATTCTTTTATGATCGTCACAACAAAAATCACCAGGGATTTATACGAAACGCTGGCAAAATTAAAGCGTAAAAGTCAGCGTATTACTTTGTTTGTCGTTACAAGCGAAAAGTGGATTGGGGAGCAGGAAAATCAAAAAATCCAGCATCTTCAAAATCAAGGGATCACGGTTAATGTGTTAACGGAAGAAAAGTTGACAAAATCCCCCCTAGAGGTGAAGGCTTAATGAGTTTGTATACCAATCAACTCAAACATCAATCCGCTCTCAATTTAATCGTATACATCAGTGGTTTTCTGCTATTTTGGGAATGGCTCAGACCCCTGAAAAGCTTTACGGATACAGGGAATATATCCGTATTTGTCCTTTATGCCGCATTTTGTTTTTTCCTGTCCTATTTGCAAATGCCCTGGTACATCACATCCCCGTTAAAACTCGCGGGGCTTGTGTTTGTGCTTGACGGATTATTTATACACGTATCGTTATTTTCCATGGACTGGTATCGGATGTTTTTCTATGATGCAGCCTATAATAGTCAGGTGATAATGGAGCAGGAATGGTGGAGCATGACTCCGCTGTTTCGAAGCTTTTTATTTTTGCTGCTCCTGTGGCTGTTGAGCTATTTGCTGCATTATTGGTTCGTCATTGCGAAGCGGACACTGTTTTTTGTGGTGCTGACTTTTGCATATGTCGCGGTAGTGGATACCTTTACTCCTTACGATGGAAAGGCTTCGATCATCCGGGTCTTTCTGATATCTATGATTCTGCTCGGGATTACCCATTATCAGAGGCTTTTGACCAGTGAAAAAACAGCCGTACCAGAAAACAGAAGACCTTTGCGCTGGATTTTGCCTCTGGTTGCATTGATCTTTTCATCGAGTGTGATTGGCTATGCCGCACCAAAATTCAGTCCCCAGTGGCCTGACCCTGTGCCATTCATCCGAAGTCTGGCGGACAATTCCGGGGAAGGTGAAGGGCAAGGTGCATTCGGCCAGGCTGTTAAAAAAGTCGGTTACGGTGAAAATGATGAACGGCTCGGAGGTTCCTTTATTCAGGATGATACGGTCGTGTTCCAGGCGATGGTCGATGAACCTCAGTACTGGAGGATTGAAACGAAAGATTTTTATACGGGAAAAGGATGGGTTCGGACCGTTGAAGAAAACCATGTCAATTCATCGGATGGTCAGGTTGTGATGGATGTTTTTTCCAGCGAAGTGGAGACGGAAGCAAAAGAAGCAAAAGTGTTATTTAATCCGGCTCAAATTCTTCCGAGACTGGTCTACCCCTATGGGACGGAACAGATTCAAATGATTCATCCCCCTGGTCCATTTTCCTATGGAAAAGAAACCGGTGAAATCTTACCTGATACGGAATATACAGGCGAAAGAACAATGCGATATGATATCGCATTTCAGGAACCCAATTTTACATTTAAAGCATTAAGAAATGTGCCAGCTGAAGATCCGGAATATATTGACGAATTATACACCCAGCTGCCTGAGGACCTCCCTTCTCGGGTAAAACAATTAGCCGAGGAAATTGTACAGGATGAAACAACCCGGTATGATCAGGCAAAAGCGATTGAACGCTATTTCCAGGACCCGAGTTTCAGGTACGAGACAGAGGATATTCCGGTTCCGGATGAGGATCAGGATTACGTGGACCAATTTTTGTTTGAAACCCAGAAAGGCTACTGTGATAATTTTTCCACAGCGATGGTCGTTCTGCTGCGTTCCGTTGACATTCCTGCCAGATGGGTAAAAGGGTTCACTGCCGGTGAAGAAGTGGATGCACCTGTCGATTTGCCGTCTGATACAATGGAATTTTATGAAGTGACAAATTCAAATGCTCATTCATGGGTAGAGGTTTATTTTCCGGAAATCGGCTGGGTTCCCTTTGAACCGACCAAAGGATTCACGAATATGGCTGATTTCTCAACCGGCCTTACGCTGGAGGAATTGCTTGAAGGAAGTTCAGATGATGAACGGGAAGAACCGGAACAGGAGCTGGCCGATGCCTGGAATCCTGTTAATCCAGAAACAGAAGAAGAAAGCAGAGCAAATAGTTTCTGGAACAAATTTAAATGGGTACTGGATGGTCTCTGGTTGATCATAATCGGCATCCTTTCATTAGCTGCCATTTTCATCTACCGGTATCGCTACCATTTATTAACTTCGATCAAACGGAAACAGCTGGGCAAACAGGCAGACCCACATGCATTCGAACATGCTTATCAGCATTTGCTTTCTGTCCTTGCTTATAAAGGATTGAAAAAGGAACCAGATCAGACATTGAGGGAATTTGCTCTGGATGTAGACACCAGTCTGGGAACGAGTGACATGAAACGGCTGACCCATATGTATGAACAGATGATTTACCGCGATCAATTGGAAGACGGGCAGATGAAGAAGATGAGAGAATTATGGGAAAATTTAATTAACAGGGTCCTGTCTTGACCTTAGGGAATTCGGTTGATAGAATGATGTCAAATTGCATAGATTTATGTAGCAGTCTTCATATATCCTCGATAATATGGTTCGAGAGTCTCTACCGGGGCACCGTAAATGTCCCGACTATGAAGGCAGAAGGACGGTTTATGGGATTTCTGCCAGCATAGGCGGAAATTCCATTTTTTGTACGATACCTTTAGGATCACATCAGAACAACAGATGATAGAAATTTTTAGTGTTTCTGCGAATCAATGGGGGATCATGCATAAAAGGAGTGCTGAAAAATGATGCAAATGGATGAAATGATTTTGGTTCTAGATTTTGGCAGCCAGTATAATCAGCTGATTACGAGGCGAATCCGGGAACTAGGGGTTTACAGTGAGCTTCATTCCCATAAAATGTCCGCTGAAGACATTCAAAAATTAAATCCAAACGGGATTATTTTATCGGGTGGGCCAAATAGTGTATATGCAGACAATAGTTTCCGCTGTGATGAAAACCTATTTGATCTGGATATCCCGATACTGGGGATTTGTTACGGAATGCAGCTGATGACCCATCACTTTGGCGGAAAGGTGGAACGGGCCAGCCAGCGAGAATATGGAAAAGCTGTGATTACCATTCAGGGGAACCCCGTGCTGTTTAACGGCCTTCCTGATGAACAGGTTGTCTGGATGAGCCACAGCGACAAGGTGGAAGAAGTGCCAGAAGGATTCCGGATTGATGCTACGAATCCATCCTGCCCCATTGCAGCGATCAGCCATGAGCAGAAAAAATTATTCGGGGTACAGTTCCACCCGGAAGTACGCCATTCCGAACATGGCAATGATCTTTTAAAAAAATTTGTATTTGATGTGTGCAAGTGTGAAGGAAACTGGACCATTGAAAACTTTATTGAAATGGAAATCGAAAAGATCCGTGAACAGGTAGGGGACAAAAAAGTGTTATGTGCCTTAAGCGGCGGTGTGGATTCGTCTGTGGTAGCCGCTTTGATTCATAAGGCGATTGGCGATCAGCTGACCTGTTTCTTTGTGGATCATGGGTTGCTGAGGAAAAATGAGGCGGAAAGTGTCATGAAAACGTTCCGTGACCGATTTCAGATGAATGTGATCAAAGTGGATGCTCAAGACCGATTCCTGAACAAACTCAAAGGGGTTACGGATCCTGAACAAAAACGGAAAATTATCGGAAATGAATTCATTTATGTGTTTAGGGATGAGGCAGAAAAGTTAAAGGAAATGGACTTTCTAGCCCAGGGAACCCTTTATACCGACATCATTGAAAGCGGAACGGATACGGCTCAAACAATTAAATCTCACCACAATGTGGGTGGTCTGCCGGAGGATATGGACTTTGAACTGATTGAGCCTTTAAATACATTGTTTAAAGATGAAGTTCGCCGTTTAGGCCTGGAACTCGGTGTTCCTGAGGAAATCGTCTGGCGCCAGCCATTCCCGGGCCCTGGACTGGCGATCCGTATTCTGGGTGAAGTAACCGAAGAAAAACTCGATATTTTGCGTGAATCTGATGCGATTTTACGTGAAGAAATCAAACATGCTGGATTGGACCGGGAAATCTGGCAATACTTTACCGTACTCCCGAACATTCGCAGCGTAGGAGTGATGGGAGATGCGCGGACCTATGACTATACCATCGGGATTCGTGCTGTTACTTCCGTTGATGGAATGACCTCGGACTGGGCAAGGATTCCATATGAGGTGCTGGAGCGTATTTCCACAAGAATTGTCAATGAAGTGGAACATGTCAATCGGATCGTCTACGATATCACAAGCAAGCCGCCGGCAACGATTGAATGGGAATGACGAACATTCAAATGAATTTCCGAAAAAACATTCGTATTTTAGTTGACAATGGTCGCCGAACCATGTAAGATAATCCTGTACGTGAATAATACAGCTAAATCAAGCAAAACCTATCACCGTCGTATAATTTTGGGGATATGGCCCAGAAGTTTCTACCAGATCACCGTAAATGATCTGACTACGGGGGTGAATTGCATAAATAGGGTCATGTTTACATGGGTATAAACGGCTTATTGTGCAATTTTCCTTCGTAAAAGACACTTCTGGTCATTTGACTGGAAGTGTCTTTTTTTATCATGATCGTTTGCGTTGCGGCTGGCTACCATAAAAAAGGAGGATTTTTAACCATGCGAAAGTTTTTCAAGTTTGATGAACTGGGTACGAATTATCGTACTGAGTTCATAGCAGGTCTAACCACGTTTTTATCCATGGCTTATATTTTGTTTGTAAACCCTACAATTTTAACTCTTGCAGATGTGGAACAGCTTCCGGAAGGTATGACACGGATGGATCAGGGTGCAGTGTTTACAGCTACTGCACTGGCGGCTGCAATTGGTACATTGATCATGGGGCTTTATGCAAAGTATCCAATTGCTCTGGCGCCCGGCATGGGACTGAACGCATTTTTTGCTTATTCGGTCGTGCTTGGCATGGGGATTCCGTGGCAAACAGCTCTGGCTGGCGTACTCGTTTCCGGATTGATTTTTATCGTGCTGACCATATCAGGTATTCGTGAGACGATTATTAACGCTATACCGGCTAACTTAAAATATGCGGTTGGAGCGGGGATTGGTCTGTTTATTGCTTTTATTGGCCTCCAGAATGCAGGGATTATTCAGGCTGATCCTGCAACACTGGTCAGTCTCGGTGACTTGAGCACTTCGACTACATTGCTTGCTATATTCGGTATTGTCGTGACGGTGATTTTGCTGGCTCTAGGTGTACGCGGCGGAATATTTTATGCGATGATTATAACGTCTATAGCTGGAATGATTGTCGGCTTAATCGATCCTCCGAAGGGGCTTCATGATGTGGTAGGATCTGTTCCAAGTCTTGCACCAACTTTTGGAGAAGCAATTGCGAATTTAGATCAAATCTTTACCCGGCAAATGTTGATTGTCATTTTAACCTTTCTGTTTGTGGACTTTTTTGATACGGCAGGTACTCTTGTGGCGGTAGCTTCACAGGCTGGATTTATCAAGAACAATAAACTGCCCCGTGCCGGACGTGCACTGTTCTCTGATTCAGCCGCTACGGTTGTAGGATCGGTATTAGGAACATCTACAACGACTTCATATATTGAATCCAGTGCAGGAGTCGGTGCAGGAGGCCGCTCTGGTTTTGCTTCTGTTGTAACAGCAGCATTCTTCCTGCTTGCCCTTTTCTTCTCGCCACTTCTGGGAGTGATTACTTCTGAGGTAACGGCACCAGCATTGATTATCGTAGGGGTATTAATGGCGGCTAACCTGAAGAATGTGGAATGGAATCAGTTTGAAGTTGCTGTGCCGGCATTCTTAACGGTCATTGCCATGCCGCTAAGTTATAGCATTGCAACTGGAATCGCGATTGGTTTTGTATTCTATCCGATAACGATGATTTTAAAGGGACGTGCTAAGGAAATACATCCAATAATGTACTTCCTGTTTTTAGTGTTTATTCTCTATTTTGCATACTTGCAGTAAGCGTCGACACGAATCGACAGGTGCCAGGCACCTGTCGATTTTCAATTTTTAAATAGTTGACCGATTATGCAAAACTTGATATATTTTAAAAGTCACTGTTTTGTGGGCCTGTAGCTCAGCTGGTCAGAGCGCACGCCTGATAAGCGTGAGGTCGGTGGTTCAAGTCCACTCAGGCCCATTTTATGATATGGATGGTTTTATGGGGCCTTAGCTCAGCTGGGAGAGCGCCTGCTTTGCACGCAGGAGGTCAGCGGTTCGATCCCGCCAGGCTCCATTTTTTTATGCTTTTTTAAACATCGTTGTGCAGACTATGGCATTGAAGCCAGTTCAATCGACAATATCTCTATTATCCGACAGGTGCCCGTTACCGTTTGGTTTATTTGATTTTGATGGGGACTTTTCGTTTATTGGATTCCTTTGTGATGAGCCGGTACAGATGAATGATGAGAAGACCGTTCTGGTAATCGGCGTGGTATTTATCACTTCTTACGGGAAAAGGCAGCTCTAATGTGCGATCAAAGGCTCCTTGAAGAATCTCTTCTTGAATGAGATGTCCGCCATAGTCCGGGTGAACGTTCATTTCTCCCCTGATTTGTATAGAGGCATAATCGATCAAGACATCAATTTTTTTTCCATCATCTATTCCCGGAATGTTGCATATACAGATGATTTCGTTGTCAGACTGGTACATGTTTACCTGGGGGATCGGTGGTTTTAAAATTCCTTCAAACTCATTCCAGAACTCCTCACCAAAAAATCTATCCATATTCTTTTTCCACTCTTGCATATTTTTAAAAGGATCCAAGATATTCATTCCTTTCTTACAATTTTTATTTTTGCTGATGAAAAAGTTGCGATATAGTATATGCAGGTGAAATATAATCGTGATATGTGCCCATTTTATTTGGTTCAGAGGGGGTCCTCATCATGCTTGAGAATGCTATGATTGTGCTGCTGATCATTTTTTGCGTCAATATCGTGTATGTATCCCTGTTGACGGTACGGATGATTTTTACTTTAAAAGGAAAACGTTATATTGCTGCAGCTGTCGGCACATTTGAGATCACTATCTATACTCTCGGCCTGGGTCTTGTTCTGGAAAATTTAAATCAATTACACAATTTAATTGCCTATGCCCTCGGTTTCGGCCTCGGGGTGATTTCCGGCATGAAAATAGAAGAAAAACTTGCCCTCGGCTATATTACCGTGAACGTCATCTCGAGCAATCCGGATATTGAATTTACCCGAAAACTGCGGGATCAGGGATATGGCGTCACCAGCTGGAATGCTTACGGTATGGAAGGGGACCGGCTGGCCATGCAAATCTTAACCCCAAGAAAATACGAGCTGAATCTTTATGAAACCATCAAGGATATTGATCCAAAGGCATTTATAATCGCTTATGAACCCCGCAATATTCACGGGGGCTTCTGGGTCAAACAGGTGAAACGGAAAAAAATTAAAAAGCATCTGGAGGAGTGATACATATGGGAAAGAAAAAGAAACTGACGTTCAAGGTACAGGATCATGAATCCATCGATCAATGTTTATCACGAATCCGGAAGGAGGGATATACGCCGGTTCGGCGCATCGAAAAACCGATTTTTAAAGAAGGAGAAAAAGGAATTGAACCAGCGGGAAGAGAAATAATATTTGAAGCGGTTTTGGCGGGGCCTGATATTTCGAAAACCTGAGTGGATGATGAAAGAAAAAAGCAGAGCTGCCAATTAAAGAATCAGACAGCACCTGCTTTTTTGAAAACTAATATTCCAGATTGTGGACGATGGAAATTTTTCTGTTAGGAATGTTCCTGGGACTTTTGAGAATCTTGCTTATTGAGACGTTGATTTCCCTGTCCATGGCTTTGTCCACT
This sequence comes from Melghiribacillus thermohalophilus, assembly GCF_004342905.1. Taxonomy (GTDB): domain Bacteria; phylum Bacillota; class Bacilli; order Bacillales; family Alkalibacillaceae; genus Melghiribacillus; species Melghiribacillus thermohalophilus. The sequence continues at coordinate 33,910 of NZ_SMAN01000020.1, read as the reverse complement.
GGTGGTCATCTGATTTTCAAGAAGATAGGTCACCGGGCAAAAACGAACAATCCCTTCCCCAACTTTCATGGCGGAGAGGGTGATAATCGTCCAATTTCCCTGCTGCCATGGCCTTTTTTGTAGATTCAGCATTCCATAGCAAATACCCGTAAGACCGCACGTAATGCGAATGAGTGAGTTCACAACACCTATATTTTGCTTTACCAATTTTACCCTTCCCTTCACGTGTTTAATGTTTTAAAATTTTACATGTAAACATTTTTAAAATGGAGGATTCTGCAATGAGTGAACATCGATATAGATGGCGCAACAGGCAACTACGGGAACACATTGCTGTGGTGGACGGAAAGCTTCCACCGACCATTCTGTTGAAAAATGCCACCTATTTAAATGTATACCTAAAAAAATGGATGAGCAGCCATATCTGGATTTATGAAGACCGCATTGTCTATGTCGGGGGAAAACTACCAGAAAAAATAAATGAAACTGAGATCATCGACTGTTCAGGACAGTATCTCGTCCCGGGTTATATTGAACCCCATGCTCACCCATTTCAGTTATATAATCCCCATAGTCTGGCTCAATATGCATCACAGACAGGGACAACTGTGCTGGTAAATGATAATTTAATGCTTCTTTATTTATTGGATAAAAAGAAAGCGTTTTCTCTTCTTGATGACTTGAATGACCTGCCTGTTTCTTTATACTGGTGGGCCCGGTTTGATTCCCAGTCTTCCCTGCAGGATGATGAAGCATTTATCAAAAATGCCAATGTTTTGTCCTGGCTCAAACACGATGCAGTCATGCAGGGAGGGGAACTAACGTCATGGCCTGATGTATTAAGGGACGATGACCGGGTCCTTCACTGGATGCAGGAAACGAAGCGGATGCGCAAGCCAGTAGAAGGCCATTTTCCGGGTGCATCGGAAAATACCCTCACGAAAATGAAGCTACTTGGGGCAGACGGAGATCATGAATCTATCACAGGTGAAGAGGTTTATCGCCGGCTTGTGCTCGGTTATACCAGTGCTCTGAGACATTCTTCGATTCGTCCGGATCTGCCAAAATTATTGCAGGAATTGAAACCATATGATATACAGACGTATGATCGAATGATGTTTACAACGGACGGCTCAACGCCTTCCTTTTATGAAGATGGTATAATGAACATTTGTCTGGAAATAGCCCTGAAAGAGGGAATAGCGCCTGAAGAAGCCTACAGTATGGCCTCCTACAACGCTGCAAAATACTTTGGAATTGAACACAGGGTGGGAAGCATAGGACCGGGCAGGGTTGCCCATATCAATTTCCTGGCGGCCAAAGACGATCCTCATCCAGTTTCTGTACTGGCTAAAGGAAAATGGATGAAGAGAAAAGGGGAAGTTTTTGCGAACAATGTAACCTTTGACTGGTCGGAACACGGTCTTCAGCCCCTTAAGATTGACTGGGACCTAACGGAAGATGATCTCCAGTTTTCTTTGCCAGTTGGGCTGAATATGGTAAATGATGTTATCATGAAACCTTTTACTGTAAAAATGGAGCTGGCAGCCGAAGAAATAAGTGAAGATAAAAATGAAGCGTTTGTCATGCTGATGGACCGGGATGGTGAATGGCGAATTGCTACTGTGCTAAAAGGATTTACGAAGTCCCTCGGCGGACTGGTCAGTTCCTATTCCAACACCGGAGATTTCATTTTACTCGGCAGGCGTAAAAAAGATATACACTTGGCTTTCAACCGCATGAAAGAAATCGGTGGAGGGATTGTCCTGGCGAACCGTGGAAAAATATTGTTTGAGCTTCCTTTAAAGCTTTCAGGTATGATGTCAGATGCGGACATGGAAACACTGATCAGTCAGGAAAAACAGTTGACATCCATTATTAAAGAACATGGTTATACTTTTGGCGACCCGATATATACACTTTTGTTCTTATCATCTGTCCATCTGCCATATATCCGGATTACGCCAAAGGGAATTCTCGATGTCAAGAAAAAAGAGGTACTCTTCCCTTCGATTATGCGTTAAAATATTAATGTATTAAAAATTAAAGGTGTGATTATACTTGAAAAGTATACATCGAATGATCATGTTTGTGATCCTGGCACTTGTGCTTGCTGCATGTGCGGAGCAGGAAAGTTCCGGGGAGGAAACCGCAACGCCGGGAGATCATTCAGAAAACAAACAGGAAGGATCTGCCAAAAAGGAGCAGCCAGAATCTGAGTTTGTCTATCCGTTAACCGGTGAACCAGCCGATGAACCGGTCACAAACCGTATTGTAGCTGTCATGATCAATAACCTTGAACCGGCCAGACCCCAGTCTGGTTTACTGGAAGCTGATATCGTTTATGAATTTTTAGCAGAAGGTCCAATTACCCGGCTTTTAGCCTTATACCAGAGTGAACAGCCTGAAGTAGTAGGACCTGTAAGAAGTGCGAGGGAATATTATATTGAAACGGCAAAAGGCCATGGAGCCCTTTACGTATACCATGGCGCGGCTACTTTTTTGGAGGAAGAGCTTAAAAAGGGATGGGTGGATCATTTAAATGGGGCTTACTATGACAATGATGGTCACCTGTTCAAACGGGAAGATTTCAGAGTAGCGCCCCACAATTCTTATTTGCTTTTTGACAGTGTTTATGAAGTGGCTGAAAAAAAAGGATACGAAATTGAAAGGGAGCATGAACCCTATTCTTTCCTAACAGAGTCAGAAATCAGCGGGATATCCGGTGATTCCGCGAATACGGTCACGGTGACTTATAGTTCAAGACCCCTGGAGGAAGTCAGATTTGAGTATGATCCAGAAAGGGAAAAATATGTCCGTTATAACGATGGAGAAAAAACGATCGATCTTGAAACAAAAGAAGAGGTAACCGTTGACAATATTTTTATTATTGAGACCGGTCACCGGGTCATTGATGATGCATTAAGAAGAGCCATTGATCTCACCTCAGGCGGGAAAGGTTACCTGATTCATAGAGGTGTAGCCAGAGAAGTTGAATGGAAAAACACAGACGGACGCATGTTGCCTTATATCGATGACAGGCCGGCTGGATTTGTACCGGGCAAAACGTGGATTAATATTGTTCCAGACTCCCCTGGCATCACACAGTCTGTCCAAATAGAAGAATAACATAGACCCGGGTTCATGGCTGAACATTCTGCCGGAGTGATTCTAAAAAATAACGAATGGATGAGGAGAGTGGATGATGATGCAAATTGATAAGTTACGCGGGAAGGAATTGGATCAATTATTTAAAGCGATTTTGTCCTTGAAAGATGTGGAAGAGTGTTATCGTTTTTTTGACGACCTGACTACGGTGAACGAAATTCAGTCCCTGGCTCAGCGCCTTGAGGTAGCCCGGATGCTTCGAGAAGGATCCACTTATCATAAAATTGAAGACGAAACCGGCGCTTCCACAGCCACGATTTCCCGGGTAAAAAGATGCTTGAACTATGGAAATGATGCCTACGAAATGGTTCTCGACCGCATTTACCAAAACAAAAGATAAAAAATGTTGCCTGTCACTTGTCCAAAAATCTTTATGAAAAAGCCGCATTCTTTCAATGATGTCTGAAGGATTGCGGCTTCTTATTGCTTAGAAAATGAGAACAGTCAACAGATGTGGAAATGTATGGGTTCAAGTCAAGCGCCCAGCCCCGCACCATTTCAGCTCCCCTGAGGAGGCAGTCTCCCTGGGGAGCTTCCAGTGGCTTTCGGGAGTTAGCGAAGCGCTTTAGATATTTGTTGCCTCTGTTCGTTCGACAAGTGCCAGGCAGCCTTTAATATTTAGTTTTTTCTTTTAAGAAATTCTTTAATTCGGCAATAGGCATCCGTTTTTGTTCCATGGTGTCCCGGTCCCGGACGGTCACCTGCTGATCTTCTAAGGAATCAAAGTCATACGTAATACAGAAAGGGGTGCCGATTTCATCGTGGCGGCGATAACGTTTGCCGATGGAACCGGATTCATCATAATCGACATTGAACTCTTTTGACAGATCCGCAAATACTTCCTGTGCCTGTTCAGAAAGCTTTTTCGACAGCGGGAAGACCGCAGCTTGATAAGGCGCTACTGCCGGATGGAATCGCATGACTGTACGGGTGCTGCCATCTTCAAGCTTTTCTTCATCATAGGCATCCACAAGGAATGCAAGGGCCAGACGGTCGGCACCTAATGCCGGCTCAATCACGTATGGCACGTAGCGTTCGTTATTATTTTGCTGATCAATATATTCAAAATCTTCCCCGGAGTATTCGGCATGCCGCGAGAGATCATAATCCGTACGGGAGGCAATGCCCCACAGCTCACCCCAGCCGAATGGAAACTTGTATTCCAGGTCAGTAGTGAAATTGCTGTAGTGGGATAGTTCATCTTCCCCATGTTCCCTCCGCCTGATATTTTCATCCTTCAGTCCGAGGGATTTCAGCCAATTATGGCAAAAATCCAGCCAGTATTCAAACCATTCTTTTTCTGTACCTGGCCTGCAGAAAAATTCCATTTCCATTTGCTCAAATTCGCGGGTACGGAAAATGAAATTCCCCGGTGTAATTTCATTCCGGAAACTTTTTCCGATCTGAGCAATCCCGAACGGAAGTTTTTTTCGCATCGTGCGCTGTACGTTTTTGAAATTCACAAAAATTCCCTGTGCGGTTTCCGGGCGAAGATAAATTTCGCTTGATGAGTCTTCGGTAACCCCCTGATAGGTCTTAAACATTAAATTAAATTGACGGATTTCCGTAAAGTTGGAAGAACCACATTCCGGACAGGTAATGCCATGCTCTTGAATCATCTTTTCCATTTCTTCAAAAGGCAGTCCATCCACAACGACCTCATCGCCTTTTTCTGAAAGCTTTTCCTCAATTAATTTATCGGCGCGGTATCGGGACTTACAGTCTTTACAGTCTATCATCGGGTCGTTGAAGTTGCCCAGGTGTCCAGAGGCTTCCCATGTTTTCGGATTCATGAGAATGGCTGCATCCAGCCCCACATTATAAGGAGACTCCTGAACAAACTTTTTCCACCAGGCATTTTTCAGGTTTCTTTTCAGTTCAACGCCAAGGGGACCGTAATCCCATGTGTTGGCGAGACCGCCATAAATCTCGGACCCCTGAAAAATAAAACCTCTGTGTTTGCAATGGTTCACTAATTCATCCATGTTTTTAAGCATAGAAATCCTCCTTTTTCTTCGGTTTTATCCATTAAAAAACTCCCGTCGCTGGACAAATGCCCAGGGACGAGAGTCATCTCCCGCGGTTCCACCCTGATTGATGCCCGCCATCAAAAGGCTGAGCATCCTCTTTCACGAAAATACGCACTCAGGACTGCCTTTTCTCTAAATCGTTCTCCAGGCTCCCACCGTCCCTGGATCGCTGAAGGAAGAGGATTTAGATACTATTGATCCTTCATCGTACGAAGATTGGATATGAAGTTTTGATTATTTAATATTAGCACAGGAAATGGGGATAAACAAGGGCATAAAACGGGGCATGATTTAAAAATATCCCTTTCGATTGAACAGATGATTTTTGATATAATGGGATAGCGGAGAATCTAAATGGAGGCAAATATGATGTATGACATGAACAACTGGAAACATGTCTTTAAGCTGGATCCAGATAAAGATATATCAGATGACGATTTAGAGAAAATTTGTGAATCAGGAACGGATGCAGTTATCGTTGGCGGCACTGACCAGGTTACCCTGGAAAACGTACTCGATTTACTGTCCAGAATCAGGAGATATACTGTACCCTGTGTACTTGAAATATCCAATATGGAATCCATTACGCCAGGATTTGATTTTTATTTTATTCCTTCGGTGTTAAACAGCCGAGACCGCAAATGGATATCTGGTCTCCATCATGAAGCGATCAAAGAATATGGTGATGTCATGAACTGGGATGAAATCATAATGGAAGGATACTGCATTTTAAACCAGGAAGCAAAAGCGTTCCAGTATACAGCGGCAGAACTGCCTGAAAAAGAAGATGTCATCGCCTATGCCCGGATGGCCGAAAAAATGTTTCACTTTCCGATTTTTTATATGGAATATAGCGGAACCTACGGAGATCCGGAATTGGTTCAGGCTGTAAAAAACGTTCTGAAGGATACGCTTCTCGTTTATGGCGGCGGCATCCAGTCAGCGAAACAGGCTAAGGAAATGTCCCGTTATGCAGATATCATTGTGGTGGGAAATGCCATATATGAGGATATCCAGGGTGCGCTACAGACGGTACAGGCTGTCAAACAGGAGCAATAAAGGACGCAAGGAGGATGAACCTTGAGTATTTCAGCTGAACAAATCGTCAATGGTTTAAATCAACAGCAGAAGGAAGCGGTCAGACATACAGATGGGCCGCTATTAATTATGGCCGGGGCAGGAAGCGGAAAAACCAGGGTACTCACCCACCGCATCGCTTATCTATTACATGAAAAAGATGTAGCACCCCGCAATATTCTGGCCATTACCTTTACGAACAAAGCCGCAAGGGAAATGAAGGAACGGGTACATAAACTCGTCGGACATGAAGCAGAGGAAATCTGGATGTCCACCTTTCACTCATTATGTGTCCGAATTTTGCGCCGGGACATTGACCGGATCGGGATTGACCGGAATTTTTCGATTCTGGATGCTTCAGATCAGCTGTCGGTAGTCAAGCAAGTACTGAAAGACCTCAACCTCGATCCGAAAAAATGGGACCCCCGCGCCCTGCTGAGCCGGATTAGTTCGGCCAAAAATGAACTGAAAGATCCGGAACAATTTGCACAGGAAACAGGGGACTATTTTGATCAAATAGCCTTGAAGGTATATAAACAATATCAACAAACCCTTTTGAAAAATCAGTCTCTGGATTTTGATGATCTGATCATGCAGACGATTCAGCTGTTTAAAAGGGTCCCGGAAGTGCTGAGCTATTATCAGCGCCGCTTTCAATACATTCACGTAGATGAGTATCAGGATACGAACCACGCTCAGTACCAGCTGGTAAAAATGCTGGCCGAACGCTACCAGAACCTCTGTGTAGTGGGAGACTCCGATCAGTCCATTTACCGCTGGCGGGGTGCGGATATTCAAAATATTTTGTCCTTTGAGGAGGACTATCCCGATGCCAGGGTTATTTTGCTGGAGCAGAATTACCGTTCCACAAAAAAGATTCTCGAAGCGGCGAACCATGTCATTGAACGAAACACTTCCCGCAAGCCAAAAAAATTGTGGACATCGAATGAAGACGGGGAATGGATACAGTATTATCAGGCAACTACAGAAAATGATGAAGCGATGTATGTGGCCGATCAGATTGAAAAGCTGCGAAGGGAAAAAGGATGGTCTTACAGGGATATGGCTGTATTATATCGGACGAATGCTCAATCCCGTGCTATTGAGGAAGTATTTGTGAAAGCAGGCATCCCTTATCAGATGGTAGGCGGCACAAAGTTCTATGATCGAAAAGAAATTAAGGATTTACTGGCCTATTTGCGCCTGATTGCGAATCCGAATGATGATATTAGTTTTCAGCGGGTCGTGAATGTGCCAAAACGGGGCATAGGAAAAACGTCCATGGATAAGTTAAGCACATACGCCCAGAATCATGAGCTGTCCTTATTTGAGGCCGTTTCAGAAGCAGAACATATCGGCTTAAGCAAAAAGGCGGCGAATTCGCTGATGGATTTCCAGCAGATGATCAAAAACTGGAACCAGATGCAGGAATATTTATCCATTACAGAGATGGTGGAAGAAGTGCTGGAAAAAACGGGCTATGAAGAAATGCTGAAAAGGGAAAAAACACTGGAATCCGTAAGCCGCCTCGAAAACATCGAAGAATTTAAAACCGTAACGAACCGTTTTGAGGAAGAAAATGATGATAAGACGTTGATCGCCTTTTTAACAGATCTCGCCCTTATTTCCGATATTGATCAAATGGATGATGAAAACGATGATGACAAAGTCGTGATGATGACCCTTCATTCCGCAAAGGGGCTTGAATTTCCGGCCGTCTTTCTGATCGGAATGGAAGAAAATATTTTTCCTCACAGCCGGTCTTTGATGGATGATGATGAGATGGAAGAGGAGCGCAGGCTGGCTTATGTCGGCATTACCCGGGCAGAAAAGCTCCTCTATTTAACCCATGCCCAGATGCGCACCCTTTATGGAAGAACCAATACGAACCCACTCAGCCGGTTTATTGAAGAAATTCCGGAGGCTTTAATCGAAGGCAGGGAAAAGGATGCTTCTCCGTTTGGCAGTATCTCTTCCGATCCATTTGTCCGTACCCGTGAACAGCCATCTTTCCTGAAGGGGCCAAGACGGAAGTCAAGGCGAATGGAGCCAGCGGCAGGCGGTGAGTCCCTGAACTGGAAGCCTGGTGATAAAGTTGTGCATAAAAAATGGGGAGAAGGAACGGTTGTCAAAGTTCATGGACAGGGGGAAGAAATGGAACTGGATATCGCTTTTCCTGCCCCTGTCGGAATTAAACGATTACTCGCCACATTTGCTCCCATTACGAAAGCATAAGTGAGGTGACTGTGATGAATAAACAGGAAGCCGAGAAACGAATGGATGCGCTGAGGGAAGAGTTAGACCGGTACAATTATGAGTACCATGTGCTGGATCAGCCGACTGTTTCCGATGCTGAATATGACCGGAAAATGCGGGAGCTCATAGAACTGGAAGAAAAATTTCCGGAGCTGATCACGCCTGAATCCCCGTCCCAGCGTGTGGGCGGAGAGCCCCTTGATGCTTTTAAAAAGGTTCAGCATACGATCCCAATGCTTAGCCTTGGCAATGCTTTTGACGATCAAGAGCTTCGGGATTTTGACCGGCGTGTCCGGGATCTTGCCGGCGAAGACTACTCATATGTATGTGAATTGAAGATTGATGGTCTTGCGGTATCTCTTCGTTATGAAAATGGCGTTTTTGTCCAGGGAGCTACCCGCGGAGATGGAAAAACCGGTGAAGATATTACCCAGAATCTTAAAACAATCAAAAGTATCCCCCTGAAAATCTCTGAACAGGAAACGATCGAAGTACGCGGGGAAGCGTTTATGCCGAAGAAATCTTTTGTCGCTCTAAACGAAGCAAAGGAAGAGCGGGGTGAAAACCTGTTTGCCAATCCCCGTAACGCGGCAGCAGGTTCCCTCCGTCAGCTCGATCCGAAAATCGCAGCCAGCCGAAACCTGGATATTTTCGTGTACAGTGTCGGCCAGTGGGAAGCTGGAGATCTGTCAACCCATAGCGAACGGCTTGCATATTTAAAGAAACTCGGTTTTAAAACGAACCCGGAATGGCGGAAGTGCAGCAATATTGAAGAGGTCATTGAATACGTTAACAATTGGACGAAAAAGCGTGCGGACTTAAGCTATGAAATTGATGGAATTGTTATCAAAGTGGATGAGATCCATATTCAGGAGAAATTGGGGTTTACAGCTAAAAGCCCTCGCTGGGCCATCGCCTATAAATTTCCGGCTGAAGAAGCGGTTACAAAACTAAAAGATATTGAAGTAAGCGTTGGCCGCACAGGTGTGGTCACTCCAACAGCCGTGCTGGAGCCTGTACAGGTTGCAGGCACTACTGTCCAGCGGGCTTCTTTGCACAATGAAGATTTAATCCGGGAAAAGGACATTCGCATCGGCGATACCGTCGTAATTAAAAAAGCAGGGGACATCATTCCGGAAGTGGTTCGCGTGGTGAAAGAGCAGCGAACCGGTGATGAAGAAGCATATTCCATGCCCCGCCACTGTCCGGAATGCCATAGTGACCTCGTCCGGCTGGAAGAAGAGGTAGCCCTGCGCTGCTTCAATCCAAACTGTCCGGCCCAGCTCCGGGAAGGGCTGATTCACTTTGTTTCCCGGGATGCCATGAATATTGATGGTCTCGGGGAAAAGGTCATCACCCAGCTTTTTAAAGAAAATCTCGTCCAGAATATTGCTGATTTGTACAAACTCAAAAGGGAAGAACTGCTCAAGCTTGAACGGATGGGTGAGAAGTCTGTTCACAATTTACTCCAGGCCATTGAACAATCCAAAGCCAACTCCCTTGAACGGCTATTGTTCGGACTCGGCATCCGATATGTCGGAAGCAAAGCGGCACAGACGCTGGCAGAGCATTACCGGCACATGGACCACCTGATGAAGGCCAGCCGTGAAGAATTGATGGGGATCCAGGATATCGGTGAAAAAATGGCCGATTCCATCTACCGTTATTTTCAGGAACCCCATGTCCAGCAACTGATTCTAGAGCTAAAGGACCTCGGGCTGAATATGGAGTACAAAGGCTTAACGAGTGAAGAGATTGCCCAGGATTCGCCGTTTTCTGAAAAAACGATTGTCCTCACAGGCAAGCTCGAGCATTTTACCCGTTCAGAAGCGAAGAAAAAAATCGAAGCGCTGGGTGGAAAAGTGACAGGTAGTGTCAGTAAAAAAACAGACCTATTAATTGCCGGAAAAGACGCCGGGTCCAAACTGGATAAAGCGAAAGAATTAGGTGTGGAAATCTGGGACGAACAAAACTTGATCAAAGTGTTAGGAGAATAGGGAGTGGGGATCATGAGAAGATTTATCCTGGCGTTGATGAGTGTACTTGTGGTCATGGCGGGCTGTGCGCCAAACTATAATAATGAGGAAGAAATTGTCCAGGAAACCGATGAAGCTGAACAGGTCAGGGTAATTGCCCCGAGCTACAATATTTCGGATGAAGAATATAAAGTGCTTTTGACAGAGAATGAAGGATTCGACCCCGGAGAAGCCCGGGGGGTGATTGTTGATCAAATTGCCAACCGTCTGGATATTAATGAACTGGAAACGGGACTGATGCGCCATTCGAAAGATGTGTTTGACCCGGATGACTATTATTTTCAAAGCGGTCAGTATGTTACTGATGAAATGATTTATGACTGGCTGGAGCGAAAAATGACCGATGAACAGGTGGAACAATATTTTGAAGAAAATCCGGATTCCCGCGTAACGAGAGAAGAATTACAGCAGGGATTAAACCCGCCGCTGAGCGATGACGAAGATGAGGATGCACACCGGGATAACCCCAAATATTTATCCCATATTTTAGAGCAAAATTATTTGCTGAAAACAGAAGGCAATAAAGTTGAACTTGGGGGCGTTTCCATTGGTCTTGCATTAAAATCCACCTACCGTTTTCAAACAGAGCCATACGGTCCTTATTATTATGAGGAATTGAGCGATGATGAAATCATGAAAAATGGGAAAAATATTGCTGAGAAAGTGTTGCAGCGGCTCCGACAAATCGATGCTCTGAATGGTGTGCCGATCCTTATTGCGCTATATAAACAGGAATCCCATTCATCCCTTGTGCCCGGAAATTTTATTGCTAAAACACTGGTTGATCCGCAAAATATGAAGATCAGTGAATGGGAACCCATTAACGAAGATTATGTCCTGTTTCCTTCAGAAAATGCCGATAAGAACCATTATGAAGATGCCAGCCGCATGAATGACTTCACGAATGAAGTTGCAGAGTTTTTCCCAAACTATGTAGGGGTAGTGGGAAAAGGGTTTTATATCGATGATGAATTGAATCAGTTAAAAATCGATATCACCATTGAATTTAAAAGTCAGGCAGAAGTGGTCGGGTTCGCCCAGTATTTATACGGGCTAGTCATTGAAACTTTTCCGAATTATATAGATGTGGAAGTCAATGTGAAATCCCCGTTTAGACAGGAGATTCTGCTTAACCGAAATGCCGGCAAAGACGAGCCGGAAGTTCATATTTATCAATAATAAAGCTGGTGACAAAATATTTTTATTTTTTTAACACTTCGGCAAGCTTTTTGAGTGATTCTTGTTTGAAGTACGTATCTGAATGGGGTAGAATGATACATGGAAACGCTTTATTTGCCTCCACCAGGCAAATAAGTGAATTTTAATCGAAGTTAAGGGAGGCGTTTTGGCATGGTAGTTCCATACACCCATGAGCCATTAACAGACTTTACAAAAGAAGAAAACCGAAAAGCGTTTGAAGAAGCTTTGAAAAAGGTGGAAGGCGAGCTTGGCAAAGAGTATCCGTTGATTATTGGCGGCGAACGAATTTACACAGAAGAAAAGATTAAGTCCTTTAATCCTGCCAATCCCGATGAGGTAATCGGCTATGTATCCAAAGCCAATAAAGAATTAGCTGACAAAGCGATGAAAGTTGCTACGGAAACCTTTGAGTGGTGGCGCAAGACCAAACCGGAAATGCGTGCCGACATTTTATTCCGTGCTGCTGCCATTGTGCGTCGAAACAAGCATGAATTCTCTGCGCTTCTTGTTAAAGAAGGCGGCAAGCCATGGAAAGAAGCTGATGCGGATACAGCTGAAGCCATTGATTTTATGGAATATTACGGACGTCAGATGCTGCGCATTAAAGACGGCTTCCCTGTAAACAGCCGTGAAATTGAAAACAACCGTTTCTTCTACATTCCGCTTGGTGTAGGGGTAACCATTCCACCATGGAACTTCCTGTTTGCCATTATGTGCGGGACAACTGTAGCTCCAATGGTGTCCGGAAACACGGTATTGCTGAAGCCTGCAAGCTTAACACCAGTCATTGCTCACAAGTTCGTAGAAGTGCTTGAAGAAGCTGGCATGCCGGCGGGTGTTGTCAACTACATTCCAGGAAGCGGTTCTGAAATCGGTGACTACCTGGTCGAACATCCACAGACTCGTTTTATCAGTTTCACCGGGTCCCGTGAAGTAGGTACCCGCATTTATGAAAAAGCTGCAAAAATTCAGCCAGGACAGAAGTGGCTGAAACGTGTCATCGCTGAAATGGGCGGGAAAGACACCATTGTAGTAGACAGCGACGCGGATCTTGAACTGGCTGCCGATGCTATCGTCTACTCGGCGTTTGGATTCTCCGGACAGAAATGTTCTGCCTGCTCGCGCGTTGTAGCCCTTGAAGATGTGTATGATGATCTATTGAAACGCGTAGTAGAAAAAACGGAAAAAGAAGTAAATGTGGGAGACCCTGCAAACGGTGATACTTACATGGGACCGGTTATCGATCATGGTGCCTATAAAAAGATTATGAAATACATCGAAATCGGCAAAAAAGAAGGAAAGCTGATGACTGGAGGAGAAGGAGACGACTCCAACGGATTCTTTATCAAACCAACTATTTTTGCTGATGTAGACCCAGAAGCAACAATCATGCAAGAAGAGATTTTCGGTCCAGTTGTTGGATTCACAAAGGCTAAAACATTTGACGAAGCCATCGAGATTGCCAATAACACAGAATATGGCCTGACAGGTGCAGTCATCACCAATAACCGTCTGCATCTTGAAAAAGCACGTGAAGATTTCCATGTTGGTAACCTGTACTTCAACCGTGGCTGTACAGCAGCGATTGTAGGTTATCATCCATTTGGCGGATTCAACATGTCCGGAACTGACTCTAAAGCAGGAGGACCTGATTACTTAATCCAGCATATGCAGGCGAAAACCACTTCTGAGATGCTATAATCTGATCGTCGATAGGGGCTGTCTCATAACGTTCTCGTCTATGAGACAGTCTTTTTTTAATCCAGCTTTTTAAGGGATAAGAAACGCAAGTAATCTATTATTTTAGGTGAGATTGAGACACAACGGGAATCATTGCCTTAATTGAGCACGTGACGTCCTACGCTGGGGAGCTAACGGCCCAAGGTGAGCGCATGATGGCCCAATCAGGAGCGCTAACGGCCCAAAGTGGGTGCGTAATGGCCCAAGGTGAGCGCATGATGGCCCAATCAGGAGCGCTAACGGCCCAACGTGAGTGCGTGACGGCCCAATCAGGAGCGCTAACGGCCCAAGGTGAGTGCTTAATGGCCCAATCAGGAGCGCTAACGGCCCAACCTGAGTGCGTGATGGCCCAATCAGGAACGCTAACGGCCCAAAGTGAATGCGTAATGGCCCAATCAGGAACGCTAACGGCCCAAAGTGAATGCGTAATGGCCCAATCAGGAACGCTAACGGCCCAAAGTGAATGCGTAATGGCCCAAGCTGGGGAGATAACGGCACAACGTGAACGGGTAATGGCCCAAGGTGAATGCGCGACGGCCCAATCAGGAACGCTAACGGTCCAAAGTGAATGCGTAATGGCCCAAGCTGGGGAGCTAACGGCCCAAGGTGAGCGCGTGATGGCCCAATCAGGAGCGCTAACGGCCCAACGTGAGTGCGTGATGGCCCAATCAGGAGCGCTAACGGCCCAAGGTGAGTGCTTAATGGCCCAATCAGGAGCGCTAACGGCCCAAGGTGAGCGCGTGACGGCCCAACGTGAGTGCTTAATGGCCCAACGTGAGTGCTTAACGGCCCATGCAGGAACGCTAACACCTCGACATGCACTAAATCAAAATTCAGGCAGACTGGTACAACAATCAATCATGACACTTTTCCCGGGAAAAACCGCTTATTTTTTATCCACAATCAATGCCTGATAAACCTATAAAAATCACATAATTTCCAGAAAAAGTTTTTGAAATTTCTAAATTATTTGGATATGATATAAATGGTATCGATAACTCATGAAGGAGGTTTGAACATTGGGATTATCAGCAGCGACACTATTCTGGTTATTTGTTCCTATGCCTTTATTGATCGTTTTATCCTTGATTACAATGTTTACGGATAGGGGTGACGAGAGCTGATGGATTCAGCAACGTTAATTACGTTTATTGTTTATCTGGCTGGAATGCTTGCCATTGGAATCATAGGCTATCGACTAACCAGTAACTTATCTGACTATTTCCTCGGAGGAAGAAGACTCGGACCAGGAGTAGCCGCATTAAGTGCTGGTGCTTCGGATATGAGCGGCTGGCTGTTAATGGGTCTCCCAGGTTCACTGTTCGCAGCTGGATTTTCTGAGGCCTGGATTGCGGTCGGTTTGGCGACTGGTGCATATTTAAACTGGCAGTTTGTAGCTAAACGCTTACGGATTTACACGGAAGTATCCAATGATTCTATTACTGTTCCTGACTTTTTTGAAAATCGATTCCGCGACAACTCGCATATTTTGCGCTTAGTTTCCGCGCTGGTTATTATTGTGTTTTTTACTGTTTATACTGCATCTGGAATGACCGCGGGCGCAAAGCTTTTTACCTCAGCTTTTGATCTTACGTATGAGCAGGGTATCTGGATTGGAGCAGCTGTCATTATCGCCTATACATTTTTAGGCGGGTTTATAGCAGTAAGCTGGACAGACTTTTTTCAGGGTATTTTAATGTTTTTTGCACTGATTATTTTGCCGATTTTGGCTATTAATGAACTTGGCGGCTGGAATGAAACCATGAATATTGTAGGTGATCTCAATCCAGATCATCTTAATATGGTATCCGGGGTTGGCGTAATCGCCATTTTATCCTCACTTGGGTGGGGGCTCGGTTACTTTGGGATGCCGCATATTATCGTCCGTTTTATGGGAATGAGATCCCATAAGGATGTAGGCAAAGCCCGTTTTATTGGAATCACCTGGATGGTGCTTGGCTTGTATGGTGCAATTTTTGCCGGGATTGCGGGCTATGCCTACCTGTCTACGGTAGACACCGGAATTGATATGGCAAACTTTGATTCTGAAATTATCTTTATTGTTCTTTCACAGTTATTGTCTCATCCGGTTATTGCCGGAATTTTACTGGCAGCGATTTTATCAGCTGTTATGAGTACCATTGACTCTCAGCTGCTTGTTTCATCTTCAGCTGTAGCAGAGGACTTGTACAAAGGATTTATCCGAAGAAGTGCTTCAGACAAAGAATTAGTGGTTGTGGCACGTCTTTCCGTACTGGTCATTGCACTTGTTGCAATCTGGATGGCTTACAGCCCGGAAAGCTCCGTTTTTGATCTGGTTAGTTATGCATGGGCAGGATTCGGTGCTGCATTTGGTCCGATCATCATCCTTTCACTCTTCTGGAAAAGGATTACAAGGAATGGTGCGGTTGCAGGTATGATCGTGGGTGCAGTCACTGTGTTCCTCTGGTACGAGGCTAAGGGAGGATTATTTGACCTATATGAAATTTTCCCGGGATTTGTATTTAATCTTATTGTCACTGTCCTGGTCAGTTTAGCCGATAAAGAACCGCCACAGGAAATTCAGGACGAATTTGAAAAAGCACGTGATATTGCCCGAAACAGCTAAAGAAATCAAACATTTGCATGTCTAGTAAACGCCTGGTCCCGGAAAACCAACATCCCGGGATTCCAGGCGTTTTTTTGAAAAGAGCATACAGTGGTTACCACAGACGTAATCGTATGTCTACCTCGAAACACTCGTTCTTTGTTAAGAGCATACAGAGGCTAAAAAACGTTCAGAATCCACGAAGCAAATCCATTGTTCAATCTGACGGAATGGCTTATAGTTGAATTAACAGAAAAATGTTCATCGATACTTCCCAGGAAAAATGCCGCAAATCTGCAATGATCGAACTTTCCTGAAAAAAGGAGTGTGATCATCAATGGGGCTGGTAAAAAGGGGAGTAACTATTCTCGATTTTGACCATTCGATTGAATCCCAGCAATGGTTGATGAAAATTCCCCATGAAACGATTGAATTGAACGATATCCCCTCAACGAAAAAATTTTGTGACTGGAACGCACTTCAACAAATTCGGAGCCGTCTGTCGAAACGCGGGCAAAGGGGAATCACCTTTGTTGGAAGCGGAGACTATCATTATGTCTCCTATGCTCTTCTGTCGGAGATCGAACAACCTTTTTCTTTGATCCTGTTTGATAATCACTCTGATATGCTGGATTCTCCTTCACAAAATCTCCTCTCATGCGGATCCTGGGTAAACAATGCCCTAAACCTGCCTAACTTGAAAAAAACCGTCGTCATCGGTGCCAGTCCTATATCTTTCTCAAACATACCGGAATCACTTCGTCCGAAAGTAGCTTATACTCCATATACGTCATCTCATACCAGAACACTGGATTACATACACACAACAACTTCTATAACTTCTCAAGGCATTCATCGAGCAATGCGAACGATTCTTTCCCTCATACCCACTAAAAATATTTATATCAGTATTGATAAAGATGTGCTAAATCAAAAGGAAGTATTGACAAACTGGGATCAGGGTCAAATGACTCTGACAGAGTTGCTGACGGCACTGGAAATCCTGATCCGAAAGAAGAGTGTGTGCGGTGTAGATGTATGCGGGGAAATGACAGCAGATCCCCTGGAACGGTTTAAACCGGAAAAAAAGCTTTACATAGAAAAAAACGAACACGCCAATCTGAAAATCCTCCAAACATGTTTAGACCATGTTTCCTGAATCTATGATCTGTCATCGTCGCCCCTGCTGCCAGCGTTAAGCAGCAGGGAAATTTGATTGTCAAGGAAATCGTAAATGTCTGTAGTATTGGTCGAGCTTTCACCCCCATTCACTTAAGCTGTTTAAGCAAAATCGCAGCATTATATTCGTCAATGCCCCCCGAACTTCCAACATCGACCTTAAAGTTGCTTAGACACCATCGAAAAAAAGGAGACCGACTCTTCGGGTGTCCCTCAGCATCCTTCGTGGATAAGTGGGGCACTTTAATCTTTTTCTTGTAAGGAAAAAGGGAACCATTCCTAAAAAATACGAATAACCAGATCTCACGCCTGAGAAATTGAGGATGGGCAGTTTGAACATAAGGATTCCCGGTACTTCCTAACACGATGTATATCAGGCCCTGAAAGCTGAAAATCAGACCTCCCACCCGAACGTCAGAACTTGATTGAATAAGTATTTGCTGCCCCCCATTAAATCAGCTAATGATCTTCCCCGGAAAAGACCTGGACCCTCTCATTTTAGCTTTAAAACCTAAAAAACATCGCTATTCCTGATCTGTGTCGAAACTTTTCTGAATTTTTTTCTTAAAAAGGTTTCAATTATGCATGTACTGTTATATAATACAATCGAATAAGTAAAATGTGTAATATAACAAAAGGGGTGATCGTTTGGCTACACAGGCAGCAGAGGTCAAAGTTGTGGGAGACATTCGCCCGGGCTATGAAGAAATATTAACTTCAGATGCTCTCAAGTTTATAGCGGAACTGGAACGCAACTTTGGAAGACGCCGAAAAGAACTCTTGCAGAACAGGCATAAGCGCCAGCAGGAATTTGACCAGGGGAAAAAGCCTGATTTTTTGCCGGAAACCAGACATATTCGGGAAGGTGATTGGACCATCGCTCCGATTCCCGAAGACTTAAAGGACCGCCGGGTGGAAATTACCGGCCCGGTAGACCGTAAAATGATTATCAATGCACTGAATTCTGGAGCGAAAATGTTCATGGCCTGTTTTGAGGATGCCTCATCCCCGACCTGGGATAATATGATCCAGGGGCAATTGAACCTGAGGGATGCGGTAAATGGAACGATTACGTTTGAAGACAAAGGAAAGTCCTACCAGTTGAACGATGAAACAGCGGTTCTCATTGTCCGGCCCAGGGGGCTTCATTTGGAGGAAAAACATGTGCTGGTGGACGATCAACCCATCAGCGGAAGCCTGTTCGATTTCGGACTGTTTTTCTACCACAACGCCAAATCATTAATTGAAAAAGGAACAGGTCCCTATTTTTATTTGCCGAAGCTGGAAAGTCATCTGGAAGCCCGGCTGTGGAATGATGTGTTTACGTTTGCCCAGAAATATGTGGGAATCACTCAGGGAACGATTAAAGCGACGGTTCTCATTGAAACGATTCTGGCAGCCTTTGAAATGGATGAAATCTTGTATGAATTAAAGGAACATTCTGCCGGGCTTAACTGCGGGCGCTGGGATTACATTTTCAGCTATCTGAAAAAATTTCGCAATCATCCAGATGTCATTTTGCCTGACAGATCACAGGTTACGATGACGGTGCCGTTTATGCGGGCATACTCGCTGTTAACGATTCAAACCTGTCACAAACGTAAAGCACCGGCAATCGGTGGGATGGCTGCCCAGATTCCCGTCAAAAACAACCCGGAGGCCAATGAAGCGGCTTTCCAGAAAGTCAGGGCCGATAAGGAGCGGGAGGCTAAAGACGGCCATGACGGGACGTGGGTCGCCCATCCGGGACTGGTACCTGTGGCCATGGAAGTGTTCAATAAGGAGATGAAAACACCGAATCAGATCGAAACGAAGACGCTGGAAGATTTAACGGTGACAGGGGACGATCTCCTTGAGGTTCCAGAAGGGGATATTACCGAAGAGGGTGTACGCATGAACATCAGCGTGGGCATCCAGTATATGGCTTCCTGGCTCCATGGCAGGGGAGCAGCACCGATCAACAACCTGATGGAAGATGCAGCAACTGCAGAAATTTCAAGGGCTCAGCTCTGGCAGTGGATCCGCCATCCGAAGGGGGTCTTAGCAGACGGAAGAAAGGTGACGGTGGAACTGTACGAACAGCTTAAAAATGAAGAAATGGAAAAAATCAAACAGCAGGTCGGGGAAGAAGCCTTTGAAAAGGGCAGGTTTGAAGAAGCCGTGGAGCTGTTTGACCGTTTGATTTTAGACGATCAGTTTGTGGAGTTTTTAACATTGCCAGGTTATGAAATTCTTTAAATAGATAAGGGAGGATATAGGATGACTGATGAAAGAGTGAAAAAACTGGAAGAAAGCTGGAGAAATGATGAACGCTGGAAAGGAGTCAAGCGCCCGTATTCCGCAGAGGATGTCATTAAACTTCGCGGTTCCATTGATATTGAATATACGCTGGCGAAGCATGGGGCAGAAAAACTGTGGAATTATTTACAACATGAAGATTATATCAATGCCCTTGGCGCATTAACGGGGAATCAGGCAGTTCAGCAGGTAAAAGCAGGACTTAAAGCAATTTATTTAAGCGGCTGGCAGGTTGCAGCAGATGCCAACCTGGCTGGACAGATGTATCCGGATCAAAGCCTGTATCCGGCAAACAGTGTTCCCCATGTGGTCAAACGTATCAATCAGGCCCTTCAGCGTGCCGATCAGATCCATCACCTTGAAGAGGACAGCTCCATTGACTGGTTCCAGCCGATTGTGGCCGATGCCGAAGCCGGTTTTGGGGGACAGCTGAATGTGTTTGAATTGATGAAGAGCATGATTGAAGCGGGAGCCAGCGGTGTTCATTTTGAAGACCAGCTTTCCTCAGAGAAAAAATGCGGACATCTGGGAGGAAAAGTTTTGCTGCCAACTCAGAATGCGGTTCGTAACTTAGTTTCTGCACGCCTTGCAGCCGATGTCATGGGTGTTCCGACCATCATTATTGCGCGGACAGACGCTAATGCAGCCGATATGGTCACCAGTGATGTCGATCCATATGATCATGAATTTATTACCGGCGAGCGTACACCGGAAGGATTTTACCGGACAAAAGCCGGGCTGAATCAGGCGATTGCACGGGGACTGGCATATGCCCCATATGCGGATCTCATCTGGTGTGAAACAGCAAAGCCGGATCTCGAGGAAGCCAGACGGTTTGCAGAAGCCATTCATGAAAAGTATCCGGATAAAATGCTGGCCTATAACTGTTCACCGTCATTTAACTGGAGAAAAAATCTGGATAATCAAACGATTGAAGAGTTTCAGAATGAACTGGGCAAAATGGGGTACAAATTCCAGTTTGTTACCCTGGCAGGATTCCACGCTCTCAATCACAGCATGTTTACCCTTGCAAAAGGATACAAGGAGCGGGGAATGGCTGCCTATTCCGAATTGCAGCAGGCTGAATTTGCAAGTGAAAAAGATGGTTACACCGCAACCAGGCACCAGAGGGAAGTGGGAACCGGATATTTTGATGAGGTATCGATGGTCATATCCGGCGGAACTTCTTCCACGACAGCCCTGAAAGGATCAACAGAAGAAGAACAATTTGTTTCATCTTCCTGAGGATTTGGCTTACAAGGTTATTTCACCAGAACTTTCTGCACAAACCTCCCCTTCCGCATAAAGGGGAGGTTTTTTTATCATCGAACGTCTCCTCTGTTACACTTCCCCCTGGTTAGCTCAAAGATATCAAGAAAAGATGGATCTGACAACTTTTTTTCGCTTATTCCCCATACTGAAACGTGGTAAAATAGTAAAGTATGAGAAAAGTTGCTTTTTCTGTTCATCGTTTGCTATTATCAATAGTATTGTGAGGGTTCGACGAAAAGTTGGAGGTGAAAGGGATGTCTGAAATTTCTAAAGAACAGGTGAAACACGTGGCCCATCTGGCGCGCCTGGCCATTACGGAAGAAGAAGCTGAAATGTTTACAAAACAGCTGAGTGCCATTATTGATTACGCTGAACAGCTGAATGAACTGGATACCGACCATGTCAAACCGACTACCCATGTACTGGACTTAAAAAATGTGCTCAGAAAAGATGAACCAAAACAATGGATTACTCAGGAAGAAGCATTGAAAAATGCACCGGACAAAAAAGACGGACAGTTCCGTGTACCATCAATCCTGGAATAAGGAGGGATTTCCATGTCGTTATTTGACCATAAGCTGAAAGATATTCAGGAACTTTTACATAAAAAAGAAGTTTCCGTCCGTGAATTAGTCGATGAATCTTACAGGCGGATTGAAGAAGTAGACGATCAAATCAAAGCATTTTTAACCTTGAATAAGGAAGAGGCCCTCAAACAGGCTGATGAATTTGACCGGGATGGAGCTCAGTCAGGGAATGGAGCTCTTTTTGGAATGCCGGTCGGACTGAAAGATAACATCGTGACGAAAGGGCTGCGCACGACCTGTGCCAGCAAAATTCTGGACAACTTCAATGATCCATTATATGACGCAACCGTTGTGCAAAAATTAAAGGAAGCGAAGGCCATTACCATTGGAAAATTAAACATGGACGAGTTTGCTATGGGTTCATCTAACGAGAACTCCGGTTATATGGCGACCCGCAACCCGTGGAATACCGATTATGTACCAGGGGGTTCCAGTGGCGGTTCGGCAGCAGCGGTTGCATCCCGGGAAGTATTTTTTGCGTTAGGTTCAGATACTGGAGGTTCCATCCGTCAGCCAGCAGCCTTCTGCGGAGTTGTCGGAATGAAACCGACATACGGACTGGTATCCCGTTTTGGACTGGTCGCCTTTGCATCCTCATTAGATCAGATTGGACCGATCACCCGAACCGTTGAAGACAATGCCCGTCTTCTAGAGGTGATCGCCGGTCATGACCATATGGATTCTACCAGCGCCAATGTTGAGGTGCCTGCTTACAGCGAACATCTTGAGAAAGACATGAAAGGCCTGAAAATTGCGGTTCCGAAAGAATACCTCGGCGAAGGGGTTTCGGAGGAAGTAAGGGAAGCCGTACGAAAAGCCTTAAAAGTCTACGAATCCCTTGGAGCAGAATGGGAAGAAGTGTCTCTCCCTCACTCCAAATATGCCGTAGCAACCTACTACCTGATTGCATCATCTGAAGCTTCTGCCAATCTGGCCCGCTTCGACGGTGTCCGTTATGGAGTACGTTCGGAAAAAGCGGAAAACATGATCGACATGTTCAAACTGTCCAGAAGCGAAGGATTTGGAGACGAGGTTAAGCGCCGTATCATGCTAGGAACCTTTGCCTTAAGTTCCGGCTACTATGATGCTTACTACAAAAAGGCGCAAAAAGTCCGCACCTTAATTAAACAAGATTTTGAAAACGTATTTGAAGACTACGATGTGATCATCGGACCGACCACACCAACTCCAGCTTTCAAAGTCGGTGAAAAGATTGATGATCCATTAACGATGTATGCCAACGATATTTTAACGATTCCGGTGAACCTGGCCGGTGTTCCGGGAATCTCCGTGCCATGCGGTTTCTCCAGCGAAGGGCTGCCGATTGGCCTGCAGATTATCGGCAGGCATTTTGACGAACAGACCGTTTATCAGACTGCCTATGCCTTTGAACAGGCGACGGATTTCCATAAGCAACAACCTCAGCTGGGAGGTGCAGGGAAATGAACTTTGAAACCATTATCGGATTAGAAGTGCACGTGGAACTAAAAACAAACTCAAAAATTTTCAGCCCGAGCCCAAACGCCTTTGGAGCAGAACCGAATACAAACGTAAACCCCATTGACCTTGGCTACCCCGGGGTATTGCCTGTATTAAATGAGGAAGCCGTAAACTTTGCCATGAAAGCAGCCATGGCTCTAAACTGTGAAATTGCAAGCTTTACAAAGTTTGACCGGAAAAACTATTTTTATCCGGACAACCCGAAAGCCTATCAGATCTCCCAGTTTGATGAGCCCCTGGCAGAAAACGGCTGGATTGAAATCGAAGTAAACGGCAAGAAGAAAAAAATTGGGATTACCCGCATTCACATGGAAGAAGATGCCGGAAAGCTGACCCACTCCGATGACGGTTATTCCCTGGTTGACTTTAACCGTCAGGGAACCCCGCTCATCGAGATCGTATCGGAACCGGACATGCGTTCCCCTGAAGAAGCGTATGCCTACTTAGAAAAGCTGAAAAGCATTATTCAGTACACCGGCGTTTCCGACTGTAAGATGGAGGAAGGATCCCTGCGATGTGACGCCAACATTTCCCTTCGCCCAATCGGCCAGAAGGAATTCGGGGTTAAAACCGAGCTGAAAAACCTGAACTCGTTCAACTTTGTGCAAAAAGCACTGGAGTTTGAAGAAAAGCGCCAGCGCAAAGTGCTACTGTCTGGCGGTCAAATTCGTCAGGAAACCCGCCGCTATGACGAGCAATCCAAAGAAACGATCCTGATGCGCGTGAAGGAAGGTTCCGATGACTATCGTTACTTTCCGGAACCAGACCTTGTTCCGCTCTACATTGATGACGAATGGAAAGAGCGCATCCGTGCTGAAATCCCTGAGCTTCCAGATGCCCGCAAAAAGCGGTACATCGAAGACCTGGGGCTACCGGCTTATGACGCCGGCGTACTCACCAGCACGAAAGAAATGTCCGACTTCTTTGAAGAAACCATTCAAGCTGGTGCCGATGTCAAACAAGCCTCTAACTGGCTTATGGGTGAAGTGTCTGGCTATATGAACAAACACCAGAAAGAGCTTCACGATCTGGCACTGACTCCGGAAGCCCTTGCCAGGCTGATTCAGCTGATCGAAAAAGGCACGATTTCTTCTAAGATTGCGAAAAAAGTATTTGCTGAACTCGTGGAAAAAGGCGGCGATCCTGAAAAGATTGTTAAAGAAAAAGGACTCGTCCAAATTTCCGATGAGGGCAAGCTGAAAGAAATCATCGGTGGAATCCTGGATGAAAACCAGCAGTCCATTGAAGACTACAAAAACGGTAAAGACCGTGCCCTCGGGTTCCTCGTCGGTCAGGTGATGAAAGCCACAAAAGGACAGGCCAACCCGCAGATGGTGAACAAGATCATTTTAGAGGAAATTGAAAAACGATAGAATACGCTACAAGCCTCTGGAAGCCCTGCTCCAGAGGCTTGTAGTATAGGATAAACGTGCAAACTACGAATCACTGATACTCCACTTCCTATTAAATATCCTAAATTCCCCCAAAATTCTACAAACTTGGCCTTCCCCCCTTTTCAAATTCTTCCAAAAGATATATGATAGAAAAGGACTCATTTCTTTTTAAATTGATTTTGCAATGAAGGTGAATGCCATGAAACGTGCCCGTATTATATATAATCCTACGTCAGGAAGGGAAGGATTTAAAAAAGAACTTCCCGAAGTACTGCGCCGGCTGGAGGAAGCAGGATTCGAAGCATCTGCCCATGCGACAACAGGCGAAGGAGATGCTGCAAAGGCTGCAGAGGTTGCCGTTGAACGTCAGTTTGATGTTGTCATCGCAGCAGGCGGTGATGGTACCATTAACGAGGTGATTAACGGACTGGCGGAAAAGCCGAACCGCCCAAAATTAGGCGTTATTCCTGCGGGAACTACCAATGATTTCGCCCGTGCAATCCGTGTTTCAAAAGGGATTCACAAAGCCCTGGATGTCATTATTGCAGGCCATACCAGAGCTCTGGATATTGGGCGTGTCAATAACCAGTATTTTATAAATATTGCCGGCGGCGGAAAGCTGACGGAGCTTACCTATGAAGTGCCGAGCAAGCTAAAGACCATGTTGGGACAGCTCGCATACTACTTAAAAGGGATTGAAATGCTTCCGTCAATCCGGCCAACCTATGTGGAAATCGAATATGACGGTACACTTTTTAAAGGAGATATTATGCTATTTTTGCTCTCAAACTCAAATTCGGTAGGCGGCTTTGAAAAGCTGGCTCCCGCAGCCAGGATGGATGATGGACTGTTTGATTTAATCATCTTAAAAAAGACAAACATCGCCGAATTTGTCCGCCTGGCGAGTCATGCGTTACGGGGACAGCACATCCATGACAAGCAGGTCATTTACACCCAGGCAAACCAAGTGAAAGTGTATACCGAAGAAAAGATGCAGCTGAATCTCGATGGGGAATACGGGGGCTTGCTTCCGGGCGAGTTTGTAAATCTCCATAAACATATTGAATTTTTTGTGCCGGAAGAATAAGAAGTGACTTTTAAAGAAGCTTACTTATAGGATAATTTCGGCCTTTTGAATGAATTTGATAAAACCAGTCATGATCAGTTATTCATGACTGGTTTTTTGAATTTTAATAAGAAGTGCAATGGCTTAATTAGGAGCTGGAACCGCCCAAGTCAAGAGTGTAATGGCCCAAGGTTGGAGTCGGACGGCCCAAGGATTGTGTGCGTATGGCCCAAAGAGAAGCGCTGATGGCCCAGGGTGAGCGCGTGACAGCCCAAGCTGGGGAGCTAACGGCCCAAAGCGGGTGTTTAATGGCCCAAGTCGAGAGCACAATCGCCCAAGGAGGAGGTGGGACGGCCCAAGTCAAGAGCGCAATGGCCCAACGTGAGCGCGTGATGGCCCAAGCTGGGGAGCTAACGGCCCAAAGCGGGTGCTTAATGGCCCAAGATAAGAGCGCAATGGCCCAAATAGGAGCTGGAATCGCCCAGGGATCGAGTGCAATAGTTTAAAAAATAAACGTAGCCAAAACGCAAAGGCTCATGCGGGAAAGCACGAGTCAAATATTCCTAACGAGCTACCCTAAGATAGCCTGCCCGTGCCTGCAGATAACGAAACATGTTGAGAAGAAAAAATCCGAACTTATTCATGTACGAATGAATAAAGTTCGGATTTTATGTTAATCATTTCCATCCGCCATCCCTGGTTCCTGACCGCTTGATTCAACTCCGGGTGTGCTGGAGATTATAACCTGCCCGGCTAAGTCCTTTACTTGAATGATTACCAGTGACCGGTCAGAACCCTTTCCCTGTGTAGATCCCCTCAACTCTTTACTGTTTGAAATCATGAACTACTTTTGAAAATGCTAGTCCTGGGCTATGGATTGAACCTCCTGCCAACTCATCTTCATCGTGTTCATCCTTTGCTTCATTGGGCAGAAAAGCCCCCCTAAACGAAATAGTTTTCAGCAAAATCACTCAGATTTGATACGTCATTCCAAAAATTATGCCATGAGCCCAATGTCCTTGAGTTGATTTTCTAGATCACGCTGACCATCTATGATGTACACTGTTTCATCTTTTCTTGGCGGCTCCAGTGCCTGTTGATATTCGCGGAGTTCCTTCTCCGGTACATAGAATAGATGTTCTTTTCTCAGCTGATCCTGCCGTTGTTTCCGTTCCTCCTGGCGTTTGATCAGCGAATCCATCTTTGCCTGAACCCAGAAACAAAACACGTTGGCACCACAGGTATGCGCCATTTTGTACATAGATTGACGTATAGTGTATTTGTCCGCATTGGTGTCAGCAATCACGTGATATCCAGCTATTAAATACTTTTCAACCAGATGATCGAAAATGTCAAAGGTCCAGTGGTAGAAATCGGTCTGATCCAGGTAAAACGTTTGTGCAATTTCGTCACTGGATACAAAGACGGAAGGGTAGTACTGTTGAATCTTTCTGGCCAGTGTGGTTTTTCCACTTCCCGGAACTCCGAAGAACATAAACAGAGCAGGTTGTTCTACTCGATCTGGCAGAACCATCCTCTTCTCCAATTGCTTGATTCATTCCTGTTTGTCCATTCTCTGCCTCCAGATTCCGGGAAACAGAGCAAACGATCCCATTATGGACGAATTCTTTTGCTGTTAACAAAATCTAACTGCAATCGAAGAAAAAAATAACTGGGCCAACTTTTCCGGCGATGAAGTCATGGATTCAATGGAAGCGAGAAGATAAAGGTCTTTGTCCATACGGGACCAGTCGATGGTGTATCCTGCCTGCCATGATACACATCGGATAAACTCCCGGATTGCCCGACCATTTCCCTCTCTAAACGGATGGATGGCGTTTAATTCGGCAAAGTAATAGGCGAGTCTACCGGAGAACTCGTTTTTGTCCAGATTTTTGAGGAACTGTTCATCGCGCAGCTCATTGAGAAGATGATTTAATTGAGATTCAATGAATGGATACAGGGCAAATATGGATGAGCCTTTTTGGATGTTCACGGTTCGGAATTCACCAGCAAAGGGATACACGTCTTGAAATATGTACCGATGAATGTCCTTTAAATGTTTTGCGTCAAAGGATCCGGTAATCGGGCTTTTGTATAATTCCGTTAAACGGAGCAAAGTATAAGCCGCTTCATAGGTTTCCAGCTTTCCGAGATCACGTATATTGGCGAGATTGATCAGGACATTGGTGTCAGGATAACAATAGTTACTCATGGCCAATATTCCTCAATAGCTGTTCGTGAAACTGTTTTTTCGACAGCTTACCATGCAGGTAATCCCGAACAAGCTGTTCATTTTGTCCCTTCACTTCCAGTCCTTCCAGAAACAAAGAAGCTTTAGCCTGGCTCAAATTTTTTTCAAAAAGCTCATCATTTTTTCCTTCCATGGCACCCATCCCATCCTCTAAAAAAACGTATTAGAATATCTTTATTTTACCATATGTTTGAAAGGAACAGCGGAAGGGATGAGCAAAAAACTCCTGTTTGATTAGGTCAAATCCCCTTTCATATGATACAATTCATTAAGCAAACAAGAACGGTCAAAGGAAGATGAACATGGCGAAAACCAAACCACCAGTTGAAAAAAATCAGATCATTGAGCTGGAATTCTCGGATTTAACCCATGAAGGAAACGGTGTGGGAAAAATTGACGGATATCCGCTGTTTGTTCCTTATGCACTCCCCGGGGAAAAGGGAAAAGTAAAAGTGGTTAAGGTCAAGAAAAACTTCGGCTACGGGCGTCTGATGGAACTGACGGAAGAAAGTCCGGAGCGGGTGAAGCCGGAATGCGAGGTCTACCGCCAGTGCGGCGGGTGCCAGCTGCAACATATGAGCTATCACATGCAGCTGGAGATGAAGCACAAACAGGTCACCGACGCATTAAGAAAAATCGGCCATATCACCGATGTGCCAGTGCACCCGGTGATCGGCATGGACGAGCCCTGGCGCTACCGGAATAAAGTGCAAATCCCCGTTGGCGAGCGGGAAGGGGGTCTCGTGGCCGGCTTTTATCAGAAACGGAGCCACCGGATCATTGACATGAATACCTGCCTCATTCAGGATGAAGACAATGACCGCATGGTAGAAACGGTGCGAATCATCGCGGAAAAAGCGGGCATCCAGCCGTACGACGAGGAAAAACATAGAGGTGTTCTGCGCCACATCATGGTACGGACCGGACAGAAAACGAAGGATATCATGGTGGTGCTGATCACCCGAACCCGGGATTTGCCCCATAAGAGAAAAATCATCGAAGGCATCCGCAAGGCTGTTCCGAATGTCAAATCCATTGTTCAAAATGTGAATCCGAAGCGGACCAATGTCATTATGGGTGAGGAAACCCGGGTGCTCTGGGGTGATGAATATATTTATGATGAAATCGGCGGCATCCGTTTTGCCATCTCCGCCCGGTCCTTTTACCAGGTGAACCCGACCCAGACCGAAAAGCTGTATAACAAAGCGCTGGAATATGCTCGGCTATCCGGGGATGAAACCGTGATCGATGCCTACTGCGGGATCGGCACCATTTCCCTGTTCCTCGCACAGCGGGCGAAAAAAGTGTATGGCGTCGAAGTCGTTCCGGAAGCAGTGGACGATGCGAAGCGGAATGCCAGGCTTAACGGAATGGACAATGTAGAGTTCTTTGTAGGCGAAGCAGAAAAAGTGATGCCTTGGTGGAAAGCCCAGGGGTTGCGGCCGGATGTCATCGTTGTCGATCCGCCCCGCAAAGGCTGTGATGAAAAACTCCTCGAGGCCATCGTGGACATGCAGCCCGACCGCGTGGTGTATGTCTCCTGCAACCCATCCACCCTGGCCCGGGATTTGAAATTTTTAGAGGAGCACGGATTTGAAACAAAAGAAGTACAGCCCGTCGACATGTTCCCGCAGACGAGTCATGTGGAGTGCGTATCGCAGATCGTGCGAAAAGGAGAAGCAGGTTCCTAAACGGTTTCCTGCTTCTTTTTTATGCCAGGCTCTGGTGAAGAGAAACGGAAATAAATTTAATGTTTCCGTCAGCAAACACCTCAATCTTATGGACAAGGTGATGCAATACCTCAGGTGTTAAGTTGTCAAAATTAAGGAAGTTAAGGAGTTCCTTTTTCAATTTATCGATGTTTTCGAAGACCTGTTCACTTTCCAGAGAAGTTTCCAGTTCATTTTTTTGCTGAACCAACTTTTCGATTTTTTGTTTTTTGCCTCCAGTTGTTTTACATATTCTTCTTTATTAATCTCCGCCTCTAATTTTTTAATGTCTGTTAGGATGGTTTCTTTTAAAAATTCTTCTTTCACTATATGGCTACTGCATGCCTTCTTACCGTGTCTAGCATAGTTACCGCATATATAACCTTTTCGGTTTTTTCGATACCACATTCCCTTCCCGCAGTCAGCGCAGTAAAGGATATTGGTAAATAGGTGTTTTTCAGGTGCTGGGAATTTAGAGGATCTTAGTTGAAGTTGTTCTTGTACTGTGTTGAAAACTTCCCTAGAAATTATTGCTTCGTGAGTATTTCTGTGAATGATTTGATCTTTCCTGGAAACTTTCTTACGCTTTTTATTTGTTACGCTTACTGTAGTTTCACGACCTAAGACTAAATCACCCACATAATGTGGATTTGTTAGGATGAATTTAATGGTGGATTCATTCCATTTGTCGCCAGCATTTTTCTTCCCGGCTACTTCTGCTGGTGTAGGGACTCCTTCATTAAATAACCTTTTAGCTATGCTATCTCTCCCGCACCCATTTAAATATTCATTATAGATACGTCTGACCACATTAGGGGTATGGTCATTTCTAATGTAAAGTTTTCCATCTTTCAGGTAGTAACCATATGGAGGAATTGATCCTTTGAATAATCCCTTTTTTGCCCTGGTGCGCAAGGTCTCTTTCACTCGGTTACTTGTGTGTTGGGATTCTTGTTCATACATCCATGCGTAAAGAACAAACATGTTTGTATTTCCTGTTAAAGTATTAATCGCATTATCTAACGTGATGATGTGAATGCCTTTATTTTCGCATAAGTTTTTAATTTTATACGAAAGTTCTCCATTTCTGGCTAGTCTTGAAAGTTCTTTCGCTAAAATAACGTCGAACTTTTTTTCTTCAGCATCTTCAATCATCCTCTGGAGACTTTCTCTCTTTGCTGTAGTACCTGTTTGGACATCTATATATAATTCGTATATGTCCCAACCTTTTTCTTCGATATACCTATAAAACATTGCGTTAAAGTCAAAATTTTTGTCTTGTGCATAAATTCGTTTAACGTATTGTCCTTTATTTTTCAAAACCATTCCCTCCTTGAATTGGTTTTCCGGGGCACTCTTGTAAAAAAATCACTCAACGCAATCCAGCTCTACTGCCCCTTTTTGGAAGGGAACTAAGCTTTTCGATCGTTATATTTACATAGGAATAAAAATTATTGGTCGTAATATTAGCTTTTTCTTCACGAACTATCTTTTTTGATATTTGGATGATTTTACCCATCTCTGATGATTCACTATTTTGTTGTAAGTATAGTTCGTTTAAATGTATGCATTCTTCTGTTTGATTTAATGATTCTTTCCATGTATGCAATGTGTTAGACCAATCAGTTAAGACCGACTTGCTTTTTTCAATTAACTGATGCAGATTTGATGTCCATTTAATCTTGAGGTCTTGTAAAACTTCTGCTTGAACATCCTCGGCTTTGAACACTGTTTTACAAGTATTACATTTATAAACAAGATATTGCCCTTTTTTCCCTTTAGGAGAATTATCCTTGGCTTTAAACCTGTTTTTGCTTTTATAATGATCATGAAACATTGTCGAGTGTCGGCCAGTATGATTTTATCATTGTGGATGAAGCGCACCGAGGATATACGGCTGACCGTGAAATGACCGAAGAGGAATTGCTGTTCAGGGATCAAAAAGATTATATTAGCCAGTATCGCAGGGTAATAGACTATTTTGATGTGGCATGTCTTGGGCTGACCGCCACTCCGGCCTTGCATACGACCGAAATTTTCGGCATGCCAATATTCAAATATTCATACAGTCAGGCGGTTCTGGATGGTTATTTAGTTGATCATAAACCTCCATATTTATTTAAAACAGAGTTAGCTGAAGCAGGGATTACGTTTGAAAAAGATGAAGAAGTGCAGGTGTATGATCCGGAAAAGGGTGAGGTTCAATTAGAAAGGATGGAGGATTCCCTCCATTTTGATGTGGATCAATTCAATAAAAAGGTAATCACTGAGCCTTTTAACAGAATGGTACTAAGAAAGTTAACCGAGTATATTGATCCGGCCGGCAACGAAAAAACATTAGTCTTTGCTGCTACAGATCAGCATGTCAATATGGTTGTCCGTTTATTAAAAGGAGCCTACAAAGAGAATGGAGACGAAATTGAAGACGGGGCTATTATCAAAATCACCGGCTCCATCTTCAAGCCGTTAGATGCCATCAAAAAGTTTAAGAATGAACGTCTTCCAAATATCGAGGTTACTGTGGATCTTCTTACAACAGGGATTGATGTGCCAGCAGTTACGAATCTCGTATTCCTGCGCCGGGTGCAGTCCCGTATCTTGTATGACCAGATGTTGGGCCGGGCTACACGGCTTTGTCCGGAGATCAGGAAGACCCATTTTAATATTTTTGATGCAGTAGGTATTTATGACAAACTGCAAAATTATACCGAAATGAAGCCGGTCGTTAAACGGCAGAATTACAAAATTATTGACTTAGTTAACTCCTTAACGAATGCAGCATCAGAAGAAGAGGAAGCCTTTATCCGTGAGCAACTGGCTGCGAAAATCCAGCAACGCAAACAGCGATTAGATGAAAAAGGAAAGCAGAACTCTCTGACGGAAAAAGTGTAGATGAATGGGCAAAAGAAATACAGCAGTATACTCCTGAAGATGCCTGGCATACTCTACATCCACCAATAAACTAAATCGTTCGTCAAAAGATAAGTCCTGGTAATTCCAGTCATTCTCATTTCATTTAATTTCATTTCGCAATTGTATTTTCATTGGTCATTTCTCTTTCCTCCAAAATACGTTGCTCCTCGTGTAAAGCCAAAAGAGCTTGAGCGATTATTTTTATGATGGTCTGTCTTCGAATCAAAACTTTTATCCTTGCCATGTTTCGAAATGGTTTAATACTGTTTAACTTGGGGGATGTAGAATAAACTGAAGCTTGCATACAAGCCTCTTCGAGACGATTCAATGAATAGCGGTCTGTCAGCTTAACGATACCCATGCACATCTTTTGTGCTTGGCATTCGACTTTTGAGATATTGAATATCCCCTCCATGACCATTTGGGTATGTTCCCCAGCTTGATCTGCCCACTCATAAATTCGCTGCTGATCCCACTCGATATAGATCCGGTGGTTCTCGGGCATGTGTTCTGGAATTGTAGAAAAGGTTTCCTTTGTATCTTTTGAGTCTCACATGTGAAGCGATTCGCATATGGTTAGATGTTATACGAATATCCACTTCGTGCTTGACATATTCATATGGGATGGAATAATGTTTTTTGTCAACAATGATGTGGTAATCTAGAGGTACAATAGCTTTTTTCCAGGTTGCTAATTCGTATGGTTTGGTTGGTAAGGGGAGTAGGGCAAACTTTTCTTCTTCCAGGGAAGCAGTTTGTCTACTACCTATTTTTTTCTGAAAAGGTTTCTGGTTAAACGTCTCTAACTTAAGGTGGATCGCCTCGTTAAGCTCATGAATAGAAAAGTATGTTTGGTTCATTAAAGCCGCAATAATCCAAGTTGAAATGATTCCTACATTCACTTCCACACTTGGTATATCTTTTGGGCGACGCACTCTAGCCTGTACGACTGCGGTTCCGATCTAGCCACTCCATGTATTTATACCGAGAATGAGACAGCTGAAACGCAATAAAGTACAGTTTTACTTTTTGGTTTTTGGGTGTATCTTGAGTGGTTAGTCCAAAATCGACTTGTGCTTGTTCCCTCATTCCTTTTTCGGGTACTGCTTCATAGGTGCGCGGGTTCTTTTCTTTTGGAAGATCATACTCTGCCCGCAGTTGGCGAACATAGGCACGTAATGTGCTCTCTGCCACATGTAGAGAGGGATGTCTCTCTTTTAACCAATCTTCTATCTGTGCAGCAGATATATCTGGATGTTCTTTTAACCATCCTAAAAATTGATCTCGATAGGGATCCAGCTTTTTGGATCTGGTTTGAATGGACTTCATCCAATCCGCCATTTCCTGATGGTTTTTCTTTAAATATCGATATAGTGTTGGCCTTGAAATTCCAAGTTTTTCTGCAATTTTCTTTTTACTGAACCCTTGTTCTAACAGTTGCCGAATTTTCATATACACTTCCCATTTATCCACCTGATAAATTCTCCGTAATTCATCTTATCAGGAGTGAAGAAATTTTTTGGTACATTTTTTGAATAACTTCAAGGTGGGTAACGTCAAGAATTTTGTGTAAGCAGCTAAGGTATCCTGCAGATTTGCGTTTTTTTTTCGTTTCATCATCCCGAAGACCACATGATGAATTTT
>NZ_SMAN01000019.1 GCF_004342905.1 Melghiribacillus thermohalophilus | reverse complement strand
GAAGATTCAAAAAAGAGCCAAATGAATATTTAAACACTATTGAAGAGAAATGGAAAAGGCACAACTAATTTATTGTGTTAGTTGTGCCGTTTAAGAAAAAAAAACTTCGAAAAACTGCCGGGGGTTATGATAAACTTTTGAATAGTCCTGGCAGTTAAAGAGGTGAAAATATGATCAAACGTTATTTTCTTTTACTGGGGACCCTGATCACTTTTCTGACAGCCTGTTCTCAGGATGATTCGGAGGGCATCACCAAGAATGGTTCCATTACAGTTGATCATTCTCTGGAAAACTTGCAATATCATAAAGGTAAAAATGCCTGGTCTCCTGATGTGGCCGAATTTTTTAGCCAGGAAGGGACAGAAGAGATCAGAGAGGCCTACGAAAATGCTATTCATCATCCAGAAGTGTTAAGCTATATGCCCTGCTACTGTGGATGTTATGAACAGGGGCATGAAAGCAACCGGGACTGTTTTGTCGATCAGGATCAAAACGGAACCGTTGTCCTTGATAACATGGGTTTTGGCTGAGGAATCTGTGTCAGTATAGCCCGTGAGGCTGTGACCATGTATGAAGAAGGGGAAGATCTGCAAACGATACGGGAGCAAATTGACAATAAGTACAAAGATCTTGGTGTTGATCCGACCCCGACCCCGATGCCATAACACATGAAGACAGTCAAATAAGTTTAGCGAAGCAGCAAGCGCCAGAAAACATATTCTGGCGCTTGCTTCCTGTTAAGAATAACATGGATTTTTGTTAGACTACCAGAAAGGTTCTTCTTCATTCGACAGCTCGAGCCATAAAGGATAAAGTCCGATGTATAACAAAAAAACTACGATCAAAACGATGAACAAAACAGGTGCAGGGCCAAATATGATATTCACCAGCAACATCAGGGTAGTGATGACAAGCGTCATTACAGCATTCATTTTTCTTGTGCGGTTCGTCACATATTGCTTTTTCCCGCAATTCGGGCAAATCATGCCATGATCTAGTGTGAGGGATAATTTCCACGTTTTTGTCCAGCTCCATTTATGGCCGCAGTTCTGACAAATGGGCATTTCTTTATTTTCCTCCATTCCTATTCTCTGCCGAAATGATACCTTCACTAAATTGATAATATTCTCACAAACATTTTCCCTTTCTTATTATACTACATGATAAATATGATGGGAGATGGAAGGGTAGAGGGATTTGCCAGAATATACAGGAGTAAAAAGCTCCGGGCAAGACAAAATTAACTGTGAAACACATTTTATTTGACACAATATACATAACCGGGGTATAGTATATTTGAGAAAAGGAAGTGATAACCATGGATCACCTTGAGATAAACTTGCCTGAAAACAGCGGGAAATCACCGACCAAACCCCGCACAGAACATGAAAAGAAACAACTTGTAAACCGCCTGCGCCGGATTGAGGGCCAGGTTCGGGGTATTCAAAAAATGGTGGAAGAAGACCGGTACTGTGTTGATATCCTTGTTCAGATTTCTGCTATTCATGCGGCTTTAAAAAAAGTCGGGTTTTCTTTACTCGAACGCCATACCCGCCATTGCGTCAGTTCTGCAGTGAAACAGGGAAATGGCGACGAAGCAATTGATGAGCTAATAAAAGTGTTTCAGCAATTTTCAAAATCATAAAAGGGTGGTGAGGAGAATGGGTGATTCTAAACAAGTAAATCTCGGAATTAAAGGAATGACCTGTGCGGCCTGTTCCACACGCATCGAAAAGACCCTGAATAATATGGACGGGGTGGATGCCAGAGTCAATCTGGCGATGGAAAATGCGACGGTTGAGTATGATCCAGATCAGGTCAATATAGAGGAAATCACATCAAAAATAGATAAGCTGGGGTATGAAGTGGAGATAGAGAAAAAGGAACTGGACGTTTATGGGATGACCTGTGCAGCCTGTTCTTCGCGAATTGAAAAAGTATTGAACAAAATGCCGGGCGTATCATCGGCAAGTGTAAACCTGGCCAGTGAAACAGCTACGGTTGAATATACCCCCGGGACGGTAGATCTTGACAGCATCATAGAAAAAATTAGGAAAATCGGCTATGATGCAAAAGTGCGTCAGGAAGATGAACATAAGAAGGCAAAGAAAGAAGAAGAACTGAAGAAAAAACGGCTCAAGTTGTATATATCTGCCATTCTTTCTTTTCCGTTGCTTTTGACCATGGCGGATCATTTATTCAATTTGTATGTTCCGGGGGTATTGATGAATCCCTGGCTGCAAATGGCACTGGCCACACCGATTCAATTTATGATCGGCTGGCAGTTTTATGTGGGAGCTTATAAAAACTTGCGGAATAAAAGTGCCAATATGGATGTTTTAGTTGCTCTAGGTACCAGTGCAGCCTACTTTTACAGTGTCAGTGAAGCGATCCGAACGATATTTACCCCGGAGGTAAAACCTCATCTATATTTTGAAACAAGCGCCATTTTAATTACATTAATATTATTGGGAAAATATTTTGAAGCAGTAGCCAAAGGAAGAACGACTCAGGCGATTTCAAAACTGCTCGATCTTCAAGCGAAAGAAGCAACCGTCATAAAAGACGGAAAAGAAGTTAAGGTTCCCATCGAACATGTACAGGTTGGGGATGTGATTCTTGTCCGTCCCGGTGAAAAAATACCTGTTGATGGGGAAGTGATCCAGGGACAATCATCAGTGGATGAATCGGTGATCACCGGTGAATCCATTCCGGTCGAAAAATCAGCAGGAGACCCGGTTATTGGGTCAACGATCAACCGTAATGGCACGTTACAAATGAGAGCGACAAAAGTAGGAAAAGATACGGCACTGGCAGGCATTATTAAAGTGGTTGAAGAGGCTCAGGGTTCCAAAGCACCTATACAGCGCATGGCTGACGTTATTTCAGGATATTTTGTCCCTATTGTCGTAGCTATTGCCGCGTTAACCTTTATGGTCTGGATTACGCTGATTACACCAGGGGAACTTCCCCCGGCATTAACGGCGGCCATTGCTGTGTTAGTCATCGCCTGTCCTTGTGCTCTAGGCCTGGCCACACCGACATCCATTATGGTTGGTACGGGAAAAGGCGCAGAAAACGGAATTTTATATAAAGGCGGGGAACATTTAGAAGCGACACATAAAATCAATACGATCGTATTCGATAAGACAGGAACGATTACAAAAGGAGAACCGGAAGTGACAGACTTTACAGGAGATGAAGATTTACTTGGACTTGTTGCCAGTGCAGAAAATGCTTCCGAACACCCCCTGGCACAGGCGATTGTCAACTATGCTCGGAAAAAAGGAGCTGTCATCAACGAACCGGAAACGTTTGAAGCGGTACCGGGACACGGTATTCAGGCAACTGTTAAAGGACAATCTGTTCTTGCCGGATCACGTAAATTGATGAACCAGGAGCAGATCGATTTACATGAATATGAGGAGATTGTGGGCAAATGGGAAGAACAGGGAAAAACTGCCATGCTGATTGCAGTGAATGGAGAATTAAAAGGGGGAATGGCAGTAGCTGATACCATAAAAGAGACATCAAAACAGGCTATTCAGGAATTGAAAGATCTCGGGATCGAAATCGTGATGTTAACAGGTGATAATAAGCGGACTGCAGAATCCATTGCTGAACAGGTAGGAATCCAAAAAGTGATTGCCGAAGTTGTTCCAGAAGAGAAAGCAAAGGTTGTAAAGGAACTGCAAAAGGAAGGAAAAAGAGTAGCCATGGTGGGTGATGGTATTAACGATGCTCCTGCCCTGGCCACCGCGGACATCGGGATCGCTATTGGGACAGGAACGGATGTAGCAATCGAATCAGCTGATGTTACGATTTTAGGCGGCGAACTTTTGTTGATTCCAAAAGCTATCCGCTTAAGCCATAAAACGATGAAAAATATTCGCCAGAATCTGTTCTGGGCCCTTGCTTATAATTCGGCGGGTATTCCAGTTGCCGCTGCAGGGTTATTGGCACCATGGATTGCTGGAGCAGCTATGGCCTTCAGTTCAGTAAGTGTGGTAACAAACTCGCTTCGATTAAAGCGGGTAAAACTATAAAATATATATGAAAAATGGAGGAGGATTATGATGGAGATTACATTAAATGTACAGGGCATGTCATGCGGACATTGTGAAAAAGCTGTTAGAGGAGCATTAACTGCACTGGATGGAGTAGAATCTGTTACTGTCCATCTGGATTCAGGAAAAGTGGATGTGACCTATGACGAATCGAAAGTAACAAAAGAGAAGATGGCAGAAGCCATTGAAGAGCAGGGTTATGATGTCGTTTAATGTTTTTAAAAAAAGGGTGTCTTGCCGATGGCGCAATAGACACCCTCTTTTTATATCCTTTCAATGGCACACGTTCCATCATAACCATTAAATAATCAGTTTACATATGGAAACTGATTGGTGTAGCCGGAGTATTTTTGATAGCTTTGCTGCATCGTCTGCTGATCTGCCACTTCAAGAGAGTACCAGCCGTGCTGAAACATGACGTTATACAGGTTTCTCTGGACATCCTGAGTTTCCTTGAA
This sequence comes from Melghiribacillus thermohalophilus, assembly GCF_004342905.1. Classification (GTDB taxonomy): domain Bacteria; phylum Bacillota; class Bacilli; order Bacillales; family Alkalibacillaceae; genus Melghiribacillus; species Melghiribacillus thermohalophilus. The sequence goes on along the minus strand of NZ_SMAN01000019.1, from coordinate 59,373 downwards.
AATAGTAGATAATTCTTGATACATGTTCTGATTGCTTACTTCATTCATGGCGATGTTATAAGAGCCCGTTAAATATTTTTCCGTGTTTAGCATATCATTTAAAAAATCCCTGTCATTCATCTGTGATGTGTCCGGTACAACGGTTTCCGGATTATTCACTTTCTGGCTAGGCATAAAAGTCCCTCCTTTATTTAAGATGGTTGTGCCGGATTCGGGTTCCGATTTAAATACTGCAGAATTTTTTCATAGTGTCTCTGGTGCATACGCCCTGCATCTTCCAGGGCCGTTTTCACATCCTGATTCTGGCATTGTCTGGCAAAAAAATGAGCTTTTTTCGAAGCGGTTAAATTCCAGGTAAGCATATCTGTCAAATACATCTGGTCTTTTGAACTGACCATTGTCGGTGGCATCTGCATATTTTGGTTCTGGGTAGTCTGTTGTTGCTGCATATGATTATCCTCCTTTACAGCTAGTTTCATGCATAGGTTTCCGCCTCTGCTTGAAAAATATGCTTTTATTTTTTTCGACAAAATCATACATCGAGATGTTTTGCGGCAAAAAAAGTGATAAAATAGTAATGATTTTTTATCCAATTATAAAGTTATCTCGCATAAAAGGAGGACTTAAAAGATGGAACAGCTCATGAGGAATTTTTTCTTGTTTTTATCTGAAAATAAATTTTTTACAAAGCTTGCTAAAAAATATGGTTTGCGGTTTGGAGCTTCCCGTTTTGTTGCGGGTGAAACAATAGAAGATGCAAAAAATGTCATCCAATCATTAAATGATCGCGGGCTTGTGGTGACCCTTGATCATTTAGGGGAATTTGTAGATAACGAACAGGAAGCTAAAGATCGTGCAAACGAATGTATCAAAGCGATTGAAACGATAGCGGAACATAACCTGGACTCCCAGCTTTCCCTAAAAATGACGTCGATGGGACTTGATATTTCGGACGAGCTAGTCATGGAAAACATGAGGAAAATTTTGGAGGCAGGAAAAAAGCATCAAGTATTCGTTACCATCGACATGGAAGACTATGAACGATGCCAGAAAACGCTGGATATATTTAAAGAATTGAAAAAAGAATACGATGGACTTGGAACGGTTCTACAAGCCTATTTATATCGCACGGTTAATGACATTGAGGATTTAAATCCGTACAGCCCGAACCTGCGCCTCGTCAAAGGAGCATATAAAGAATCCCCCGAGGTAGCCTTTCCTGAGAAAAAAGATGTAGATGAAAACTTTAAAAAGATTATTAAAATGCACCTGTTAAATGGAAATTATACCGCAGTTGCCACCCATGATGATGCCATTATTGAATACACGAAAAAACTGGTCGATGAGCATCGTATCCCGAGGGATCAGTTTGAGTTCCAGATGCTTTATGGTATCCGTCCGGAACGCCAGGAACAGCTAGCCAGAGAAGGGTATAAAATGAGAGTTTATGTTCCTTATGGAAATGACTGGTACGGATACTTTATGCGTCGTCTCGCAGAACGTCCCGCCAATGTGGCCTTTGTTTTGAAAGGCATGTTTAAAAAATAAAAAAATTTTTTCATCATCTAACCCGGGATGAACAAGGAAACCAAATTTATTATTTTTACCTCCGGCGTCCAGGCCCCTTGATCCACTTCTGTCCCTCCTGTTTTCAGATCCATTAGTGGAGGGACACCAGTGGCCCTGTGGGTAAATAGGACGCCTCCTTATTGAAAATGATAAATTTTTGCATGAATAATCTTCAAAATGATTGCGAAATATCAGAATATATTTTATAGTAAAACTAGATCCATATTCGAAGTATGTCTTATTTTTTTCGTCAAAAAATGAATGAGTATTCATTCAAAAAAGGAATAGGGGGAAATGGAATGGAGCGAAATATCAAGCGCGCGGCCGTGCTGGGCTCAGGTGTGATGGGGGCAGGAATAGCGGCTCATCTGGCAAACGTTGGCATTCCTACACTGATGCTCGACATTGTGCCACGGGACTTGAATGACGTGGAAAAGAAGAAGGGACTTACACTGGAAGATCCTGCGGTCAGAAACCGAATCGCATCAGAAAATAAGAAGAAATTATTGAAGCAAAAACCTTCACCGCTTACAAGTAAAAAAAATCTCGATTTAATTTCCGTAGGCAATATGGAAGACCACATGGAAAAACTTGGTGAAGTTGACTGGATTATAGAAGTGGTGGTTGAAAATCTGGACATCAAGAAAAAAGTATTTGAACAGGTAGACCGTTTCCGCAAAGAGGGTACCATCGTCAGTTCAAATACTTCCGGTATCTCTATTGAAAAGATGGCTGAAGGAAGATCTGAAGATTTCCGGAAACATTTCCTTGGAACCCATTTCTTCAACCCGCCTCGCTATTTAAAATTACTTGAGGTGATACCGACGAAAGACACTGATCCCGAAGTGGTTGCCTTTATGAAACGATTCGGAGAGGATGTTCTTGGCAAAGGAGTGGTTGAGGCGAAGGATACTCCGAATTTTATTGCGAATCGGATTGGAACCTATGGGTTATTGGTCACTGTCCAGAAAATGCTCGAAAACGGTTACAGTATTGGTGAAGTCGATTCTGTGACTGGTCCGTTAATCGGACGTCCGAAAAGTGCAACTTTCCGGACACTTGATGTTGTTGGATTAGATACATTTATCCATGTTGCCAATAACGTCTATGAGCAGGTGGAAGGTCAGGAAAAAGAAGTATTTGCCGTTCCTGAATTTATGAAAAAGATGCAGGAAAAAGGATGGCTTGGTCAAAAGGCAGGACAGGGATTTTTCTTGAAGAAGAAAGGGGAAAAGGGAAGCGTCATTTATGAATTAAATCCAGCGACCCTTGAATATGAAGAACGCAAAAAGTTGAAAACAAAGGCCACCGAAATGGCTAAACAGGAAAAAGGAACAAAGAGGAAAATCAAAGCCCTGGTATCAGCTAAAGGTGACCGTGCTGGTGACTTGCTGTGGTCCATTTTTAAACCTGTGCTGATCTATTCTGCAGATCTGCTGGGTGAAATTGCTGATGACATCCCTGCCATTGACCGGGCGATGAAATGGGGATTCGGCTGGGAGCTGGGTCCATTTGAAAGCTGGGATGCCATTGGAGTCCGTTCGTCTGTAGAACGGATGAAAGAAGAAGGAGAGCAGGTTCCTGAATGGGTAGAAGAAATGCTGGCCAGGGGTTATGAAAGCTTTTATAAAAAAGAAAACGGAAAACTCTACTTCTACCACGATGGACATTATCGGGAGCAGGTTTTGAATCCGAAAGAAATCCATCTCAAACTCTGGAAAGAGACGAGCGGCGTTATCAAGAAAAACAGTGGTGCCAGCCTGATCGACCTTGGGGACGATGTGGCGCTCCTTGAATTTCATTCACAAAATAACGCCATTGGTCTTGATGTTATTCAAATGATCAATGAATCCCTGGAGGAAGTTAAACATAATTTCCGCGGACTTGTCATTGGAAATCAGGGCAAAAATTTCTGTGTTGGCGCAAATCTTGCTCTGATGCTGATGGAAGCACAGGATCAAAATTTCTTTGAGCTTGAACTTGTAGTGAAGCAATTCCAGCAGGCCATGATGAATTTGAAATACAGTGAAAAACCGGTTGTTGCTGCTCCATTCGGCATGACCCTCGGTGGAGGCACAGAAGTTTGTCTGCCGTCAAGCGCCATTCAGGCTTCGCAGGAAACGTATATGGGACTTGTAGAAGTGGGCGTGGGCCTTATTCCCGGGGGCGGAGGAAATAAGGAGCTCTACATGAAACAGCTGGAAGGTCTGCCGAAAGGGATAGACCTGGATCTGACAAAAGTCGCCAATGATGTGTTTGAAAAAATTGCTACCGCCAAAGTATCAACTTCAGCACAGGAAGCCAGAGAATATGGATTCCTGAATGATCAAGATGCAATCAGCGTAAATGGCGATCATTTAATCCACGATGCCAAGCAAAAGGTCCTGGCCCTTTCACAGACCGGTTACCAGCCGCCCAGGCGGGAGAAAGTGCCGGTAGTCGGGGAACCAGGATATGCTGCCATGCTACTGGGTGCAAAATCAATGGGATTTGGCGGCTATGCCAGTGAACATGACTTGAAAATTGCAGAAAAGCTGGCATTTGTCATCGCTGGAGGACGGTTAAAAGAAGGAACGCTAGTTGATGAACAGTATTTGCTCGATCTTGAGCGGGAAGCTTTCTTAAGTTTGATCGGCGAACCGAAAACCCAGCAGCGAATGCAACATATGCTTTTAAAAGGTAAACCGCTTCGGAACTAAGTTTTGAAAACTCCAAAATGAACAGGGGGAAGAAATGTGAAAGAAGCAGTCATTGTCTCAGGTGCCCGAACACCTGTAGGAAAGGCAAAAAAAGGTACTCTGGCTAACACACGTCCAGACGATCTGGCAGCCTTAACCATTAAGGAAACATTAAAACGAGCTGATGATTACGATGGAAATATAGATGATGTGATTATTGGCTGTGCCATGCCCGAAGCGGAACAGGGCATGAACATGGCCCGGAATATCGCAGGACTTGCCGGCCTTCCTCATGATGTGCCGGCGATCACCATAAACCGTTACTGTTCTTCCGGCCTGCAAAGTATCGCCTATGCAGCAGAACGAATCATGCTCGGATACAGTGACACCATCCTTGCCGGCGGAGCCGAGTCCATGAGCCTGATTCCGATGGGTGGCCATGTCATCAAGCCAAACGTAAAATTAGTCGAACAGGCACCGGGCTACTATATGTCCATGGGACATACCGCAGAAGAAGTCGCAACACGTTTTGGCATTACCCGGGAAGAACAGGATGCTTTTGCGGTCAGAAGTCACCAGCGGGCAGCTCAAGCACTGGAGGAAGGAAAATTTAATGATGAGATTGTACCGGTTGAGGTAACCAGCCGGGAGTTCGGACCTGACAACAACGTTCACGAAAAAACCATTGTATTGAAGCAGGACGAAGGGGTACGACGGGATACAAACCTGGAGGTTCTTGCCAAATTAAAGCCTGCTTTCAAATTAAATGGATCGGTCACAGCCGGTAACTCATCACAAATGAGTGATGGAGCAGCATCTGTACTGGTCATGGATCACGATAAAGCGAAAGCAGAAGGACTGAAACCCCTTGCAAAATTCCGTTCTTTTGCCGTAGCCGGAGTAGAACCGGAAATTATGGGAGTTGGACCGGTGAAGGCTGTGCCTAAAGCGCTTGAGCTGGCTGGACTGGAGTTGTCTGACATCGGTCTATTTGAACTCAATGAAGCGTTTGCATCCCAGTCCATTCAGGTCATCCGTGAACTGGGACTTGATGAAGAAACAGTCAATGTGAATGGCGGAGCAATTGCCCTGGGTCATCCCCTTGGCTGCACCGGAACAAAATTAACCCTTTCTCTTATTCATGAAATGAAGAGGAGAAATGTTCAATTTGGTGTTGTAACGATGTGTATTGGCGGCGGAATGGGAGCTGCTGGCGTATTTGAATTAGTATAAAGAGGAGGAAGCAAGATGGGTGAAACAAAAGAAAGATTATTTAAAGGCGGAGAATTTTTAGTAGAGGATATTCAGGCGGAGGATGTGATCACTCCGGAAGATTTTACAGATGAACATGTAATGATTGCGAAAACAACAGAAGATTTTGTTCACAACGAAGTACGACCTCAATTAGAACGGCTGGAAAACCATGAGTTTGATATTACCGTTCAATTATTAAAGCAGGCCGGAGAATTAGGGCTTTTAGGCGCGGATATACCCGAGGAATATGGGGGATTGAGTCTTGACAAAATCAGCTCATCTTTAATTACTGAAAAAATGTCCGATGCTGGAGGCTTTTCCATTTCCCATGGAGCCCATGTCGGAATCGGATCTTTGCCGATCGTCTTTTTTGGTAATGAAGAACAGAAGAAAAAATATCTTCCCGCACTGGCAACCGGTGAAAAAATTGCTGCGTATGCACTGACAGAACCCGGTTCAGGATCTGATGCCCTCGGAGCAAAAACAACTGCTAAATTGAATGAAGCAGGAACTCATTATATTTTAAATGGTGAAAAACAGTGGATTACGAACTCGGCTTTTGCTGACGTTTTTGTGGTTTATGCCAAAGTGGATGGAGATAAGTTTACAGCTTTTATCGTAGAACGTGATTTTCCTGGTGTTTCTACCGGCCCTGAAGAGAAGAAAATGGGAATTAAATCTTCCTCCACAAGAACATTGATTCTTGAGGATGCAGAGGTACCGGTAGAAAATGTTCTCGGTGAGGTTGGCCGCGGGCATGTCATTGCCTTTAACATTTTAAATGTCGGACGGTACAAACTTGCTATTGGTGCAGTTGGCGGATCGAAGCGGGCCCTTGAAATTGCTGTTAAATATACAAACGAACGAAAACAGTTTAATACTCCGATTTCCAGTTTTTCGTTAACCAGAGAGAAACTTGGAACGATGGCAGCAAATATTTATGCTAACGAAAGTTCGGTATACCGTACAGTCGGTTTATTTGAACAACGTATGGGAAGCCTTAGCGAAGAACAACTAAAAGATGGAAAAGAAATTGCAAAAAGTATTGCTGAATATGCCATCGAGTGTTCTCTAAACAAGGTGTTTGCAACAGAACTCCTTGATTTTGTGGCAGACGAAGCGGTTCAGCTTCATGGCGGCTACGGATTTATGCAGGAATATGAAGTGGAACGGATCTACAGAGACTCCCGGATTAACCGGATCTTTGAAGGAACAAATGAAATCAACCGTTTAATCGTTCCGGGAACATTGTTGAAAAAGGCGATGAAAGGAGAGCTGCCTCTTTTACAAAAAGCCCAGGGACTTCAGGAAGAACTCATGATGATGATGCCTGAAACAGTAGGTGACGGGCTGTTGGAGAAAGAGAAATATTTGCTCAAAAATGCCAAGAAAATTGCGCTGCTTGCGGCAGGATTAGCAGTACAAACGTATGGGGAAAAAATTGAACATGAACAGGAATTGCTTGTCAATATTGCTGATATGGTGGCTGAAATATATAATTTGGAATCAGCGATTTTGCGTACTGAAAAAGCTGTGAACAAGACGGGTGAAGAAAAGAACAGACAAAAAATTCTTTACACGGAAGTTTACTGCGAAGAGGCCTTTAACCGCATTGAGGCCCATGCAAAAGAAACATTAATCGCCAGCGAAACAGGTGATACTCTCCGTATGATGCTTTCTGCCCTGCGAAAATTGACCCGTCATGACCCGATTAATGTGATTGAAAAGAAAAGAGAAATTGCGAAAGCCATTATTGAAGCGGAAAAATATATAGTATGATCTAGCAAACAAAAATCGGTGGCTCTTCATTGAGGAGCCGCCTTTTTCATGGAATATTCATGATTATAGGCTGATGCTGAGACAGGGACATATAGAAATGAACAGGGATAAGAAACGAACAAATCGCAAAGAAACCCAAAATACGAAGGATTGCCTGCCGTGGACACGAGCAGGCAATGCTGTCAAAACCACATATGATTGACTGGATATATTAGCTCCTCAAATCTACAGGCCCATCATCCGGGACTTTTCAGTGAAATCTATTGAACTGATGCGAGCATGGTGCTGCGGCATCACCATTACCGAATGCTCCATTCTGTGCAGCCCCAAATAGTATTGCTTTGACTTTTCTTTTGCCCTCAGGTTATGTCGCTCATCAAATAGGGGAATACTAAGGAACGTGCAGCATGAGTGTTTGAATGATATATATATGTTACAATATGGAGCAGACCTATTTCATCAGGAAGGGGGATTGTTATGCTGAAAGTGTATCATTACCCGCGGTGTGGAACTAGCAAAAAAGCATTAAAATGGCTGGATGATCATGGGATTGATTATGAGATTGTACATATTGTGGATAACCCGCCCTCAAAGGAAGAATTAAAGAGATATATCGAAAAAAGCGGACTTCCCGCCAAGAAGTTTTTTAACACTAGCGGAAAAAAATATAGAGAGCTGGGCATGAAGGATAAAATCAAAGATGCAGCTCTTGATGAAATGGTTGAATGGCTCGCATCTGAAGGAATGCTGATCAAACGGCCAATTATTACCGATGGCGAAAAAGTAACCGTAGGGTTCAATGAAGATACGTTTGAACAAACCTGGAAGTAAGACGAAATTTTGCTGTAAAAAATATCTCCTTTAGTGTATGATTTGAATGAGAATTTCAAAAATGGAGGGTCAATCATGAGTTTACCAAAAGAATACCGTTACTCTGAAGAACACGAATGGGTAAAAGTTGAAGGTGAAAAAATCCGGATAGGGATTACGGATTTTGCCCAGTCTGAACTCGGTGACATTGTATTTGTAGAACTTCCTGAGGTTGGAGACGAAATTGAAGCGGAGGAACCTTTTGGAAGTGTTGAATCCGTAAAAACTGTATCCGAATTATACGCTCCTGTCAGCGGAAAAGTCGTTGAAGTAAACGAAGAACTGGAAGACAGTCCAGAGCTTGTGAATGAATCTCCTTATGAAAAAGCATGGATGATCATTGTAGAGCCTGAGGATATGTCACAGGTTGATGATTTAATGACTGCAGAACAATACGAAGAAATGATCAGTGAAGAAGACTAATTGTGAACACAAACTGGCAGTGGGACGATAACCGCTGCCTTTTTATTTTGAATTGAAACGCAAAACTGATCGGAAAGCAGTCCACCGGCCAACCATCCTGTCACATGGTCCGGTGAAGAATGGGGAATTAGGTGATCAGAATGGAGAACCTTAAAAAGATTTTGATCGTGGAAGGCCGTACGGACCGGCAAAAGGTCGAGCGGATGTTGAATGAGGATTTCGAAATCGTTTGTACTCATGGGACACTGGGAATTGAACGAATGGAAGAAATGATTGATGAATATAGCCTGGATGATCGGGATGTTTACCTGCTGGTAGACGAGGATGATGCCGGTAAAAAATTAAGAAAACAATTACAGCATGAACTGCCTCATGCCCATCATATATTTGTAGACCCTGGATATCGGGAAGTTGCAGCGACACCGGACCATGTGTTAGCCTCAGTACTGGTTCAGGCCAATATAAAAGTCAAACCGTTTTATTTGAAAGGGTAATGGAGATGAAAGAGATACAGAAAGACCAGTTTGAACACCTATGGAAAGGTGAGACCCCCCTCTTTTTATTTGTGCACACCCCTTTTTGTGGGACGTGTCAGCTGGCTGAAAACATGCTGAGAATGATTGAGAATAAAGTGAGTGCGTTGCAGATTTATAAATTGAATGCTTCACTGTATCCTGATTTTATGGAACAATATCAAATAACAAGTGTTCCCTGTTTGTTGATTGTAAAATCTGGTGAAGTTCAGGAAATCTTTTATGCTTTTCACTCCGTCCCCTATCTGGTGCATAAGCTAGTTCCTCACCTGGGGGATTGAAAATTTGTCGGAATTGATTTGCGGCAGTAAACAGGAAAAACTTTAAGCAACGTCGAAAGGTTGATGAAAAGGAAAAGGCGGGCCACGGATGTTGATAGAACGTTTACGGGATTGGAAAAGCAGACTTGAGAAACGAAACGATTTGTTGTCGCTGATTGATCACAAAAATCTAATCATTCAGATTGAAAACGGGTCTGAATGCGGGTATGTAATTATACAAAATGGTCACGTGTCCATCACCCATGTGTTGCCTGAAGATTTCTCTCAGGAAGTAATGGTGATTGCTGGAACAGAGAAGGCATGCAATGAACTGATTAATGGCAAAAGTTTTTTGTCTCAGATTCCCGGGAATCACCTGGAAGCAAACGGGCATTACAAGGATTTGTTACTGGTAGAATCTTTATTTGGTCTTGCGGTATGAATACACGGATTACCCCTGCTGTCTTTGTTGTTCAAAAAGTTTGCCGATTCTGTTGACACCTGTTTGTATGTTATTTATAATTTTAATCAGTTTTAATAGATTCAAGTGTAGTGAATAAATGACCACTTCTTATCGAGAGAGGCGGAGGGACTGGCCCGAAGAAGCCCGGCAACCATCAAGCAGCAGCGAGCTGTTTGAAACGGTGCCAAATCCTGCAGAGCCTGAAGATGGCTCTGGGAGATGAGGAGGGGGGAAGATGTCTTGGCATGTTTAACCCTCTTCTGATCAGAAGAGGGTTTTTTGATGAAAAAATATTGACTGGACAAATAGTCCATGATAGTATACTTTTATACGTGAAAAACTTAATAAATTAATGCTTTAAAATAGTAAATATTTTCTCTTATCGAGAGAGGCGGAGGGACTGGCCCGAAGAAGCCCGGCAACCATCAAGCAGCAGCGAGCTGTTTGAACGGTGCCAAATCCTGCAAAGTCTAGGATGACTTTGAGAGATAAGGGAACAAGAAGGTTTAAAAAGCCTTTCTGTTCTCTTGTCTGAACAGAAAGGCTTTTTCATTTTTAGCAACGGATAAAATTAGCAAGTATAGACCACATGGTAAAGGTCCAGCCCATTGAGCTGTTTTCACCACCCGGGTGCATGGCAGTGTCCAGCAGTCCCGGGGTTCTAGTAGGAGCGGTTGCACTTTTCTTGGATTAATCCTGCATTTATGGCATCTAACTTTACTTTAGCAAAGGGGATGAAAAAATGATAGAAATTCGTCAGCTGTCCAAACACTATAAGAACGGTTCAAACGAGGTCCATGCTGTAAACGATTTAAATATAAACATTAAAAAAGGTGAAATTTTTGGCGTTATCGGTTTTAGCGGTGCAGGAAAAAGCACCTTCATCCGCCTGTTAAACCGGCTGGAAGAACCAAGTACCGGCCGTATAGTTTTAAACGAAAAAGATATGACGACTTTAAGCAGTCGGGAATTAAGGAAAACGCGCCAAAAAATCGGAATGATTTTTCAGCACTTTCATTTGCTCTGGTCCCGTACTGTTTTTGAAAACATCTCCTTACCACTTGAAATCGCAAAGGTCCCGAAACGGGAACGAAAACAAAGGGTGCAGCGGTTAATAGATCTGGTAGGGCTGAGCGGGAAAGAAAACAGTTACCCGTCCCAGCTCAGCGGTGGACAAAAGCAGCGGGTCGGCATCGCCCGGGCACTGGCCAATCATCCTGAGGTGCTGTTATGTGATGAACCGACATCTGCTCTAGACCCCCAAACGACCGATGATATTCTGGAACTGCTGGTGGATATCAACAAAAAGTTAGGGATTACCATTGTTCTGATCACCCACGAAATGCACGTGATCCAGAAAATTTGCCATCGTGTCGCTGTGATGGAAAACGGCTCGATCATTGAGGAAGGAAAAGCGAAAGATGTTTTTCAGAACCCAGTCAAACAGACCACTCGACGGTTTGTTCAACAGCTTGCCCGCCCCCATGAATCAGAGGAGGATTACCTATCCGAACAGATGGAGCGACCTGAAAAGGGGAAAATCGCCAGGCTGCGATTTTTTGGGGGGGATGTCAGCGGAACAATGATTAGTGAAACCGCCAAAACCTTTGATATCCAAATCAATCTTTTAAAGGCACATCTATCACAGGATGAGTCAGGTGTGTTTGGGAGCATGATGGTGCATCTCGATGGAACGGATAACGAAGTGGAAAAGGCAATAGAATACCTGACTGACTCCGGAATTGATGTGGAGGTGAAGTAGGATGCTTTACGAATGGTTCCCCAATGTGAGATTGGAAGATTTATGGACCGCCACTTATGAAACACTATATATGACGATCATTTCTGTGATAGGAACCTTGATTTTTGGCATCATACTTGGTTTGTTGCTCTTTTTAACCGGAAAGGGAGGGTTGAAAGAAAATCCATTTTTTCATTTTATTGTCGCTTCCTTTGTCAATATTTTTCGGGCAATCCCGTTTATCATTTTAATTTTACTTCTTTTTCCCTTTACAGAGTTTTTAGTAGGGACAATCCGGGGACCAAAGGCAGCGCTGCCGGCCCTTATTATTGGTGCCTCACCCTTTTATGGAAGGATGGTTGAAATTGCATTAAAGGAGGTGGATAAAGGTGTCATTGAGGCAGCACAGGCCATGGGCGCCAGTTTAAACACAATTATTTTTAAAGTATTGCTCCCGGAGTCCATGCCTGCTTTAGTTTCCGGAATTACAGTCACAGCCATTGCTTTAATTGGTTACACCGCTATGGCGGGGGTGATCGGAGCAGGTGGTCTCGGAGACCTGGCTTATATGAAAGGGTTCCAGCGCTGGGATTTTGACGTGGTGTTTGTTTGTACAGTACTGATCGTTTTGATTGTATTTCTTTTTCAATTCATCGGGGATCTGATTTCTCGAACATTAGATAAAAGATAAAAAAGGAGAGAACTCATATGAAAAAATTATTCCTTTTACTTTTAAGTGTTTTCGTTTTGCTTGGGCTTGCTGCCTGCGGGACAGCATCATCTGAGGACGAAAATAAAGACAGTAACAGCTCAGGTGGGGAGACAAGTGGAACAGAGGCCGGAGAAGAAAAAGCAAAATTAGTTGTCGGTGCGACTAGCGTTCCACATGCTGAAGTTCTTGAAGAAGCAAAACCTCTTTTAGCAGAGAAAGGGGTCGAACTAGAAATTGAGGTGTATCAGGATTATATCCTTCCAAACAAGGACCTGGACAATGGGACACTGGATGCGAATTATTTTCAGCACATTCCATACTTAGAACAGCAAATGGAAGAGTTTGGCTATGATTTTGTCAATTTGGGCGGTGTTCATATTGAACCAATGGGTATTTACTCTAAAACCATCGGCAGTCTGGATGAAATTAAAGAAGGAACCGTCGTGATTATGAGTCGTTCTGTAGCCGACCATGGCAGAATTTTATCACTTCTGGAGAGGGAAGGGTTGATCAAATTAAAAGAAGGAGTGAATAAAGTGGAGGCTACAGTCGATGACATCGATGAAAACAAGCTGGATCTGGAATTTGATGCGAGCATTGATGCCGGGCTTCTCCCTCAATTCTACGAAAGGGAAGAGGATGCACTGGTCGCCATTAATACCAACTATGCCATTGAGGCAGGCTTAAATCCCCTTGAAGATGCGCTAATATTGGAAGGATCTGAATCACCATATGTAAACATTGTTGCGTCCAATGCAGAAGATGAAAATGACCCTGCGCTGCAAACCCTGATTGAGGTATTGCAATCAGAAGAAATTCAAACATTTATAGAAGAAACATACGAGGGTGCTGTTGTCCCTGTTCACTAAATGTTCAAGATGGAAGGATTTTAAAGAAAATACCAGCATATAGCCTCATTTGTGAAGGTAAGGGATTTAACTGTGATTTATGCAGTTGAATCCCTTCATTCATGGTTTGATACAGTATTCTGCGCTTTGTTGTCCGGTTCCCATCCATGATATACTTTCCAATGTAAAACGAAAGGAAAGGGCTGGTTTTTTATTATTCACTCACTAAACTTAAATTACACAAGTGATATGGAAAAAGCGATGCATCAGTCACATGGGATCGGATATGAGGAATACAGCAGGAGACTGGAAAAACGATTGCTGGTAGAAAAACGCAGAGATCAGGATTACCTTAAAAGCCGACGAATTGTAGCGGAAGTTGATCGACTAGTACACCGGTAACATTCAAATAAAAATCAATAAAGTGAGAATGGGGGCTGTCTCGGAGGCGATTGATCGTCTTTGTGACAGCCCTATCGTTTTTTGCTGGTAAAAGAAGACGGGTGGACTTTTTAGGGTGATACAAAAGTTTCTTTTTATCCACGGAGCAGCAGGCACTAGTCGACATATGGGCGGTTAGAAATGTTCCTTGGGCCATAACACTTTCAATTTGGGCGGTTAGAAATGTTCCTTGGGCCATAGCCTTTCAAACCTGGGCGGTTAGCGATGTTCCTTAGCGAGCATTTCACATATGGGGGTTAAGGAAGTTCTGCTTTTTGCTTTCACTTTTCCTTAAGAATTCACATGCATCTCGGCTATAGTTTGTTTATAATAAATGATGTGATCTTTGCAGACACTAGCCAAATAATGCACGGTTTTTGTGTTATTACTATCATCGTAGTGCAAAAATAGTCTTAAAGCGGATTTTAATTACCTTTAAAAGTTGAATATACATACGAAATGTTATAAGATTGTAATGAGAATAGATTGAGAATGAACGAAATGAAATATATGAATTGGAGGTATTAAAATATGGCAGGATCAACTTTAGAAATTAAAGATTTACACGTAGAAATTGAAGGTCAGGAGATTTTAAAAGGGGTAAACCTTACGATAAAGGGCGGCGAATTTCACGCTGTCATGGGTCCAAACGGTACAGGTAAATCCACACTGGCATCTGCGATTATGGGACATCCGAAATATGAGATTACAAAAGGCAGCATCATCTTAGACGGTGAAGATGTGCTGGAGATGGAAGTGGACGAACGTGCCCGTGCTGGTCTGTTTTTGGCTATGCAATATCCGAGTGAGATCAGCGGCGTGACAAACTCCGACTTTTTGCGCTCTTCCATCAATGCAAAGCGCGGAGAAGGAAATGAGATTCCGCTTATGCAGTTTATTAAAGAGATGGATGCGACGATGGATCTTCTGGAAATGGATAAAAATATGGCTCAACGCTATTTAAATGAAGGTTTTTCCGGCGGGGAGAAAAAGCGAAATGAAATTTTGCAATTGATGATGTTGAAACCGGCTATTGCCATTTTGGACGAAATCGATTCTGGTCTGGACATTGACGCCTTGAAAGTAGTTTCTAAAGGTATCAATCAGATGCGCAGCGATGAGTTTGGCTGTCTGATCATTACTCACTATCAGCGCCTGTTAAATTATATTACGCCAGACCATGTGCATGTCATGATGCAGGGACGCATTGTCAAATCAGGAGGTCCTGAGCTGGCTGAACGACTTGAAGCGGAAGGTTATGACTGGATTAAGAAAGAACTTGGCATTGAAGATGAAACTGTAGGACAGGAAGCGTAATCAGATAGGAGGGGTATCATGACCGTAGAAACACAACTACCATATGACCGTCAATATGTCAGTCAATATACAGATGGGCGTGGAGAACCTGAATGGATGAAAAATCTGCGTCTGAAAGCACTGGAAGAAGCTGAAACGCTTCCAATGCCAAAACCGGAAAAAACCCGGATCAATAACTGGAATTTCACCCAATTTAAACATGATGTAAAAGGGGAAGAAATCGCATCACTCGATGAACTTCCCGAAAAGATACGTGTATTTGTTGACCAGGGGAAAACAGGTAAAAATCTAATCATTCAACGAAATCACACTATAGCCTATCAGTCGCTGTCCGAAGATTTGAAGAAAAAAGGCGTCATTTTTACAGATCTATTAACCGCCGTAAAAGAACACAGCGATCTGGTGGAAAAATATTATATGAAAGATGCGGTTAAAGTTCATGAAAACCGTTTAACTGCTCTTCATGCAGCATTGTTGAACGGCGGAGTTTTCCTTTATGTGCCAAAAAATGTTGTGATAGAAGAGCCGATTCAGGTGATTTTCTGGCAGGAAGATGACGAAGCGGCTTTGTATAACCATGTGCTTTTAGTGGCCGATACAGGAAGCCAGGTAACCTATGTAGAAAATTATATTTCCCACAATACAGAAAAAGAATCCGTTGCTAATATTGTGAGTGAAGTCATCGCCAATGATCAGGCGAGGGTTTCCTATGGTGCAGTAGACAATTTTGCCAGGGGAACAACTGCCTATGTGAACCGTCGAGGCGTAGCCTATCGGGATGCAAAAATTGAATGGGCGCTCGGGCAGATGAATGACGGGAATACAATTTCCGAAAATCTCACAAACTTAATGGGAGACAATTCTTATGCTGATGCGAAATCCGTTTCAGTAGGAAGAGGTTCTCAGAGCCAGAATTTTGTTGCAAAAATTGTGCATTATGGAAAACATTCAGAAGGATATATCTTGCAGCATGGTGTCATGAAAGATCAGGCAAGTTCCATTTTTAACGGGATTGGCAAAATCGAACACGGAGCATCCAAGTCTAATGCTGAACAGGAATCTCGTGTTCTCATGCTGTCCAGCGGAGCCCGCGGAGACGCCAATCCAATTTTGTTAATCGATGAAGATGATGTGACGGCAGGCCACGCTGCTTCTGTTGGCCGGGTAGATCCTATTCAGCTGTACTACCTCATGAGCCGGGGCATTACACAAAAAGAAGCGGAACGATTGATTATTCATGGTTTCCTTGCTCCTGTGGTCAGGGAGATTCCAATCGAAGCAGTGAAGGAGCAATTAACACAGGTCATCGAAGGGAAAGTTCATTAATGGATGTTAAAGAACTCAAACAACTGTTTCCAGTATTAAACCAGGAAGTCAACGGTCATCCACTGGTCTACCTGGACAGTGCTGCCACGTCTCAGAAACCGATACCGGTTCTGGAAAAACTGGATGAATATTACCGGGGATACAATTCGAATGTGCATCGTGGCGTTCATACCCTCGGGACCAGAGCGACAGATGAATATGAAGGATCAAGAGAAAAGGTTCGTAAATTCATCAACGCCAGAAGCACAAAGGAAGTCATTTTTACAAGAGGAACAACCACTTCGATTAATATGATTGCTTATGGTTACGCGCGCCATCGATTGAAAGAAGGCGATGAAATCGTGATTACCCCGATGGAGCACCACAGTAATATTATTCCGTGGCAGCAGGCAGCAAAGGCTACCGGTGCAGAATTAAAATATATCCCGTTGCAGCAGGATGGAACCATTACATTGGAAGATGCGAAGAAAATGATTACCGAAAATACAAAAATTGTTGCCATCACACATGTTTCCAATGTTCTCGGCACCATCAATCCGATCAAGGAAATATCGGATATTGCCCACAGGAAAGGCGCCGTAGTCGTGGTAGACGGAGCACAGAGTACGCCTCACATGAAAATCGATGTCCGGGATTTAGGCTGTGACTTCTTTACATTCTCCGGACACAAGATGTGCGGCCCAACAGGTGTGGGTGTTCTATACGGGAAAGAGAAGGTTCTGGAAGAAATGGAGCCGGTGGAATTTGGCGGAGAAATGATTGATTTCGTGGAAATGTATGACTCCACCTGGAAAGAACTGCCGTGGAAATTTGAAGGCGGAACTCCGATTATTGCAGGAGCCATTGGATTGGGAACGGCCATCGATTTTCTGGAGGATATCGGGCTTGATGAAATTTCCAGACATGAAAAAGAACTCACCCGCTATGCGATGGATCAGTTAAAAACGATTGACGGGATTCAGATCTATGGTCCAGAAGAACGGGGCGGTCTTGTCACCTTTAACCTGGATGAAATTCATGCCCATGATGTATCCACTGCCCTTGATTCAGAAGGAATTGCCATTCGTGCCGGTCATCATTGTGCTCAGCCATTGATGCGCTGGTTAAATGTATCATCGACTGCACGCGCCAGTTTTTATCTGTACAATTCTGAAGAAGACATTGATAAACTGGTAGTAGCACTAAGAAAAACAAAGGAGTTTTTTGGCGATGTCTTTTGATAATCTGGAAACATTATACCGGCAAGTCATTATGGACCATTATAAAAACCCCCGAAACCGCGGGACTTTGGAAGGCGATGATTCGCTGACCATTGATATGAACAATCCTACCTGCGGGGACAGCATTCATCTACAAATGAAAATAGAAGATGGGAAAGTAGCGGACGCTAAGTTTGAAGGAGAAGGCTGTTCCATCAGCATGTCCTCTGCATCAATGATGACACAGGCGATCAAAGGGAAAACTGTTGAGGAAGCACTGGAAATGTCAAAAATGTTTTCGGATATGGTTCAGGGAAAAGAAATCGATGCCGATGAAATAGAACTTGGTGATATTGTAGCTTTACAGGGAGTATCCAAATTCCCGGCACGCATTAAATGTGCCACCCTTGCATGGAAAGCCATGGAAAAGGGAGTTCAGGAAGATCAAAAAGAGGAGTAAAATTACTCCAATACCTTTAAAGGAGGTTGTTTCGATCATGGCGAAAAAAGCACCGGAAATTGGTGAGTACAAATACGGCTTTCGCGAACGTGATGTTTCCATCTTCCGCACAGAGCGGGGGCTGACGGAAAATATTGTCCGTGAGATCTCTAAACAGAAAGAAGAACCGGAGTGGATGCTTGAGTTTCGTCTGAAAGCCCTGAAACAGTTTTATAAAATGCCGATGCCCCAGTGGGGAGGAGACTTATCCGAATTAAATTTTGATGATATTACGTACTACGTCAAACCTTCTGAACGTTCCAGCCGTTCATGGGATGAAGTACCAGAGGAAATTAAACGGACCTTTGATAAACTCGGTATTCCAGAGGCGGAACAAAAATATCTGGCCGGCGTATCTGCTCAATATGAATCTGAAGTGGTATACCACAACATGAAAGAGGATCTGGAAAAGCTGGGTATCGTGTTTAAAGATACAGATACGGCCCTAAAGGAAAACGAAGAACTGTTTAAACAATATTTTGGAAAACTCGTACCGCCATCTGATAACAAATTTGCAGCATTAAACTCTGCTGTATGGTCCGGCGGTTCATTCATATATGTTCCAAAGGGCGTTAAAGCAGAAACACCGCTTCAGGCGTACTTCCGTATTAACTCAGAAAATATGGGACAGTTTGAACGGACACTGATTATCGTGGACGAAGGGGCTTCTGTACACTATGTTGAGGGATGTACAGCACCGGTTTATACGACGAATTCCCTGCACAGTGCCGTCGTTGAGATTTTTGTTAAAAAAGATGGCTACTGCCGTTATACGACTATCCAGAACTGGGCAAACAACGTTTACAACCTGGTAACCAAACGGGCAGAAGCCCATGAAAATGCAACGATGGAATGGATTGACGGAAACATTGGTTCCAAACTGACCATGAAATATCCAGCGGTCATTTTGAAAGGTGAAGGTGCACGAGGCAATACCCTGTCCATCGCCCTTGCCGGCAAAGGTCAGCATCAGGATGCAGGTGCGAAAATGCTTCACCTGGCTCCTAATACGTCATCAACCATTGTTTCGAAATCCATTTCCAAACAGGGCGGTAAAGTAACGTACCGGGGAATTGTCCACTTTAGCCGCAAAGCCGATGGAGCCCGTTCCAACGTAGAGTGTGACACGCTGATTCTCGACAACGAATCAACATCCGATACGATCCCATACAACGAGATCTTTAATGAAAACATTTCACTGGAGCATGAGGCGAAAGTTTCCAAAGTATCAGAGGAGCAACTGTTCTACCTCATGAGTCGCGGTATTTCTGAAGAAGAAGCAACAGAAATGATCGTGATGGGCTTTATTGAGCCGTTTACAAAAGAACTGCCAATGGAATATGCGGTTGAAATGAACCGTTTGATTAAGTTTGAAATGGAAGGATCCATTGGATAATGAAACATTTGAATGGAGATCCTTCCCTATAGAGAAAGAAACCCTTGCTGCCTGCCAGCAAGGGTTTCTTCTATCCCTGCTTTTATTTCTGGGAGGGGTTCAGTACAATGAAAGACATGATCCATTATCTTTTTCATGTTTTTTGATCATCATTTTGAAGCGAAGAAGGTTATACCCATGATCGTTGGATATATGTTTCTGATCGGCTTTTTCACCGCATGTATTGGCAGTATCGCTGGGCTTGGCGGGGGAATGATTTTTATTCCTTCCATGCTGTTTCTTTCAAAGTTTCATCCCCAGTTTAGCTGGGTTAATCCCCAGACAGTAGTCGGCATGTCCCTTGCCGTAATGGTGATTACAGCTCTTTCCTCAACACTGACATATTTCAAACAAAAAACAGTAGATATCAAGACAGGGATGATGTTTTTACTAGCGGGCATTCCAGGAAGTTTAACAGGCGTTTATGTAAACCGATTGATGGACGGAAACGAATTTTATATCTATTTTGGTGTGCTGATGATTTTAATTTCATTTATGTTTTCTGTACGCACAAACATTCCTGAACGCACGGATATCCAGAAAAAAAAGGGAGTCAAACGTACATTCCACGTAAAAGGGGAAACCTATACATATTCGTTTTCACCTGTTCCTGCTATGGGAATTGCTTTTGTCGTCGGAGTCGTTTCCGGTTTATTCGGAATAGGGGGTGGGTCTCTGATGGTACCGGTCATGGTGCTGATTTTTGGATTTCCGATTCATATTGCTGTGGCCACTACCATGTTTATCATTCTGATTTCCAGCTCTATAGGGACCCTTGCCCATATATCTCTGGGGCATATTTTCTGGGAACATGTTCTCTTTTTTCTTCCGGGCGCCTGGATTGGCGGTGTAGCTGGAGCAAAAATGAATCACAGGTTAAAAGGGGATACAATTGAAATCTTGTTTAGCGTATTACTTGTTATGATTGGAATTCGATTGATCTGGAATGGATTCATGTGAGGAGAATGTGTATATGACGGAAAAAATTTTTATTTATTTTTCTAGCGACCTACACAGTCATTTCGAAAACTGGCCGAAAATGGTCCATTATTTTCAGCGCAAAAAAGAAAACCATGAAAGAAGGGAAGAATCCTATTTTTTGCTTGATAATGGGGATCATATGGATCGGGTTCATCCCATAAGTGAAGCTTTTTTAGGTGAATCAAACGTAGATCTGTTAAATCGGGCGGGATATCATTGTGTAACCCTGGGAAATAATGAAGGGATAACTCTTCCGGAAGAAAACTTATATCACCTGTATGATCAGGCAGATTTTCAGCCTGTATGTGCGAATATTTCTCCGATAGAAAAAGGTGCCCCAGAATGGTTAAAGCCATACACCATCCTGACCACAAACCAAGGAACCCGAATCGGAGTCATTGGCCTAACGGCACCTTTTCGTCTGTTTTATGAGAAAGTAGGCTGGCATGTGTCCTCTCCTTATGATGTACTTGACCGCTATGTAAATGAAGTCAGGGAACAAAGTGATATGCTCCTGCTATTATCCCATCTGGGCATGAATGATGATGAAGAAATTGCCCGTAAATACAAAGAAATAGATGTAATTATCGGCGGCCATACCCATCACCTGTTTAAAAACGGGGAACAGGTAGACGGAACGCTGCTAGCAGCTATAGGAAAGTTTGGGGCATATGCGGGGCAAATTGTGATTCACTGGGATCCAGAGGAGCAAACCATTGTCCGGAAAGAAGCCTATGCTTATGACCTGGCGGAAGAAGCAGAAGATCATGAAACAAGAAAAAGAATTGAGGTTATTTTCGAAAAGGCTCAGAAAAAATTAGCAGAGCCTGTCGCCAGCCTTGCGGTTTCCTATCCATCGGACTGGTACAGGGAAACTCCTCTGATGAAAAAGCTTGTTGAAGAGCTTGAGGAATGGACCGGTGCAGACTGTGCGATGTTAAACGCAGGTGTCTTATTAGATGGGTTACCAGCAGGAGTGGTTACCCGAGGTGATTTACATAGAATTTGTCCGCACCCGATGAACCCATGTAAAGTAAAGATTAAAGGGGAAAAGCTCGTTGAAGTCATCCGGATGGTTTACAGCCGCCGCTTTATCGAATTTCCGTTAAAGGGATTCGGGTTTCGGGGAGAAGTTATTGGCAAAATGGTGTTTTCTAGCCTGGATGTTAAGCTTCGGACGGATGAGGATGGAACTGATCATATTGAAAAGGTTTTGATCCACAGAGAAGAAATTGATCCGGAGAGAAAATATGAGCTGGCGACTGCAGATACCTTTACATTCGGGCGTTTGCTTCCCGAGATTGCGAGTGCAAAGGAAAAAACCTATTATATGCCCGAATTTATACGAGATCTCCTGGCAGAAGCTGTGAAAAAGTTATAAAAATAGGTTCACGTTCCTGAATGATCCTCATACATTGTATCAGAAGGGAGCGTGACATAGTGGTTGATGTCAAACCGTTATGGGTGGAAAACAAGCCATTCACAGTCGTTCAGGTGGATTTGCCTGAAACCAATTTATTAGTTATTTCCAATGATAAGGGATATATTATGTGCGGAGCATTGGATGTGGATATTCTCGACGGGAAAACAGAGCGCCAAATTATTGCTGGCCGTGCAGTGGGTGTCCGTACCATAGAACAGCTGCTGAATGCCCCCCTTCAAAAGGTAACCCGCGCTGCAAAAGAACATTATGGCTGGAAAGAAGGAATGACCGGACGGGAAGCCCTTTTAAAATTGTAGATAAAAGTTGACAGATAACGGACAAAAAGAAAAGGGTTCCGATCATCAGTTTCTGGAGATCGGAACCCTTTTTATGGTTGAGCTTCAAGCATGTCCACAACGTATATGGACAGATAACACTTCGTTCCAAAAGGGGGTGCCATTTTCCATTTAGAATACGGTTTAGAAATTCGTAAAGAGAAGATGGATTAATGCCTAAAAGGGTAACGTAATTTGCCGAAAGATAACTTTTCACAGCCCGTGGGGTTAGGCTGCCTACTCAAAGGAAACGGTTTAATCACCCAAAGGTGAATCGATGTCGCCCAAAGAGTACAGATGATCGCCATGCCGCTCCAATCTTTCCTGATTGTCACAATCATCACAGAATTACAATTGAACAGCCATGAAGGAGAAAGGGGATAACTGATTTGCTTAATGATGGATTTTAGGGTATTTTCATGTATAATTAGATGGAAAAGGTAAAAAATTGTCGAAAAAATGTTAGGAGAATTTCATGCGAATTGTATCCGTTATAGATTTGAAAAATGGAGATCAGCTTGCAAGGCCGATTTTAAACGAGAAGGGGAAAATCCTCTTACATAAGGGCGTATCTCTGACTCCCAGGATGATTGAAAAATTACGGGAGTATGAATTTTCATACGTTTACATAGATGATGAAGAAACAGCGGGTATTGAACCGCAGTCGCCCATCAGTGAGAGAGATAAAATCCAGGCCATCCAGACGATCAAAGAAACATTCGATGAGCTCAATTCCAGTTCTTTGTCCAGTCATTCATACATACTTAGCAGTGCCGGGAAAAATTTAAAAAATCTAATACGAAATATTTTACATCACATACAATTGAACAAGGATATTCTTTCCCTTCTGTCTGACATATTTATTACGCACGATTATTTATTTACACATTCATTGAATGTAGCGATTTATTCACTTACGATTGCCAAGGAACTCGGTTATCCGCCGAAAAAATTGGAAGAGATCGGGATCGGGGCCATTTTACATGACATAGGGAAGGTTGAAGTTCCCCAGGATATATTGATGAAACCAGATCATTTAAAAGATGAAGAATTTGCTGAAATGAAAAAGCATACCACGTATGGATATGAAATCCTCAGGAAGAAATCGGGTCTTCCTTTAGTTGTGGCACACTGTGCTTTTCAGCATCATGAACGTTTAAATGGTTCGGGATATCCGAGGGGAATTCAGGAAAAGGATATACATCCTTATGCCAAAATAATTGCCGTTGCGGATGTATTTGATGCGATGACCACCAATCGATTATATCGAAACAGCAAGCTGCCCCATGAAGCACTGGAAATCCTGTATGCCGGTAGCGGCACATTATTTGACCAAAAGTGTGTGGAAATTTTCCGCAAAAAAGTTGCCGTTTATCCAAATGGATTAAATGTTGTACTTAGTGATGGAAGAAAAGGGATTGTATCGAAACAAAACAATCAGTTAGCGGACCGGCCAGTTATACGGATTCTTCAGGAAAATGACCGGCCTGTAGAAAAACCGTACGAAATCGATTTAGCAAAAGAACTAAATGTCGTCATTGTCGATTGTCAAACAGTTTAACGAAATTGAAAGGCGATTCACCACCATGGATCGCCTTTAAACGTTTACACTGTCTTTCAGCAAACAGATACAAGAACTATATGAGGGGAAGTTCAGTCGGCAAAGAGCGTATGACTCCTGATTTCATTCGTCCTGGTTCCGACAAAGAATTCGAAACCCATCGTCCTGGCTATTCTCTCCTTTTCTCCCCATAGCATCATCCGACCTGATATCGCCCGATTGTATTCACAGGTTTATACCCATATTTTCGAAATTCCGAGCAAAATTAATAGTAATCCAGGAAGAAAAGAGAGTTTTCGAACCCACGAGGTGTTTGAGTAAACAAAGCCTATTTTTAACCCAAGTTCGATAAAGAAAACACACATCGTTGAGACAATGAATGCAGTTAAAAACGGGGAATATCCGATTAAAGCAGCACCGATCCCTGCTCCAAAAGCATCGAGGGACAGGGCTATTCCGAGCAGGGCAGCCTCCATTCCAGCAATGGTTCCAGACTGATCCATATCAGCAGCGGTCGGTTTTTTCAAAATATGAATAACAAGCCCAAGAGTTTTAATTTCAATGTTCAGGACCTGTTTAGGTCTCTGAAAATCTTCCTTGACTGTTTTTACAGAAGTTTCGGTTGTTTCTTTGTTTCGAAAAAAATTGATGATGGCCCATATGCCAAGAAAAATTAAAGTTATAGCTCCTAGATGACGCGCAGTTTGTTGATTCATAAATATGGAAAGCCACTGGCCGAGCTGCATAGATATATAAATAGCTGCTGCCGTTAATCCAGCAATAATCAGAATTGATGATAAGGGGATCTTTATTTTTCTCAGTCCATAACTTACGCCCACTCCAAAACCATCCAGGCTTACAACAGCTGCCAGTGCCAGCAAAGATAAGTATTCAATCATGCATCTCCCTCCATCGCAGAGAAGGTATACAACTATGGTATTCATTGCGGTGGGGACTGTGCTTGAACGAAAACATTAGAAAAATAATCGTAAAACGCCCCTGAAAGCCTGCATACATATTACCGAGGGGGAGTTTTTGTGAAACGAACAAAAAGAAAAATCAGAGGGCCATCAACTGCGGGGCAAGTATTCCTCGTTACGCTTGTTTTTTTTGCCATCGCATTATTTTTTAGTCTCTGGCTGATCAACAGAGGCATTCAGCCCACATTGATGGAGATCGCAGAAACAAAAACAAAACAATTCGCGATGAGGGCCATGAATGAAGCGGTCAGTAAACGGCTCGCGGATGACTTGCAATATGAGGATCTTGTAAAAATTGTCCGTGACGAAAACGGCGAGATCGTATCGATGGGATGGGATCCTCTGGTTGTCAATCGAGTGTTAAGAAATGCCACTTATCGGGTGCAAAATTATTTGAAGAGACTGGAAAACGGGGAGTTAACCTTTGAAAATGAAAATTCACTGGATGTTGAGGGAGAAAATTTGGAATTGGTGGAAACGGAAGAAGTCAGTGAGCACCCTTCCATTGTTGAAATTCCCCTTGGTCAGGCGACGAATAATAGTCTGCTTGCAAATTTAGGTCCGAGAGTACCTGTTTATTTCCAGTTCATCGGGGACGTTCAGCCTGATATTGTTCAAAATATTACGGAATATGGCATTAATGCTGCCTTTGTTGAAATTTACATAGAAATGACTGTGAATGTACAGGTTGTCATTCCTTTTTCCACCAAAACAACAACGGTGCAGACAGATATACTGGTGTTTTCAGGGTTGATTCACGGGGATGTACCGGATTTTTACAGTGGTTCATCCTCTGGAGATTCACCAAGCATTTCTATCCCATATGGAGGCTTGCCATAACTTTTTGACATATGTTATATTGTCAGAGGTGAAAAAAGTATAGACAATGCATGACCTTATCTAATCGATGAGGTAGAGGTGCATGCAGCAAGAGTAACAGACGTGAGGATGACAACGATGACCGTCTGTGAAAGGGCTGTTTGCCGAAGTATGGGGTGCTGTCAGGCAGCCTATGCTGGTGTAATTCTGAACAAGAATTACACTGTCATGCAAAGCGATGGCTTGCATGGAGAGCTACTGATCGATGGAGGATAACATATGATTGCCTGTTTAGGGGTAATGATAGTTAACTCTATCATTACCCCTTTACTTTTTCCTCTGATTCATTTAACGAGTCTCTTCATGCCCATCATGGACTGTACAACACCACAAACAAAGTACAGAAAATGAAGGGAGAAATCATCATGGAAGGAACAGTCTTTTCTCTTATTCCACCGCTTATTATGCTTTTTCTCGTCCTTGTAACAAGAAAGGTGTTGCTTTCTTTAGGGGCTGGAATCATTGCTGGAGCGTTGTTTATGGAAGGGTTTAACCCTGCTGGAGCTCTTAACGTCATCTGGATATCTTTTTCCGAAATCTTTGTGGTAGAAGGAGAAATTCAGACGGGCAGTCTGTATTTGCTTTTCTTTTTACTGTTTTTAGGAATCATGGGGGCATTTATGTCCGAATCAGGAGGAACAGTAGCCTTTGGACACTGGGCCTCATCCAGGGTGAAGACGAGAAAGGGAGCACAGTTTGTTCCAGCTATTCTAGGGCTTATTATTTTTATTGATGACTATTTTAACAGCCTGGCAGTAGGTCAGGTGTCCAGGCCGTTAACCGACCGCTATAGCGTGTCAAGGGCTAAACTTGCCTATATTATTGATTCCACTTCCGCTCCTGTTACGGTTCTATCACCGGTTTCCAGCTGGGGGGCTTATATTATCGGACTGATTGGAAGTATTCTGGCAACTCATCAGCTGTCTAGTTTGGGCGGACTTGAGGCCTTTATTCAGATGATTCCCATGAATTTTTATGCTGTTGCTGCTTTACTGCTCGTTTTCCTGTCTGTATACTTCAAGCTCGATATGGGGCCCATGAAAATTCATGAGAACCGTGCGGAACAGACCGGGGCATTAATCGGTTTTTCAAGGGAAAATGTTCAGGAAGATGTTACAAAAGATGCTGTCGATCAAAATGATGGTAGGCTTCATCATTTGTTTACACCTATTGTTGTGCTGCTTACTGGAACCGTCATCACGATGATCTGGACAGGAATCAGTAACACATCTGACCCAATTACCGTTTTGTCAATCTTCAGCAATACCGATGTCAATCTTTCACTGTTTGTGGCAGGACTTCTATCTGTATTAACGGCTATGTTACTGTATATTCGGCAAAAACAGAGGAAAATGTCTGTTCATCAAGTATTGATGTCTGGAATCCGCTCCATGATGCCGGCGATTTATATTTTAATTTTTGCCTGGATGCTCGGTACGGTCATCGGTTTGCTGGAAACAGGTGAATATCTCGCCGGTCTGGTACAGTCTGCGGACTTCAATGTTTCATTCCTGCCCCTGATCATTTTTGTTATATCTGGGATTATGGCCTTTGCAACTGGGACTTCATGGGGCACCTTTGGCATGATGCTTCCGATTGCAGGAGACATTGCGGTCAATACAGAAGTATCCATGCTGTTGCCTTCGATGGCAGCGGTGCTCGCCGGATCGGTATTCGGTGATCATTGTTCACCGATTTCAGATACGACCATTTTATCTTCAACAGGTGCAGGTGCGAACCATATCGATCACGTTTTAACTCAGCTGCCATATGCATTGCTTTCAGCTATCTCTGCCCTGATCGGGTATGCCATATTAGGATGGACAGCGTCATGGGTCATTGCACTTGCCGCTACACTGATCATATTGTCAGGATCAGTGATCTTACTAAACAGGTTGATTAAAAGTGCCATCCTGTAGCAGTTTTTCCAAAGTGATAAAGCTTTTTTCTTGTTTTATTCTTTTTTTTTCCATTCATTTCAGCATGTAGATCCATAGGTACAGAACTCAGGATTATTGTAAAAATTGGATTAAATACTTAAAAAACAAAAATCAAAGTTCAGCATGTACCATTAGTCAAAGCAGTTCCAGGATTGATGATTACGCTGTTTTGGCCGCGAAGTAAAAAATTTTTAAAAATGCCCGAGACCAAACCCAGTCAATAAAAATAGTGGCCCTCATCGCTAAGCTGGTGAGGCCACTATTTTTTAAAAACGCTCTAAAATGAATGGTCAAAAACAAACCTGAAGTTTATGTACTCAAAACATAACCGTACAAGAGGCATCCTTGAGTTTAACATGAAATTAATGGGTTTTGCCGCTCGATCTAGAATGAAGCTTCAAGAAAATATGTTACCTGCAATGTAAAAGTTGTGGTTTAAAGTATTGCGGATGTAGCAGCCGCAGGCTCTTTGTGGCATGGAATGTCCAGTATATTATCCGCATCTCAATAATGACTGAGACCACTTTATATTATTTTGATCTGGGTATGGGGCATTGATTGAGAGGAGTTTAATAGTACTTTCGATCTGCAAAAGTAGTAAAAATTTTACTTATTTTCGTCTATTTACATGTAATTTCCTGGTATAAATATTACCTTTGACACCCGCTCAATTACTTTGTATAATACAAACATGCCGCAAAATTATCAGAAAACAATAAAAATTGTAAACATTTTCCCGTCTGATTTTCATTCAGATGGGGGAGTGAAATAAAAAGGGAGGTCATATTTTATGGACAACAATCGTCCACAGTGGGGGACACGAGCCGGATTTATTCTGGCTGCTGTTGGTTCTGCAGTTGGTCTTGGTAACATCTGGCGTTTCCCTTACACAGCGTTTGAAAACGGGGGCGGAGCATTCCTAATTCCGTATTTTTTCGCACTTATTACAGCAGGTATTCCTATTTTAATTCTTGAGTTTCACTTGGGTCACAAGCTTAGGGGATCTGCACCACTATCTTTTAGTAAATTAGGCAGGCTTGAATGGCTTGGATGGTGGCAGACCTTTATTTCCTTTGTTATTTCTATTTATTATTCAGCTATTATCGGCTGGGCATTTGCCTATACGTTCTTTGCAGTAGGACAAAGCTGGGGAGAGGATACAGGAGCCTTCCTGTATAAATACTTAGGTATTACGCAAGGTGATACGACTTACGGTTTTAATGATTTTCCTTCATTCCTGGGAGGAATGCAGTGGAAGGTATTAATACCGATGCTGATTGTCTGGGTAATTGTGTATATTATTCTTTCTCGTGGTGTCCAAAAAGGTATTGAAAAAGCCAACAAATTCTTTATGCCATTATTGTTTATTCTTATTATTTTAATAGCAATTCGCGGAATTACCCTTGAAGGAGCTACTGCAGGCTTAAACGCATTATTCCAGCCTGACTGGAGCGGTATTGCCAATGCGCAAACCTGGATTGCGGCATATGGTCAAGTGTTCTTCAGTTTAAGTATTGCTTTCGCCATTATGATTACCTACTCAAGCTACCTGCCAAAAAAATCCGATATTAACAACAACGCGTTTATTACCGCGTTTGCAAACTCCGGCGTAAGTATCATCGCCGGTGTAGCGGTGTTTAGTGCAATTGGTTTTATGGCAGCCCAAAGCGGTTCTGAAGTTGGAGAGGTAGCAACTGGAGGAGTAGGATTAGCATTTGCTGTTTTCCCAACCATTTTAAACGAAATGCCGATGGGTGAAGTTGTTGGGATTCTCTTCTTCCTTTCACTGATCGTTGCTGGTCTGTCTTCTTTGATTTCAATTGTTGAAACATTTATTGCGGCATTCTCTGATAAATTCAATATTGAACGTAAAAAATCAGTTAATATTTCTGTAGGGTTAATTACACTATTAAGTTTATTCTTTGCTACAGGAGCCGGCTTATACTTGCTGGATACGGTTGACTACTTCATTAACAGCTATGGGGTAGCCATGTCCGGATTAATTATGGCAATTGTGGTTGGATGGGTACTCAACTACACAAACAAAGTGCGCGAGTACAATAACCAGATTTCTGATATTAGAATTGGCGGCTGGTGGAACTTTTTTGTTATTGTCCTGACTCCATCTGTTCTCGGATATATGGCCATTAAACAAATAGCCACAGATCTTGCTGAAAACTATGGTGGTTATCCTGATAATCTGATTGGTCTCGGTTGGGCCGTAGCCGTATTAGCATTTGTTTTCGGTTTCTACTTCCAGAGCTTGAGAAGTAAAAATCCAGAGTTTAATACCCCGGTAAAGGAGGATGAATCAGCATGACTGGTGGCGCTATCGGAATGATGATTTTTGGTTTCGTTTTTCTCTGGGGTGGATTTGGAATTTGTGTAAGCATTGCAATGAAAAAAGGAAGAGAGTTATAAAAAATAAAAAAGTATAAGAAAAAATCGGCTTTTCGCTTTAGTTTCAGGCGAAAAGCCGATTTTTTCTATTTCCTTTTTGTTTCCCGTTCCCATTTTCTTAAATGAGGATACGGATCAAATGACCATTCTTTTTCCCCGTTAAATCGGTACATCCCATAGTGAAGGTGAGGAGGAAATTTGCCAGATGTTCCCTTCGGCCCGTAACCGGATGCGCCTACATATCCGATCACATCCCCGGGCTTGACCACCTGACCTTTTTTTAGGTCATCTGCATAGCCGTTTAAATGGGCGTAATAATGATAAATATTATGGATATCCCTGATTCCGATCCGCCAGCCTCCGTAGCGATTCCATCCCTTCATCTCAATAACGCCATAGGTTGTTGCTCTGACGGGCACCCCATAATTTGCAAAAATATCAGTGCCTTCATGAATTCTTCTCCCTCCAAACCCCCGGGGATATCCCCATGTGTTTTTATAGGTGTAGTTCACATGAAGGGGAAGAGGGAAGATATGCTCGTCCAGTTTAATCGTGTTAAAGGTTTGATATACTTTCGCGATATTCATAATCGTCTGCACACTTAATTCACGCTGGTAATAATCCCAGAGTGCGGTTTTAATATCCTGTCTGGTATGGCCATATTGCAGGAGCCATTCGGCTATAGACTGTAAAAGATCTTCATCATTTTGTGGATCTGCAAATCCATCTCCGTTGCCGTCTCTGCCCATTCCATCAAAAACTTCTACCATCCCGGTTTTCTGTTTCCCTTTTCGATAAGGGTTTGTGTAGCCAATCCATTTTTCTTCAGGAATCGTGATGGCAATTATTCCTGTTTTTGAAGCTGTTTCTTCATGGATATTCCGCTCAAATTGGTCAATGGCCGCAAAATAATACCAGGGGATCTGGGTGACAGCTTCAGCTTTTTGATACAGCGCCATTCTCCATTCAATTTTTTTTTCATCTGTTAGTGTGTCACTTTCTGCCTGTATAGATATTGGGATAAAGAATAAGAAAGCGAGAATGTTAGCCATGAAAAGCTTCATATTTTCACCTCAATAATTGGCGTTCGGGTTTATTATGTGGGGTATGCCTGATAAACATGAATGGAAAAAAATGAATCCATCAGCGGATGGATTATGCCGCTGATGGCAAAAGGTTAATCCACGGTATTGTTCATACGGTTCGTACTATCCTGGCGATCATCACCATAAGTAGGTTCTCCCTGAGGAGACTGTTTAAAGCGTTCAATAATTTGTTCAATGGTCTGGCGGGAATCTTCTTCAACGGAAGTGTTGTTGCTTAAACTCTGCAGGTCCTGATAGGCATTTGGTGCATCTGAGATGTAGATCTCGTAATATGCCGGCAGAAAAGACACAGCCGTCTTTTTGACCATATCCGCGATTTCTTCTCTGTCATAGTCTGATTCCGAAATGTCATAGGCAATCAATGTGTGCTCGTCTGTAACAAGTGTTGCAGCTTCCCCGATCTGCTCCATTTTTAATAGCGTTCTTGTAATCATATTTGCCACATATTCCCGGTTCATCACGGGAATCTGTTGCTCTTCTTCATCCATGTTTAACTGCTCTTTATCATATCGCACATAGCCATAACGGTTCGTATAGTGGTCACTTTTTTCCGGATTGTCTGATGAGGGATTATAATTGTCCATTGGGGTACCTTCCAGCGCATCTGTTCCTTCCCCGAGGTCCTTTTCAGCAATACAGCCGGTCAAGATAAAGGAAAAGGCTACAATCGCTAAAAGTATCTTCATCTTACCACCTCCTTATCATTAGCTTGTATCAAAAACTGAATCTCATGCCTGAATTTACACTCCAACAGGAAAAGTAAAATATGGTACACTATAATCAGACAGAGGTGATGAAAGATGTTCGAACTGTTCGGGAAACAATATCAACTGATGTACGATTATAAAAACGGGTTTCAGGAAGAGCAAGTAAAAGAGCGCTTTAGCGATATCTTAAGTAAATATGATTTTATTGTAGGGGACTGGGGATATGGTCAATTAAGGATGAGGGGCTTTTATGATGATCAGAACCCAAAGGCCACTTTTGATACTAAAATATCTACCCTGGAAGACTACCTGTATGAATATTGCAATTTCGGGTGTGCATATTTTGTATTAAAAAAAATGGAACAGTAACATCATACACATGTATGAACCCCACCAGAAAAGATTACGGCGGGGTTTTTTAAGATTTGTTATCTGTGTTCTATAAAAAAGCGTAAAAATGTTCAGGTTCATCATGAAAATCCGACTGATGATCTTTTTGCATCCTTAAGTTCAACCGGTTAATTAAGGGCATACACCAAAAGGATGTATGCCTGTACCGTGAATACATTACTGATTATCGTGAGGCGGTTTCACATCTTCATCGGGTTCATCATGGGTGGGATGTCCGATAGGGTATTGTCTCGGCAAATCTTCGTGGAGGGATTTATACTCGTAGTTAAAACCTGAATAATGACGTTGCCCTTCACGAGCTTCCTTTGGTCGAACATTTTCAACCTTATTGTACAGGGAGCCATATGGACCTTCAGGGAATTCCTCTGGAACTAAATATTTTCTTTGGACTTCGGCATTGGCAAGGTCATCATATCCCAGATTCCGATTGTTTTTCTTCACCATTATATAACCTCCTTTTCCATTAGTATGGACAAAGGAGGTGTTGTTCATTAAATCACTTCCGTTAAAAATTCTTTCAATTCCTCGGCTTCGATTTCCGATAAATTAAAGGCATGTTCCAGATAGCCAGGCTCTTTCAAGTCATCCTGACCGATGATGGCAAAACGATTGCCCTGAATATTCAGTACAATGGATTTTCCGTAGTAACGGTCTGTTTGAATGATCGCCAGATCATAGCGGGTTGCCTCTCCCATAAAACTGACATATCGTATTTCTGCGCGTTCTATCTCATCATATAAAAACGTGTGTTCGTTTGACATAACAACGTCCTCCACTTCCAGAAACAATCATGACATTTGTTATCATCATACCAGAGATCTTCCCTTTCCGTAAATATAAGTTTATTCTTTCCCGGAGAAAACTGTGATAAGATGTTAAAAGGCATAACATATCCATGATTATACGGAGGGAGTCACGATGTATTTTGTTGACAGAAAAAAAATGGAACAAACATTACAATACCTCGATGGATTGCTGGATACTTTTGAACAGCATGAGTTTTCCACTGACTTAGCAAGTTTAGCTCTGGAACGGATTGCGCAGATGTCCATAGAAGCTATTATTGATGTTGGCAACATGATGATTGACGGATTTATCATGAGAGACCCCGGTAGTTATGAAGATATTGTAGATATTTTAGTGGATGAACAGGTTTTGCCTGGGGATGAATGTCATGCTTATAAAGCAGTTATTAACATTCGGAAAATGCTGGTTCACCATTATCTGGAGGTTGATCACGGCCATATCATTGAGGTGTTTCGGTTACACATGCCTTCCCTCAAATCATTTAGCGGAAGAATACGCAAATATTTAGATGATGAATTAGGTCCTGTGTCTGCTTTTGGGAATGACGGAAAGTCATAAAAAAGCACAAAAAAGCCTGATGAGTCGGGGAAAAAAGCAGTTTTCTCTGTCATCAGGTTTTTTAATGTTTCCCTCTTGACAGTATTGAAAATATCATTTAATATTAAAAACAGATTGATACCCAAAGGGGTATAGGTATTACAACATACATTATATGTCAAGAGGGGGAAATGTGTCATGAAATCTTTAACAGCTGCACAGGTAGCAGAAAAAGTGGCGAAAAAAGATGAATTGTTCATTCTTGATGTGCGAAATAGTTCAGAGTACAAAGACTGGAAAATCGAAGGAGAAAATATCGAATCCATCAACGTACCATATTTTGATTTAATTGATGGAGTAGATGCTATTTTAGGCAAAATTCCAGAAAATAAAGATGTATTAGTTGTATGTGCAAAAGAAGGATCTTCTAAAATGGTTGCAGAAATGCTTGAAGAAGCTGGAAGGACCAATGTTTCATACCTTGAAGGTGGTATGAAAGCATGGAGTGCACACCTGCGTAAGGTTAAAGTTTATCAAGATGAAAACTTGAAAGTGTATCAGTTCATTCGTATGGGTAAAGGATGCCTGTCTTACATGATCGTTTCTGGAAAAGAAGCGATGATTATTGATCCTGCCCGCAATATTGATGTATATCTAGAAGCTGCAGAAGAAGATGGTGTTAAAATTACAAATATTGGTGACTCTCACCTTCATGCCGACCACATTTCCGGCGGTAAGCAACTGGCAGAAAAAACGGGTGCTAAATACTATCTGATGAAGAGTGAAGGCGCGAAGTTTGATCACGAACCATTTGAAGAAAATGAAGTTGTCAAATTTGAAAACGTAACTCTTGAAGTACTTGCCGTTAAAACACCTGGACATACACCAGGAAGTGTTTCATTCCTTGTCAATGACAAACTGCTATTCTCAGGAGATACCATCTTTGTCGGCGGTCTTGGACGCCCAGACCTTGGCGGAAAAGTTCGTGAATGGGCGAAAGATTTATATGACACCATTTACAACAAAATTTCTGAAATCGCTGACGATGTCGTCGTTCTTCCTGCCCACTATGCAGATTATGACGATGAATCCAATGCAGACGGTTATATCGGTGAAACCCTTGGTGTCATCCGCAAGCGCAATGACATGATGAATGATCATGATGAAGCTGAATTTGTTGAAAAAGTAGCCGCTTCTGCAAGCACGGAAACTCCTCCAAACTTTGAAGATATCATTGCGATTAACCGCGGAGAAAAAGAAGCTACCGAAGATGAACAGCTTGAACTTGAAATCGGGCCAAACCGCTGTGCGGCTCACCACACGGCTTAATTGACCAATTGAAAGCGGCAGACCCCAAAAAGGTCTGCCTTTTATAATTTTATAGAGAAACTTTTCATTCTTCGTCTTCTTCCTCATAACTGTGGGCAAGCCTGCTGGATGCAGCAGCAGCGATCGCACCTACAATGTCATCTAAAAATGTATGGCAAAAACCGTTTGATTTATCATTTAAAACTTTTAAAATCCCAGGTTTTTGTTTATCAATATAGCCATAATTCGTAAAGCCAATCGATCCGTACACATTGACAATCGATAATGCAATCACTTCATCTACACCATATAATCCCTCATCTTTTGAAATAGCAGTCTGCAAGGGCTCCTCGAGCATCTCTTGCTCGGCGAGTATATCCAGCTGAATACCCGTTAAAATCGCGTTTTGCACTTCCCGCTTTTTTAACACCTTTTCTACGTTGTACAGGCATTCATCCATTGTTAAGTGTTCATGATAAGGAGACTGAAGGAAATATACTAATTCAGCAATATCTTTGACCGTTACCCCACGTTCTTCCAGCCATTCTCTCGATTTTTTTTCCAGTGTTTTCATTTCTCATCACCCTTAATCATTGAAAGTTCATCTAATACATATATATCTATTATAAACCATGAAGTGATATAAATCTTTCAAGGCAATTTGACTGGAAATGTGGTTTACTCCACTTTTCTCGATACAAAAAGGGGGATATGGAGTGATAGAAGATCTCGGGAGATATTATTCGTTTCGAGTTAAAGGAAAAGTACGATATCCAGAACTGGATGTCTACAGAGTGGACGAAGGATACATCATTGTGAGATCAGGAAAGCATATCACAGAACAAATGCTTTATGAGCAATATATGGTAACTAGTTTTTTGCAGCAAAGGGGATTTTCCCATGTCGCTGTTCCTGTCTACTCTGACATCGGTTCATTTTTGGTTCACGTCGAACGGGGCAAGATTATTTATATCTGTTTTGCAAAGGAACGATTGGAGGATGAATACAAGGATATGGGTTCCTTCCTTGCGCATTTTCATGAAGCGGGGAGAACATATCCTTATACGCCCGAATTTATCAACCGTTATGGAAAGTGGAAACAATATTGGGAACAGATGATTGATCAGGTGGAACAAACGAAAGAAGACCTCATCAATCAAATGGATTCCTCCAAAACGGAACCGTGGAAAAGGCTGTGGATAGAAACTTGTTTTTATTATATCGGTCTGGGGGAAAATGCCTTGCAATTTTTGAGTGAAAGTGAAAGGGACCAGCGTCTGACATGGATGGATCAGCCGGTTTTCGCTATGAAACGAATTTTTCCTTTCCCTAATCGCGGATTTATTCTTCCCTTTCAGATGGTCCATGACCACCCAGCCCGAGATCTAGCTGAACTGTTTCGTTACTTTACCCTTCGCAAAGGCAAGAGGGCATTTCCATACATACGTCATGCCCTGCGGAATTATGAAGGAAAACGTTCCTTATCCGTATTCGGCAAAAGACTGGTATTTTCAAGATTGCTTTTTCCGGTGCATTTTATTGATCATACGAAGAAGGTTTTAGCAAATGGTCAGTTTTCCAGTAGGGAATATAAAGAATTGGAGCGCATGCTTCGCTTGCAATCCACATATGAACAATGTTTAAAGGATTTACATGAAGAATGGTTTCAAGAGGATCCATCGATTCCCCGTATATCCTGGTTATAGATAATTGGTTCATCAGTCAAGGTATGATAAGATGAAATCAAACCATTTATGGAGGGATTGTGATGTCCAGGCCCAGAGTATATATGGCAAGAAAAATTCCAGAAAAAATATGGATGCCCTATAAAGACCAATGGGACATCCAGATGTGGCCTTATGAAGATTTGCCTGTATCCCGGACAGAACTTTTTCAGCAACTCAAACAGGCTGATGCAATTTTTACGACATTGACGGATGTGGTGGACCAGGAGCTGATGGACAACGGGAAACATCTTAAAATTATCGCCAATATGGCAGTAGGGTACGATAATATTGATGTCGAATATGCCCATAAAAAAGGAATTATCGTAACCAATACTCCTGACGTACTGACTGAATCCACAGCTGATTTAACCTTTGCTTTACTTTTAGCTGCAGCGAGAAGGCTGGTGGAAGCCAATCAATACATCAGAGAAGACAAATGGACAACCTGGTCTCCGCTTTTCATGGCCGGAACGGATGTCCATCATAAAACGATCGGTATTGTTGGAATGGGCCGTATCGGAGAGGCTGTTGCCCACCGGGCAAAAGGCTTTCACATGAATGTACTCTATCATAATCGAAGGCGTAGACCGGATGCAGAAAAAAGGATCGGTGCAACTTATGTCCCTTTTGAGGATCTGCTTGAACAGTCGGACTTTGTCGTCTGCATGACTCCCCTTACCCGGGAAACAGAGGGGCTTTTTGACAGAAAGGCTTTTCAGAAGATGAAGCATACAGCCATTTTTATTAATACATCCCGCGGGGGAACCGTTAATGAACAAGATTTATATGAAGCTTTGAAAGAAGGGAAAATACTGGCAGCGGGCCTGGACGTCTTTCAGCATGAGCCGATTGGCAAGGATCATCCCCTTCTTCAGCTAGACAATGTTACCGCACTTCCCCATATCGGATCCGCTACAAAGGATACTCGCTACCAAATGATGAAACTGGCACTGGAAAATATCGAACTCGTTTTAAACGGAAAAAAACCGAAAACCCCGGTTACTTAAAGAGAGGTGTCCCTGGATAAATGATAGGGGCACTTTTTTATATTGAGAAAATCTGCTATCAGAATGATTCAAACACGCTCTGAATATCCAGGCAGTTTCATTGTTCATGCAAGACTCATACGCAATCACTGTTTCATCCCCATAGGTTCATGTAAATCCCCCCTGTAGGCCGGTGCTGACATCTCGATTCGTGTTCAAATCACCTCACCTGAACCTATCTTAATCTGATGGCCCCAAATGGGATGACGACAATTCCCTTATCATTCTATTGCTTATGCTCCATCTGATATAAAATTAAAAGAATTTCTTTCGAAAATTACCAACCAGCTGTTGCGGTCCGGGAAAAACAGCGTTATAATGTCCACTATATATAAACGTATGTATATATATCAAAGACACAAACGGTAAGGGGGAATAGACCAGTGCAAAGAATGAAAATCGGCCTGTGCGGACTCGGTACAGTTGGAGCTGGAGTGGTAAAAATCCTGCAAAACCATCAAAAAGAATTACACCATCAGACCGGATGTGAACTGGAAATTATGAAAATACTCGTCAACGATATCCATAAGAAGCGGAATGTTCAAGTGGACCCGGATTTGTTGACAACGAGCAGTGATGATATCGTTGAGAATGAAGAGATTCAAATCGTGATAGAAGTAATGGGGGGGATCGATGAGGCCTATCACCTTGTAAAGAGGTCTCTTGAGAATGGCAAGCATGTGGTAACCGCTAATAAAGATATGCTGGCTGAGTATGGCCTTGAATTAACTGAACTCGCCAGGGAAAAAGGGCTGGATATGTTTTATGAAGCCAGTGTTGCCGGGGGAATACCCATTTTGCGGTCCCTGAAAGAGGGACTTGTATCGGACCGCCTTCATAAATTAATGGGGATTGTCAATGGAACAACCAATTATATTTTGACAAAAATGGATGAAGATGAACGGGGTTTTGAAGATGTATTAGCGGAAGCTCAGGAACTTGGATACGCTGAAGCTGACCCTTCTTCAGATGTTGATGGGCTGGATGCAGCCAGAAAGATTGCTTTGTTGGCCCGCTTAGCTTTTTCAATGCCTGTTGAATTAGATGATGTAGAAGTTCGGGGAATCCGCAAAATCAGTACAGAAGATATGAAACTGGCTGACCAGTTTGGCTATAAAATGAAATTAATCGGGCTGGCTGCTCGTGATGAGGATAAAGTAGAAGTCAGTGTGGAGCCTGTTCTGCTGAAGAAGGATCATCCATTAACGTCGGTGAAAAATGAATACAATGCGGTGTACGTTTATGGAGACGCTGTAGGGGAAACCATGTTTTACGGTCCTGGTGCCGGAAGTCTGCCTACCGCCGTTGCGGTGGTGTCTGATCTGGTCGGTGTTGTGAAAAATATGGTTCTCGGCGTAAATGGAACCTC
This sequence comes from Melghiribacillus thermohalophilus, assembly GCF_004342905.1. Taxonomy (GTDB): domain Bacteria; phylum Bacillota; class Bacilli; order Bacillales; family Alkalibacillaceae; genus Melghiribacillus; species Melghiribacillus thermohalophilus. Next base: position 20,509 of record NZ_SMAN01000019.1, on the reverse strand, counting down.
TTATGTCATACCGCAATATGCTAAACAGCTTAAAGCAAAAGAGGAAATCTACTCCAAGTTCTTTTTTCGGATGGAGGCAGAAGATGTAGCAGGTACTTTTCTGGAAATCACGAAAATATTCACCAGTGCAGAAATCAGCCTGGATAAAATATTACAGCTTCCGAAAAAGAAAAAGCAAACTGCCGAAATTGTCATCGTCACTCATCTAGCCAATAAGGCACAATTCGAACAGGTAGTAGAGAATCTGAACCAACTACCGATCGTTCATCAGCTTAAAAGCATTTACCGGGTAGAGGAACAGGCTTAAATCTATAAAGTTTTGGGGACTTCTTCCGTGTATCCCGGAAGGCCTGAAAAGAACTTTATCAATCAAACATCCACGGAAATCATGAGGGGGAACGATACAATGGTCTGGGAAGGGCTTTTAAAACACTATGAATCATTTTTGCCGGTTAATGAGACTACACCGGAACTTACCCTTTACGAAGGAAACACGCCGCTGGTTAAACTGAATAAACTGTCCGAACAATTGGACATGAATATTTATGCTAAAGTAGAGGGTTTAAATCCTACTGGTTCCTTTAAAGACAGAGGAATGGTCATGGCGATAGCAAAGGCGATGGAAGAAGGTGCGAAAGCTGTCATTTGTGCCTCAACCGGAAATACGTCAGCCTCAGCTGCTGCTTTTGCTGCACGGGCAGGGTTAAAATGTTTAATCGTCATTCCCCATGGAAAAATTGCTCAGGGAAAACTGGCTCAGGCTATTATGCATGGTGCTCATATTTTTACGATTGATGGTAATTTTGATGAAGCGCTTGAGGTTGTTAAGGAGTTAAGTGAATCCGAACCGGTTACCCTGGTAAATTCGATTAATCCCTATCGGATTGAAGGACAGAAAACAGCAGCATTTGAGGTTTGTGACCAGCTAGGAAATGCACCAGATTATTTATTCATTCCGGTGGGAAATGCCGGAAACATAACAGCATACTGGAAGGGATTTAAAGAATACGATCAACAAATGGGTACTGGTCTCCCCAAAATGATGGGATATGAAGCCAGCGGAGCTGCTGCAATCGTGCACAACCGAGTATTTGAAACGCCAGAAACGATTGCGACAGCTATACGTATCGGCAACCCGGCCAGCTGGAAGGGGGCTGTCCAGGCTGCTGATGAATCAGGAGGCCAAATTGATGAAGTGACAGACGAGGAAATTTTGCAGGCCTATCATTGGCTGGCTAAACATGAAGGCATCTTTGCTGAACCGGCATCCTGTGCTTCCATCGCAGGATTGATGAAAGCGGGTAGAGCAGAGAAACTGGGGAAAGGGGGCACGGCGGTCTGCGTTCTGACTGGAAACGGATTAAAGGATCCTGACACTGCCATAGACCATAGTGATTTTTCGAAAAAGGTGCTCCCAAACGATCAGTCCATCATCATGGATACCATAAGAAGGAGTATTAAACGATGATGACCGAACAATTTACCATTACTGTACCGGGAAGTACATCTAATCTGGGGGCCGGATTTGATTCCATTGGTCTCGCCCTGAATCTTTTTTTAAAGATCAGATGCAAAAAAGCTGACAGGTGGAGATTTATCCCGCTTACACAGGGGTTAAGGGGAATTCCTGAAGGAAAAGACAATATGATTTATCAAAGCGCTCTATATGTGGCTCACCAGACAGGCTATGATGATCTCCCTCCATATGAAGTCGAATTAGAAAGCGACATACCTCTTGCCAGAGGACTGGGCAGCAGCGGAGCGGCAGTGGCAGCTGGAGTGGAACTGGCCAATCAAATTCTCAATCTTCAGCTATCTGAACATCAAAAGGTGCTGTATGCCACGAAAATGGAAGGCCACCCGGATAATGTGGCACCTTCAATTGTTGGGGGATGGGTGATAGCCTATTATGATCAGCAGAATTTATCTTATATCAAAACAAATGCAGGTAAACACAGGGTTGCTTTTGCCGGTATCATACCGAATTTTGAACTGGAAACGAAAACATCCAGGGAAATTCTTCCGGCGTCTTTATCCTTTAAGAGCAGTGTAGAAGCCAGTGCCATTGCCAATGTCTCGGTAGCTGCTCTGTTTCAGGAGGATTTCCCGCTTCTCGGCAAAATGATGGACCAGGATCTGTTCCATCAGCCATACCGAAAAATGTTCATTCCCCATTATGAGAAGATGAAACATGAGATGGAACAACATGGAGCTTACGGGACATTTTTAAGTGGAGCAGGACCTACAATGCTCAGTATGTTCGATGATGAGACAGCCGAAAAGAGAATCGATCAGTGGGCAAAGAAGTATCCAGAGTTTAATTGGGAGGTTTTTCATGTGGAACCCCATGGATTGAAGGTAGATACCTTTGATGTTTCTGCTATATGAAAAATGCCCTTGCTATTCACCGTCCATAGCAAGGGCATGATCTGTTTATGCATTAAAATACCTGTTCGACTTCCCGTACTCCAGGCACCTCAGCAATTAAAGCACGTTCGATTCCAGCTTTTAATGTGATGGTTGAGCTTGGGCAGCTGCCGCATGCCCCCATCAGTCTTAAACGAACAATTCCGTCTTCCACATCTACTAATTCAACATCCCCGCCATCACGCAGCAAGAATGGTCTCAGTTTGTTAATCACTTCCTGTACTTGCTCATACATCGCGCATCTTCTCCTTTCTGACTTATTTTTATTATAAAATCTTTGCCGGAAAAAATCTATTGATGAAATTGGTTTTCAGCCATTTCCAGGAAACACTGCCGTTCATGAAAGGCAAATTTTCCATCTATGATATATACTGATAATCGTTTTCATTTTATCTTTTTTTTGATCTTTTGTAAAATAATAATGGCTGAAAGGAATGTAACCGTTAGGAGGTTTTGATAGATGGATAGAACCGTTCAGATTACTGTGTATGGTGCGGAACAAATTTGTGCAAGCTGTGTAAACCTGCCAGGTTCAAGAGAAACTTTCGAATGGATTCAGGCAGCCATTTCCAGGAAATTTGGCGAAGAAGGCATAATGTATCAATATATCGATATTTTTTCTCCTCCAGAAGATGATCAACATCAGAAATTTGCCCGCAGGGTGATTGAAGAAGATCTGTTTTATCCAGTTGTTTTAGTGGATGATGAAATTGTCGGTGAAGGCAATCCGAAACTGAAGGCGATTTACAGGGCTCTGGAAGAAAAAGGATTTGAACCTGTAGCTTAAAAAGCAGATGAGGAACTTCCATTCCGGTGAGATGGGATACACAGCAGGGAACGAAGGAGAGTGATCATATGAATCCCATTATTGAATTTTGTGTCAATAATCTGGCAAGCGGTTCACAAAAAGCGATGGAGGAACTGGAGAAAGATCCCGACCTTGACGTGATCGAATATGGATGCACAAGCCATTGCGGATTGTGCGCTCAGACGTTATTTGCCATCGTCAATGGGGAGGTGGTCACAGCCGAAACACCGGAACAGCTGGTACAAAATGTTTATCAACACCTCGAAGAAAACCCGATGTTTTAAACCAGGCGCCTATTTTCAGGCGCTTTTTTTAAAAAAAATAGAATAAAGTTACAAATTTTGACTGCAGGGATGTATTGTCCGGCCCCCATCTCCCTCGGTGGGCCCCAACAGTCAGCAGGGCTTTTGCGAATCACCTGTGCTTTTCTTTTCGATTTGCAACACAAATGGATTCACTGGCTGACATCTAAATGTTAAACTTGTAGGACATCAAGCATCTTATATAAAATAAACTTGAGACATTTTAAGAGGTGAGGTCATTGGAAATCCCTTTCACGAAAATGCACGGACTGGGAAACAACTATATTTATATCAATGTTTTTGATTATCCGATAGAAGAAGCTCTTCTGCCTGAACTGGCTAAAGATGTATCCAATGTTCATACAGGAATCGGATCGGACGGCTTAATCTTAATTACTCCTTCAGAACGGGCTCCTGTTGGCATGCGTATGTTTAATAAAGATGGTTCGGAAGGGAAAACCTGTGGCAACGGTCTGCGGTGCGTTGCGAAATATGTTTATGAACATCAGCTTGTTTCCGATACTACATTTTCTGTTGAAACAAGGGCAGGTGTCGTTCAGGCGGAAGTTCAGGAAAAAAAGGGGAAGGTACATTCCGTAACCATTGATATGGGAAAACCCCTCCTCCATAGAAAGGATATTCCTATGAAAGGTTCAGAAACAGATAAGGTCGTGAATGAGCCTTTCCTTGTTGATGAAACAGAACTTAGACTAACTGCCGTATCCATGGGAAATCCGCATGCCGTCTTCTTTGTGGATCAAATTGAAAAGGCCCCTTTATATGAATTAGGTCCGGCAATCACCGGCGACCATCGTTTTCCAGAAGGAGTAAATGTTGATTTTGCAGAAATCATACAATCCAATGAAATGAATTTCCGGGTCTGGGAACGAGGGTCAGGTGTCACTCAGGCCTGCGGATCCGGTGCATGTGCAGCGGTCGTTGCTGCTGTGTTGAATGGATTCAGCGAAAGGGGCCAGGAAGTATGCGTTCATTTAACCGGCGGAGATTTATGGATTACCTGGGAGCATGATGGGCCTGTCAGGATGAGAGGACCGGCTGAAACGACAGCAATCGGAACTTATTACTGGAACAAGACCGGTATTATCTAATTGAAGATGATGGGGATTCTTTGTATACTCAAAAGTAAAGGAGGATGGGAGTATGGTTGTAACCATTACAGAAAGTGCAAGCTTGCAAATTAAAGAAATGATGAAAGATGAAGATCAGGAAAAGGTGCACCTTCGTTTTGGGGTTAAAGGCGGAGGATGCAGCGGATTGTCTTACGCGATGGGGTTTGACTATGAAATCACAGAAAATGATCTGACATTTGAATCCAACGGAATTCCAGTTGTCGTCAATAAGCAGGATATACCAATTATTGAAGGAACAACTATTGATTTTAAACAGAATATGATGGGCGGAGGATTTACAATCGATAATCCGAATGCCATTGTATCCTGTGGCTGCGGTTCCTCATTCCGTACTGCTGCGGAAACAGGCACTCCAGAAGAATGTTAATGTTTTTTGTTTATCCTGGAGTTCTTTATCATGTCCTTGCTATTGCCTGTATAGCAAGGACTTTTTCTTGCAAGTCCTTAAATCGGGTAAATCAGACACCTCTGATGATCAGCTGTTAAAAAAACAACCTGGACATGCACACGAACGGACAAAAACCAAAAGGCTGATACCAATTATTTAGGTAGAATATTATAATATTGATGTACATCGAAGTTTATGAAATGAAGGATCATTACACAGCGGTTGTTTAAATCTGAAAAGGGGAGTTATGAGATGCCAGGACAGAAACATGTGTTTTTATCGACGATCCTTTTCCTCATTGCTATGCTCTTTGCTGCGTGTTCTGACAGTGATGAAACGGGGGGCAGCCAGTCCCAGGGGGGAGATGTATCATCAGAGAGCCAGAAAGAAACGCTGGCGGAAAATGAACATCAATCTTCTCAAGAAGATCAACAAAACAATGAGGAAAATCAGGAGAATGAAAAGGAAAACACAACAACAAATTCATCGGATAATAGTGCCCCTCAAGAGGAGTCTGATCAGGAAACGAAGGGGTTATCTGAAGAGGATGCAAGACAATTGGTCATCACATTTCAAGAGCGATTATTTGTACCCGTTGATGAGGAGTATAGAGTTAAGGATTTTAAAACAATAAAAGAACTTTTGAATTACATACAGGAAGTGACAGGTGATGAATTGGCTGAAAGTTTTGTTGACCAATATTATGAGGAAAGGGAAGAGAGTGTATATTTTCTCCCTCAGGGAATGCCTCCTTTATTTGATTCCGAAAAGGATTTTACCCTAAAAAGAACAAGTGAAGAGCCGGAGCGATACCTGCTTGAGCAGCCTAATTCATCGGACATACACGGTTCATTTACCCTCCATATAACCATAGAAAAAGCAAACGATCTTTACAAAGTAACTGAATTATTAATGAATCCTTCATAGGGAAATGATCGGGTAACGTTTTTGATCCCTGTTATTAGAGGATGTCAGAGAGGAAAACAAAAGCCGGGTTCACATTGGTGAACACCGGCTCACGATCATTGAAAATGGGCCCTGATGGCCACGGTTAATCCTGTGAAAACATGCTGGTGGAATGTTTGGGCTGAACATTGGCATCCGGATCCATATATGCTTTTGCGTTATTAACCGCGGTAGGCCCTTCACCGAATCCTGAAGCAATGAGTTTAACCTTCCCTGGATAGGTACAGATGTCACCTGCAGCATATATTCCAGGTATACTGGTCTCCATTTTCGAGTTGACCACAATACTGTTCTTTTCAATTTCCAGTCCCCAGTTTTTAATCGGACCAAGGGAAGATACAAATCCATAATTGACAATGACATCATCCACATCAATCATCTCTGTCTGGTCTCCTTTGACCTTCTGGAGAACAACCTGCCGAATCCGATCATCGCCGATTAATTCAACTGGCACAAAAGGAGTCTTAATCTGTACGGATGAAGCTTTTACTTGTTCGACACTGTGTTCGTGAGCTCTGAATTGATCCCGACGGTGGACCAGAGTAACCTTGTCAGCAATCGGCTCAAGCATAAGCGCCCAGTCTACTGCCGAATCTCCGCCCCCGGCAATGAGGACGTTCTTGCCCTTAAAAGCATTTAGATCCTGTACGTGGTAATGAAGATTAACCCCTTCAAACTGATCAGCATTTTCTACCCGGAGACGCCTTGGTTGAAAGGCTCCATTACCGGCCGTGATAATGATTGTTTTTGAAAAATGTTCTCTTTGATCTGTTGTAAGTTTAAAAGTGCCGTCATCCAGCTTCTCGATGGTTTGTACGGACTCGCTTAAGGCGATTTCAGGGTCAAACTGCCCTGCCTGCTCAATTAATTGGTCAACCAGTTCCTGGGCGCGCACCTTCGGGAAACCGGCAACGTCATAGATGTATTTTTCAGGATAGAGGGCAGAAAGTTGACCGCCCAGATGGGGTAAGCTTTCAATAATTTTCACACTTGCCTGACGCATACCGCCATAAAAAGCTGTAAATAATCCTACTGGACCTCCACCAATGATTGTAATATCATATACACGATTTGTCACAAACATTCCCCCAATCCAGATTTTCAAATCCCCTATTATTTTAGCATATTTCTAAAGGATTATGTTTTTTGAGGAAAGACAGCCCTGAAAGATTAAGAAAAGTCTGAAAGATTTGAAATACCTTGAAAGGGTTGAAAAAATAAATAAAAAGTTCTATGATGGACAGTGGATAATGTTTTTTACGATTTTGTGACAATTTAATAAATAAGTACAATGGCTTTTTTTATGGGCAAGTACGTGAAATAGGTCACAAACATTTCATTTTCTGCCACTTGCTTTTTGATTTCAACAAAAATTTACAGATGGAAGTGATGAAGATGAAGAAGCCGAGAATCGTCATTTTAGGTGCCGGGTATGGAGGAATGATGACAACGGTCAATTTGCAGAAGATGCTTGGTACAAATGAAGCCAATATCACTCTGGTTAACAAACACGACTATCATTATCAAACCACATGGCTCCATGAAAATTCAGCAGGAACACTTCACCATGATCGCACCCGCATCCCCATTAAAGATGTTGTCGATTTTAACAAAGTGGATTTTGTGCAGGATACAGTCGTATCCATCAAAGCAGATGAAAAAAAAGTTCAGCTCGAAAATGGAGAGCTGGAATATGATTATTTAGTGGTTGCCCTTGGATTTGAACCTGCAACATTTGGTATTAAAGGCCTTGAAGAGAACGCCTTCATGATTACGAACATCAACAGCGCCCGTTTAATTCGTGATCATATTGAGTACAATTTTGCCCGCTATAATAATGAAAATGAAGAACGTCCTGAGCTCTTAACCATAGTGGTAGGAGGGGCAGGATTTACAGGTATTGAGTTTGTTGGAGAACTGGCCAATCGGGTAGAGGAACTTTGTAGAGAATATGATATTGACCGTGATCAAGTACGACTGATCAATGTGGAAGCCGGGCCAACAGCGCTTGCAGGTTTTGACCCTGAATTAGTTGAATATGCCATGAACCGTTTAGAAGCAAAAGGCGTGGAATTTAAACTCGGCACCATGATTAAGGAATGTACGGAAGAAGGAATCATTGTAGAAAAAGATGGTGAGCAGGAAGAAATAAAATCGAAAAACGTCATCTGGGCTGCAGGTGTGCGAGGGAATTCTATTGTGGAAAAATCCGGTTTTGAAGTCAACCGGGGAAGAGTCCCTGTTCGGGATGACTTGCGGGCACCTAATGATGACGATGTATTCATCATCGGAGACTGTGCTCTCGTTTTTAATAAAGAAACAGAGAGACCATACCCTCCAACTGCTCAGATCGCCATTCAAATGGCTGAAACGACAGCTGCAAACCTGAAGGCCCTCGTCAGAGGAAGCCATGAACTTGAATCCTTTGAGCCAGACATTAAAGGTACCGTCGCTTCTTTAGGGGAAGATGATGCAATCGGTGTCGTGTTCAACGGCAAAAAACTGTATGGCTGGAGAGCTGTTTTCATGAAAAAAATAATTGATAACCGCTACCTCTTTAAATTGGGCGGACTGGGACTTGTATTAAAGAAGGGGAAATTTTAATTGAAGTCGAAAAAAGCAAAGGCAGTGAATCCACTGCCTTTGCTTTTTTTTACGTTTATTTATAAAATAGAGTTTGGGTTTTCAAGCGACTTAAATGGTTTGTTTCAATACTGAGGAGGAAGCAAATTGAACATATTTCAGCTGGTGATTGCGTCGTTATTATTTTTCGTTTTATTCTTTGGAATTGCTTTCTTGCTTAATATGTTATTACGAAAAACATGGGTTATGGCATTTATATACCCGCTTGTCATTATCATCATCGTCGACAAAATTCCTTTTTCTCAATATTTCACCAGGCCTGCAGCATCCTTTCATGCTCTCTGGGACAATGTGCTTCGTTTACATGCAGGAGATGTTATTGTTTTACTATTTGGCTTTATAGGCACCATTGTCTCTGGATTTGTGATTCGGCTGTTAAGAGCTAGAGGATATCAGATGTTTTAAAATGTTTTTCATCAGATGTATAAAATGATCCCATTCTGGAAACGATGACACCGAGAGAGGTGTTATCGATGGGTAAAAAAATCATTCAATCTGTATCGATGTTTACTCTAGTATTAGCGGCACTATTAACAACGTTTACATCTATTTCAAATGTATCTGCCAAAGAGCTGACAAATAGTCTGTACAGCAGAGCGTTTATTCAAACAAATATGTCTGCTCAATCCATGCATGCAACAAGAACGTTTGCGGTTAAGAAAAAAGAAATTCAACATACCAAACCGAAAGAACGCTACGTATCCAGTCAGGAAGTGGCTGCCGATTTGCCCCTGGAAGAAGTCATGAAACTTTCAAAATATGAGACGGCTACCGTTGTAGCTACCGGATATACAGCAGGACCCGAATCTACCGGAAAAAGTCCCGGCCATCCTTTATATGGGATAACGTATTCAGGTGTAAAAGTAAGACGGGACTTATTCTCGACAATTGCGGCCGATTTAACTAAATTTCCAATAGGGACAATCATGTTTATTCCCGGCTATGGCTATGGTGTCGTGGCCGATAAGGGAGCTGCCATCAAGGGGAATCGGATTGATTTATATTTTGAAACCGTGCAGGATGTCTATGAAAAATGGGGCAAAAAACAGGTAGAAGTTTATATTATTAAAAAAGGAAACGGTACATTAACCGACGAACAGCTGGGGCAGCTCAATGCCATTGAAGCCTTGCAGCCATATCGGGAAGAGATTACAAAGAGCTAGAGACCCTATTATTCTAAAATGACTCCCAATAGCCGGCCAAATAAAAAGCTCATAACAGCTGATGGATTTCCTGAACATCACCTGTTATGAGCTTCTTTTTATGTCTTCATAAAGAATCTTCTCCAGTTGCCTGTTCGAAATTCTATCCTATATAATAAATGAACAGTGCCAGCCCCACACCTGTGACCGCACCAAAAAAAACTTCAATGGGTTCATGTCCGAGCAGTTCCCTTAATTCTTCCCGTTTCTCCAGCTCCTCTTTTTTGCTCCAATCCTTTGCTTCTACCATAAATCGCTGAAAATCCTTTACTAGCTGATTCAGTACCGTTGCCTGTTCTCCGGCATGCCTTCGGACTCCTGATGCGTCATACATCACAATAATGCTAAAGACACAGGCAATGGCGAAGACAGGGGAAGACAGTCCATTCTCAATCCCAATGGCAGTCGTCAATGCACTGACTGCAGAAGAATGACTGCTTGGCATTCCCCCGGTACTGAATGCAAGGCCCGGTTTAAATTCTTTTGTGGCCAAAAAATGAATCGGAACTTTAATGAGCTGAGCGAATAATACGCCAAATAAAGCAATCCATAATGGGAAGTTTGAGAAAATATCCATGACTGATGAGAACATCCCTTCCTTTTCAATGTAGGTTTCTCCAGAGAAGCGTCCGTTTTAGAGGGGATTGAAATTCCTTTATATAACAGGATAACACTGTGGAATAAACCTATTATATCATAACTCTTTTTCAGACATGAACATGCACATGTCAACTGGGAAAATTATTCGCAAGTGCAAAAAATTCGTTTAACGAAATACTATTATTCGATATAATATATACATAATCTGGAGGTGGAAATATGTTTACCATTCAACCCCTGAGTCAATGGGATATTCCTGATGAATCACTGATTGTCGGGATGTTTAAAGGGAACCGAAAGCAGCAAACTTTTTATTCAAAACTGAATGAACAAATGGACAACATGCTTGAGCATTACGTACAGGAAGGTGACATCCGTGATGATGCTCAAAAGGTAACGGTGATACATACTCTGAATCAAATAAACCCTAAACGGTTGTATATCGTTGGTTTAGGACACAGAAAACAGCTGGATTTACAAACTCTTCGCAAAGTATTTGGAACAGTTTTTAAAAAAATTCAGGAAGATGAACGGGAGAGTGTCAGTATAGTTCTGGAAAGTTTTGTACCGGATCATTTATCGGAAAAAGTGGCTGCCGAGGTGCTCGCAGAAGCCAAACAAATGGCAACCTATATCTTTCCTCACTACAAAACTGGCAATGAGCAGTCAAAAAAACGAATCGACCGTATTCGGGTTTTAGTCAGCGAAGATGAAAGAGATATCCAGAATGCTATAACTGTTGGACAGGCTTTTGGCATAGGGGCAAATACAGCCCGGCAGCTAGTTCATATGCCTGGAAATTTGTTGAATGCAACAGAGCTTGCGAACTTTTCCAGAAAGTTAGCCGAAAAATACGGATTTGATATTGAAATTTTAGAAAAAGAAGATATGGAACGACTTGGGATGGGCGCTCTACTTGCCGTGAATCAGGGCTCGGTGGAACCGCCCAAAATGATCGTGTTAAAATACCAGGGAAAAGAGAAATGGGAAGATGTCATTGGACTTGTTGGAAAAGGGATCACCTTTGATACAGGCGGCTATTCATTAAAAACAAAAGACGGCATCGTCGGAATGAAGACGGATATGGGAGGCGCAGCTTCTGTGCTTGGCGCCATGGAGACAATGGGGATATTAAAACCACGAAATAATGTGGTAGCGGTAATTCCGGCAACAGATAATATGATCAGCGGATCGGCTTTTAAACCAGACGATGTAGTCACATCCTTTAGCGGAAAGACGATCGAAGTGAGGAATACGGATGCTGAAGGAAGGTTAGCTCTGGCAGATGCGATTGTATATGCCAGACATCATCGCGCCGAACGAATTATTGATGTCGCAACCCTCACTGGCGGAGTGGTTGTTGCCCTTGGTGACTGGGTGACGGGTGCTATGACCAATAATATAGAGTTGTATGAAAAAATCGAGGAGGCATCCAGGTATACCGGCGAACCAATCTGGCAGCTCCCTTATTTCGATGTGTATCGGGATCAGGTCCGCAAAAGCGAGATTGCTGATTTGAATAACTCTCCGGGAAGAAAAGCCCATCCGATTATGGGAGGAGCCTTTCTCGGAGAATTCGCAGAACAGACCCCTTGGGTTCATCTCGATATAGCGGGGACTGCTGTTTCCGATCAGCCCCATGAACTGGGTCCAAAGGGGCCAACGGGTGTTATGGCAAGAACACTTGCAAAATTTGTGATAGAGGAAAAATGACGGAATGAGATAGAATATTTGTTGTTCCTTTCCTCCTTTAAGTCATTAAATCAAGTGAGCATCAAAATAGCATACCAGAAGGGTATGCTATTTTTGGTTAACGATAAAGCATTTCATTAATCCGGTTTTATTTTGTTGCTACATCAAACCTATCCTACATGCTGGCAAAAGCGCTTCCTGTTTCTCTAAGATCTGCTTGAAATGGGTCTTGAAGAAATGATGGAGCTAATTCTCGGCACCATTTTGACGGAAATAGCAGCAACAACAAATGTTAAAATCATATCTTTGACGAGAAAAGGAACCATGATCGACCATGCGGCAGACAGGGAGATTTCCGAATCCATCCACCAATTTAATGATGCATACATATAATGAGTCCCGATTAAATAATTTACTGCCAGACCGGTTAGCGATGCGGCAATATATGTACCGAAAGAGGCGGTTTGCTTAGATTTTTCCACAATGAATCCTGCTACCCAGGCAACAAAAATAAAAGAAATCAAAAATCCGCCTGTAGGGCTTGCTAAATGAATGACGCCCCCGCTCATTTCGGAATAAACAGGAACACCGGTTGCTCCCACAAGTAGGTAAGCAATCATGGAAAATGCACCTAAACGACTACCCAATAACAATCCGGCAAGCAATGCAAAAAAAGTTTGTAGTGAAATCGGAATGGTGGTCCCTCCAAATGTCACTTTTAAAAAGGGTAACCATACTGAAATGTTTGCTCCAATGGCCATTAAACCCACAAATAGGGCTCCCATGGTAAGATCAATGGTTTGAAACTGTCTTTTTTGTGTGATCATAACTGTCCCTCCTACTTCTTCTCTTATCATAGAAGGAACGTCCTGTATTGTCAACCGGATATTTTGTTAGTTGACAATACAATTACCAGAATACGACCATTTTTAATTCGCAGCAATGTCCAGGCGTGCTATGGTTTGACAAAAGGGTTATGATCAGTTGATTGGGTGTAAAATTTACTGTAATGGGATGGGAAATGCCGGATTGCTGGATGATTTTCCTGGCTTGTTCGCTGTCGGACTGCTGGGCTGCTTCCATTAAACGGCGAGATGCTTGCTCAGAATTTTTAAAATACAGAATGATTTTTTCCGCATCCTGAATAAGTTCTGAATATAAAGAAAGAGAAGACTGAAATTGGGAAGGATCAATTGGTGGGTATTCAGGTCGGTAGTGATTGAAAGCCAGTTGTCTGATATATTGGGAATGACCAAAATAACGGAAATTCATCTGTCACCCTCCTTTTACCTTCAAGATATGTTTTCCTTTTAAGAAAGGTGAACAGATCTGATCTGCTATAAGGAATGTTTGCCTGAACCGTTGGCCGCGCTTCTTATAGCAGATCAGAGAAATGGATGTACCTTAGGACTGGATGGCAGCTTCCAGAGCAATTTCAATCATGTCATTGAACGTTGTCTGACGTTCCTGGGCTGTTGTTTCTTCTCCGGTGATGACATGATCACTGACGGTTAAAACAGAAAGGGCTTTTCGGTTAAATTTGGCAGCCAGTGTATATAAAGCAGTTGTCTCCATTTCAACGGCAAGAACATTATATTTTGCCAATAATTCAAAAAGTTCCATGGCATTGTCACGATAAAAGCTGTCACTGGTGAACACATTGCCTACACGAAGCTTTAATCCCTTTTCGTTGCCGGCCTCATAGGCGTGTTTTAATAATTCAAAGTCAGCAGCCGGTGCAAAATCAATGCCGCCAAATACCATCCGATTCATCTGGGAATCAGTGGTAGAGGTCGATGCAAGAATGACATCCCGAACCCTTACGTCTTTTTGCAATGCCCCGCAGGTACCTACCCGAATCAGCGTCTGGACATCATATTCCTGAATCAGCTCATTCACATAAATGGATATGGACGGCACTCCCATCCCTGTTCCCTGAACCGAAACTTTTTTACCTTTATAAGTTCCGGTATAGCCATACATCCCCCTTACCTCGTTATAGCAATAGACATTTTCCAGAAAGTTTTCCGCGATATGCTTTGCCCGGAGCGGATCACCGGGCAGTAATATTTTATCGGCAATATCACCTTTTTTCGCTCCAATATGTACACTCATTTTTCATTCCTCCTTCCTCATCTGCAAGTTTAAGGTATCATATCCCCGGGATAAAAACAATGAAACTGACATTCCCAGATCTGGAACGTTGTTACGTTCTTTCATTCATTATGAAAACATTCTTAAAATGTTACCGAAAAACACGAATGAATCAAGCATTGTTTCTTGACATTCGGGGTCATAAACATGGATAATCTAAAGGAAAATAGATATAGGCTTTTCCTTCGGGGCAGGGTGAAATTCCCGACCGGCGGTGATGGACGGTATTCCCGTTCTCAGTCCGTGACCCGTAAACAGGATGTTTGCGGTGGATCCGGTGAAAATCCGGGACCGACAGTGAAAGTCTGGATGGGAGAAGGAAAGACATGTGTTCTTTTAAGAGCACCAGTTTTGTCATGTCTTCATATGTATAACAGGGCCCCGGCTGTATCTGCCGGGGCTTTTATGTTTGAGTTGGCGGGATATCTCGATCCATTGTCCGCCATTCCTTCTGAAGTCTGAAAGAACAGGCGTTGGTACAATCCATTATTAAAGATGGGAGGGTGATCAGGATTTGGAAGAGGTATCATATAAAGAGAAATACATGAAATTAGCCCTTGATCTGGCCAGACAGACCCTTGGCCAGACGAGCCCAAATCCGTCTGTAGGAGCCGTAATCGTGAAGGAAGGGAGACTGATTGGGGCCGGTGTACATGTGAAAGCTGGAGAGGCCCACGCTGAAGTGAATGCTTTAAAACAGGCGGGTTCTGATGCAAAGGGTGCCGATATGTTTGTAACCTTAGAACCCTGTTCCCATTATGGGAAAACCCCTCCCTGTTCAAAGGCAATTATCGAACACGGGATTAAAAAAGTATATATAGCTACCCTTGACCCGAATCCGAACGTTTCCGGACGTGGTGTTCAGTGGTTGAAACAGGAAGGTGTCGAAGTTGAGACCGGCATCTGTGAACAGGAAGCCCAAAAGCTGAACGAACCCTTTTTTCACTTCATGAAAACGGGAAAACCGTTCGTTACATTGAAAACGGCTGTATCTATGGATGGAAAAATGGCTACACATACAGGAGACAGTAAATGGATTACGAGTGAAACTGCGAGACTGGATGTTCATGAATTAAGACACAGACATGATGCGATCTTAGTTGGAATCGATACCATCATTCAGGATAATCCGCGGCTAACCACCCGTTTGCCCCACGGAGGAATAAGCCCCATACGCATTGTGCTGGATACCCATCTGCGCATTCCTTTGCACGCCAATGTTATTCAGGATTTATCAACTGAAACCATAGTCATATGCTCAAAAGAGGCTGATGCAGAAAAGGAGTTAACCCTTCAAGCAAGGGGAGTAGCTGTCATTCGTCTGAATACAGACAGGATTGATATTTCTGAACTGCTTACTGTACTGGCAAAACAAAATATTTTAAGCCTGTTTGTAGAGGGCGGTGCAAAGATCCACACATCCTTTATAGAATCCGGTTATGTGAATCAAATCATTATGTATATGGCCCCGAAATTGGTTGGTGGTTCTGATGCCAGACCGTTTTTTTCAGGAAAAGGTGCAGAAAAAATAGTTGAAAGTCTTCCTTTTGAATTTGTGGAAGTGAAATCTCTGGGACAGGATTTAAAAATTGTGGCCAGGCCCATCAGGAAGGAGGCAACCTGATGTTTACAGGGATTGTTGAAGAAGTTGGAACCATTAAACAGATTCACAGGGAACGTGAAGCAATGGAAATGGATATTCAGTGCAGAAAAATGTTAGAGGACATACAAATCGGCGACAGTATTTCCGTCAATGGAGTTTGTTTAACCGTTACCAGATTTGACGCAAGCTCTTTTTCTGTGGATGTCATGCCTGAAACGTTTCAGGCCACATCATTGAAGTCCCTTGGCCGGGGCGATGCGGTCAATTTGGAGCTGGCCATGGCTGCAGGCGGTAGATTCGGTGGGCATTTTGTCACCGGTCATGTAGATGGAACAGGGGTCATTAAAAACCGATATTCAAGGGAAAATGCTCTGTACATGGAGATTTCCTTACCGGGTGATTTGACAAAATATATGTTAAGTAAAGGATCAGTGGCTGTTGACGGCACTTCCTTAACCATTTTTGATCTGACCGACTCGTCTTTTACCATATCATTAATTCCCCATACACAGGAAGTGACCATCTTATCCCGTAAAAGTCAGGGGGATGTGGTTAATATTGAGTGCGATATGTTAACAAAGTATGTATATAGAATGTTGAACCGGTCGGCTGAAAAACGAGCCGGTGGGATTACGATGGAAGATTTAAAAACCAACGGATTTTTGGACTAAAAAGAGGTGGACAGCATGTTTTATCCCATAGAAGAAGCGCTGGAAGATCTAAAACAGGGAAAAGTGATTATTGTGGTGGATGATGAAAACCGTGAAAATGAAGGGGATTTTGTTGCCCTTGCAGAAAAGGCTACACCTGAAGTGGTGAATTTTATGATCAAGGAAGGTCGCGGGCTAGTATGTGTTCCGATTACAGAAGAAAAAGCGGATCAATTGCATTTGCATCCCATGACAGAGGTCAATACCGACAGTCACGGTACCGCATTTACCGTCAGCATTGATTATAAAGAAACCCATACAGGCATTAGTGCCTTTGAGCGGTCAGAGACGATCATGAAACTGATTGATGATGAAAGCCGGCCAGAAGATTTTAAAAGACCCGGACATATTTTTCCTCTCGTTGCCAGGAAAGGCGGGGTGCTCCGTCGCGCAGGCCATACGGAAGCAGCAGTGGATCTAGCCCGATTATCAGGAGCGCATCCAGCAGGTGTGATCTGTGAAATCATGAATGAAAACGGGACGATGGCAAGGGTGCCTGAGCTGAGGGAAATCGCGGAAAAGTTTAACCTGAAAATGATAACCATTGAAGACCTGATCAAATATCGGCGCAAAAAAGAAAAACTGATTCAGAGGGAAGTAGAAATTGAGCTACCTACATCCTTTGGGGACTTTAAAGCCATTGCCTTTACAAACAAAGTCGACTGCAAAGAACATATCGCACTGATCAAAGGAGAGTGGGATGAAGATGAACCCGTATTGGTGAGGGTGCATTCCGAATGCCTCACCGGAGATGTGTTCGGATCATACCGATGTGATTGTGGCCCCCAGCTGCATGCAGCTCTAGAACAAATTGAAAAGGCCGGTAAAGGAGTGCTTCTTTATATGCGACAGGAAGGCAGGGGCATCGGTCTTTTAAATAAACTGAAAGCTTACAAACTCCAGGAAGAAGGGTATGATACGGTAGATGCCAACCATAAATTAGGTTTTCCAGACGATCTGAGGGATTATGGAATCGGCGCCCAGATCTTAAGAGATTTACACGTAAAGAAAATGAAACTGTTAACAAATAATCCAAGAAAAATTGTTGGTTTGAAAGGGTATGGATTTGAACTGGTGGAACGGGTTCCCCTAAAAATCCCGCCAAAAGAAGAAAACTACCAATACCTGAAAACAAAACAGTCCAGATTAGGGCATATGCTCGATCTTTAATCAATATGAACGAGGAGGAATGACATCATGTATAATGTTTATGAAGGAAACTTAGTGGGAACTGGTTTGAAAATAGGGATTGTTGTATCAAGGTTCAATGAGTTTATTACCGGCAAATTACTGAATGGAGCTCTGGATGCCTTAAAAAGGCACGGAGTAGAGGAAATGGATATCGATGTAGCCTGGGTTCCGGGCGCATTTGAAATTCCCCTGACCGCTATAAAAATGGCCAAAGCCGGAAAATATGATGCGATTATTACACTGGGAACCGTCATACGTGGAGCCACTCCTCATTTTGATTATGTAAGCAATGAGGTTGCCAAAGGCACTGCCAGTGCAGGAATGGAAACGGAAATCCCTGTAATATTTGGGGTGCTGACGACTGATACGATCGAACAGGCAATTGAGCGGGCCGGAACAAAGGCGGGAAATAAAGGCTGGGAAGCCGGAGTCAGTGCCATCGAAATGGCCAATTTGTATAAAAGCTTTTAAGAGTGAATACCGGCCTAATCCTTTTTAACGCACCAAAATCTTGTGATGAGCTGGAAAGGAGATTTCCGATGAGTGTATCCATCTCACAGCTGCCGGGCATCGGACAAAAAATTACATTTCGGACTGCAGAAGATCATATGCTCGTATTGATTGTCCATCACACTGGCAAACGGGAACTTTACTTTTTTGAAGATGCCGATAGCGATGAAGCAGATTATTCCATGGAGCTAACGTCTGATGAAACCCGGGAGCTGGGTGCCCAGCTTCTGGGCGCTACCTACCAGCCAGTGGATGTAGAGAAATTAAAGATGTTCAAAAATCAAATTGTTGTGGACTGGATTAAGCTGAAGGAACATTCGCCATTAGTCCATAAAACGATTGAAGAGTCAGAAATTCGAAACAAAACCGGGGTAACCGTCATGGGAATTGTAAAAGGAGAGGAAATGATCGCTTCCCCTGATCCGGACACGAAACTTTTGCCGGGAGATGTCATTATGATTATGGGAAAAGAAGAAGAAGTAGCAAATTTTGAGGGGATTTGCAAGGGGGAGGAAACATAAACGGTGGAGCAGTTTCCTATACTTTTGGGGGCAGGAATCGTTTTATTGTTCGTTTTCTGGTTTGGGTTTCTAAGCCTCAAAATGAAAATGCCTAATGTCATTCTGTACATTCTCCTGGGCATCATACTGGCAAAATGGATCAGTCATCATGAGATTCTTCATTTTGCCAGCGAAATCGGTATTGTGATACTTTTCTTCTTGCTCGGCCTGGAATTTAAATTAAAACGCCTTGGCGGGATCGCCAGGAAAATCTGGCCTGCCGGTCTTCTGGATGTATTCCTTAATCTAGGAGTTGTTACCTTCATCGGAATCTGGTATGGCCTCGATCCTTTTTATGCCTTTTTGCTCGGCGGGGTTGCTTATGCCACCAGTTCATCCATCACGGCGAAACTGCTGGGCGATACAGGGAGAATGGCAAATAGAGAATCAGAATTCATACTCGGTATTTTAATATTTGAGGATCTGGTGGCTCCCATTGTGGTAGCCATTATAATCGGTTTAAGCACGGGAGAACCCATGACCCTCTTTGATAGCGGCATTCTCGTTATCAAAATCTTTGGTATTACGGTAGCAGCGATTATTCTTGGTAAAACGGTTTTTAAGAAGTTTGATCAGTTTTTAAATAAGATTCATGACGAAGATTTTAAAATCGCATTATTTATTGGTATTGCGTTATCTTATGGAGGCCTGGCGTTATGGCTGGGGCTTTCAGAGGTGCTTGGAGCATTTCTGGCAGGGATGATGCTTTCGGATGTAGAACGGATCGAGCGGGTGGAGCAGACGGTTCATCCGATTCAGAATCTAGTGCTGCCCATTTTCTTCGTTTATTTTGGTACGACCATCCAATTCGTCAATGGGGTGCCGATGCTGCCACTTTTGGCAATTCTGGTTTTCTGGTCTATTGCAGGAAAGATGCTTGTAGGCATCATTGGGGGAAAGCTGTACGGTCTGTCACCGAGGGTTTCCTTCCGTGCAGGTCTCTCTCTCTGCTCCAGGGGAGAATTTTCTGTCATTATAGCCAGTATAGCTACAGGTGTGTTTAAAATATTCAGCGGTATATATATTGTTCTTCTGGCACTCATAGGGATGCTGCTGTTTACGAGAGCTCCCCAGATGACAAATAAACTATTTGGGAAGCCTGTCAAGAAGAAGAAGGGTTTGAAAGTGCCGGGCAGTTAACGATGTTACTCGGACAGGATCGTACAGGTAATGATTTTCCTGGGCAAAGATGGTATACTATGATTGATGACTACCTACAAAAGGTGTGATGCATGATGATGGAATTTCTGTATTTCCCGGAAAACAAAATGGAATATATTCCTGCCATTATCTCGCTCGCTATTTTCTTCCTTGGTGCTGTTTTTACCATGAAGGTAATTCTGAAAGTATCCAGACGAGAGGAAGAAAAGCTCCACAAAGATTTAGAAAACGTAAAAAAAGAAACATAGCTCCAGCCAATGAATGATCAATGGATGAAACAAGTAAAACGAGGATGTTTATCAGGAAATAATGGCATAATTCGGTTAAGATAAAAATCGCCCCCCTAAATTGATATGATCCCCTTATAGTAGACAGAAAAAAGAAAGCACATTAATCTGTCTACTATGGAGGGGATTTTTTCTATGGGGAAAATACGAAAAA
>NZ_SMAN01000018.1 GCF_004342905.1 Melghiribacillus thermohalophilus | reverse complement strand
ATCTTCCTTTCTATTGGTTTTGGTTTGGGTTACTATTAACAATAGAGGAAGATTCTGCATTTTTCAATTTTCAGCACACTTCATTGGGGAGAGCCTTAATTATTACAAAATTAGCAAATCATGTGATCCAATGCTTTACATATCCTATAAATAAAAACATAGGTTTGATAAGTCCTAATTACTAAAAAAGATCAGATGTTATCCTGATTTGTTTTTGCGTCAACAAAGACTGGATTTTACATGGAGGGGTGGGTATGATAAGCTTAGACATCTGGCGAAATAGCAGAATTAGCCTTTCAAGACCGATCATGCCCTATACAGAGGTCCAGGTCACAATGTAAACGAGGGTAAAAAGAGCATTAGATTCATCTATAATAGCTGATAATAGGATTGTACCTGACCTTCAGCATTAACTGGTTTCATGTATGGGAGTTACTCTACTGATCGGCTGTGCTTTTTGCACGACTCATTGTTACGTTTGACCGCATACCGCATAACTTTTTAATCGCAGGAAAAGGTGTTTCATCGCGAACGAATGATCTAATGTAATGTACGGGAGGTCTTACCATGTCAATTCCCCGCGTTTTGACCATTGCCGGTTCAGCAGCACAGGGCAGTGCCGGCATTCAGGCTGATCTAAAAACCTTTGAAGAACTCGACGTTTACGGAATGAGTGTGATCACAGCCATCGTGGCTAACAACTCCACAACAGAAAAAGGTATTTTTACGAACTCGCTGGAAGCCATAGAAGCACAATTCTACGCATCTTTTGAGCATGTGGGGATTGATGCGTTAAAAACGGGGATGCTTTTCACAAAGGACATCATTGAACGGACAGCGGAACTGATTAAACAAGCCGACGTCCCCCATGTGGTGGTCGATCCGGTGATGATCGGTAAAATGGGCTCTCAGCTGTTAAAAGATGATGCCATTGATACCCTGGTAGATACATTATTTCCCCTTTCTACTGTCATTACCCCAAATTTGCACGAGGCCATCCGTCTAACGGGAAAAACGAAAATCGAAACCGTGGAGGATATGAAAGAAGCAGCACGGGAGCTTTATAAACTGGGGCCTGCCTATATCCTGATCAAGGGTGGTACACTGCATGAAGGGGCCGTGGATGTCTTATATGACGGGAAAGATTATAAAGAATTCCGTACCGAGCGGATTGACACCATTCATACGAGCGGAGCAGGATGCAGCTACTCTGCGGCTATTGCATCCGGACTGGCAAAGGGAAAGAGCATGACTGACGCAGTGTATGAAGCGAAAGATTTTGTTACCTGTGGAATAAAGCATGCCCTCTCATTTAACAGAGGTATAGGATCTACCTACCACGGAGCATGGAGAACGTGTGGGGGAAGGAATCCATAAAGCACCATCTACATCTTTCTTTACCTGTTTTCAATACCGGCATTCTGACTTTACCTTTATATCTGATTTCTTCGCCTAAAACACGATTTCCGGTCAAAGCGACTGGTTTGTTATGGTCTGAAAAACGGCCAGTCCTCCCTTATTTATCCGCGACATAAACAGCCGTACCGTAGGCGACAATTTCAGAGGCATTCGCCATAACGGAAGAAGTCTGGAGTCGTACATTAATGATGGCATTCGCTCCTTTTTCTTTAGCATCTTCCACCATTCGACCGATTGCCAGCTGCCTCGCCTTTTCCATCATCTCCTGATAATCCTTAATTTCACCCCCTACTAAGTTTTTCAGCCCGGCCATAATATCTTTACCAATATGTTTGGACTGAATGGTACTTCCCTTGACAAAACCCTTTAGTTCCTTGATTTCTTTCCCTGGTACAAAATCAGTAGTCACGATAATCATTCCGATCTTCCTCCTCTTTTTCCTTATATCGCTCATGTATGAGCAAACCGATTAACAATAGCACAAAAATCACACTGGTTACTAGAAAAAGCACGCCCTTTTGTGGATTAATAAACAGAAACACTAACCCGGCGATCTGACTAATAACACTAAGAATAAGAAACGTGTATTTGAATCCGTTCATTATTTTCCTCCGTGCTGTAATCATTTTTATTTTAACCAATCATACCATTTAGAATCAATCAACGTCCAGATCATGATCTCACAACCTGTACTGTCCCTTCCTGATCAAATGGTTTATAGGTTCATTTATAGATGAAGGACAGGTCATATGGACACCTTTCAACACGTCTGGTACTGTAACCGGACATACATAAAGGATGAAAAAGAACAAACCTCCCTGAGAAATTACAGGGAGGTTCATGCGTGATACCCTAAAGGAGTATAAACTTTAACCACGATTCAATAATTTTTCAGCTTTTTCATTCAGCTGATAGGTGTCATCTTCCTGAATGACAAATCCCATACTGGCCATATCGCGAAGACTGCTCCTGACTTTAAAGAGTGGCAGGCCGGTCCCGCTGGCCACTTCCTCGGCTGTTAACGATTGGTCTTTGACAGCCGTTAATATTTTCTTCGCTGTAGCCGTTAGGTTTCCTTTATCATCAATACAGGCCATGTGAAATCCCCTTTATAGTTGTTTTTTACAGAAGTAGAAGTCTACACACTCAAGATCTTTGTCTTTCATGCGTTCTTCTGCGCCTTCTTGTGTAGGAGACGGAGGAACGATTACCTTATCTCCTTCTTTCCAGTTCGCTGGAGTGGCAATGTTGTGCCTGTCTGTAGTCTGAAGCGCCTTGATGACACGTAAAATTTCATCCATGTTACGACCTGTTGAAAGCGGGTAATAAATAATGGCACGAACTACTTGTTTATCGTCAATTATGAATACGGCACGGGAAGCTTCCGTACTGCTTTCTTCTGGCATAATCATGCCATATTTTTGAGCTACGTCTTTATTTAAATCCGCAATAATTGGAAATTCAATTTTGACACCGAATTTTTCTTCAATGTTGCGTACCCACGCGATGTGAGAATGAACACTATCAATACTTAAACCTAGTAGTTCTGTATTCATTTCACGAAGCTGTGGATAAATTTCCTGGAATGCCATAAACTCCGTTGTACAAACGGGTGTAAAATCAGCCGGATGAGAGAATAGTACGAGCCAGCTTCCTTTGTAATCTTCCAGTTTAAGCGTTCCATGGGTTGTTACAGCTTCAAATGCTGGAGCCTTTGATCCGATTCTTGGCAGTGATCTTACTTCTGGCTCTTGATTGTTTTGAATATTTTCTGTCACTTCAATCATCCCCTTTTTAATATTTATTATCATTTGATTGTTACTATCAACAGTATATCGTTCTCAATTATATACCGCAAGGGGTATGCCCGGGTTTGTTGTGAACATTTTTTGAACAAAAATCAGATGTGATCAAGACTAATTTTCACAGATACCAGATGAAAATATTCTCAATGAATCACTTCCTATGTCTAATCAGTTACTCATTCATAGGTCTTCAATCAAAAAAGACTACCTCTAAATTTAACAGACCAGCATGTTGCACAGACTACCCCACACCTCTATAAACTCTATGAACTTTACCGCAGTGGGGTTTTTTTTATCGGATTAAACAGGAAATTAACATATATCTGAAGAAACCTGAGAGATCTCATGTTTTTCTTTTATTCCTAAAATTACAATGAGCAGTACAACCATATTGGCAACCCCGCATACTATCCCTAACCAGAAAAAATTGGTTGCAGATAATAGAAAAGAAGCTGCAATCGTAAACAATCCCGATCCTAAATACATGGCTGAACTGTTCAATGCCATAATCGTTCCCCGGCTATTCGGCTCCAATTCCGATATAATCGTTGTAATCGCGGATTGTCCGACACCATAAAATGATGCCCATATCACGTGTAATGCAATTACATAAGGCAAACTGTCCACCATAGCAAGCATAGATACGGATATAGCCACGCAAATGACAGCTAAAAATACCACCTTTTTCTTCCCTGCTCTATCAGAAATCCTCCCGCCCAGCACACTTCCTAAAACGCTCCCTGCTCCGGCAAACATCAGTATTAATCCAACCTGGCCGGTTCCAAGCTGAAACTTCAGATGATAAAATACCCCTGTATTGGCAAACATACCCTGAAGGGCACCATAATAAAGCAAGGTTCCTAGCAATGCTAAAAACACAGAATGCACGGAAAAAACCTGTTTAATTTGTGTAACGACAGCCGTCGCTTCCCGATTGGGATCTTTCTCTTGATCCACTGTAACAGATTTCATCATAAACAAGGCAAGTACGGACAATAATCCAATTAACCAAAATGCCCAGCGCCAGCTTAACCATTCCGCTACAAAACCTCCTATCGGCACCCCAATGATCGATGATGCAATCAGAGCACCAGTTACAATTCCGATGGCCTTTCCTCGTTCCTCATACGAATAATGATCCCCAACAATGGCAAAAGCTACCGGTTCAATCATCCCTGCCCCGATCCCGGTTAGAACTCTAAAAACGATCAAAGTCCAAAAAGTACTTGCAATTCCGGTCAACACAGTCGCAGCACTAAACACGATTAATCCAGAAACGAAAACCTTTTTCCTACCTACTCGATCTGAAAGGGAGCCAAATATAGGAGAGAATACCGCATATACAACGGCATATGCTGTCACCAAGAGACCCCCTAATTCTATGTCCATCTGAACTTCATTTACCATGTCTGGTATAAGGGGGATGGTAACAATTAAATCAAAGCCAACTAAAAACGAACACCCTGCCAGCATCAATAATATTTTGATTTTATTCGTCTGTTTGTTCAACAAATACACCTACTTCCCTTCATGACGATGAAATTCATTCATTTTTTCTTCTAAACGTTCCTTAACCTGTTTCAGATGTTGAATCTGAACATTGATTTCGTTTCGTTTCTCCTCATATTTCTGATAAAGTTCTTCACAAAATTCATTGTGTTCAGCATTTTGATTGCCATATTTACAATCTATAATCTCTTTGATTTGATCTGTATTTAATCCTAATCCTAAAAAGAGCTGAATCGTTTTAACCCTCTGAACCATTGCGTTTTCAAAACTTCTGTAACCATTCTCCTGTCTCTCTGAGAAAATTAGCCCTTTTTGTTCGTAATGTCTTAATGAACGAACACTCGCACCCGTTAGCCGGGATAACTCACCAATTCTCATCACCAATCACCTCCAGAACTGGAATCATGGATTATTGTAAAGTATGACACTAATGTCAGGGTCAATAAAAATAAAATGAATGAAAAAATTTTTAAAGACATAGGGTTGAGTGCTTGTCTGTTTTTAGCTGCTGTTTTGTCCTAACAGGACGAACTTATGAGAAAAGAATACATGTCATACGAAAGTCTGAGATATGATCCAGACAACTGCTGATGTAATAATCAACGATAATCGGTATGATGGAGACAAAAGAATCATTGGGGGCGATAAGAATGGTACAATTATTTCACTATCACTGGTGGCTCATGAATCCTGAGAAAATGGAGACGTTTTATAAAGAAATGGGGTTTCAGGTCATCCTCCGACTTGGCAGGGAACATAATGAAACGAAGTCCTTTAACCCTCCCCTTGAGTGGGATGATTTTCGCCATCAACCGATAGCATTTCGGATTATTGAAATGCGAAAAGGAAAAACGAATCTCACATTCGGTCAGGGGAAGCGGAATCAGTTTGATCATATCGGTTTTCTGGTTGATCATGATGAATATAAAAGGATTTTGTCTAATGCAAGACAACGAGGGTGGAAAATCAATGAAGGCGACAGGAGAACCTTTGTGGCTACTCCATGGAAATTTAGAATTGAACTGCAAAAAAGGAAAAACACGGTTACAAATGATGAAGATATGTATATCAAACGAATGAGCATTACCCTGCCCTTTCATCAGGAATCACCGGAAGTACTGGCAGAGCTTTTCGATGCAAAGGCGATCAGAGAACATCCTGAACATATCAAAGTGATGGGGGATGAATGGTGCCTTTCTTTCAGCCACGCTGAGGATCTGAGACTTCATTCCATCGAATTTGACAGCCAACATTCATTCCAGCAGGTTGATCCAGTTGGAACGATTCTCCAATCATCGTAGATTTTCATTTTGAAAAAGGCTGGGACAAAACTGAAAAATGAATCATTTATCCAATAAAATTCGACTTTCCCGCCGCTAAATCCTTCAATGTCCCAGCCTCATCCGTGTTAATCAAACATAAAATCTTCATCAGTTAAAGGTTCAACAATGGCTTTCTGGTAACCGGTCCCCTTCATGCTAAAAAAGTCATGGGATTTGGTTTTTGTATTGAGACCGTTTAATACAATCGGGTTGATTTCTTCTTCTTCAAAATAAGGACCAAATCCCAGGTTCATCAGCGCTTTATTGGCATTATATCTGACAAACTTTTTTACATCATGACTCAGCTGAACAGGGTCATAAAGCTCCGATGTATACTGCAGCTCATTCTCATATAACTTGAACAGCAGTTCATATACAAATGTTTTCAGTTCTTCTTTCTTCTGACCGTTCTGCCGCTGGTAAATTTCCTGGGCCAGCATACCGACATAAACCCCGTGAATGGCTTCATCCCGTATAATCAAGTTAATGATTTCCCCGCTTTGCATCAGTTTTCCCTGTCCATAAAAATAGAGGGGATAATAAAATCCGCTGTAAAACAGAAAACTTTCCAGAAAAACCGATGCCACCATGGCCCTGTATAAAGAACCATCATCACCATCTTTAATATGTTCATAAACCTCTGTCATCCACCTGGCTTTATTCTGGAGATATTGATTATGCTTCACCCATTCAAACACGTCATCGATTTCTTCCTTTGTGGCCAGAGTCATGAAAATATTGGAGTAAGACTTCGCATGAACGGCATTTTCCATCATTCCCATGAAGTTGAGGACCGCTTTGCGTTGATGCCCTTTGACATGCATGGCAATCCGGGGCATCCCGACATTTCCCTGCTCTGTATCCAGCAAGGTTAATCCGCCCAGAACTTTTTTATAGGTTTCCTTCTCTGCCCTGGATAGTTGTTTCCATGTTAATAAATCCCCATTTAAGCTCACTTCTTCTGGCAGCCAAAATTGTTTGACATTCTGCTGGTAAAACATCTGGGTGAAGTCATCTTCATGCCTGGACCAGTCTGCAGCAGTATATACCATATCCATGTCTCCTCCTTTAAACAACACAGCTTAAACATTCTTCCCTTGTCGTATCTTTCGTACGGGCATAATACAGGGTTTTGATCCCCTTATGATGGGCATATAAATCAATTCGATTTAAATCTCTGGTTGTCATCGTATCTTTCAAAAACAGGGTAAATGATATGCCTTGATCCACATGTCTCTGTATGGTAGAAATAAGGTCAATCACTTTAAACATGTCCATGTGATAGGCCTCTTTATAGTAAAACCAGGTTTCCTTACTTAAATAAGGCATAGGATAATAGGTTTTGGAGTTTCCATACGTCCGCTCCTCAATTTTTTCCATAATCGGCATCACCGAAGCAGTGGCAGACTGAACATAACTGATAGACCCTGTCGGGGCGATCGCCAGCCGATGACTGTGATAGAGCCCGTATTTCTGCACCTTCTCCTTCAGGTTTTTCCAGTCTTCTCTGGTTGGAATCTTCATTCCTTCAAATAGGTTTTGCACGGTTTCCGATTTCGGCAAAAAGTCTTCCTTTACATACTGCTCAAAATACTTGCCGGATTGATAATCCGAGTCTTCAAAACCAAAAAACGTTGATTTTCTGTCTCTGGCCATTTCCATAGAACGCTCCAGGGAGTAATAGTTGACCATCATAAAAAAAGTGCTGGCAAAGTCTTTCGCTTCATCGCTTTCATAAGGAATTTTATTTTTTGCCAGATACCCATGGAGGTTCATCGCTCCTAGTCCGACACTTCTCATCAATCGATTAGCCTTCTGTACAGCCGGTGCATTTTGAATGTTGGACTTCTCGGAAACAGCAGTCAGGGCATCCATGGCGAGTTTTACGGTTGCTTTGATGGATCGGTTTTCCATCACATTGGCTATGTTTAACGAACCTAAATTACAGGAAATATCCTGACCAATGATATCCTTCTCTCCATAATCGGTATACTCCGATACGATCGAAGGCTGGAGAATTTCCGTACAAAGATTGGAAAATTTAATTTTTGATAAGTGGCCGACTGCATGGGCCCGATCAGCATTATCCTGGAATAAAATATATGGATATCCAGATTCATAACGCAGAACAGCCATTTTTTGCAGCAATTTTCTTGCATTCATTCGTTCCTTTCTGACATTCGGGTTGTCCACCAATTTTTCATACATCTCATTAATATCCATTTCATCTAAGTGTTTCCCATATTCTTTCAATACCGAGTAGGGATAAAACACATACATGTCCCTATCATCCCGGGCCAGCTCGATAAATTTATCTGGAATGACCACCCCGATGGAAAGAGTTTTGACCCTGACGTCTTCATCAGCAGAGATCTTTTTGGTATCTAAAAAATCCTGAATATCCGCATGAAATACATTGAGATAAGCTGCACCTGAACCCTGTCTCTGTCCCATCTGATCCGCATACCTTAAGGCATGATCCAGAAGTTTCATCACCCCAACTACACCTTTGGTGGCATTTTCAATCCCTTTGATCGGTTCACCTTTTGCCCTGATCTTTGATAGATTTAAGGAGACCCCTCCCCCGATTTTCGACAGCTGCATCGCTGTATCGATTGCCTTTGAAATATCATTCAGGGAATCATTGACTTCTATTAAAAAGCAGCTGACAAGCTCACCACGCCGTTTCCTCCCTGCATTCAGGAAAGTCGGGGTAGCCGGCTGATATTCCTGGTTAATAAGCATCTGCACAAAGGCTTTCGCTTTTGTAAAATCTCCATCTGCCAGATAAAGAGAAACAATGGCCACCCGATCCTCATAGCGCTCCAATATTTTTTTATTGTCATTGGTTTTTAAAGCATAATCGTTATAAAATTTAAAGGCACTCATAAAAGAGGGAAAACGGAATTTTTTAGCATATGCCAGATCGAAAATCTCCTGAATTTCTTCAAAGCTATATTTTTCAAGAAATTCTTTTTCGTAATAGTCGTTTTCAATTAAATAATCCATTTTTTCTTTCAGATTGTGAAAAAAGACGGTATTTTGATTAACGTAATCAACAAAATATCGGTACACCGCTTCCTGATCCCTTTCCAGCTGATATACCCCATCTTTTTGTGTAACTACTTCATGATTCAATCGAATCCATTCAGGAACTTTGTTTGACAATTTCATATACCCCCTGTTGAAAGATTTCCACATCTTTTTTTGTGCCTGCCAGTTCAAATTTATGTATAAGTGGAACTTGATACTCTCTGGAAATAGCATCCCCACTCTTCCCAAAATGACTTCCCCACACCCGATTGCCGCTTACTGCAACACCGATGATGTGTCGATGATTCTGTTGAAGAAATGTCCGCGTGGTCTCCGGAACCTGCCCAAATCCTGTAGTATAAGTAACGAGGATAAAGGGTTCCCGTACCTGGAGTTGTTCATGTATTTTTTGAAGACGAAAGCCCCTTAATTTGTGTACAAATCGCTCTACATTCCGGGTCTTTGTGTCATAAACGAGAAGCATCCCCATCCCTCCTTTCTCCCTGATCATCTATTTTGTCATTGAAGTTCACAAAAAAATGCCTTGATTTCCTCCGAAAGAAATCAAGGCATAAAATAGCTTTATCAGCAGTCAAACCGATACACTGCTTCCATTTTATTGCCTATTCCTTAGACCCGAAGGAAATCAGCTAACGTCCAATCAGGCAGGTCTCCTGGCTTATGGTCATCGCTCCCTGAACCTTCCCATCTCCCATTTGGAGACAGTGGATTTTCAGGTCACTCCCAATTACAGTGGCGGGTCCGCGCCGGATTTTCACCGGTCTTCCCTTTTCAGTGAACTTGAAACGGTTCACACCTGATGGTACATTTATTCAGTTTTAGTTAGCCTTATGGTATAGCAAATATGGATTGTCGTCAACTGACGCAAATCGAATTTTTTTGTAAAAATGATGGATCATCTATATTTTTAAACTAGACGCTTCTTTTATGTTCTCTTTTCCTTTAAAAATATGATATATTCCGATGGTAAGCATAGGGACGGCGTAAACGGCAATCATGCCATAGGCCATCATCGTATACCCTTTGGCTATTAAATCAATAATACCAACCTGGGCAAAAATAACGGCGAGGACAAGGGCACCGACGGCAATGAGTCCACTTTGAACACCGGATAAATGATGATTTGATTTTTCTTCCATGTGGTGGTTGACCCGTTCAATAAACGCATGAATCATTCCTGTAGCTGTCTCAATCAGTGTCCATCCTACCACAATTCCAAACAGTATAACCACCCAGCCGCCGGCAATTCCATCCAGCATGACCAGCCACGGCACAGAAGCTCCCAGCACTTCTTCAGATGGGTAAAATCCAAGGATCGCAATATACGTTAAAAACCACGGCACAGTCATCAAGATTCCGGCAATAAGCCCTGCTGTGACCGATTCTTTCCGGGATTTTTGTCTTCGTATAGAGAAAAGGGCGGCCGGGTATACAGCCAGATTGTAACCGACATACAAAATCCCACTCCAAAGAACGGCAAAAATACTCACATTTTCTTCCATAAAGCTCGTGTTTCCAGAAGCCAGAACGTCTTTAGCATCCCCCCATGTTGCACTGATTACAATGACGCCAAAAATTATATATCCAGCAAAAAGAGCCATCGTTCCTAATGTTTTAAATCGTTCGATTAAGCCTGCACCAAAGAAATTTAACAGCCCGACAATAAAGGTAATTCCGACTACCCCAACCCAGTAGTTTAATCCAAGTGTATTATGTAAAATTTCCCCGGTAGCAGAAGCCATCACCGCTATAATTAATACGGCAAGGAGCAAGTAGATGATATCATACAAAAACCATGCTTTTCCAATTAATTTTTTCAGCAGACTTCGGTAGTCATATGCCTGAAACATCCGTGCCAGTTCAAATGACAGAATAGCCATCACCGTAAAACCGATAAAAATGCCGATACCCCCAAGCCAGCCTAACGCTCCAAATTTGGCGCCGTATTCTACAATCTCCCGGCCTGTTGCAAATCCTCCTCCAATCAAAACCGACTGAAGGATAATTCCCGGAAGGATATACCTTCCAAAAGCGCCATCAAACATCGACAATTGCCCATTTTCTTTCAAAAGATCTCCTCCTTCATAACTTTCATGATGATTAAAAGTAAAAAACATGCTGGTCGACTGTATACTTGCCAAGGGCAGAACGGTTGATATCATAACCGATGCCAGGCTTATCCGGAACTCGAATTTCCCCATTTTTCACTACTACTTCCGGATGAATAATATCCTCCTCCCAGTAACGGGATGATCCGGCTGTGTCACCTGGAAAGACAAAATGATCCAGGGTTGTAAGCGCAATATTATGTGCCCGTCCTACCCCTGCCTCGAGCATCCCCCCACACCAGACCGGAATATCATTTGCCCGGCATAAATCATGAATGCGCTTTGACTCCGTCAGACCTCCGACTCGTCCAATCTTGATATTGATTATTTTGCAGCTGCCCAGCTCAATGGCATTTCTGGCATCGTCATACGAATGAATGCTTTCATCTAAACAGATAGGTGTCTGGATTGCTTTTTGCAGTTTTGCATGCTGGATGATATCATCATGGGCCAGAGGCTGCTCAATCATCATCAAGTTAAATTCATCCAGTTGTTTTAGATGATCCAGATCTTTCAACGTATATGCAGAATTGGCATCCACCATTAACGAAATATCCGGAAATGGTTTTCTGACCTGTCTGATCACATCTACATCCCAGCCGGGCTTAATTTTTAGCTTGATTCGCTTGTATCCTTCTGCTGCATGTTTTTCAATCACTTCCAGAAGATCTTCAACAGTAGGCTGAATCCCGATGCTGATGCCAACATCAATAGTTGTTTTCTTTCCGCCAAGGGCTTCAGCAAGTGTCAACTCCTTTTGTTTGGCATACAGATCCCATACAGCTCCTTCAATAGCCGCTTTCGCCATCTGGTTGCGGCGAATCGGGGCAAATAATTGAATGACCTCGTCTGGATGATATATGTCATGTTCAAATAATAGGGGGATTAAAAAATCCTTCATTATATGCTCATTGGTTTTGACGGTTTCTTCGTTATACCAGGGGCTAGAAAAGGCAACGGATTCACCAAATCCCTGATTCCCTTCCCCATCATCGATCTCGACGATAAAGAAATCTTTTTCCCGAAAGGTTCCAAAGCTGGTGCTGAAAGGTGATTTTAAGGCCATTCTGAGTTGATGTAAAATCAATTTTTCCATTTTAATTGGTTGTTCAGTATTTGTCATTGGTCTCCTCCTTAAAAAAAGCAGCCGGTACAGCCAGTGATGTTCGATATTCAAAAACGTAGTAACATAATTTTTCTTCAGGTTTGCGGACGATATCCGTTCCCACAAATCCTTTACGGAGCAATTGCTGAAAAAGAGGCCTCGTTTTCATTCTCCAGTCAATGGCCAGCTGCAGATCCTTCTTTTTAATAGACTGAAAGTGATCCGGGATCGGAACGAGCCATCTGTCTCTCTCCTCCAGATCAGCAACGGATTTTTGACCTTGAATGAAAAGCAGCCCGTCCCTATTGATCTCCGTTTCCAGCAGACTGTTCTCATCATCCTCAGTTAAAGGGCCTCTACCATATGAATTCACATGAGGTTCTGCAATCCACCATTCCAGTTGAAACCGGTCCGTTGGAAGTCCCCTGTTTAAGGCATCATCCATGTCCCCGTATAGATTGACATGGTAACAGCCTGTTATGGCCCTGAGTTTATGGAGATTGAGGTAAGCATTGACACTCTCAAGGGGGTCAAAGGTCCAGGTAATGAGTGTATAACCCTTTGTCAGGGCCATTCGTTTTTGTTCATGTTTTAATCGTTCCCCCAGATTTCGAGATTGATAGTCAGGCAAAATCCCCATCATATGGGAGCATAAATAAACTTCACCATTCTTAAATCCAGCAAATCCATAAGAAAAACCGATCAGTTCTTTTCCATCGTATGCCCCGATTAAAATTCCCCCATTTTTAACTGCTGTAAAAGTCTGATGTACCGGTATGGGCTGCATATCCCATACTTTTTTCTCAAGATCCTGTACTTTTTTCATATCATTAAGACTTTCCAGAGGTTTAATCTCAATGGCCATTTTTCACCCACCCCTCAATGTGCGCATGATGGTACGAGATAAAATTTCCACGCCAACCAGAATCGCGTCATGATTAAAGGTCATCTTCGGGTGATGAAGACCTGGAGTTAAGCCACATCCTAGCCCGAGCATCGTCGCCTTTACATGGGGACGTTTAATGGTGTAAAAATGAAAATCATCTCCTCCGGTGGTTACCACAGGTTCCTTGAGACAGAACTTCCCTAACGTCTCTTCAATGGAAATCGCCATGATTTGCTGGGCTTCCGGATGGATTTTGGCAGCGGCCACATCCGCAGCAACCTCTAATTCGATCTCTACCTCATGCAGCTTTGCCAGATGGTTCACAATTTCGTATGTTTTTCGGGTTAATTCTTCCATCACTTCATTGGTCTGTGCCCGTAGGTCCAGGGAAAACGAAGCAGATCCGGGGATAATATTGGCATTTTTCTCCCCGCCATGAAACCTGGTCATTTTTATGGAATGGGGGACCATTGGGTCTGCATGAATGCCTTTTATCAAGTTGACCAGAGCAGCACCGACTTCTATGGCATTGACCCCTAAATGGGGGCGGGCTCCATGAGTATCCTCCCCGCTGATTTTTCCACTGATAAATCTTGCTGCACCGTGTTGAATGGCAGGAGATGCAGTTCCGTCCGGGATTTCCTGGACAGGGCGCAGATGCACTCCATAAAGATAATCTACATCGTCAATTACTTTTTCGTTTATAAAGTGAAGGGCACCCGTCCCTTTTTCTTCAGCAGGCTGGAAAAGAAAGCGGACCGTCCCCTCATTTTTAGAAAGGTAGTCTTTTAATACTAAAACAACCCCGGCAGCCATCGCCATATGGGCATCGTGTCCGCAGGAATGGTTGGCCTGAAGTTTTCCGTCTACTTCCTGCCACAGAGCATCAATGTCAGCTCTTAAGGCAACAACAGGTTTGCCTCTACCCAGATCAGCAACCAATCCTGTACTGCTGTCAAACGTACGGACCTGAAGCCCCTGCTTTTCAAGAAAATGTTTGAGATACTTTGTCGTTTCAAATTCCTCCCAGCTGATTTCCGGGGTGCTGTGGAGATGACGGAACATCTCCATAATCTGTGGACGTAACTCTTCGATCTGGTCTCTCATCTGAATTCCTCCTGATTATGCAAAAAAATGATGAAGATGAATCTCCTCATAAGCTTTTCTTCTTTGCTCGAACGTTTTCCGATCCTTTAAAGCCACACCTGCAACGAGGGAGTTCAAAAGGGATATCACCGCCGGAGCGGCATCTAACGTTGATTTCACCGGCAGTTGTACCGGAATCACCAGATCAGCGATTTCCCGGATCGGTGCTACTTCACTGTCAGTAATCCCAATGACGAATGCGTTTCGTTTTTTCGCTTCTAATGCTAAATTTAATGTATTTAAGGTATACCTGTGAAAAGAAACGGTCACAAATACACACTCTTCATTTAGTTCAGCCAGACGAAGGATAATATCATCCGTATCCGGGCGGAGTAAACGTGTGTCGCCTCGTATCAAATCCAGAGCAAAGACAAACCAGTGGGCCATAGAAAAAGAAGATCGTGCACCCGTAACCGTAATTTGTTGCGCATGAAACAGTTTTTCGACTGCCAGCTGATAGATTTCCTGATCAATTTGTCTGGCTGCCTGTTTGATGTGATCTGAATCTAATTCCATGACATGCTGATGCAAGGGTTTTTTCAGATTAGCCTGCGATTTATCTGCTTCATATTCCCAGAGGCTACTCCTGGGATTCAGCATTTTCTCCTTTATTTCTTTTTGGAGACTGCTATATCCCGAAAAGCCGATGGCTCGACTAAAGCGGATAACGGTTGTTTCGCTGACACCGATTTCTTTTCCCAATTGATTAGCCGTTTGGATCGCAAACAACGATGGATTTTTCAACAGCGTTTCTGCTACTTTTTTTAAACCAGCAGAAAAGGTGGAATAGTTCTGCTCTATTTTTGATTTAATGTCTTCCATTGATGAATTCTCCTTAAAAGTGGTATAGGATGAAGTTTAACCTTCATTTTTATCATTTTTGAAGTTTATAATTTTTTATATGGTAACATGGTGTTTGAATTTTCGCAATATTTCATTCAAAAAAAATGATCCTTTGGCTTAAATTTTTCCAGAGTTAATACAAACGATAATGGGTCGGAGTGGCGTGTTAGAAGTATCGAATGAACCGGGGGATTTGCAAAAAAACTTCCTGTCCGATTCATACAGGAAGCAAGGGTAAAGCAGAATGTATGGTTATCCTTACGATAAACCACATTCCCAACCAGTTGCTATCGGCGGATCCTCCTAAAAAATAAAATCAGTCCATACAGAGTTGCCCTGCATGGACTGATTGAGTAAGATTATTTCACTGCACAGCGGTTTGGCCCAATTTCCATTTCGCGCTGTTTTTCTTCGTCCGGTATCATTTTACCCATGTTGGTCTGACGAATCTCTTTGTAAGCATTTGGCTGCGGTGGCAGGTTCTCTGTTACCGTTTTTCTAAATACGTTATCATCATCAATATTTAAGCCGTGATTTTGCTTGTAAAGGATACCCAATTTTTCTGCCACGCTGCCGTCCTCATTTAGCTCTTCCATAATCATAAAGTGGGCAGGCAAGACAATCATATCGTCAGCCAGTTCTTTATAACGCTTATAAAGAGTTTCTCTTAGATCCGCTACCCAGTCTTCCGCTTTACCGGCAAGGTCAGGACGTCCAATAGAATCAATGAACAGGATATCACCCGTCAAAAGATAGTTGTCATCTACAATATAGGACGTACTTCCAATCGTGTGACCAGGAGTATAAACAGCCTTAATCGTTGTATTCCCCACTTGAATAACATCACCATCTTGAATCTGATTATATTCATACGTCACTTCACCGGCGTCTTTTGGTGGAAGGTAGTACTCCGCACCTGCTTTTTCGGCCAGTTTTCTTCCCCCGGAAATATGGTCAGCATGAAGGTGCGTATCCAGTACATGCTTTAACGTGAGATGATTCTCTTCAATAAAGTTCTCATACTGGTCAATCATCCGATTGGCATCAATCATTGCCGCTTCACCGTTTGATTCTACTAAATAAGATAGACAACCTTTCCCCAGGCGTACAAACTGATAGATGGCACCACCATTTTCCAGATCACCGATTTTTACGGGTCTCAAGTGTTCACTCCAGGCCTTCATACCGCCTTCAAGGGAGTACACTTCTTTTTTGCCCGCTTCTTCAAGCAAATCGGCCACGAATTCAGAAGATCCACCTTTTGCACAGACGGTTACGACTGGTTTGTTTTCAGGAATTTGATCAAGAATGGAATCCACACCATCAATTAAGTTAAAGTATGGTTCATTAATGATTTCCACAGACTCCCCTTCAATTTTCCAGTCCTTGAATTCATCCTGATTTCGAACATCTAAGATGAAAAGATCCTCTTTGTTAACTACCTTATTGGCTATATGTTTCGCTGAAATAAGCTTTGCCATGTTATACATCCTCCTTATATATTAATTTCTATCCCATCTGTGGGATGTTACTTCCACTATAATACCCTCATGGGTATTTTTCAAGTTAAACAACCTGGTTATGTTGTAAACCTATCTAACAAAAGATCTTTAACCTGGTGAAAAAGTGTATTGGAAAATGGTGGTTTTATTATTGACATTGAGAATCATTATCAATATAATTGAAAATGATTCTCATTATCTTTCCGGGAAGGGGGAGACATTCTATACAAACGACCTGGTATCCATCTGTTATGTAACCTATTCCGATGAAGAGTGCCGACCGTTCAAAAAGAAAGCCCATTCCAGGAGCCTGAATCAAAAAGAAAAAGGAAGTACATGCAATGAAAAAAAGATACTTGCTAGCATCTTTGATTCTATTATCGTTTTTCTCACTTTTTATAGGTGTAAAAGATCTTTCTCCTGTGGATCTATTTCAATTAACGGAGGATCAGCGTGAGATCCTCCTGATCAGTCGCATGCCACGCCTTATCAGCATCGTCATTGCCGGTATGAGCATGAGCATTCTGGGACTGATCATGCAGCAGCTGAGTCGCAACAAATTCGTCTCACCAACAACCGCCGGCACCATGGACTCAGCTCGGTTGGGTGTGCTTGTTTCACTGGTGATTTTTTCTTCCGCTAGCATGCTGGAAAAGATGGTAGTAGCATTTATTTTCGCACTGGCTGGAACATTTATCTTTATGAAAATCCTTGAAAAAATCAAATTCAAAGACGCGGTATTTATCCCATTGGTCGGGTTGATGTTTGGAAATATCATCAGTTCCATTACCACGTTCTTTGCTTACAAATATGACATGATTCAAAGTATCGGAACATGGCTGCATGGGGATTTTTCCATGATTTTAAAAGGGAGATATGAACTACTTTATATCAGCATTCCTCTGCTGATCATCGCATATCTATTTGCCGACCGATTTACGATTGCAGGAATGGGTGAAGAGTTTTCTGCCAATCTGGGACTGAACTATCGGCAGGTTGTCAATATCGGTCTGACGATCGTAGCCCTCGTGTCTACATCGGTCTTACTGACGGTGGGCATGCTGCCGTTTTTAGGTTTGATCATCCCCAATATTGTAACGATCTTTCGCGGGGATCATGTAAAAAAGAATCTTGGCCACACGGCGCTTTTGGGAGCTGTATTTGTGCTGGTCTGTGATATTCTGGGGCGCATCATTATTTTTCCATACGAAATTTCTATTGGCTTGACCGTAGGGGTCATTGGCAGTGCTGTATTTCTTTATTTGTTAATAAGGAGCAGAACCCATGAAACTTAAGTTCAAAATGACCATGCTTGCCATTCTATCAGTGACCGTAATTTCTCTGTTTCTATTTACCGAAATCGGACCCCACTGGGATTATGTGCTGCCCCGGAGATTAAATAAAATACTTGCTATCGTTATAACAGGTGGTGCCATCGCTTTTTCAACCATTATTTTTATGACGATCACCAATAACCGAATTTTGACGCCAAGTATTATTGGCCTGGATTCCCTTTACTTATTGATTCAGACAATCATTGTCTTTGTATTCGGTTCCACTACTCTGACGATGATGGATCAGCATGCCCATTTTCTCCTGTCTGTCGGATTGATGATCGTGTTTGCCGGTCTGCTGTTCCGAATATTGTTCAGAGGAGAGGGAAACAACATATATTTTTTACTGCTAGTAGGAATTATCTTTGGAACCTTTTTTGAAAGTTTGTCTTCCTTTATGCAGGTTTTAATAGACCCGAACGAATTTCTGATTGTACAGGATCGGATGTTTGCCAGTTTCAACAACATCAACACAGATATCCTTTATCTTACGATCGGGTTATTTTTGATCGTCGGGCTTTACTTTAAGCGATTTGCAAGATTTCTAGACACCCTTTCCCTCGGGAGAGATCATGCGATTAATCTCGGAATACATTACGACCATGTCATAAAACAGCTATTAGTAATCATTGCTATTCTCGTTTCAATCGCAACAGCCCTGGTAGGTCCCATAACTTTTTTAGGCCTTCTTGTGGCCAATGTAGCCCATGAATTTTTAAAAACATACAGGCATTCATACTTAATAGCCGGTTCCATTCTCATCAGCATCATTGCTCTTGTAGGCGGACAATGGATGGTTGAGCGGGTTTTTACCTTCTCCACAACATTGAGTGTCATTGTGAATTTTGTCGGGGGAATTTACTTTATCTATCTCTTGCTAAGGGAGCGTCAAACATGATCGTTGTAAAAGATGTAAGCAAACAATACGGAGATAAGATTGTCGTGGATCAAATTTCGGTTACCATTCAGAAGGGGAAGATTACTTCCTTTATTGGGCCCAATGGTGCCGGGAAGAGTACCCTGCTGTCCATGATCAGCCGTCTGTTGAAAAAAGATGCGGGAGAAATTTTGATTGATGGTCAGGAAATCAGCCACTGGAACAACAAGGAGCTGGCCAAAAAAATCTCAATACTGAAACAATCCAATCACTTTAATGTACGTTTAACCATCCGGGAACTGATTAGTTTTGGCCGCTTTCCATATTCTCAGGGAAGACTTTCCAGGGAAGACTGGCATGCGGTGGATGAAGCGATTCAATATATGCAGCTGGAAAATATACAGCATAAATATCTGGATCAGTTAAGCGGCGGACAGCGCCAGAGGGCACTGATCGCCATGATCCTGGCCCAGGATACTGAATATATTTTACTGGATGAACCGTTAAATAACCTGGATATGAAACATTCGGTTCAGATTATGAAAACGCTGCAACAGATGGTTCATGACCTGGGAAAAACCATTGTCATCGTACTTCATGATATTAACTTCGCTTCCTGTTATTCCGATTATATTGTTGCCTTAAAAGATGGCAAAATGGCATATCAAGGAGAGACAGGAGAGATTATTGAATCATCGATTTTAAAAGAAATATACGATATGGATATTCAAATTGAAAATATAAACGAAAATAAAATCTGTGTCTATTTTACGTAAAAAAGGATCGATTGCTTAAACGGTCTCATTCAGGTTAAAAAACCTGATTCTTATATAAAAAAAAAAAAATGATGTAGAGGTGAACGATTATGAAAAAGCTTATGACAATTGTTGTTTTAGCCTTGCTCGCTATTTTAATAACAGCCTGCGGAAATGCTGAAGGATCGGACGGGGAAGCTTCAGGAGACCAGCAAGAAAAGGAATCGTTAACGATTACCCATGAACTCGATGAAACAGAAGTAGAAAAAAATCCGGAAACAGTCGTTGTGTTTGACTTTGGAGCTTTAGATACCTTAGACAAACTTGGAGTAGAAGTAGCAGGTGTGCCTAAGTCCAATCTTCCTGAGTACCTGTCAAAGTATGCTGCTGAAGAATACACGAATGTAGGAAGTTTAAAAGAGCCAGATTTCGAAACAATTTATGGTCTGGATCCTGATCTAATTATTATTTCCGGAAGACAGTCTGGACTATATGAAGATCTCAGCGAAATTGCCCCGACTATCTATGTAGGTATTGATACTGCAAATTATATGGAATCCTTTACAAACAATGTATTAACATTAGGAAAGATTTTTGGAAAAGAATCTCAGGCAGAAGAAGAACTGGCTAAGATCGAAGAAAAAATTCAAACATTAAAAGAAACAGCATCAGAAAATAACGGCAAGGCACTTGTGACCTTAACAACCGGCGGGAAAGTGAGCGCTTATGGCCCGGGATCCAGATTCGGTCTTATTCACGACGTATTTGGATTGACTCCAGCCGACGACAATATTGAAGCATCCACACATGGCATGAGTATTTCTTTTGAATTCATTGCGGAGAAAGACCCTGATTATCTGTTTGTAATCGACCGTGATGCGGTAGTTGGTGGTGAAAAATCTGCAAAAGAAGTGATTGAAAACGAGCTCGTGAAACAAACAAAAGCTTATCAGAATGACAAGATCATCTATCTCGATCCAAACTACTGGTACCTTTCAGGTGGAGGATTAATTTCTATGACTGAAATGATCGATGAAGTATCTGAAGGCATAAAATAAAGAACATGCATTCTTTCTCATGAACACCCGGCTATTGTGGTTAACCGGGTGTTCATGTTTTTCATGTTCATGGATCATTCATCACTTCAGCCGTAACGTCTTCTCTTATTAAAATTTCTCCTAAAATGTCCCCATTTTCTGAATTGAATTGTGCCCCGAAAAGTGGACAGTTATAAAAACCTATGCAGCTAAGAGATGATCCCCGATATTGATTCGAGGTCATCTTTTTTAATGCCCATTGATACCTTTATGTGAATATCAAAAGTTGCCAAACTATCAAAGAACTGAAAGCATTAATTAATGATTATGTGTTGGACTACAATACAAGACTCCAGTTCGATTAAAACCGGCCACGTCCTGTGGCCAACGTCGACACGAGCACGTCCTGTTCGTCGCAGGAACAGCAGGTACCGAAAATCCCTAAAGACAGGAGGATGAGCTGCCTTAGGAAGCCTCAGGCCATGCCCGCGGAAAGCGAAGCATGTTGACGAAGCAAAAAATATCCGAACTTATTCATGTGATGATTGAATATCGTTCGGATATTTCATTTTCTGATGAAGTTTTGTCCAGCCTCTGGCGGATTACAGAAGCAAACCCGTAATTTCCCGTTTTAATTCCATAAAGGTAAGGGAATATTCTATTTCTGAATTTCTGGGTCGATCAAATGGAACCGTTATCATTTTTTTAATGCTTCCTGGCCGGCTTGACATCATGTAAATACGGTCCGAAAGGAAAAGGGCTTCATCAATATCATGGGTGATTAGTAAGACCGGGACTTGCAGTTCTTCCCACCTTTTCATCAGCCACTTTTGCATATGGCGCCTTGTGATGGCATCTAATTTGCCAAAGGGTTCATCGAGAAGCAGTAAAGGGTGTTCGGGGAGTACGGTGCGTAAAAAATTAGCTCTTTGCCTCATCCCCCCGGACAATGATCCTGGATATTTATGCTGAAACCCGATCAGACCAAAGGATTCAAGATAGTGTTCAGCGTTTTGTCTGGCTTCACCTTTTGGAACCCCTTTTAACTCAAGACCAAGAATGACATTATCCAGAACCGTTCGCCAGGGCATGAGCACATCATTCTGGGGCATATACCCAAATAAACCGGTTTTTCCTGTTACTGACTGGTCCATATAAAGAATATCTCCCTGATCCGGTCTTTCGATACCAGCTATAATGTTCAGCAGGGTACTCTTGCCGCAGCCACTTGGTCCTATGACCGAGACAAATTCTTTTTTCCCAATTGAGAGAGAGACGGCATTCAGGGCCTGAATATTTTTTTGCTGGGCCCGGTAGGTTTTAGAAATCTGATTGACTCTTAGTATGGTCATGACGCATCAGGAAGAAATTCATTGGTAAATGCGTTTTGCGGATCGATGTTTTTCTTAATCAGACCCTGTTCATACATCCAGTCCGCATACCGCTTCCATACTTCTTCCTTCTGCTCCCCCCATCGCTCAGCTTCGTCCTGATAACGGGGACTGAGCCATTTTTGGCTACTGATAACTAGCTCCTCGTCTAATTCTGGATTCAATTGCAATAGGATTTCTGCTGCTTCTTCAGGGTTCTGAATGGCATATTCATAGCCTGAACTCAGTGCCTTCATAAATTTCCGAACGGTCTCCGGGTCTTCCTGAATTCGCTTTTCGTTTGTAAGTACAACCGGAGTATAATAGTCCAGGGCTGGATGAAGATCCCGAAGCCACATTACATTTAGATCGATTCCGCGCTTTTCCGCTTCGACTCCATCCCAGCCATAAAAAATCCACATAAAATCAGCATTTCTTCCGATTGTCTGGAAGAAGTCCGAAATTCCAAGGGTAACCATTTCTACCTGAGAGAAGTCTGCACCTGATTGGTTCATCACAGCCTTGATCATCGCTTCCTCGAATGCTGACCCCCAACCGCCATATGTTTTGCCAGCAAAATCTTTAGGGGATTCAATCCCTGATTCTTTTAAGGAAGCAAAAGCCGACGTGTTGTGCTGAATAATGGCGGCAATGGAAACAATTGGTATTCCATTTGCTCTCGCCTGTGTGACACCCTCCTGGCTTCCGATGCCAAAATCAACTTCCCCTGAAGCTACCATTGAATCGACTCCAGCATTTTGGCCAGGCTGCAAGATTTCCACTTCTAACCCCTGTTCTTCAAAGTAGCCTTTTTCTTTTGCCACATACAACCCGGTATGATTGGTGTTAGGGTACCAGTCCAGCATGATGCTCACCTGTTTTTTCTCTTCTTGAGAATTTTGAACGTTCTCCTGACTGCAGCCTGTGGTGACAAACATAGCAAAGACAGCAGCGATCCAAGTAAGTATATTCTTCATTTTGCATCTCCTCCTGTTTATGATTGATTGTTCCATGGCATCATAACTCTTGATAACATTTCTACAATAAAAAAAACCAGCAAACTTAACAAAACAATGACGACGATAACCGCAAATAGAAGGTCAGTACGGTAGGATTGGGCTGCTCGAACAAGCTGAATTCCAAGCCCGCGGCTGCCGCCCAGCCATTCACCTATGACAGCACCCATTACACTGTAAGTTGCTGCGATTCTCATTCCCGAGAAAAAAAAGGGCAATGACGATGGAAGCTTTACTTTCCAGAAAATATGTCTGCCTTTTGCCCCATTTGCTTTCATCAGCTTCATCATCTCAGGATTCACTTCCCGAAAACCATCTGATACATTAACAGCAATCGGAAAAAAACAGACAAGAGCAACAATCAACACTTTGGGCAGCATCCCATATCCAAACCAGATCAAAAACAGGGGGGCCAGTGCGATAATTGGAATCGTCTGGGAAGTAATCAGCAGGGGATAAAAAGCCTTTCGCACCCAGCGGGAGGAATCCATCACAACAGCCAATGTCACGGCTGTACCCGTGGCTAAGAGGAGACCGGTTACTGATTCTTTGATGGTCGTTAAAGAATGGTACATGATTAAAGGACCATCTTGAATGAGCGTTACGAACACTTTAGTAGGAGCGGGCAAAATCCAGGCAGGTACCTTAAAAAGATAGACACTGATCTCCCAGACAACCAGTGCCATCAACACAACGGACACAGGGAGCAAACCGTTGAACCAGCGTGAAATCCATTTAAGACTTCCTATATTTGCAAACCTTTTCATCTATTGTGACACTCCTGTGAGCACTGTATTGTATTTTAATATTCGTAAAAACATCTGTAGCACCA
This sequence comes from Melghiribacillus thermohalophilus, assembly GCF_004342905.1. Lineage (GTDB taxonomy): Bacteria > Bacillota > Bacilli > Bacillales > Alkalibacillaceae > Melghiribacillus > Melghiribacillus thermohalophilus. Next base: position 46,106 of record NZ_SMAN01000018.1, on the reverse strand, counting down.
GCTTTTATACAGGCTTCTTGAGCTTTCTTCACAATATCCAGCAATTGATCCAATTCGCCTTCCATTACCGTTTCAAATGGGCAAACTTCATGTTTAACCCCGGATTCCTGAACGACTTTAATTGCTTCATCTACTATTGGATAAATATCTTTGCCTTCTGCTTTTGGAATCACCTGAAAAGCAACATTTACATCCGGCATGGAACATCCCTCTCCTTTCCTGAACATAAGGATTCTTGCCATAATGAAATCTTGGGATCTTTTTTTGGACTTTGTACCGGCAGTTCATGAATTAGTCCCGGGATCAAACCCTCTTTTATTGACTGCCTTTTCGCCCAAATAAAAAAGCTGCCGCAAACGGGCAGCCAGACATCCAACACTCGTTTTTTCCCACGAGCTCATACTATACAAGAAGAAAAGGTTTTGAGTCCTATCCCTACGCTGGCATTACCCAGATCAGGTTCAAGGGTCGATACCCGCTTCTGGTATCCTCTCAGCCAGGTTCCGCCTGGCTCCCCACACTTCTATATACAGTTGTCAATGACTACTATAACAATGATGAACTGAAAAGTAAATGCTAAGCTTCTTAAACTTGTTTCCGTTTTAATTCTTTTCGTCTCTCCTCTCGCTCCACATCACTCATGGAAGGACACGTATAGCAACAACGTCCTCCTTCGGTCAAGTAATGAAAACAGCAGCGATGGCGCTGAATGGTCTTTTTATCATCGTCATAGGCATGGGGAATAGGAACAAATTCGATATCTAAAGGGTTGCGGTCCAAGCCAAACCACGTCGGATTCGCTTCTTTGGTCAAAAAAACATAATCCTCTTCCATGGCCTTCTTTATGGAATGGTCCAGTGTCTGTCCCATTAGACTATGTTTGATCTGGTATAACTTAAAAGCCATGTGTGACCAGAGCGTCTGCACAGGAATGCCGCTGACGTCTGCAATGGATTGAAAAACTGGTGTTATATTTTCCTCCAGTATGCGTTTGATAGCGTCCTCATGCTGCTTTCGGGTTGTTATTGTATAAGCCCTCGAATCTTTAAAATGGAAGTTTAATTGCTTTCCATCAAATTGCAATTGAATATTGTTCAGTGATACGTCCAGCATGGATGTTTGATGAGTTAAAAGAAAAAACACGATACCTGATAAACCGGCATAGCGCTTTCCAAACAATGACCCTGCTGCAAAAAACGTAGTAGCCTTTAAAGAATCTTGAACATCTTGCAACACCCGGTACAGTTCTGATTGATCCAACAAGCATTCGCCTTGAATCACAGGCTTTTGATGGTCAGTTTCCAGAACGACGGGAAAATTATTTTGAATACACGTTTGAAGAATGGTAATCAAGTTTAACACCTCATGGCGATAATGAAATTCATTTTCAATTATAGATATTTATCTTCATCTGTGTCAATACTGAGAGAAAACCTTATAGAAATCGAGTGCTCCTACCCTTCATCCTGGAACTGTTTTCTGGTTAGAGTTCTCTGTCAATTCATTCACTGGATAATCAGCATATATTCCTGGGCGATTAGCGAAAAGGTAGCTCGCACCTTTGGGTGGTCACTCTAATCTTAAGGTACAAACAAAATAATACCACAGCCCATTTACTGTGGTATCCAGAAAAGTTATGCAACCCGGTCGCCATCTATGCCATTTTGAAGCATGCTGATAACCTTTTTCCCTGTTTCCTGCAAAATAGGAGGAATCCATAAACCTTCGCGAGTCATCGTAACATACAATAAGAATCCGACCAGCTCGGAATGGGAAATAGTCAACCTTTCTGCCATGTATGCTAATGAACCTTTCGTTGCCAGCGATGGAGTTCCATTTACATCAATCACATATACATTTCCATGATCATCTTCCTTTAAATCAATACGGATGAGATCCCGTGCCCCAAGTGCCTGAAACACTTGAACAGCTGCTTCTCTGATTATGATTCCCTTTGGATCTGACATTTCCAATAACTCAAATTCGTTTCTGTTCTGATATTCTACTGACTTGACCTTCTGGCTTCGTACAGAGAAATATTCAGGAAATGCGATAATAGGAAACACATATGGGATTCCGTTGCCAATTACACCAGCAGTATATTCCCTTCCAGATAAATAGGTTTCCGCAATGATTGGCTGGTCCCCGATCAGTTTCCGTAGCTGTGAAACTTTGTTCAAAAACTGTTCACGATGGTAGACTACTGATTGAGGGTCAACCCCTATGCTTCCTCCCCCGCCAGCGGGCTTTACAAACATCGGATAACCTACAGCCTGTTCAGCCCTCAAAATATCCTGACGTTCTTCTCTGCCGGAAAAAGCATAAAATCGGGGAATAGCAATCCCGCTCCTGGATAAAGCCTCATAGGTCAAATCTTTGTTCCGACATGCCTCCATGGTTTCCACACCTGAATGAGTGTAAGCAATCCGATGGGATTCAAGAATAGCCCGTATCTCTAAAGGCCCAGAGCCGTCATAAAGGGACTCCGGATGATCCAGAAAGCCCTCAGCAATGACAAAAGCTATATCCAGTGGTGCGTTTGACTGAATAACCTCTTCTAATTGAGCAGGGTTAAAGAGATTAACCGGAACCACATCCATTTCAAAATCAGTGAGGGCCTGTGTAATTCGTTTCACCGTATCCATCTTTGCACATTCATGAAAACGGGAAGTGCGTTCATGATCCGGAACCCAGTTATAAAGAAAAAGAACTCGCTGTTTCAATCCTTCATTCCCCATTTCCTATAGTTTGGCAAGCTAATTATACTTACAGTCTCAACGTCTGGCAATAAAAATGTTGCTGGTACCATTGGAAACATCTGGGGGGCAATTTATTTATCAAAAAAATGGAAAAACCGGGTCCTCATCCCGGTTTTTCACCCTATTCATCAGATGTTTTTTTGTCCTGATCACGAAATTTTTTATGTTTTTTGTCATCCCATTTCATCACAAAACCGTTTTCTTTTAGCTTCTCGTAGTGCTTGTCCAAAAAAGAAATTTTCTTCTCCGCTTTTTCCTGGTCCATGATACCGAATTCGACGTACTTGTTAATAATATCTTTGTGCACCGCAAAATACTCCTGATACATGGCATCCAGTTCCTTTTTTTGCTCATCCGTCAGTGTGACATCTTCGGTTTTTACATCCTCTTCTTCATTTTCTGCACTTGCAGGAGTCACAGCTGCAAGCAACCATACAGTCATAAAAGTAATACATAAAATGGTCAGCCGTTTCATCAACTCACCTCCTTATGAATTTTTTTCTTCTATAGTTTGCCGTCCATATAAAAGAATATGTAAAAAATAATGGAAAACCAATCAGACGCTTTTTCCCTCCTGACCTTTTTTATAGTCCCGTGAACTCAGCCAGGTTGTTTGGCAGAAATATCGGCTGATCAGCATGTTAAACATGTTTTGTATTTAAAATAATTTTAATTAGATATTCATTTTTATTACGGAATCTATATAATAGGTAGTAAAGGCACTTAATTGTAGGGATTCATACGCTTTTTCCCGGGAGATCACACTCCAGATATGCATTATTGTTCTCATTTATGTAAGTGATAATAATAATCATACTGAAACGGTGAGCCTATACATGTGGCTGAACGTGTACCTTATGATCATGGTGATCTTTCCACACAACCTTGAGACTCGTATCGATTGTTGAGCTTTGGTTCTGTTTGGACTTCTTGCATACAGAACCGTCTATTTCGAGCCTATTTATAGTAAGAACAGATTCTCAATCTGTTCTCACGAAATGAGTTATATTTTATCTTTCCCCCATCGCAGGGCATTCGGAGGGTGCTGGACATAGCAAAAAATCGGGTGCGAAACCGTGTGCCCGATTCCCCGAATACCCAATGAAACACACGATTTTGAGGATATCGAGAAGATTCGACCTTTTGATCTTCTTGAAATGAAAACTTTTAAAAAGGGTGTGTGATGGTGAAAACATTAAATGATACCCTTCAAACTCTTTCCCGTATGGGGCTCCGTCTCACTCAGCAGCGCATTGAAATTTTGCGCTATCTTGAAGAAAATCGGGGACATCCCTCTGCTGAAGAAATTTATAAAGCTTTAAAGGACCATGTGCCTGGCCTTAGTTTAACAACGGTCTACAATAATTTAAAATTATTAACCGATTATGGTGTCATCAACGAACTTCCTTTTGGAGAAGGACTGTCCAGATATGAGTGGAAAGATGCGGGCCATTATCATGTCATTTGTGAGTCTTGCGGGACTGTTGTGGATTTTCAATATCCACATTTAAAAGAAATTGAAGAACTGGCCAACCAGCTTTCTCATTTCCAAATTAAGGGGCATAACCTTCAGATTTATGGCCTTTGTCAAACATGCAAAACGTCTAACCGGGGTGATTCTTCTTGAAACAGATGGGATTATTAGTGATGGCTTACGGAACACCATACTCAGAAGACGATCTTCTTCCCTATTACACACATATTCGTCACGGAAAAACGCCGTCCCCAGAACTTGTAGAAGATCTTAGAAAACGTTATGAAGCCATTGGAGGTATTTCGCCGCTGGCAGCAATCACGCAAAAACAGGCCGAAGCTATCGAAAAAGCGATCAATACCGCACAACATGAGATAACGTTTAAAATGTATTTAGGTCTCAAACATATCGATCCATTCATTGAAGACGCCGTCCAGCAAATGAAAAAAGATGGGATAAGAGAGGCTGTCAGTATTGTTCTTGCCCCTCACTACTCCACATACAGTGCAGAGATTTACAACAGACGGGCCATTAACGAGTCCAGACGAATTGGTGGTCCTATCATTTATACCATAGACAGCTGGTATGATGAACCCCTTCTTATTCAATATTGGGCGAAACATATTCAGGACATCTTGAAAGAAATGACCGAATCCGAAAAAAAACAAACAACCATCATCTTCTCAGCCCATAGCTTACCAGAAAAAATCAAACAGTTGAACGATCCCTATCCCGTTCAGCTTGAGGAAACAGCCAGACTGATCGCTGAAAACATTGATCCTGTTCCCTATCACATTGGCTGGCAAAGCGAAGGCAATACCCCCGAACCCTGGCTGAGACCTGATGTACAGGATTTAACCCGTGAGTTATTTTGTAAAGGCTATCGGTCTTTTATTTATGCTCCCGTTGGGTTTGTAGCCGATCATTTAGAAGTCCTGTATGATAATGATATTGAATGTAAAGCGGTTACCGATGAACTGAACGCCCGTTACGATCGACCGCCAATGCCGAATACCGACCCCCAATTTATAAAAGCACTGGCAAACGCAGTGTTCAGGCGGGCAGGGCAATCCAAAACAAGCAAAGTGAGTGGATGATCATGATTTGTCCGACGTGCAAACGCACAGTAAAGGTGCTCAAGCATTCAACCCGGTGCGGCTGCGGGTTTAAAATCAAAACAAAGAATCACAGTCACTAAACAGGATGCCCGGGCCTGCGGGCATCCTGTTTCACATGAATCACTTTCGTTTACGTACGTTCATTGCCGCAAGGATACACACAAATGCACCTACAAAAACCGTAAACATGGCAACAAAAGCACCATTTCCCATTTCAAAAACCTCCATATAAATTATAGGGTTTTTACAGGAAGATTAATCTCAAATGTTAATTCTGTAGCAGACGTTATTTGTTCAGCCTGTTCCATGCTGTAAACTTCCAGCTTCAATGTGTCGTGAAGCAATTGAATTCCCTTGTTCTCCAATTCACGGTAGGCCTGTTTATAGGTTTCAAATACTTTTTCCACCGGTCCACTATGGGTAAAAGTTGCATACTCCCTGGCCGGGATGTGTATTTTTGTCATCTCCGGCGGCAGCTCGGATAATTCCGTATCTCCAACTTCAAGACCGATATAATAAGTGAATTCCGTTTCCCGGTCATGGAAAGGACAGATGACTCTGGGTTTATCGGTCGAGTACGAGATTTTTCTGATATCTTCTAAAAAACGTGCCCATACCTTTTGAACTTCTCCTCTTTCAGCTGCCTGATAGGATCCCGACCATCCATACCCCATAACCATAATCGAATCTTTTTTGACGATATTCATATGATTTCCCTCTTTTCGTTGTGATTATCTTCTTTATACCATAGAATATGGACAAAACATGTCATATTTTTAAAATGTTGTTTCGAAAGGAGCAGCTCCAACTGAAAAAGTCGAAAAGAATGATTCAGATTCTGATGTATATTCATGTCAACCCCAAATTTACCATCAGAAGACTGGCCGATCATTTTCAAGTATCCTACCGCACCATCCAGCGGGACTTGCAGGAGTTGATCGAGATGGGGGTTCCCCTTTATTCAGAGCCTGGAGTAAACGGTGGTTATCGCCTGATCAATCAAGGGGCGCTTCCCCGCCAATATACACCATCGGCACAAAAAGTTTTCGGGAACCTTGAATACCTGGACAGTTTCTATGCAGCAGGCTTCTGCGTAGAGGCTCCCTATGATGCCCGGGAAGAGATGCATTTAATCGTACCTAAAATGTGGATTGAACTGAAAAAACGGGTAAATGAAATTTCTCAGATAAGAGACACCAAAACAAAAATTGGAATATCATGGATGAAAGAAGAAGGGTTTACATACTATGTTACATTTGAAGTGAAACAGGAAGTAACCCTCCCATCTGATATGGTGCTGACCAGGGTTGAAAGCGGAAGCTATATTCGCTTTACTCATCGTGGCGCTCTGGATAAGACAGCTATTGATCGCACCTATTATTCCATTTACGACTGGCTGAAACAGCACGCTTATGAAATCGATCATAACCGCCCCTGGCTTGAAATGTTTGATCAGCGTTATTCTCCGGGAGCACCTGATAATGCTTATGATATACTTGCTCCTGTTACAGTAATCAATCCGTGAGATAGCATCTCATCAACAGAAAGGTTCTGGTAGCACTCCGCCCTCATGTTTTGAAACATTCGTATGAATACGGGTATTTTTGAAGAAGGAAGATTGCCCTACATGAATAATGAAATAGCTGAAAGAAGAAATAAAAAAGAAATCGAAGCAAGATGTACTTAAGTTTGGGAATGTGCCTACCAGGGTATACATGTCCGTGTAGAAAATGACTATCATGAGGAAAAGTTATAGATCAATCAAAAACTAGCCGCACATAACCAAAGAAATTCCTGAATTTCCTGGCCTGTACCCTTTTCCCGTCTATCTGCCCTTGTGCCGCGTTTGATAAAGTGTCCGTAACCATTTATGGTTCTCCTTCTAGAACTTGTGTCATGAAAGTCAATGGACAGACTTTTTATGGAAAAAGAAAACTCCCGATAGTAAAAAAATAGAGAAAGATCGAATTCTCATAAGACAGGCCCTATTACTCTTTTAATATCCCCAGATATTCTTTCCAGGGGCCGACATCTTCGCGATATCTATGGGCCATTACCCTCACAATTTGTGAAATATGGGTTAAATCATGAACCGCCCAGGTGGAAATCAATTCTCTCAGCTTCACAGTCCCAAAAGCCGGATGGGTTCCTGTTAATTCCAGGGTTGATTCAGATGTGATGAATGGTTTAAGCCTGGATAAGTTCTCTTTTCTCAGAGCTCTAAATTCTTTTAGCTTTTCTTCAATAGTCGCTGCTGACTCCTGTTTCAGGTGACTGAAACGGTCGAATTCAGGGAAAGGCTTATTTTCACCTTCCGTCAGGATCGTCTCAATTCTCGGAATCCAATTATGTTTTTCCCCCTCAATCAGATGTTCGACCACTTCTGTTGCATTCCATGTTCCTTCACCCTCATTGCAGGTCAGCCACCCTTCAGATAAACCGGACAAAAAATATTCCAGCGATTTCGGTGTCCGCTCCAGCACTTCTATAGCTTCTTCCAGTTTAAAGTTCATGTCACTGCTCCTTCCAAATTTTTATACTTTTATTATATACTAAAGGTTCTTCTGTCTTTCTAATATATTCAGAAAGGCTTGAACCTGCGGGAGTTTTCGGGCATCTTCTGTAAAACATACCCATGTTTTTCTGCTTACCTGCTCTTTATTTATCGTGAGAGGAATGAAATGATACTCTTCCCGTTTCAAATCTCTAATAGCTATTTCAGGAAGGACAGCCATCCCAAGCCCCTTTGACATCAATTGTTTACAGGTTTCGATCTGGTCCACTTTGATTTTCCTGGAAAAAGAAGAGTTTCTGCTATTGTTTATAAACCATTCATTGACAGTAGAGTAAAAGGTGGGATCACTTTGAAACTCAATCAACGGTTTTTCACCATGGATGGATCCCTCCTTCTTCTTTTCTACCAGATACAGCTTATCCGAAAACAGTTCATAACCATTTAAATTCGGTATTTTTTCGCCCCTGACAATACAAAGGTGATAATGTTCATAAGAGGTTCTGAACATTTCACTTAAACCCGTCTGAAGTTCCACTTTGACATCAGGATAAGTGTCTATGAAGCTTTCCAGAATTGTCGGAAGCACATACTGTCCGATCACGGATGACACACCCAGGGATAGAGTGCCTGCCACTCGATCTGACATAGCATCCACTTTCTCTTTTACTTTTACTTCTTCCTTTATGATTTTCTCAGCAAAACGGACAATTTCTTCCCCAGCAGGTGTGAGCAGCAATTTTTTATGTGATCTGACAAATATCTGCTTTCCCCATTGTTCCTCAATCTGTTTCAAACGCTGACTGAGGGCAGGCTGGGAAATCAACAACTCCCTTGCTGCTCCCCTGACCGTTCCAATTTGATTCAAAGCCACCAGCAATTGATAATCTTCTATTTTCATCATAACTCTCCTATTGATTTTACTTATCATTTTTGATAAAAAATAAGTATTTTCCTTATCACTAAACATTATATATACTTTTCAGTGAATAAAAAAGCCTGGAAACGGAGAAAGCATCCAGCCTTCCCTTTTCCTTCATCCTTTGGAGAGGATAATCATGCGAAAAATTTTGTATACGAACGCTCAATTGATATCGAATATGGGAGATGGGATGCAGCAAATCGCTTTGTACTGGTATATTTACACCCTTACAGGCAGCCCTTTATCCATTGGGATCATGATTGCTATTTATTATCTGCCATCTATGGGGCTGTCACCATTTGCAGGTGCTCTTTCCGACCTGATCCACCCTAAACGACTAACGATCATCGTCAACTTCTTTCGAGGGATTGCCGTTTTGATCCTGGCACTTGTCATCTGGTTTGAAGTCAGCAGTCTTTATCTACTGTATCTATTTCAATGGATCATGGCAATTCTTTATACGATTTATAAACCAGCTTCACAGCGTTTTATTAAGCACAGCTTTTACAGAAAAGAAATCCCATCAATCATGGCACTTTCCAATTCTCTCGAACAAGTCGGGTATATTCTGGGAACAGGGCTAGCTGGATACTTGATTACAATTTTACCTGTAAGCATTACCATCGGACTGAATGGTATATCATTTGTGCTGACAGGCCTACTGTTCCGTTATATATCATTGGTTGCGAATCCTGAAAAAACGATCAACCATCATACTTATCGCTCCATGATTGCGGAAGGTATCCAATATATTAAATCTAAGCCTGATCTCAAATGATTGCTGTTGATATCCGTCTTAGGAAGCTTTGGCCTACAACTCACCATCACCGTCTTACCTGCACTGGCTTACCAACTAGGAGGAGAGGGAAGTTTTTATGCAATCCTTGATATCACTTTTACCGCAGGGGGGATAGCAGCTGGTCTAATACTGGGGATCATTTTAAAAAAGCAGCCAAAAGGCGTGTTCATTAGTACCGTTGCGGGAATGATGGGCACATCCATTGTCATTTCCATCAATCATAATGCGGCCATTGCCGTTCTGATGCTATTTCTGTTTGGGGTCTTTGTAACGGGGCATTTAATCGTCTCGCACACATATATTCAATTACGTTCATCCCATGAGATGATTGGAAGAGTTATAGGCGTCAGAACGATCCTTGCATCAGCAGTTAAAGTCACATCCTCATTGTTAACCGGCTTATTCGCTGCCAATTTTGGTGTTCATTTTATTTATCTCATCTTCGCTGCCCTGCTTCTCATCACTTTAGTAATCATCTTTCTGACAAAAATGTTTCAGAAGCAGTTAGCCCTTTAGGAAAAAGCCCATGCTTCAGTCATCTCTGCCCAAAACCTGTTTAGGAGGAAGCCGGCATGTTCAAGCTCTCTCGATCGTTGTTATATATTGTTATGATACTCGTTTCTTCTATTGCTACTTCGATGTACACCATCGTCGTTGCCTGGGTTTTATATGAGATTTCAGGAAATGCCTTTTATTCAGGAATGCTGATCGGGGTCGGTTTTTTGCCAGGTCTTCTGTTCAACCTCTTTTTTGGGGTATTTGTTGACCGGTTCAATCGATGGAAAATAGCTTTGGCAGGTTTTAGTGTGTCCAGTCTTGTATTTTTGGTTTTTACAATGACCATCCTCACAAATGTCATGGAAGTCTGGATGATTTTATTATTTCATGCCGTTATCCAGCTGATGAATTCCATGAACAGACCGGCTCTTCAGGCCTATTTGACGCAGCTGTTTTCCAGGGATCAATATGCCAAAATGATCGGACTTTCTTCCAGTTTAAGTGAGTTAGGGTGGATTGCCGGAGTCAGTATAGCCGGCTTTCTTCTGGTTGTACTGGGGGATGCATGGATGATGGGGTTTATCTTTTTCATCAGTCTGCTCGCGTTGCTCTGTTTATCCTTATTAAAATCAGCAGGAGATCAACATGAGATGCAGCCAATACCTCACCAATCGATGCTCAGCGAACTGAAGAATGGTTTCGGCTATCTGTTGAATCATACGACTATTGCAGGAATGATGATCATCGGCTTTGTCGGTCAGCTGGTTCTTCATTCCAATACTGGACTTCTCCCAGTTTATACAAGCTCTTACCTGGGAGAATCCAGTCATATTTTCGGGCTGCTGGAAGGCACGCTGTCAACCGGGGCTATAGCGGCCGGTGTTGCCGCTTCATGGGCGCTCAGAAAACTGAAGTACTGGATAACTGTTTACGCTAACCTGACCATGATAGCTGGAGTTTCTTTGTTATCGTTCAGCCATTCCGTCCATCTATCTTTTCTGGGCATTTTTCTTATTGGTATTGGCACTACACTGTTACGGGTCAGCACCCAATCCATTCAGCAAATGCTCACGGAACCTTTATATCATGGGAGAATGGCCAGCTATCGTATGGTTATGAACCAGGGATCTGTGGTCATCGCCAGTCCAATTCTCGGATTCGTCAGTGAATCCCATGGGGCTAATGCAGGATATATGATTCTATTGATTCCTCTGATCTGTGTATTCATGTACTCAATGATCTTTCTTAGAAGAAATGCATGGTTTGCCGAAACAGCCATATAGTTTTACATAATCTTCCGGATTATTGTATGGGAACATAAATATCAACCTCGGACTCCTCATGGTCTGGCCCGAGAAAACGTTCATCATACCATTCAAAATCATCTGCTTCCGCCAACTCATAGCCGGATTTCGGAAGCCAAATCGCATAAATATAATCATAGGCATCACCCAGGGTTTCTACACTTCCTTTATGGGTAACCACCACATATTTTTGAGCCGAAACCGTTTTGACTTCCATGCCATCCGGCACCTCTTTCACATTGGTGACCGGTGTACAAGCCATATAAGTAAATTCATCATCATATGGATTCATGCAAAATTCACAAAGCCCTATGGTGACATTTTGATTGGCCTGATTTTGGATTTCCCTGATTCTGGGGATAAATTCATTCCACAATTCAGGAATATGATTTTCTTTCAGCGTTGACGTGCACTTCAAACCTACAACTGTAAAGGATGGCTTTTCCACTATTCTCGGTTTCATGAATGATCCACCCTCTAAATGTTTTAAGATGGAGCTGGTCAGCCGGGGTTTCTCTTTTAATAACAGCCTCTCATTTTTCCTCCGATATTGCCCGGGTGTGACCCCGAACATTTTTTGAAAAGCCCGTGTAAAGGATTCTTGTGAACTGAATCCATATTCGGAAGCTATGTCAATAATCCGATAGTTGTTGTCCCTCAGCAGCTGAGCCGCGTTTGTTAAGCGGCGGCGTCTGATATAATCTCCCAGTGACTCGCCGACAAAAGTTTTGAAAATACGATGGAAATGATGCACAGAGAAATTGACCTGATGGGCAACTTCGGCAATCGTCAAATCGCTTCTCAGATTATTCTCAATATAGTCTACTGCTTTTTGAATTTCGTTTAAATAACTCAAAAGATTCACCTCAATCGTTCCAACTATGTAAAACTATTTTTTCATAAAGCTCTATTTATTTTTTGATTATTATTGCTCCATTTGCAAAAGTTTTATTTTTTTCAAAAAAAAAAAAAGACGCCAGTCGGCGCATGTGATTTTACATATTTGGAGGTTCAATCCCCTGCAATCTCATCATGAGGTTTACCTGACCTAAATGATACACTTCATGTTGAAAGACACGGTGCAGGATCCAGCCAATGGTTGGATTCTCGATCGGTTCTCCACGGTAACCTTCTGGAAGTTGCCGGGTTTCCTGAAGAATCGAAATATCCTGGCTCTCCAGAAAGGATAGGGTATTTTCCCTTGTCCACTCTAAATAGTCAAAAAGCTTGTCTCTGGTATCCAGTTCCCTTTTTCGTCTGGGCATCATCTTTTCCTGCTGGATGACACCTCTGAGGAACCAGTCTTCTGCCTGAGCTGTGTGACGCAGTAAAAAAGAAATATTGTTTTTATATCCTTCTGTCTTCCATTCCAGCTGTTCTTCTGTCAATTTCTTGTATGCCGGGAAAAAACGGTTGCGCAGGTCATTGACGTGGAGAAAAACTTCAATGGCCTTCATAGGATCACCCCCCTTATACTTCACTCCCCATTCATATGTATGTATTTCTACAGCCGACTATTCAATTCCTGTATGATTTCCCTTGACCTCTTGAAGTGTTTCGAGCAGCACAACGGCATGATTATGAATCGGATCCTTCGCAGCATACAAAAGGGTTAAACGCCCGGATTCGGACCACCTTAGCAATTTTTCCAGAGCCTCTATTTGGACTTTACATGTCTTCAGTTCTTTTTTATATTCAGCAGCAAACGTTTCAAATCGTTCCGGACGATGATCAAACCACTTTCTCAATTTAGGAGTTGGAGCTACATCCTTCAGCCACACATCAATTCTAGCCTTTTCTTTTGACATACCCCTTGGCCATAAGCGATCAATCAAAACCCTTTTGCCGTCATTAACAGAAGACTTTTCGTAGACCCGCTTGATCTGGATATTGGAGGCCATGTTTCTCCCTCTCCTTTTCGAACATTGGAACGGATAAAAAATGGGAAACGGCATTTATGATTGATCCAGCATTGCCCTTTTAATTTTCCGAACCTGCATTTACATTAGCCAATAACGTTGTTTTCCCTGTATGTTTAATTTTTGATGAAGGATATATGTTGCAGAAATTAAAGCCTAAAAATATTCAATCATTTTCAACGTTGGCGCTGAATGTAATGCTGCCATGTTGCCGGAATTCATGAAGGCAGTAGATAAAATAAGTCTGCTTTCCGTCGATTTTGTTATGCCCGACTTCCCATCTTCTCATCCATTAACCGATTATAACAATAGCAACAAAAAATTTTAAACTATCCGGATCTTTTTTTAACAGCATAGAGACATGCGCATTCCAGTTACAGAATGCGCACAATATAGAAGCTAATTTTAATTGGCGATGTGAAAAATTGAACTACAACTAACAAGCTCGCAGAAAGACTTTATTAATCTTTATTTCCCTTTCCCCGTGTCTGCTTTGTGGAAACATCTTCATGATTTTGAAACTGATCCGGCGTGTCGTTTCCCGTTGTCGCTTCATAACCGACGTTGACTTTCCCTTTATTCATGTTGTTTATATCCATTTGGTACTGATTTTTATCTTTTTGCGGCATGAGATTAAGCTCCTTCATCGATTTTTTATTAGGTTGTGATGAAGGGGCAATGACATGCATAACAGATTTATCCTAAAAAGCGGCGTGTTCTTCGGGGTTCGCACGTAAAGAATCAGGTTTCACCTTGAAGAAATCAGAAATTGCTTGTCAGAAATCAGGGCTCAGCCTCGAAATATCAGGGCTCGCATGTCAGAAATCAGGGCTCAGCCTCGAAATATCAGAGTTCACGGGTGCAAAATCAGGGTTCACATGCCAGAATTCAGGGCTCACGCGCGCGAAATCAGGGCTCGCTCATCAGATATCAGGACTCGTGCACGAAATACCAGGGTTCATGCACGAAGAATCAGAGATCAAGCGCGAAGATCAGGACTGACGCGCACGTAATCAGGGTTCACACACGAAGAATCAGAGCTCGCGCATGTAAAATCAGGACTCGCGCATAAAAAATCAGATTACGATGCAAGGAGGTAGAGATCCGCGCTCAAGTAATCAGAATCCTGATAAAATCTTGTCCGGGATAATTTCTTCACCATTGAAGGTTTATTTTGGGCCGAATGTATTCAGTCGACAGAATTCATACTAAGGATGAGTCATGAAATCCATGACCAGGGGAGGTAAATGAATGTTTTATCATGTAAAGGAATTGCAATATGATGCAAAACCGAGTCAGCCGGATCCGGTATATGCAAAGAAACTACAGGAGATTTTAGGCGGACAATATGGTGAGATGTCCGTGATGATGCAGTACCTTTTCCAGGGATGGAACTGTCGGGCTGACAATAAATATCGGGATATGATTCTAGACATTGCCACCGAAGAAATTGCCCATGTGGAAATGATTGCAACCATGATTGCTCAGCTCTTAGACGGGGCACCGGCACATGATCAGGAGCAAGCTGCTCAGGACCCCGCAGTAGAAGCTGTGCTTGGAGGAATGAACCCCCAGCATGCCATTGTAAACGGATTGGGGGCACAGCCCAATGACAGTGTCGGATTCCCGTGGACTGCTCGTTATACCATTGCCAGCGGAAACTTGCTTGCGGATTTCCGCGCTAATCTCAATGCGGAATCCCAGGGGCGCCTGCAAGTTACCCGTCTGTATGAAATGACCACTGACCCTGGTGTAAGAGATATGCTTTCCTTTTTAATTGCTCGTGACACGATGCACCAGAACCAGTGGATGGCAGCCATTGAAGAGCTTGAACAAACTCAGGGAGCCATTGTTCCGAGCACCTTCAACCAGGAATACGAAAAACAGGAAGTATCCTATTCCTTTATGAACTTCTCAGAGGGAGAAGAAAGCCGTGAAGGCCGCTGGGCAAGCGGACCAACCTTTGATGGACAGGGTAATTTTGAATATATTCAGAAGCCTGAGGCCATGGGGCAAAAACCTGAGCTCCAGCCAGCACCCGCTTATATTCACGGTACACCGCCGGAAGAACTTAGAAAAATTCAGGGTACAGGAAAACTGGAACCATCCTACAGCAATCAGCCTGTACAGTGATGAGATGAAGCACATTCCCGATTAGATGGGGATGTGCTTTTTTTAATAAGGGACAAACCTATCTGCTTCATGGACCGACCCAGTCATTTTCATTGATTTTAAGCGATCATATGTTATATAATTCAACTAATTAGTTGAATAGTTGAATTAAGAGGAGATGTTTGTAATGAAATCAAGGGAATTTAAGGACAACGTTTACCATCATTTTTCCCGGATCGGAAAAGTACTATCCAGCCCGAAACGCATCGAACTTCTGGACCTCCTTTCCCAGTCTCCAAAAACCGTGGAAAGACTCGCAAAGGAGACTGAAATGAGCGTTGCCAATACGTCGAAGCATCTGCAGGCTCTGCTGGAAGCCCGGCTCGTCCGATTCCGCAAAGAAAAAAATTACGTCATTTATCAGCTTGCCAGTCAAGAAGTGGTGGATCTGCTCTTTGCCATTAGAGGACTGGCGGAACATCAGCTGCCGGAAGTGAATATGCTTAGGGAAGCATTTATTGAACGCCCGGATCATCTGGAATCCATTGAACTGCCGGAACTTTTGAATCGGGTGGATCAAGATGATTATGTGCTTCTCGATGTCCGTCCTAAAGAAGAATATGAAGCCGGACACATCGAAGGTTCTGTTTCCATCCCAATTGATGAGCTCCATGATTTATTATCAAAAATTCCAAAAGACAAACAAATCATCGCCTACTGCCGCGGTCCTTACTGTGTCTATGCAACCGAGGCGGTCGAACTCCTAAAGTCAGAAGGCTATAACGCTTACCGGCTGGATGCTGGTGTTCATGAATGGAAGATGCATCAAAAGGATGAATTTCATTAATCATTTTAAAGGAGGAGATTTTTATGTTATTTCGTCAATATTTACTCACCAATCCTATAGCCGCATCTTATCTGTTGGGCTGCGGAAGTTTGTCACAGGGAGTTGTGGTTGATCCATTAGAAGATGAGGTTGACATCTATATTGAAGAAGCCAAAAAACTGGGGATGAATATTGTTTATGTGATCGATACTCATCTTCATGCTGATCATGTTTCTGGTGCTAAAAAACTGGTTGAAAAAACTGGAGCACAGTATATACTCCACCAATCTGCTGATACCAGCTATGACTTTACACCTGTTCAAGACGGGGATGAATTAATGGCCGGGAATACCAAGCTGACTTTTCTTCATACTCCCGGACATACACCAGAACACATTTCTGTTGTGGTGACAGATACAACAAGAGGAGATCAACCGTGGTTTGTTTTAACTGGACACACCTTAATGGTTGGGGATGCCGGACGAACAGAGCTGGCTTCTTCTATAGAAGAAGGTGCCAAAGACTTGTTCGAAAGTTTAAAAAAACTTACATCACTAGAGGATCACATTGAAGTATACCCTGGAGCATTTTCAGGTTCGGTTTGCGGACGAAAATTAAGCGGAAAACCATCCTCTACTATTGGCTTTGAAAAACGGTTCAACCATGCTCTTCAAATTGGAAACAAAGAGGAATTTATTGACTACATGACAAAAGACGTTCCTCCAAGACCAGATAACTTTAAAGAAATAAGAAAAAAGAATCAGGGAAAGTTATAAGCAGTTAGTGACTTTTAGGAGTGGTTAACTATGTCTGCTGAAAACCAAGTCAAGATCGGAATCAAAGAGAACATCATACAATTTTCGCTACTAGTATTCATCAATCTATTCGTAGGTTCTATGGTTGGACTGGAGCGGACGGTGCTGCCGATCATCGGAGAGGAGCAATTTGGACTCGCTTCAGCTAGTGCCGCCCTCTCCTTTATTGTCAGTTTCGGTTTTTCCAAAGCCATTATGAATTTTTTTGCAGGAAACATTGCCGATCACATTGGGCGAAAACAGGTACTGGTACTCGGATGGGCAATTGGATTGTTTGTACCTGTCATCGTTATTTTTGCACCGAACTGGTGGATGATTGTGTTTGCTAATGTTTTATTAGGAATTAATCAGGCTCTCACCTGGTCTATGACCGTAAATATGAAAGTGGACCTGGCAAAGTCCACCCAGCGGGGGCTTGCCGTTGGATTAAATGAATTTGCGGGATACGTAGGGGTTGGGCTCATGGCCATGATTTCTGGACATGTAGCCTATACTTATGCTCTCCGTCCAGAACCCTTTTATCTTGGAATAGGAATTGCTGCAGTTGGACTTCTGTTATCCTTTTTTGCCAGAGATACTGGAAAACATCTAAAAGCCCAGGCACAGCAGGCTAAACCAGCCCCTGCTATATCCATGAAAAAAATATTTGTTCAAACCACATGGAGAGACAAAAACCTTTCGAGTGCAACGGTTTCAGGACTGACAACAAACTTGAAAGACGGGATGATCTGGGGACTGCTCCCGATTTTTCTCGCTGCCTCTCAATTACCGGTTGATCAAATTGGAGTCGTTGTGGCCATTTACCCGGCTGCATGGGGTGTGTTCCAGCTTTTCACTGGAGGATTAAGCGACCGGGTTGGACGTAAATGGATGATCGTGTTTGGGATGTGGACCCAGGCAGCCGGCATCTGGTGGATTCTATTCTCCGAAACCTATATTTCCTGGATCATGGGAGCCGTTATCCTCGGAATCGGTACCGCCATGGTATATCCAACTCTTCAGGCAGCGATTAGTGACGTTGCCAAACCTGAATGGAGAGCCTCGTCCCTTGGGGTCTATCGCTCCTGGCGGGACAGCGGTTATGCCTTTGGGGCTATCATTGCCGGGATTCTGGCTGATCTATTGGGGGTGAGCTGGGCTATTGGCCTCGTCGGTTTTCTGCCGCTTCTGGCTGGAATCAGTGCTGCTGTCAGGATGAAGGAAACACTGGAGGAGTAATCTCTTATATCGTTGTTACAGGGGGTATCTCAAGCATGAGATCCCCTTTTTAGTTACTCGTGCGTGAGTCATGATTTCGCGTGCGTGAACCCTGATTCTTCGTGCCTGAGTCATGATATTTCGAGCGCAAGCCCTAATATTTCGTGCGTGAGTCATGATATCGCCCGCGCGAGCCCTGATTTCCCGCGCGTGAACTCTAATTTCTCACGCTGAAACCTAACTCTTCATACGTGAACTTTTTCACCTGCATAAAACCTGATTCTTCGGACTAGAAATTTGATTACTCTCTATTAGTCCTAACTTTCCCGATACAAAAAACAGTTGTTCGGTCTCAGATACTTTCCATAACAAGCAAAATACACTATAATATATACAAATTGAATAAAGGAGTTTTGAAAATTGATTGTACTACCCCATAAAAAACCCCCTATTTTACATCAATTAGAAGCTCTTATTCCTCGCTTAAGCTCTAACGATCCTCTCTACCCAAAGCTAAAGGATTTGCTGTTACGTAAGCAATCCGGATATCAAGGAGAGTTATCTCTTGATTATTATTATCAGCAGCTCGGCCTTGACTCCTTTCCTATACTACATGGATTGCGCTTGCCTAATCATCATCATTCCTGTTTTCAGATGGACACCCTCATCCTTTTTCCTGAATTTTTCCTGGTGATTGAAGTGAAAAATTTTACTGGTATTGTAACTTACGATAGTCAAACAGGTTTACTCACTCAAGAAACCTCTCAGGGTGGCATCAAACGCTTTGATGATCCGAAAATGCAAACGCTGATTCAAAAACAACAACTGCTAATATTCCTCAAAAAACTTGGCCTTCAACAGATCCCCTCTATACACAGCCTCATTGTTTTTTCAAATCCTAACGTCATCCTCAAACTGAATGGTCATGAACCCGACTTCATTCTTGCACAGAAATTAATGGAGCGAATCCCACTTCTTCAAAAGCAGCATAATCAACGTTTCTTATCTCATCAAGAACTTATCGCTCTGGGGCAGCATTTAATTAAAGCACATACTCCTAATAATCAAAAAGTAATTGAAGAATATAACATTCATCCATCAAGAATACAGAATGGTGTCTGGTGTACCAATTGCAGAGTTGGGATTATGACCTGGAAGAAAAGAAATTGGCACTGTCAAAAATGTTTTCATAAAGATAAGCTTGCTCATATCCCTGCACTACAGGAATATGGTTGGATTTATGGTCCGGTTATAACAAACTATGAAGCAAGAAAATTTCTTGGTGTATCATCCATGGATACAGCAAAACATTTAGTTATAAGTGCAGGATGTGAAAAAAGGGGAAATAATAGAGGAAGGAAATATTTAATTAAATTAGATGATTGAACATATTTTTCGCGTTAGAGTCCTCATTTGCTTGGGATGAATCCATATATCCTGCGTGCGAGTCCTGATATCTTCCACGTGAACCCTGATATCTCGTGCGTGAACACTAATTTCTCCCGCGCGAGTCCTGATATCTCGTGCGTAAACCCTGATTTCCCGTTCGCGAGCCCTGATTCCTCGTGCGTGAACCCTGATTTCCCGTTCGCGAGCCCTGATTCCTCGTGCGTGAACCCTGATTTCCCGCTCGCGAGCCCTGATTTTTCTGTCAAGTCCCAAATTTCCTTGATTAACTATGCTGATCAAACTTTTGTGAGATGCTCACAGCGTTTTACCACAATTCTACATAAATGCTTATCTGAATTTATCTCAAAAACAAATATCTCGAATTCGTAATAATGGCATGATATGATAAATTAAAGTAAAGATATCAAAAAGGAGCGCTTGTTATGCATAAAAAAACAGCAGGGATCCATCATATTACCGCTATTGTGGGCCACCCGCAGGAGAATGTCGATTTTTATGCTGGGGTTCTGGGTTTGCGTCTCGTCAAACAGACCGTTAATTTCGATGATCCGGGAACATACCACTTTTATTTTGGTGATGCAGAGGGCACTCCCGGCACACTGATTACCTTTTTCCCATGGTCAGGAGCCAGACCGGGACGAATTGGCGATGGTCAGGTCGGTGTCACTTCTTACGCCATCCCAAAAGGAGCCATGCCATTTTGGAAAGAACGGCTGCAAAAGTTCGACGTTCCCTTTACCAGACAGGAGCGGTTTGGAGAACCAGTCCTAACATTAAAAGATCCCCATGGTCTGATCCTTGATCTCGTCGAACGGAATGAAGGCAAAATCAATACCTGGAGTTTTGGTGGCGTTACCCCAGATGTAGCTATCAAAGGTTTTGCAGGAGGAATTCTGTATTCTTCCCAACCGGAACAAACCGGGGAATTACTGGAGAATCTGATGGGATTTAAAAAAGTGGATGAAGACAGTGATTGCATCCGCTTCCGATCATCCGCTGATATCGGGAATACCGTTGATGTTAGAAAAACCCCCGGAATTCGCGGGCAAATGGGTGCAGGCACGGTTCATCATATCGCCTTTCGGGCCAGAGACGATGCCGATCAACAGGAGTGGAAAGCCCATCTCAGCAGTAATGGCTATATAGTAACACCTGTACAGGACCGAAATTATTTTAACTCCATTTACTTCAGGGAACACGGTGACATTTTGTTTGAAATTGCCACCGATCCACCTGGGTTTGCTATTGATGAATCAAAAGAAGAGCTGGGCAGCAGTCTGAAACTGCCTGAACAGTACGAACCCCATCGGGAAAAAATTGAAAAAGTGCTATTGCCATTTGAAGTAAGGGAATTGGATTAATGGTCAGAGAGGCTACAAGAAAATGTACGACACCCGCTAGTTCTGAAAAGGGATAGCGGGATTTTTTGTGAAAACAGAATACTTCAGCAGCTGTTCCTCCTTATTTAAACCATAAAAAGCCCGGGGTCATAAAGCCCCGGGCACCTTTTCATCGAATACGCTATTCAATCCTTTATCCCCGCTCGGCTTCTGCTTTCTTATCCTTTTCCAGCAGGACAATGAATCCTGGAAGCAGCACACCCCGGATCAGGAAGGTATCGAGAATAATACCTACAGCGACGATGAATCCGAACACGAACAGAAGCTGAATCGGCTGGGTCATGAGGACCGCAAAGGTGGCGGCCAGGATAATTCCGGCCGAGGAAATGACTCCTCCCGTGCTAGCAACCGCCCGCTTTGTTGCTTCTTTAACTGAATGCTTCCGCCGTTCCTCCTGAAACCGTGAGACCAGTATAATATTATAGTCGATCCCGAGGGCCACTAAGAAAACAAAGGCGTAAAGGGGTACCCTTGGACTGATGGTGCCAATATCAAAGAAAAGATCTGTCAGGAAAATACCCAGTCCCAGTGCAGCCAGGAAGGAGACCAGAATTGTTCCCATCATGTAAATCGGCATTTTTACCGATTTCGTCAGCACAATCAGCATTAAGAAAATCAAGATGGTTTCTAAAAGCACAATCACGATAACATCCCGATTATTCAGCGTTCGTTCCTCTACTTTTTTCGCCGTTTCACCCGCAAAATAAAGTTCTCCCGTTACATTGCCTTCCTCCAAGATTTCGTCATGATCAGCAATGATCTTTTCCAGCGTGTCTATCGTCTCAATTTCATAAGGATTTTCTTCAAAGGTCAGGCTATAGTTGATCACGTTTCCATCATCAGTAACATCATTGATCTGAACACTGCTCACCAGCGGCTGATCTGCCAATGCGTTTCGCAGGTTCTCCTGCTGATCCGGTGACAGTGCTTCTTCTCCTTCAAAGAGTACAGTAGTTGGAGCAAGATCACCTTTTGCAAACTTTTCACCTAAAATTTCATACCCCTGTCTGGATGGCATATCCTCCGGGAATGACTTAATCGTGTCATATTCATACTGGAGATTCACCATGTTTCCTGCAGACACGAGCAGTAACAGGATAATAGCGGTGACGGATAGCCCTGGCTTTTTCACAACAAAGCGGCCTACCCTGCTCCAGAAAGAATTCTTTTTAGCTGCTTCATCTCCAACCCGTGGAATTCTCGGCCAGAAGGACTTTCTACCAAACAGAGTAAAGAGTGCAGGCGTAAAAGTAATCGATGCCAGCATAACTACAGCCATGATTGTAGCAAAGGTCGGGGCAAAGTTCTGATAATCCCCGGATTTCGCAAAAAATAGCACTAGCATCGCCGCTAAAACGGTACCGCCAGAGAAGAACACCGGCACACCTGTCTCCCTCATAGCTGCTTTCATGGCTTCGAATTTATCTTCGTCATGTTTTAACTCTTCACGGAACCTGGAAAACACAAACAAAGAATAGTCCGTGACAGCTGCAAATAATAGAATAGAACCGATGGATATCGTCTGATTGCTTAACGTCAGTCCGGCTTTTCCGAGAATGCCGAGCAATTGAATGGACACCTCATAGACAAAAGCAGCTGCAATCAGCGGAATCAGTGCCAGTAACGGGGAACGATAAATCACAATTAGTAATACAAGAATGATTCCAATGGTTGAAAAAAGCAGAACGAGATCCGCTCGCGAGAACAGATCCAGTGAATCAACCGCAATTCCCGCCGGGCCTGTCATATACAGCTGCAGATTCGATTCTTCCTCCACAATAGCCTCAATCTGTTCCTTCGAATCCCTGAGTTCTGCTGTCTCGAGTCCAGGGGCAAAGGTTAATGGTAACGCAGCTGTTTCTTTATCCTCTGAAAAAAATGAGGCCTGTGCCTGAGGCGGCAATGTACTCAGGGGAATGAGCTCTTCCACACCAGGAACATCTGCAGCCCGGATGCTGTCCAGCACCTCCACAAGCTTAGGCGTTTCTATTTCTCCTTCATTCGATTGAAACACCAAAACCGCCGGAGTTCCTTCGTTAGCAGGAAAATATTCATCCAGCTTTTCCTGAGCAATCATCGACTTTGCGTCATCCGGCAAAAAGTTGACCGTGGACACTTCATAGTCCTTCGCATTCGGTGCAAAAACCGCAAGCAGCATGGTCACGATCAACCAGACAGCCAGGGTCACCCACATTCCCTTTTTCGTCGACACCCTGTCCGTAAGCTTATTTAATAAGGATTTCATCGTGTCATTCCTTTCTTTGTTCAATTCAAGCCCAAAGTGACACATGTGTCACTTTGGGTATAAAAATAACACTTCCATTACCCATTATTATTATCTAAAGTAACAGAAGTGTCAATGATCATCTGTGAACATACCGTTACGGATGATTTCCTTTATGGATTGAACCCACTCGGAATGAGGGATTTGGGCAAAATTAGGAACCAAAAATGACTGCAGAATGTAGCCCACAATCAGTGTGTCAGGAATATGCGGCTTCAACTTCCCCTCTCCCTTGCCCTGCTGAACAAACCCGACAAGGGATTGATACATATCCAGGTGAAGTCCATCCAGCTTATCATTTTTCTCTTTCAGTTTCTGATTATTTACCGGAACATGCCGGCCAATTTCTATCAGCTGATGAATTTGAGGGTGGTTCATCAGCAACTCAAGCAAATAATCAAACTGGTCCTCAAAACGGTTATAGTCATTGATTTTTCTTAACTTATCCATAAACTGATCCAACTCATACATCATAAACTCCATGATCAGTTCTTCTTTATTGCCAAAATACTTATACAACGCACTTCTGGAAACCCCCAGCCGCTCCGCCAGAAGCCCGAAGGTAAACCCCTCATACCCATAATCCAGAAGCAGTTCCTTTGTCGCCAGAAACAAATCTTCATCCGAAAACTTCCGCTCTCTTACCATGATCTCACCCCTCCTCAATTATAAAACAACAAAAAAGGAAAGAAAACGACAGAAGGCAACCTTTTACTCTCCAGGACCTTCCGAACAAATGGAAAAGCCAGAATACACGCTGTACCCGCATGATTCTGGCTTTAGTATCATTGACTAATTTATTCGGCTTGTTTCAGCTCTTCCTGATTTTTCTTTTTCTTCTCTTTTTTCTTCTTCTCTCTTTGATAAATGTGGAACTGCTGGTTTCTATCGGCTAATTCTTCAAAAACCGATTCGAAATTGATAATGCCTACATACAGTTCTTGCGGGAAAGACCATTCCTCGTACATATTGTCCCGTATTTTTCTCATATCCCTTTTAAAGGCATAATCATTGAATTCGATCAGCAAATACAGAGCTGTTCGATCAGGAATAGCTTTAGATGTTCTGGCAAATAAATAAGCCCGTTCCACTTCATTTCGTTCAGATAGCCTATTTTTTACATCATCTAGAATCGAAACATCTTTAACTTCGTCGTATTCCATATCCACATGTATGGAATTCAACTCTGCATTCGATTTTTCAAGCTGTTTTTCCCAGCTTTCCAGTCTTTCTTTCGTTTCCTTCTCCTGCTCCTGATCTCCAAATAAATGATAATACCTCATTAACTCATACAGCCCGTTAAACTTATAATTCCAGTGGTTGTCGATAATCTGGTTGATGATCTCGATTCCTTTTTCATCCCCGTTATCCAGCATAATCGTTCCAACCCGGAACAGCCAGTCCGTATTTTCCTTTAGAGAAGGGTATGTTGCAAGGATGTCGTCAAAATGTTCCGTTACATATTCTATCCCATGCAGTTCAATTAACATATTTGCCTGTTCGGTTGCTTTATCCATATCCAGTTCCTTATCTTGATTTTCTTCAAGCAACACTTGCATCCTCTGGCCTTCTTCGTACCTTTCCCTCCAGATGGACTGATTATGGGCAACCCAATCTTTATCCAGCAAATGAAGATATTTTTCTGCCAGCTGTTCACCTAAAAAGATTTCAGCTGCAGTATTTTCAATCTTGCCCGGCACATAAGCGTCTTCCTTTAACACGTTTAAACGGTCGCTTAACGACGGATGAGTATCATGGTAATCCGTTTCTACCATCTTTTCTTTCTTTAAAAGAACATTTACCTCATTCAAATATTCGGCATTTTTTAGACTATGAATCATCGGCTGAACTGGCGAAGAGCAATCTTTTTCATCATATGCTTTCCGGTTGAACACCGGCCAGAACTTTTCCCCTAGCCAGCGGCCAGCCACACCGATGCGCACCAATGTATCCCCGTTTTTGAATCCGTAACGATGGCAGCCTGCTGATCTGCCTCATATTCATTTTCTCTCCGAATCACAAAGGAGTATGCGTTAAATCTTGGGAAAAACCAGTTGAAAAATTTCTTGTAAATCCAAAGACCGTAAGTTTTTTTGTGTTCTAGTACATCGATCACTTTTAGCCAGCTTTCCCTTACACGATAGATCCAGCTTGAAAATTTCCCGTGTTTTCTTGATAAGTGTCCCAGTTCGTGACCGATTACCGATTTAAATTGATCAGCAGTCAATGCATGCATAAGCGGAAGGCCTATAATTAAATAGTTTTTATGAAACCCAAACATTCCGAGTCTTGGAACTTGAGAAATGGCCGCATTAAAATCCGATGTGATTAAAACCTTATGTATTTTCGGAGATTGGATTTTCTTTTTTATGTCTTCCAGCATGTCAAAAAGCAAAGGGGCCTGATCTTTTTTGATCTCCAGTCCTCCGGGAGGTTTGATTCTAAAGGTTACAGCTCTTAAAACGATGAAAAGAAATAATAGCGATAAGAATAATAGCTTAAAATACCCATAATGTCCTTTAATGAAAATAATGACATAGATGGATGCAACAGCAAGACCTGTCGCGACCAGAATCCATAGCCAGATATAAGCATATCCGAATAACGCAAAATGGCCGAGGCGTTTTCGATATTTTTGTGGATCCTGGGCATATTGAACCTCAAACGTTTGAATCAATTCTAAATATTTCTGTTCGGTCATCCTTATCCTCCTTCGTCAAAATCATTACTGTATATATCGGATGGATAAGCCAAAAGTTCTGCATTTCCTCACAAAAAAATCCCCGGTGATACGGGGTCGGTTTAAATCGGACAGTTGAAGTTGGGGGTGTGGTGATGTTGTCCGTTTTTTCCGCTATATTCAGATAAAACCATGGTTGCTGCGGCTGATGGACAAGTTACTAAATCCTATTACTCATCCACTTATCACAATATGGATGAGTTTAAGGATTACTTACTATTTTTAGTCTTAGACTATATAGGGGGATATATCCAAACGAACAAGTTCAAGAAGAAGTATTTAAACAGGTGGAGTCATATATTTATGAACTATATGGAAAAGAACAGGTAGTTGATATTTATCCCAGGTTTGACTCAAAACATGTCAAAAAGGAAAAAAAAATATCAAGTAGCAGTACTTTTAAAAGGTGAGTATAAGTATCACCTTTACATTGTTAAAGATGGTGAGGTAGTCCGAGCAGGTGGTTTTTTGGTTCATCCCAATGATAGGTAGTATTTCTTTGAAATACTTGTCAACTGGAGAGCAGAAAAAGAAAAGGGACACTTTTCCTGTGAGGGTTAGTGTCCTTTTTCCTTACACAATTACACATTAGGAGAAGACCATCCCGTTAAGGATGGGCCCCTTTATAATAATTCCATTTTAACAATAATTATGATTTTGCTTGGCTGCCCCCTACTCTCCCTTGTCATATTTTGATGTCTATATTTTACAATCCAATTACTCCCCCTCAACCCTCGGCTTATAGGCTGCTTTTTTCTGATCCAGTTTCAGGATTTCCACCAGCTGTTCAGCCATGTAGCGGGAGCTGTACTTGAAGTCGCTGTTGACCCATTCGATGATCATCCCAATAATGGCATAAACCCGGTAACTGGCATGTATTTCCCGGTTGATTTTTGGATCAGGTGCATACTCATCAAGGTCTTTTAATGCGAGATCCCGTAAAACTTTCCCGATTTTCATTTGAAAATCAACCAGGGAATTTGATTTGAAAAGAAGGGTGTAAAAGCTGGAATATTTATAAACATGGTCGAACACCCTAACTGCAGAAGAAGTCAGGTTTTTCATTTTCAGTGTGCGGCCGTCTTTATATGGTTCCCGGTAAGATGCAACCAGATCGTTCATGACCTCGTCCATCATTTCTCTCAATAAATCCTCTTTGTACTGAAAATGTTTGTAAAACGTGCCCCGGTTGAGATCGGCGTGATGGACAATTTCGGTCACGGTGATTTCCTTAAAGTCCTTTTCTTTCATCAATTGAATCAATGACTCCTGCAGGGCTTTTTTGGATCTCCTCACTCTTCGGTCTAATTTTGCCGGTGTATCCTTCATGGAATAACCTCCACCAAAGATTTTTGAATAATAAACAAAACGTATACTTTCTGTTAACTAATCAACAGATTGATCGTATTTTAATGATTGTATAAACCCATCTATGAACAGTATACTATAGACAAGTGTTCAATAATAAGCATTTGTTCACAAACGAAATGAAATCGTTTACATTTCCGGAGGGGTTTTATGAAACTCGAAGGTAAAGTGGCTATCGTAACTGGTGCAGGTTCAGGAATGGGAAAATCAATCGCCGTTCTGTATGCCAGAGAAGGGGCTAAAGTGGTGGTATCTGACATCAATGAATCGTCAGCAAGCGCGACTGTTGAGGAAATCAAAACCAATAGTGGTGAAGCCATTTCCGTATTGGCCAATGTCGCAAAAGAAGAGGATATCCAGAATCTTGTGGATACAGCCGTAGACACATATGGTACCCTGGACATTCTTGTCAATAATGCCGGAATCATGGATAATTTTGTTCCGG
This sequence comes from Melghiribacillus thermohalophilus, assembly GCF_004342905.1. Taxonomy (GTDB): domain Bacteria; phylum Bacillota; class Bacilli; order Bacillales; family Alkalibacillaceae; genus Melghiribacillus; species Melghiribacillus thermohalophilus. The sequence continues at coordinate 18,204 of NZ_SMAN01000018.1, read as the reverse complement.
CTGCAGACGTGGATGATGCTCTATGGGACCGGGTTTTTGCCGTCAATACAACCGGCGTGATGCGCGCCACCCGCAAAGCACTGCCCATTTTTCTTGAAAAAGAAAGCGGTGTGATTATTAACATTGCATCAGTCGGGGGATTAAACGGTGCCCGCGCCGGAGCTGCCTATACCGCTTCGAAACACGCTGTTGTCGGGTTTACCAAAAACACTGGATTTATGTACGCCCAGAAAGGCATTCGATGTAATGCCATCGCACCAGGGGGAGTCGAAACCAATATTGCCGCTTCTATGACAAACATTAACGAGTTCGGCATGAGCCGGGCACAGCCTGGACTGGCTGTCAACCCCCGTTCCGGAAAACCCGAGGAAATCGCAAACATTGCACTGTTCCTCGCTTCCGACGAATCCAGTTTCATAAATGGAACGGTGATTACCGCAGATGCAGGCTGGACAGCGTTTTAGTCATAAATCGTTTCTCTGGTACAGATTAAAAAACAGGCTATAACCCTTGCTCTTTCCAGGATTATAGCCTGTTCACTTGAGATGCTGGTGACAGGATTCGAACCTGCGACCCCTTCATTACGAGTGAAGTGCACTACCAGCTGTGCTACACCAGCATGAATGGTTGCTAACTGTCTAAATCCTTCCCCAACATATAAACATAATATATTTTTCTCTTTTTTTCAATCGAAAAATATTCATCATGTGCATATATTTGTTAATCGCCCCATGATTAAAAATCAGGCAGCTCAAGTCTGACCGCATAAAACTCATCCTCTTGAAAATCCCAGTAACGGCCTTTCACCTTTACGTTCATCAAGTCAATAAAATACCCTATTTCCAAAAGAACTTCTTCTTGATGTTTGAAAAGAAGTTTGTCATCTGGCATGCGAAAGTCTAAATTGGCAGTTGATGCGGTATTTGCCGAATTCAGTTCTTTTACGAGCTTTTCAATAAATGGTTTATCGTCGATGACCCCTTTCAGTTGTTCGCTTTCCCAGTCATAGATCTCAATATAGGTAACGGGTTTAGAAACATTGAGATGGTTTTCCTGACATCCTATAACCGTCAAACATAGCAACACCCATACGAAAGTGATTCTTATTTTCGCCATCCAATCCCTCCGAAAAGCGGTTCTGAGATTCCACCAGAGCAGACTCCTCTTTCAATTTGCTTGATTCAAATGTTACATGACAAAATATATTGTTCACCGATCGTTCCAATTTTTCTTCGTCCTGTATCCACAAATCCGGCCCGTTTATACAACTGCTGGGCAGGGATATTTTTATGGTTGACAGCTAAAACCACTTCATTGCATTCGGGAAAATGTTGTCTTACAAAACCCCGCATAAGCACCATTCCACTTTTTCCATAGCCTTTTCCCTGACTGGTGGCATCGATGGACAGTGAGGCAAGCAATAAAGCGCGCGGGTTGTCTGTATACGCCTTCACCCGATCCCCCGAGTGAAGTACGAAAAAACCGACCGGGTTCTTCCCTTGAAGAATAACGACTGGATGCTGATTTTTGTCCCGCACCGCTTCCTGAATGAGGTGACTTGGAAGTGAAGTGAATCGCGCCTCTTCCTCGGGCAAATGAAAACGGTATAAAACTTCATCGTACTCAGGTCGATAGAAATCCAGTCTTACATCGTTCACTGGCTGACACATATGCTCACACTCCAAAACATTCAGTTTTAAAGTTTGCTGGTTGTTACCGATATTTGAGATATAAACCATAAAGAGAAAGAGTGATCGTTTATGCGAAAAATCGAAGTAAAATAAATAGGGTCAACATCCGCTTTCAAAGTTACGATTTACGCCATGAGCATCCCGTTTGCACTTATTTTTTCAGTGGGGATCATTATGGCCCTGATCGGTCTTGCAACGGGAGATTACACCGTGATTGTTGCGGGATTTCCTTTTATCATCATGCCTGTTTTGGGGATTTTTGTTTACGGTCTACTCGGAAAGTTAGGTGCTATCATTTACAATAACAAAAATTTGGCGGGCTGGAACTGGAATTTGACGATATGCATGAAAATTAACCCGCGGTTGTTTAGTAGTATGGTAGATGTAAGAAATCATCTAAAACGTTCCTATTCTGCACTTTATAAATGTCCTTCTCTGTTTAACAGGAAGGACATTTATATGTAAATTGCGGTAAACTCCCCTCAGCTATCCTCTTCCGGCAATTTTTCCTGTACAAGCAAGATCAGTGTCGCAAACGGACCAAGAAGGAGAGAAATAAAAAACCAGTTGAGCCCAGACCTGTTTTTCCCCTGTGCGAGCCCGGCATTAATCAGTGCAAGCGTTCCCCATCCAACGTAATACTCATTGTTTTCCATGCCATGATCACCATCCGTTTTTATATTTCTCCAACACTCTGGTTTTTTCTCATATACGACTCTGCAGATGTTCTGATGACTCCAGTTCATATCATGTTTCATTTTATCACATGAACCAGATGAAACCATCACGTGTGCATGTTCTACTGGATGTATGTTCCCGATAGCATTCATCTGCTTGCATTAAAAGACACCGGAAAGTTTTGTCCTTCCGGTGTCTCTGAGTCTCTACGAACAGCACGATACAGAAACCGCAGAGGGGTTGCAGCAACTGGATTCGTTCTTGCCATGGGACTCTATATCCTGTCTGGTATAGAAAAATTCCCACTCATTCCCGTCAGGATCCGTTATCCAGAATTTATCCTGGTTCGCGTAACAACAATTTGTATCCATTTCATCCTCAATTTCTAGACCTTCATTCCGGATTCTCTCCCGCTGCACGCTTAACTCATCCATCGATGAGACCTGAAATCCAAAGTGTCCTACCTGATTTCCTGTCACTTTATTTTTTAAATTTAATGTGACATTCACTCCCGGGTGATCCAATAAAAATTTCGCATAATCAGCTTTCACTTTGACTGGCTCGACCCCAAACACTTTCCGGTAAAACTGAATGGACTGTTCTAAATTGGTTACGTTTAACCCCATATGGATTTTCATGAAACCACTCCTTTATTAATTTCTATATCAAAAAAGTTTGATGAATAAGAGAAAAATTACGGCATCCGGCAGCAGCTGCTGTCTGATGCCTTTTCATTAGCCGGCCGAGTGCGAAATAAACAGCAAAGCTCTTCGGATAACAGATGATTCACTTCTGAATGATTGAGCGAATAATAGCTCCATGTCCCTTTTGTTTCCTTTTTGATCAGTTCAGCTTCCAGCAAAATTTTTAAATGATACGATAACTTAGACTGGAGCATGCCCATTTTTTCGACTAATTCACACACACAAACAGATCCGTTCTGAGTTAGCTCATGAAGAATCTGCAATCTCTTTTGATCTGCGACAGCCTTATATTTCTTTTCATATTTTTGAAATACTTCTTCCATGGAGACATCTTTCAACGTATGTTCCATTTCCATTCCGCTCACACCCTACATCAAAAATTTTTGATTAATTGCTTTTAGTATATAAGAACAAATCATATCATGCAAGGATAAAATCAAATTAATTTGATGAATTGTTTTGCCAGTGATACTCAAGAGTGATCAAGCTAATGTTTAGTCATACTTAACGAAATAACAGAATCTGTTTATACCTATGAATGAAAACTGACAGGAAAACATCGCTTCCTGTCATGGGTTTATGATTTAAACTTTCTGTGATAGATGACTTAGTTTAATTAGGTTATATTATAGAATAACTTATGCTTGTGAATAATATTATCATTCCAACTGTACCTATAAAAGCAAAATTGATGTTTTTTTTAAGTTGTTCGTAACTCTTATGGCAGTTTCGCCACCATCCTAACAAAAAGAAAAATGTATATGTAATAGAATGAATATTATATTGAATAACCATTTTCAAATCAAAAGGGAGAATAATCCAAAAAGTTATAACTTGCCCTATTAAAATCACATAATATGGTTTAATACCATTTTGAAAGAGACTCCTAAATTTAAGACTTGAATTATTCACCATAATAAATAGCCATAATAATAATGTTAAAAAACCTAAAACCAAAACTGGTTGAAAAAATGAAAATAATGTACCCAATATAATTCCTATCCAATAGGATAATTTGATAATTTTTTGGGAATCCTCAAATTCATTAAAAGTATTTATCATTTCTTGTTGAATTTCATTATCAACATTTAAAGATGCAATAAGAGAAATAATTGCAGATAAAAAGCAGATGACTAGCAGATGAACTTTATAACTGTTTTTCAATATTACCACCTCTGAAATAGTAAACTTTTCAAATATAATGCTTTGTTAACCTTACCAATAATTTAACCAGGACCATCGATATGACAATTTTACTTATAATGGGTAATTACAAAATATTCTATAATTCCTGAGATAAACAATAACAAAATGTGGAATGTGTAGTAGATTAGGAATTTCCTTGCTGTCCCCGTTTTTATTTGAAAATCATGTTTCCATATTGTTTTTATGATTGACCAAGGAATTAAAATTGATAATGCATAGCCGATAGACAGTCCTACTATCTCAAAAGGTCCATGAAATATGAATAGAGCAATAAAATGTAGCGGTTCAAGAAAGGGCATATTAGAAAAGAAAAAATACCCGAAATATAGACCATTAAAAAATACGATAAATGAGGATATTAGGCCCACACTAAATATACCAGTTATGATGATTACTAATGCTACTTTGAGATTATATAGAAAAACATCCATGAAAGAGGAAATATCTGTAATATTTTCACTTAAGTCGTAACTTTCAGGTAAAAACATTAAACTCAAAAAAAAACCTATAAAAAACAACAAAAAATATATTAGTATTAAATTTTTTATCTTTATTATTTTATTTAATGTATTCACTAAATAAAGCCTCCAGTTTTTTCTCATTTAAATTTTGACCTTCAGCTTCGTATTTAATTTCACCTCTGTCCAACAACAAAATACGATCACAAATATCAGATGCAAAGGATAATATGTGAGTTGAGATAATAATTGTTTTCCCCCGATCTTTTAATTCATTTAATTTTTTTTTCATTGATATTAAATTAGTTGGATCTAGACCAGTAAATGGTTCATCTAATAACAATATCTCTGGATCATGAAGTATTGTTAATAAAAACCCTAGCTTCTGCTTCATTCCTCTGGATAAGTCTTTAATCTTATAATCTTTTTTATCCAACAACCTATATTCTTTTAGTAGTTGATCTGATACATCGGAAGATATCGATAGATTTTGCATTAAGGAAAAGTAATGAATAACTTCTTTGACTGTTAGATACTCATAAAAGAATGGATCATCCTCCAGATATCCAATGAGTTTTTGATCAAAATTTTTTTTATTATTTATGACAATTTCTCCTCGTGTAGGTTCAACCAGTCCAGCAATAATTTCTAAAAAAGTCGTTTTCCCAGCTCCATTTCTTCCAATAATTCCAACTATTTCTGCGCTAGAAATAGTTACATTAACCTGGTTTAACGCATATATGTTGTCGTATTGCTTTGTAATATTTCTTATTTTTAACATAACTTTCTACTCCCTTAACAGTCGAAATGAAAAGAAATTTTTATGAATGGTTTTTTTCCAGAGAGACCGATTAATCATTAAAAGAAAGATAATTAAAATAATTTGTGTAATTATAACAAGAATTGAAAAATAACCATCAGCTAATACCCCAGCAATTCCTATCAATAAAATACCACCTAGAACAACCGCCAATAATATTTTGCTAAGTGTAGAAGGGATTTCATAAAAAAAGTTCCACTTAAAGTTAGGAAATGCTATTGTAGACGTAACAATTGAAATTGAGATCAAAACATACGAAAAGAACACTATAATCATACTAAGTAGACTAAATGGTTTTTTTAAAAATAGCAGTGTCAATGTTAAATAAATACCAAACAAAATCAGATTAAAAATTAAAGATATAATTTCTTTGACTACAATTTTATTTAAAATAAATACGTCGTTATTTTTTTTTAGTTGCATCATTTTCCCATCCAAATCAAAGCTTACAAAAGGTTGGATCATATAACTCGTTATAATTCCTGGTAACATGACCAGCGGGTAAGCTAATGCTGAGTTTTTATAATTTGTAAAATCATTGTTATTTTCAATAATAAAGATCATAACACCAAATAATCCCATAGATAATGCTACCATGAGCAAAATTACTCCTATGCTTACTGGTGGATTTCTTATCAATAACAATAACTCATATTTAACTTTACTATTACTGATTACACTTTTATGATCTAAACCACGTCTCTTAAAAAGAACTGTTGATTTATGAGAGTCATATATTTGTTGAATGGAGGTTCTATGAAGGTGGCGAAAAGGCAATCGAATCAGCCATAAAATTATAAGATATAATGTAAGAGCAAGGATGTTATACAAGATAGGGTGTTGGAGATATTGAGTGCTAAAAATATGAAATTTATAATTTAAATAGAGAAAAAAGGAAACAGATCCTAATAAAAAATAATTAAATATACTTAAAACATAAACTTTATAGAACAAAGATAAAAAAAGTATAAAATATATACGCATGCAATAACCGATCATGAGAAGCATGATAAAGGATATCATTTCTAGTGATATAACCGTTATTGGTATATCATGATTAACAATTCTTAACATAAAAAATGACAACAGAAACATAAATATAAATGTGATACGGGTGTAATATTTACTTAAATCTTTTGCAATAATATACTCAAACAATGAAAATTTTAAGTTATGTAACTGCTTCATATCCTCGGAATATTTGACTCGATATACTGCTTTATCTATGTCCAATAGGATTACAATTATTGGTATTAAAAGAAACAAACCACTGTGAAATTTTAAGACAGGATACAAAATCATCCCGAACGCTACAGGAATAACAATAGCATTTACAATTAGAAAAAAAACACTAAGATTTCTTTTCTTTTTTCCTTCCAACTGTTGTATTAAATTTTTAGCAGACAAAATCATATAGATTATAAGTTTTTTCATATTGAAGCGCCTTTCGTTTAATGTAATTTTAGTTTTTTGTAAAGATAAAAGTGAAGTCTTAAAATCTACTTGAATTAATATCTGAATATATATTTATTTACCACAAACGATCGATTTAAGATTTCATAAGAATAATCAAGGAATAATATGATTAGGAAAGCGAGCACGATATTAAGGAGGAATTATTCACATCCAAATCCAATCATGCTCGCTTTATCTATTGTGTTTATTTTACCATGCAATTGCATATCTAACGCCATAACGCCTTGCATAACTAACTACTAATGATGCAATTGCAGCAAGCCCAAAAGTTCCTAGAATGGCTGCTACAGCACTTGCGGTTGCGATTCCATTTAACACCCAAGTTATTGAAGTGATAGCCCAATTCGGCAACCATGGATACGTAGCAGTTAACTCCACCAGCGGCATTGTAGAAGAAGTCCCTAAAAATACTAAAATCACTGTAATAGATAATGTAATAGTTAGTAGAGATATGATAGAAATAACTCTAGAATGAACAGATGTATTAACCATACCTCTCACCCCCTCCCATAAAAGGAATATTTTACATTATACTACCTTAATTATACATTTTTACCCGGGTTATCCAATAGTAACTTTTTACTATTTTACAAAATAATGAGTGCTGTATCTGTAATTACTAATTAAAATGGACAACTTCGCTAAATAATAATGAACACTTTTCCACTTAACAATACGGGGGCTAAAAGAGGATCACTTGTTTATGACCTTCTCCTCTGAACACTCAATCAAACTCTGTTACTGATATAATTTGAGTTGCTAGCTATCTCACAGTAATGGAGTGAAAAGGGTGGAATAGTGGAACATGTATATGCCAATTTATCAGTTGAAGCAACAAGAATTCCGTGTCCGACAGATCGCTCGAAAGTTATGAATATCCAGGACTACCGTTTATAAATAATCCCAGGTGGAGATGAGTGAATGGATGGCCTCTACGAAAACGAGAAAGCAGAAGATGGACTCCTATGAAATGGTAATCCAAACCTGGTTGAGTGAACATCCGGATTTGGCCTCTCAAATTTAGGAATTACGTATGGAGGATTCGTTAATTTTGGTTAGCGAACATCCGGAGACTTAATCTTAACGAATGATGTTCAAGCCTACCGACAGGAAAGAAAACTTCAGCATTACATGTGTCGGAAGTCCGACAAAGAAAGTAAGGGGGAAATTGAAATTGTCGTAAATTTATTCATCAAAAACAACATACTGAGCTGGCGATGGTGTTCTTGGGGGAAATCCATCGACGATATATCCGTTACATACGGGGTCATCACAGAGTGGTTTTTAAAGCCATTCAATCCACAGAAATGGATAGGCTCTAACACGAAAGTGTTGATCGGAATCTATATCGTATATCCTACTATACCTTACCATGAAGTGAGGCTTTTTTTCCCACGCCAAAAGCTTTCCGGAACCCCTGGCATAGCCAGGGGTTTTCTAAAACATGAAACTGACAGGAAAACATCGCTTTCTGTCATGGGTTTATGATTTAAACTTTCTGGAATAGATCAGCTCTGTTATGGGAAGGATCACAAACGATAGGCTAACGACAAGCAGCAATGGGTAATTTTGAATATCGTTCAGATTGGTTACCCCTTCTGAGATAAATAAAATAAGTGCTGCCAGGATCATCAGCAGAAAATAACCGATTTTGGCGCTCTGGGTTTCAATGTGCCTGTCTAATTCATCCTTTTCTCCTCCCCCTTCATGATCGCCCCATTTCACCCAATTCAAAAAGTAGGATACAGCCAGACTGCTTGCAAATATCCCTCCCCCTTCAACGATTCCATATCTCACATATTTGTAGATCGTGAATCCTGCGATCACGGCAAACGCAAGAAAGGCAATCACAGCAATCATGTTTCTTGTTCTACTCATTCTGTCTCCCTCCCTCTGGTAGAAATAACTCCTCCATCTTGACCCCTAACTGTCTGGCAAGATCAAATGCTAGTTTTAAACTGGGGTCGTATTTGTCATTTTCGATGGCATTAATGGTTTGCCTGCTCACCTGGCATAATTCGGCCAGTTTTCCCTGGGAAAGCTCATTTTTTTCTCTGAATTCTTTGATTCTGTTTTTCATGCCTACGTCTCACCACCACAGCTTGTAAAAAACCCTTTACAGTTCAAAAATAAACCATTTTTTAATAGGTGTCAAACAAGTTTGACAGATAGATTTGCCATATAGTATAAAACAGATGTTCATTGAATGTTTCTTTGTCTGATTAAGGCAAGTATAATTGGGATGCCTGTTCCCATAATGGTAATGGGCAAAAACCATATTCCGAACCCAATTTCCTTCCCCAGGGCAATGAAAATCGATTCCATTAAAACGAGTGAAAATAGGATTAAGCAAACATTTTTCAATTGATTCATGAGTTTTCGACTTAACAGATAAAACTGTTTGGCATTGGATTCATTCAGTCGCTTTGGATAGTTATGAACCTCTGGAAACTTTTCCAGTATTTGCATCAGAAGGGCAATGAATGCCCCCGAACCCGGCAAAACCAGAAGCTCCCACTTCGATCCCCAGCGGTCCACTTCACCCAGCGCATTATAATGTCCGGGCACCTCGTCGGGAAGTCTATTCCAGACCAGGATGAGGAACAGAATCGACCCCACATATATGGAGTAGCCGATGATATCCCCTATCCATTCACTTTTTGTCTTTGGCAGCTGTAGTTTCGGACGTTTCCAGCTTTCAGTCATACCCACGCACCACCTTAATATCTTTCTTAATGACCATGTCGTATTTGCTCCTTGCCTGGACATAAACATAACATTGAACAGTTTTGGAACGTTGTGGATGACATTTTGATTTTCACCCAGGAATCCGTTCGGAATGCTAAGCCCATGTTCTGAAAAAAATCTCTTGCCATATCATTCATTTTATCGACAAAATTCATCTAATTGAGAATTTGGTTCCCTCTATATTCAATCGAATTCGATATGATTTACGGCTGGAATGCCAAAAAAGTTTCCATATGGTAATCATATTTAACCGCTGTCATCAGGCTATCCCTGGGCTTTTTTCTTCCTTTGAAACTATACACCGCCTTCCAAAAAAAAGATTTTCTTTAAAAACATTAAAAAATTAAACTATTTTTCTTTTAATTTCAGTGATATTTTATTATAATTTTAACATAAGAATAATTATTGAATTTCGGTCCGTCGTTTCTATGGCGGCTGGAATTCATCATAATCTACTTAAACGAAATGAGAAAAAGGAGGAAAAATGTATGGATTCCACAAACAATACGAACACGGGTAAATGCCCGTTCCACCACGGCAGTGTTACCACTCACACATCAAGTGCTACAACAAATAAAGACTGGTGGCCAAATCAGTTAAACTTAAATATTTTAAGGCAGCATGACACCAAATCGAACCCGATGGGAGAAGACTTCGATTACAAAAAAGAATTTGAAAAACTCGACTATGCGGCGCTTAAGAAGGATCTTCACGACCTGATGACGAACAGTCAGGACTGGTGGCCTGCTGATTATGGACATTATGGTCCGCTGTTTATCCGGATGTCCTGGCATGCGGCCGGTACGTATCGTACAGGTGACGGCCGCGGGGGTGGCGGAACTGGCTCACAGCGTTTTGCTCCGCTGAACAGCTGGCCGGATAACGTCAATCTGGATAAAGCCCGCCGGCTGCTATGGCCGATTAAGCAGAAATATGGAAACAAAATCTCCTGGGCTGACCTGCTCGTTCTGGCCGGTAATGTAGCAATTGAATCCATGGGCGGTAAAACTATTGGTTTTGGTGCCGGGCGCGAAGACATCTGGCACCCTGAGGAAGATATTTACTGGGGAAAAGAAAAAGAATGGCTGGATGATAACCGTTATTCCGGTGAGCGTGAGCTTGAGAATCCACTTGCAGCTGTTCAGATGGGTCTCATCTATGTAAACCCTGAAGGCCCCGACGGGAAACCAGACCCACTTAAAGCGGCTCACGACATCCGTGAAACCTTCCGCCGCATGGGCATGAACGATGAAGAAACCGTTGCCCTAATTGCAGGAGGCCATACATTCGGTAAGGCACACGGTGCCGGTGATGCTGAACATGTTGGCCCGGATCCAGAAGCTGCCCCTATCGAAGAACAGGGCCTGGGCTGGAAGAGTTCATATGGTTCCGGAAAAGGACGTGACACCATCACCAGTGGGCTGGAAGGGGCCTGGACTCCTACTCCAACAAAATGGGATAATAGTTACTTTGAAATGTTATTTAAATATGAATGGTGGCTTACGAAAAGTCCTGCCGGCGCCTATCAGTGGATGGCTGTGGACCCGGATGAGAAACATCTTGCACCAGATGCAGAGGATTCATCCGTTAAAGTGCCAACCATTATGTTTACCACCGATATCGCACTGAAGGAAGACCCTGAATTTGAAAAAATTTCACGCCGATTCTATGAGAATCCGGATGAATTTACCGATGCCTTTGCTCGCGCATGGTTCAAGCTGCTGCATCGCGACATGGGACCAAAATACAGATACCTGGGCCCTGAAGTTCCAGAAGAAGATTTTATCTGGCAAGATCCAGTTCCATCTGTTGATTATGAATTGACAGACGCTGAAATAGAAGACCTAAAAGCCAAAATTCTGGATACAGGACTGACCATCAGCGAACTGGTGAAAACGGCCTGGGCGGCTGCCAGCACGTACCGCTGCTCTGACCATCGCGGCGGCGCGAATGGTGGACGAATCCGTCTTGCTCCACAGAAAGATTGGGAGGCAAATGAGCCGGAAAAACTGGAAAAAGTACTTGCTGTGTACGAAGAACTGCAAAGCCATCTGGAAAAGAAAGTCAGCATTGCTGATCTGATCGTCCTGGGCGGCAGTGCGGCAGTCGAAAAAGCTGCCAGAGATGCCGGCTTTGATGTAACGGTTCCATTTGCTCCCGGACGCGGTGATGCCACACAAGAACAGACGGATGTTGAAAACTTTGAAGTGCTCGAGCCGATTGCCGATGGGTTCCGCAACTACCAGAAGAAGGAGTATAGTGTAAGTCCAGAAGAACTTCTCGTCGACAAAGCACACTTGCTTGGTCTAACTCCTCCGGAAATGACTGTTCTGATTGGCGGCCTTCGTGTGCTGGGCGCTAATTACGGTGACACCAAACATGGCGTATTCACCGATCGTGTCGGCACACTCACGAACGACTTCTTTGTAAACCTGCTTGACATGGGAGTTGAGTGGAAGCCTGCAGACGGAGGAATTTATGAAGGACGAGACCGCAAGACAGGCGAGGTCGTATATACCGCTACCCGAGTTGACCTCGTATTTGGTTCAAACTCCGAACTGCGTGCCCTGGCGGAAGTGTATGCTCAAGATGACAACCAGGAGAAATTTGTCCGCGACTTTATCAATGCCTGGGTAAAGGTGATGAATGCTGATCGGTTTGATCTGAAATAAACCTGCTGCGGTTATTACAATATCATAGAGACATTTTCCAGAAGGCCATCACCATTGATATCATCCACAAGCACCTTATGAGAATGCCTGATCTCAGCTCATTCCTTATAGTAGGATACGGGTTTGAGTCACCAGCACTCATAAGGTGCTTTTTTCTTATACGAAGAAATTTTACTGAGGGAACATCTCTGATCTTGACGGAAATCAGTCATTGACAAATTGGAGCCCAATCCAGATATACGTTTTCCGTTTTATGAAGGACACTTTCCTTGCGTTTCTGGCTCCTTTTGTCCCTCACCGTCCTTATGAAGAACATTTCCCTGTGTATCTACCCGTTTTTTGTCCATTAAGTATAGAAAAAAGCAACGCCGGTGTTGTCCAAACTTCTGCGTTAATATTTGTACACCCTTTATAGGACTGAAGAACCCATTACTCGATTCTCATCCATCACCCTTCTCGAATGAAACATCTTTATTCCATTTTTAAGAAGTCACGTGCTCAACCTCAGCCGGTTTTTCAGCTAGAAAGCTTTCCACTGTCTTGAGCAACTCATCCTGGTCCTCGCCCTGACAGATATGATGAGAAGAATGAGGAAGAAAGACAAGTGTTTTTTCACTTGCCGGAATCGTGTTATACAAATAGTTCGCGCTTTTGACAGGCACAACTCCATCCCGCTCTCCCTGGACAATAAGAGTAGGTATATGAATGTGCTGGAATGATGGTTTTAATTCCCTGACTAATTTTTGAAACTCAACCGTCGCACGAAACGGTGTCTCCTGCATTTTTTTCCGATAATGCTTAAACAGAGTATTGTGTTTCAGTTCACCTTTTAAGAAATCGGCAGCCATTTTTTTCAGATCCTTAAGCATCTGTTTAGGATTGATATAATAAACCGCTGTACTTAGCAATACCAGCTTTGTCACCGGGTATTTCGTAGTCAGATGCCCGGCGATCACTCCGCCCATGGAAAATCCAACCAGATACACCGTGTCACAGGACTTCACAAGAAGTTTTAATTCCTCTTCTGCGGCCGCAACCCAGCTCTGATAACGAATCCCTTTTAACGTCTCCGTTTCACCGTGTCCAGGTAAAGTTACCGTGCGAATCTCCCAGTCTGCTCTCCGCTTCAGATGATCGGCCAGCGGTTCAATTTCATCAGGGGCTCCAGTAAATCCATGAATAAACAAACAGCCAATCACAAGCATCACCTGCATATTCCATAAGTTGTCGTTCATGATGAAAGCAAGTCAAAAAATGACAGCCTCACGGACGCTGTTTCACTTATAGATTGGGAAAAATTCCGGATTTCATACCCCTATTTTTCATTTGAATGTGAAAAGCCGATAAAAAGACATACAAAATAAAACCCACGTGAATCCTTCTCAGTTCTGCAAAAAAAATGCCGAATAACACACGTGGAATGAACTGAACGAATCACGGTCGTTGCTGGAATAAATCTGGCGTTTGTTGAACCTTTTTGATCGATACCTGAGCTTCTTTCATATGTCTCAAGCAAAATTTCGATCACTGCCAGCCAATATCAGCCGCTGAGCCTTCGCAGTAGCATTTTGGTCATCACGAAAAAATGTTCAGTGCGGAAATTTCACAAATGGAACACTCGATGAATCTTAATAATCGAAACGCAGATATTATAAGATATTGGAAAATAGAGTTTTATGGGGTAGGATGGATGGAAGTGTTTCAATTATTAATCGAATATGCTTTTAAGGAAGATGAATGAACACTGCTTTATTTTGCATTCTTAATTTTCCATAAAAACAGCGTAATGGCATTTAAGAAGATGGTAACGGTGAGAAGAACGCCGCCGGCAAATTGCCGCAGCACTTCTTGTGTCCGTAAGAGCTGACCAGTCCTCCATTTTTACCAGATATAATCCATATAAAACCTGAAAATATAATGAAATAACGCAAGCACTTATGCTCAAAACAGTCAATAGTCAGAGTCTCAGGTTCACGGTCCTTATAAAACAGAAGACTGATAACGGGGAGAATGCAGGCAATGAACCCAGGTACAAGACTTCCTAAGTTCAGCCAACCCATGATATCGAACCTTCTTTCCACCCATGCTATGAATCATGTTTATCTTTCTTTTTGAAGAAATATTTATCAAAAATCCACCAGAATATCGCATATAATAACGAAACGGCAAGTATATCCATCCATACCTGTTCGATCGGATCACGCATGATGATATAATACCAGAGTACTTGAGCAATCAGCATGAAAATAAAATGAAGGAGATAGGTTTTGATTTGTTCAAATGCAGAAGCCATATTTAATGCCTCCTTTCACATTTTCATTTTTATGAACTCACCATATATCCATACCTTAGCAGAGGAAGGGACGGTTCAGCAAAAACGATCCTCATTCGCAAATCGTTCTATTTACTCAACCTGCCGTCTATTTTTAAGCCGTTTGGGATCAATGTCATTCGCTGAATCGAGTTCAACTTTTATCGTTACTCCCTCAAAATCGTCAATAAGATATCCTGCTATGGTCAATTATTTTAAATATATTTGCAATGACACTTGATCACCGGCATAAGACCATACCGTGCTTTCTATTTTCAGGTTTGCACTGAACTTTTCAATCCAGATCTGTTTTGCATGCAATAACGCCATAACTTGAGCTGTATTAAGGGTTACTTCTTCCGTTTCCTCATTTTTTTGAAAGACAAAAACTACATTGACGGAATCACTCTGATTAACTGCGACACTCACCAGAATTCCCTCCTTTTTCTTTGTTAAGATGAACTACGGTGAGCATTAGGAAAATGTTTCGTTTTTTACTGGATCATTCCCCTCCATAATATAAAAATGCGTGCTTGAAGTCATTCTTTTCATTCCCAGGCCTCCTAGAAGGGCTTACACATCCCCATATTCCAAATAAGGTCCTGGATATCCCGTAAACGTTTAAAAGAAGAAGGTTGAACTTCATTTGATCAATTCAATTCATTTTTTCTGGATAATCTAACTCTCTTAGGGCTACGATCTAGTAAAATTACAATTGCATTTTCTTTAAAATGAGCTGAAAGGAGTGCATAAACACGTGCTCAAACCCTGCTGCAGGCTTAGACAGCATTTCCTGATCCAATAGTGGATAGTCATACAATCTTCCCTCATAAACGATCTCAAAACGCGGGTGCTCTTTAAAGTCATTGGGAGTGATAAGGGCGGAAGGACGATCCCATAAATTCAGGCCACTTGTTTCAAAAACATCTGCAACAAATTGAGAGCAAAAGTATTTGTTTCGCTGGTAAACCGGATGGTGAACAGCTACACCAAAGAGCCCCAATAAATTATATGAATACAGATCTTTATTCTGATTAAATCCCTGGATAACATTTCGAATTCGAATGTATTCCTTTGATGACACATTGATCTTTAATAAAAGGCACCTTGTGTTAGAAAAGTATCGGTAGGTACCGTAATAGATATCCTCTCTGATAAAGCCAGCAGCCAGAGGATTTCTCGGATATTTTCGTCCAAAGCTATAGATTTCATTGAGTTTTTTGTCTAAAACAATGGAAGCATGATTGTAAGGCGCATGTGTAAACCATTTAATCATTTTCGTAAATAGTGTACCTGTGTCAGTTAATAATACATAAACCGACCTTATTTTACGATCTTGCATTGGCATCTCTTTCCTTTCCCATTACAAGCGGCTATTCGGTCCTTTCTATTATTATACTTGAACTTCTTCATCACTTCGATATTCTAAAATATCTCCAGGCTGACAGTCTAATGCCTCGCAAATTGCCTCTAAAGTTGAAAATCGAATTGCTTTTGCCTTGCCATTTTTCAGGATCGAAAGGTTCGATATCGTGATTCCCACCTTTTCGGAAAGTTCGGTCACACTCATTTTCCTTTTGGCCAGCATCACATCAATATGGACTATAATTGGCATGTGAACCACCTCAAATCGTTAAATCGTGTTCTGATTTGATATCGATCGCCTTTATTAACAGCTTTTTAAGAACAGTAGCAAAAAAGGCAATCACCATGCAGCCAAATATAATGATTTTTCCTATCAGAATTATCCCCGGAGCATCGCTACCTCTCCCATGAGATATATGAGTGGCATAAAAACGACATATAATGTCCCTATAGCAATAGCACAGATTTGGATATTATTTTAAAGCCTTCACAGACCATTCCGAAAACGCCTCATTCTTGTCTATAAAGCTTAACAGCTTTAACGTCTTGGTACAATGCTATGAAAAATACCGCGGCTGTTACATACAGTCCGATTAAAAACGGGTATTGTAAAAAAGCTAATGCAGGTACTAATTCCACAAAGTACTCCGTTATCTCAGGTAATACAAATATACATAAAGCAAGAACAGGAAGTTCCAAAAGAACAACTGCGAACTTTAAAAAAGGAGATTTCACCTTTCATCACAAACACCTCACCCGTTTGTAACTTGTGAAAAGATTATAATATACCGTTTATTGTTTTACAATAAATGATTATTTAAATACGGTAAATGTTTATTACGCTTTGCCATTCTTTAAAGTGGAGCGGTCAAAAACAGGAAAAGGGATTGGTTGAGGAGGAATACAAACAGTGTGTGTTTTAGCAACACTTGTCCCATTTATGGGCTATACTACCCAGCTGCTCCTTGAACGTTTCTGTATGTATGAGGAGATGCCCCAGGTCCAGTGGGGCCACTGCGGCAGATGTTCTGAAATAATATTTGATTGAGATATTGCTAGAGAAAAATGACAAGTGTATTTGAACTTGCGGCCGATCAGCAACAAAACTTGTATTCATGTATACCTTTGTAATCCGTCATTCTTTTTTTCGGGGCCAAATGAAATATGAAATCGTTATGATGAGGTCAATACCCAACACAAGTGTCCAGAGTAATAAAACTCGCGAGAATGCCTCGGTTCGGGAAGAATCATTTATGAAGAAAATTAGCCCTGCCAATATACCAGAACCTATTAAATATGAAAGAAGGTGTCTTCCCCACCCTTTTAAATAGTGTTTTGCAAATTCCATTCCATACCGTTTTATCGGCTTTGAACCTTCTTTTGTTACATAGTAGCGAAATCTTTCGTCAGCCCATTTAATCATGCTTTTTCCAAAGCCAATCGAAATTCCAATATAAACTGCAGCAATTGCATGTGCAGTTGTTGCGGTAGCCCCCCAATACAGATCCAGGCCAGTAATAACCAATAAAATTAAATCAATTACAGGGGTTAAGGCTAAGAAAAACAATCCCAGTTTATCTTTTTTTCGTACATATCTTGTGAATAAGCCCAATGCAATTACGATCCAAAATCCTATTTCACAGGCAACGATCATCCAGGCAATGAAATTCAAAAAGACACCTCAAATCTTATTGGAATACAATGAATTAATCATGGTCTTTATAGATGAAAATAACTTTTTTACTGTGGCGTCGTTATTTTGTGCTGATTACTGATCAGATAGAGAGAAGGATGTTTGCCGCCGAGCATCTACGCTACATGATCGGCTGGCCATGTTTTCGGTATTCAGGAAAATAAGGGTTCGTTGAAAATGCTGTCATACCCGATACTCCATATAAAACGGTTAACCTACCTTCGTCTCTTGACGAAATGGCGAAGTTTTTTATTAGGCTTTACATTTATTGCATGTTTTGAATAATTTGGCTCTCCCCAATGAAGTGTGTTGAAAATTGAAAAATGCAGAATCTTCCTCTATCGTTAATAGTAACCAACCAATACCGATAGAGAGGAAGTTC
>NZ_SMAN01000017.1 GCF_004342905.1 Melghiribacillus thermohalophilus | reverse complement strand
CTTCCTTTCTATTGGTTTTGGTTTGGGTTACTATTAACGATAGAGGAAGATTCTGCATTTTTCAATTTTCAACACACTTCATTGGGGAGAGCCAATTTTATGGTTTCAGCAGATCCTGCCTTTCGTTAATATTGGTAATCGATGTGCCGGGATAATAATAATCAATGATCTCCCGGTACGTTTTCCCCTCTTCAGCCATGCCATTGGCTCCCCACTGGCTCATGCCGACTCCATGTCCAAATCCTCTTCCTTTCATCACGTAAACGCCGTTTTCTTTTTCTAATGAATCAATTAAATAGCTTTTAAAAATGGTTCCGCCGATCATGGGACGGATATGGGACATCGGGACGTTTTTCAATGTTTTTTGTCCTAACAGAATCATTCCGTCAAACATTCGCTGCATGTATACGATGGATATGGATCCTTTAAGGGCTCTTCCGGACTCATTGCGTTCACTCGACATGGTAAACCGGGGAATGGACAGAATTTTAATGTCGCCGAACACTCCCTTCCTTTTAAGCCAGCGTTTCATATTGGAAGTGATCTTTTCATCCTTCTCCTGCAGCTGATCCCAGATATTTTCTACATCCCAGTTGATATCCTCAATATTGATCTGGGTTTGATGAAGAGTAAATTCCCATGGCAGGACTGGATCATAGGGGTCTTTTTGAATAGGAAAATAGCGAAGAGCTTTACCGCCCCATACATTGGCGTTATTTTCCGTTATGCCCCCATTGCTCGCGGAATAAAATGCGCCAATCGGTCTGCCGTCATAGGTGATAATTTGGCCTTTTGTTTCTTCTACGGCCTGTTTTGTTTTTTCAAAATCTATATAACCGCCATATGCCTGAAATTGTACGGTATCATTCATCATCTGATCCTGGTTTAAATGGGTGATGGCATAGGTTCTGGCCGCAAGTGACTGGGCTTTTAATGTTTCCATTTCCCAGGATGGGTAGACTTCAAATGGCACGACACCTTTTAAATAGTCCTCCAGATATAGATGATTCACTGGACGGATATACTGCTGGTCCTCGATCGTAAACTCCATGGCACCCATGTACGGCCGGTCATTGATGAAGAGGAGGTGGTCTGAATCATACTCTTTTGGATAGAAGGCAAACGCCCCTTCAAAGGAAACAGTTTCACCATTTCCAGACAGAATAAACTTTCCCGACTCCACCGAAAGCTGATAGGTCACCCCTTTCTTTAACTGGAATGTCGGGCTTAATGATAAATAGTCCCCTTCTGCTTTCAAGGTCATGCTCGAAGAATTGCCAATATAATTTTTAAGCTTGACCGAAACGATTTGTTCCGCATGGGTTAGAACCGGAACCATCAGTAAAATGATGAATATAAACAAACCTGATATTTTTTTCATATGTTTTATTGTAATTGGGTAGGACTTTGATATACGTAATGATAGCAGGAAAAATATGCAAAATTTAAAAATAGTTCGCACTGGGTTAATGTTTTTCTGATAAAATAAAGAAAAAATAGGAGGAGTTTTATGGAGGCACTGATATTTGCCCACAGGGGTTCATCCAAAACACATCCTGAAAATACGATGCCTGCATTCCAGGCTGCTCTGGAATCAGGGGCAGACGGGATTGAACTGGATGTGCAGCTTACGAAAGATCATGTGCCGGTCGTCATCCATGATCTGACCGTAGATCGAACAACTGATGGTGAGGGTTTTGTGATGAACTATACATATAAAGATATTCAGTCACTGGACGCGGGTTCCTGGTTTGATTCAACATTTGAGGGGATAAGAATCCCCTCACTGGAAGAAGTGATGAAATGGATCAAGGGAACCCATTTAAAGCTGAACATCGAGTTAAAAAACGGCTATCCCCGTTTCCCGGAGCTTGAAGAAAAAGTGATTGCGTTGATACGCCAGTTTGAAATGGAAGAACGGGTGATTCTGTCTTCTTTTAATCATTACAGCCTTGTGGAAACAAAGCGCCTGGCGCCGGAACTGGAGACGGCTGTCTTATTTATGGAAGGGCTGTATGAACCCTGGGATTATGCTGAACATATCGGGGCCAGGGCTCTGCATCCATATTTGCCTGTGGCAGTTCCTGAACTGATTCAGGTTGCATCCAGCAAAAATATGCCTGTTCGGGTCTTCACCGTTAATGGGCCGGAACAAATGAAACAATTATTAAAGGCTGGCTGTTCCATTTTTACCGATGATCCTGAAACAGCCGTAAGTATAAGGAGGAACTGGCGTGACTCATAAACCTTTTTCTTATGGAAAGATTCTGGCTATTGGAAGCGGCTTTTTGGCTCTGACCCTTGTCTGGACCCTATACAATACATATATGCCCCTCATTCTCGGAGATTTTATGGAAAGCCGGTTTTTGCGGGGTGCCATTATGGGTCTGGATAACTTGCTCGCGGTTATTTTGATTCCCGTTATTGGAACATGGTCGGACAGGGTGAACACCCGATACGGGAAACGCCTGCCATTTATATTGCTCGGCATGCCCCTTGCCGCCTTATTTTTCATCTTGCTGCCTTTGTCTGCTGTGACCATCTGGATTTTGCTGATCATCGATATTTGTTTCTTGCTTTCCATGACCATTTACCGCGCACCTGTCATATCTTTAATGCCGGACCACACCCCTTCAGAAAAACGCTCCACGGCCAATGGGATCATCAACTTCATGGGGGGAATCGGCGCGCTTTCGGCGTTGTTTGCCCTTGCTCCACTGTATGACCTCTCGAGAAATTACCCATTTATCATCGGTGGAATCATGTTAGTGCTGACAACTGTGCTGCTTTATTTGGTCATTGACCGGAACCCTCCCTATGTGTCATCGGTAGAGGAAACGGAAGAAATGATGGCTGTAAAGGCGGTAAAGAGTACCGGAACTAAACAGTTAGTTTCCGACATCCGCGGACACCTATTGATTTTGCTGGCGATCTTTTTCTATTTTATTGGATACAGCGGAGTTGAAGCCCAGTTTAGTGTATACGCTACCGAAACGCTGGGGGTAACCGGAGGGGAAGCGGGGCTTGCGTTAGGTTTTTTCAGTCTATCCTTTGTACTATTTGCCCTACCTGCCGGGCTGATCGGCACGAAAATGGGCAAAAGCCCTGCGATGCTGGTCGGGTTAGTCATGCTGCCCCTCATCTTTATTTTTATTCCGCTGTTCGACTCTCTGACGACGGTGAAAGTGCTGCTGTTCGCAGGTGGCTTTGCCTGGGCCCTGATTAATGTTCAGGCGTATCCCCTCGTTGCAGACCTTGGGGGAAAAACGAAGATCGGTTTTTTTACAGGTCTTTATTATCTGTTCTCTAGTTTTTCATCCATAGTAGCACCTGCTCTTGTGGGACTCGGAATGGATCTTCTGGGGAACCGTTCCCTTTTCTATACAGCAGCGGTCAGTTTTGTCATTGCCTTTTTCCTGCTCAGGAGGGGAATTAAATCTTCGGGAAAGTTTTAGGATCGTGTTTAATCGTTTTTGTTTACTGTTGTCAGGTGTGATGTAAACATGTTACTGGCTATGAGGAATTTATTCTATCGGCTGCTTTAACGAATGAAAACCAGTTATGACTGAGAAGGTCATGACTGGTTTCATTATTTAGAGCATGATTGGTTTCAGAATTCTGACTGGGGCTTTTAATGGAAATGAAACCTTCCAGGCAATTGTTTCGTTCTTATTAATAATGTTTGAAAGTTCAGAATTATACAGGGGGTGGTCGAATGATTGATACGGTTATTTTTGATTTGGATGGTACCCTGACCGATCATGAACAGACTGAACAAGAAGCATTGACAGCCTTTTTCGATCAAATCGTGCCAGCAACAAAAGAATTTTCCAATGAAGAACTAATGAACCTGTGGGAACAGGAATCAGACCGGCTGCTTCAGGACTATTTTAAAGGAAGGATTACGCTGGAGCGGAGGAGGATCTTGCGTATGCAGGCGATTTTTCGTGAAATGGGGAAAACCCTATCTGAACAGGAAGCTTATCATAATCACCAACAATATGTGGATACCTATTTAGGAAATGTTGCGGTATTTCCGGATGTTTCAGACGTTTTGTCTTCCCTGAAAAAATACAAACTTGGAATCGTGTCCAATGGAGAATCTGATGTTCAGCGAAGCAAGTTAAAGGGTGCAAAGATTGACCACTTTTTTTCTGCTGTTGTGATATCAGGAGATTTGAATATTAGCAAGCCGGATCCTGCCATTTTTCAGGAATGTCTGGGGCAGCTTCGGACCCGGCCGGAACGCGCTATTTACGTGGGAGACCATCCTCAAAAAGATGTAGGCGGAGCGGTCAAAAGCGGGATGTATGGAGTGTTCATAGACCGTCATCAAAAACAAAGGAAAAACCCTATTCCAATATGGAGATTGTTCGGTCCCTTCAAGAATTGCCTGAATTGATTCAGAAGCTTTAAGGTGATCCGTCTCAGGTCTGAGCGGAAAACAAACGGTGGACCGTTTCAGAATGGATTTTATCCAGGTAAGATGAAATTAAAAGTCATGGAAGAGGTGGGATATGATGGGATCCATGATAGAGGTGAAAAGCGTTAAGAAAGCTTACAAAAAACGAAAGACAAAGGAACGAATAACAGCTGTTAATCATGTTTCTTTTACGGTAAACAGGGGAGAAATACTGGGACTGCTTGGACCAAATGGCGCCGGAAAGACAACAACGATCAAAATGATTTGCGGCCTCCTGGTTCCTGATGAAGGTACTGTTGTGATTAATGGATACGACATTAAAAAGGAGCGCCTAAAAGCGCTGCGGCATATTAGTGCTGTTCTGGAAGGAAACCGGAATCTCTACTGGCGTCTCACCGTACGGGAAAATCTGGAGTATTTTGCCGGAAACCGTGGGTTTGGTCGCAAGGACATTCATTCCAAAATAGAAGAGCTTCTTTCCCTATTTCGTCTCAAGAAAAAAGAACATGAGCTGGTTAATAATCTATCCCGGGGAATGCAGCAAAAGCTGGCCATTGCTGTGGCCATGATGGCAGATACGGACATTATTTTGCTGGATGAGCCCACTCTCGGGCTGGATGTAGAGACAGGCTATGAAGTCAGGGAATTGCTCAGATACATAACGGACAAAGAAGGGAAAACCATTATCATAAGCACCCATGACATGCCAGTTGTTCAAGACCTCTGTAAACGTACCGTCATCATCAACGAAGGAAAAGTCGTAACCGATGAACAGGTAGATAATCTGATCAAACTGTTCGAGACGAGAGCCTATTCTATTAAACTGAGAAGCCCGTTAAGTGACAACCAGCTGCAATTGCTGCAGGAAAAGATACCGATGCACGACTATCACGACCATATGCTGGAAGTCACCCTTGAGCAGGATGACGATATTTATATTTTAATGGATATTTTGCGGGACAAACATACTAAAATCGAAAAGATGGACCGGACCACCGTTGATTTTGAACAGGTATTTATGACTCTGTTAAAGGGAGAAGGATACAATGAAAAAGTTCTTTCATCTCATTAAAGCGAATATAAAAAAGGAATACATTGAAATGAAACGCTACTGGCCTAATACGTTAAGCATGGTTCTGACGATTTATTTTATATTCCTGGCCATGTTTTTAGGCATCCAGTTTGTTGGTGATCCCAATCAGGCAGATACGAATATTCAATATGTCATCGTCAACTACATCTTCTGGTATCTGACGTTGATTACGCTTCAAGGTCCCGGATTCACTATAACGTTAGAAGCTACCAGAGGAACACTGGAGCAGTTATATATGTCACCGATGGGAGTCTGGAAAATCTTTTTATCCCGGCAGATAGGAACGGTTATTATCCATTTCTTTATCATCGTTGTTCTTCTTTTCGCATCCATGCTGATGACCAATCAATGGCTGAATATCAGTCCCCTGGCCACATTGCCAATCTTTCTATTCACGATTATAGGAATGATTGGGGTCAGCTTCATTATTGCCGGTCTTGCCATCATCGTGAAGCAAATCCAGGCATTTTTGCAAATTATGCAGTTTATCCTGATGGCGCTGACGTTTATTCCGCTTTCAGTCGCTCCATTTTTAGCTTATGCCCCATTTGTAAAGGGAATTGATATGATCCGTCAAATTATGATCCATAACATGACATTAGCTGATTTCACCTGGCTGGACTATGCACTGCTGATTGCCAGTGCTGCGTTTTACTTTGCTATTGGCATTTTCACGTATTTGCGATGTGAAAAAATCGCCATGGAAAAAGGGCTGCTCGGTCAATATTAAGTTGTTGTCAGAAAAAAATTCCCTGTCTTTTTTCAAAAGTTTTTACAAAAGGAATCCAACGATATGGACTGTCTACGAAAAATATTCGATGGGTTGATCGAGGTAAATGAACAGAAAGGGCAGTAGCAATGAAACGGTTTCTTTTCGGTAATCTCGTTGTTTTGGCAGCGGTTATGTTATTCATCAGCGGATGTTCAGATGATGAAGGGGATAGTCAATCCCAGAACGCCGATCCTGACCAGTCAGAAGAACAATCTGGTGAAGGAAGTTCTTCAGGTGGGGATCAGAATCAGAAAGGGGACCCGGACAGTGATGAGGACAAATCAGCCGATCCGGATGAACCAGTTTCAAATAACGATGGCAACTCTCCCAGTGGTAAATCTGGCCAGCAGGATGAAGAGCCGTCCAATGGCAGGGGAGAAGACAGCAATCCTGGCAGTGAAGGATCAAATATTACAACAGAGGATGCTGTGAAACTGGTACAGGAGCATCTTCAGATCGAAAATAATACGGAAATAAACATCGAATTTGATCGCATGGATCAAAATGATTATATGATTCATGTATATGAAATCGTAGAAAGTACGGCGGGACTACACATACCGCTACTATAGGCTGGTTTATTGTTGACTCCCGTACAGGAGAAGTGCAAAACGATATGGGTAATAAAAAAAGCAGCTGATCACTCTGGATCAGTTGCTTTTTTTGTATTCGAAGAAATATGAAGAATAGCTACCTGGCGGCTTTTTGAAGTTTATGAATAAATTTCAATGATTTTCCTGTGCCGATCGCAACAGATTCCAGCGGGTTGGGAGCCAAATGAACAGGGACAGAAAGTTCATCGGATAACCACTCCTGCATCCCTTTTAATAATGCTCCTCCTCCAGTTAAGGTAACCCCATATTCAACGATGTCCCCGCTCAGCTCAGGTGGGCAATGTTCCAGGGTTGACCGAATCGCTTCCAGAATTTGTTGTAATTTATCTGCGAGTGCCTTTTGAATTTCATAGGAGGATAGGGTGACCGTTTTCGGAAGACCGGTGACCATATCCCTTCCCCTTACATCCATTGTTAGCTCATCATGATCAATGAGAGCATGGCCGATCTCCATTTTAACGAGTTCAGCAGTCCGGTCACCAATAAGGATATTATATTTTTGGCGAATCGTTTGAATAATGGCCTGATCCATATGATCCCCTGCCACACGGACTGATCGAGAGCTGACTACTCCACCAAAAGAAATAATGGCCACTTCACTCGTTCCGCCGCCAATATCCACTACCACATTGGAAATGGGCTCGTCTATTGGAAGTCCGGCACCAATTGCTGCTGCAAGAGGTTCTTCTATTAAATGAACCTGCTTGGCTCCATATTCCTTCACGGCATTTTCAATGGCACGCCGCTCAACAGAGGTGGAACCAGTAGGTGTACAAATGACTACAATGGGTTTGCGCAGGGAGTGACCGACTCTGGCACTGACTTTTTTTAACATGGCCTTTAACATTTTTGTAGTGATTTCATAATCCGCAATAACTCCATCTTTTAAGGGTCTTACGGGTACAATATGCTTCGGAGTTCTTCCAATCATCCGCTTAGCTTCTTCGCCTACAGCCAACACATCTTTTGTATTTATATCAATAGCAGCTACAGATGGTTCATTAAACACAATTCCTTTATTTTTACTGTAAATGAGCAAATTTGCAGTACCGAGGTCGATGCCTATTTCTGGTGATGAAAACATATGCTTTTTCCTCCATTTTGTCGAAATTTACTCTTATATTTATTCTCTTTATTGTAGCAGTTTATGGGGGAGGATGCGGATAGTATTATATACCAAAAAAAGAACAGGGAGGATTCTCCCTGTTACCGTTACGTTATTTTTTCTTTTGTGCCAGAAGATTGGCAAGAATAGGCTTTTTGTACCTTTCCAGCTTCCGCCCTCCATAATAGCGCACGCCCAGCTTTTTTAACTCATTTACATACCAGCCTTTGCTTCCCACGTGCATAAAAGACACCCTTTCATGAATAGATTTGGAGGCTGGTGGGCATTGTCACGTCTGAAAAAGAGAACACAAAAGGGGGGGTGAAAAATTCAGCATCTTTTGCTTTTCATGCCCTGCCTCCTTTACAATAAAACTATGATCACAAAGAAGGAGAATGAATGATGGACCGCTATCTATCCTATGTAGAGATGGGGAAGCGTGTACAGAAATTACACGAACATTATGAAATCGATTCGGATTCTTTTTACGAAATAGCTGATCACGTTTTAAAGAAGGGGGTCCCTTCTGCCGAAAAAATTATGCTTGCTTTTCAGCAATTATTACAAAAAGTAAATGATGAAATCAGCCAGATGGAGAAGGTTATGGATGTCAAACCGAGCTGTCAGATGGGCTGTGCCTTTTGCTGTTACTTCCCGATTATTATTAACCGCATGGAAGGAAAACTGATACAGCAGGCAATTGAGAGGATGGATGAAGAGCGGAAAAACCAATTGCTAAAGCATCTAAAGAACTATTTCGGCCAGTATGGTAAGAAACTGAAAGAGCTGACATCCCTCGATTTTGAAAACGACGAACGCTTTAAACAAAAATATATTGCCAGACAGGTTCCGTGCCCGCTGCTGGACCCGGTCACGAATACATGCCTGGCTTATGAAGTACGTCCCATACCGTGCCGGACCTATCTCAATTACACTCATCCATCCGTTTGCAGTGAAAATTTCATGCCGAAAGAGACGATCAGCTACGAGTTTTTATATGATGACTATATGGGAGCGCTGAATGAACTGATCCAGCAGATGTATGAAGAAGGGGATACAGCTTTTATTGATTATCCTGAGGATGCATTTGCCTATGATTATTTGCCGGTTTGGCTGGAACAATGGGTGGGCAGATGAGATTTATTCAGAAACCCTTAAAAATGATAACGTCCAGGGGAAACCTGGACGTTATGGGTTGGCATTTTTTCTGACTTCATGGACTATTGAATAAACTCTCAAAATCAAAAAAACCATTTATCCTGTTATCAAATTGATAAATACAATGATAATTCCCATCGGTACGATCCATTGCATCAGCCATCTCCATCCAGCATATAATGCAGGAGATGCGGCAGTAGCAGTCATGAATTCCTGTTCCACCAGCTTCTTGTCCATCCTGTGTACGATAAATAATGCAATCAGTAAACATCCGACCGGCAGAAGAATGTTACTGACCAGAAAATCGGTAGCATCAAAGACATTTTTTCCGAAGATCTGAAAGTCCTTCAGTATACTGAAGGATAAGGCTGCCGGTATTCCAGCCAGGAAGACGATGAGTCCTGTAACCAGAGAAATGGATTTCCTTGCTTCCCGCTTCTTTTCTGTAAAGGCAGAAATCATAATCTCAAACAGACTGAATGAGCTGGTTAATGTGGCAAATAAAAACAGCAATAAGAACAGGCTTAAAAAGAGTTCGCCCAGCGGCATCTGGGAAAAGACTGTCGGAAGCACGATGAACAATAACCCGGGCCCCTCTGTCGGTTCTAATCCAAAGGAGAATACGGCAGGAAAAATAGCAAGTCCGGCCAGCATGGATACAAATATGTTCATGATGGCTACCCAGCCTGCTGATGAAGGAAGGCTCACATCCCGCTCGAGATAAGAACTGTACGTCACCAATACAGAAAACCCTACTGCCAGGGCAAAGAACGACTGGCCGAGGGCATACAGAATGCTTTCCCCGGTTATATTTTCAAAGCTCGGTGTCAGGAAAAACCGGACTCCTTCCATTGCCCCTTCTAATGTCAAAGCGCGGATGACGATAATGATAAAAAAGATAAATAACAGAGGCATCATGTATTTATTTGCTTTTTCAATTCCGTTTTGTATGCCAAATGAGAGCACGACGACGTTAATCAGAATGAAAAGGGCAAGTCCCAGCAAAGTCACAGCAGGGCTTGATGTAATTGTTCCAAAAAGTTCCGGATAATTTGCGCTCCCGCTGATGATCATGCCTGGAATTGACATGGCTGTATAAATGAGAACCCAGCCGCCTGCTACGGAGTAAAAGGATAACAGCAAAAAGCTTCCGATTAAACCCAGGCGTCCAACCCATGGCCAAAGGGAATCAGGTGCCAACTTTGCATAAGCACTGATCGCTTCTTTACCGGCTCCTCGTCCGATCACGAATTCGGAAACTAGCATCGGCAGTCCAATGAACAGTGTAAAGGCGATGAAAACCAGGAAAAATGCTCCCCCACCATTCATACCTGTAACATAAGGAAATTTCCAGATTGCCCCCAGTCCGATGGCCGCACCGGCTGAAGACAGGATAAACCCTAATTTAGAAGACCATTGTTCTTTTCTCCCATCCATCGTTTCAGCTCCTTTGCATTGAAATAGGTTCATAATTTTGTGCGTATGTTCCACAGTTCAGGGAAGAAGCAGTGGTCAAGCACTTTCTTAAGGTAGCCTACACCTGATGATCCCCCTGTCCCCATTTTGTGGCCAATAATCCGTTCCACCGTTTTCATATGGCGGAAGCGCCACTGCTGGATCCAGTCTTCAATGTCGATCAGCTTTTCAGCGAGCTGATACAGATTCCAGTACGTTTCAACATCTTTGTAAACGGCGAGCCAGGCCTCTTCAACAGAAGGATCGCTCTGGTAAGGTTTCGAGTAATCCCGGTGTAAAAGTTCAGGGTTAATATCGAACCCTGCTTTTGCCAGCTGTTTAATGGCGGTATCATATAGACTCGGTGCTTTGTAGGCTTCTTTTAATTCCTTTAATAGTTTCGGATCTTTTTCATAGATTTTTAGGATGTAATCTGATTTATAGCCCAGGGAAAATTCGATCATCCGGTATTGATAGGACTGAAAACCGGAAGCCTGTCCTAGTTTGTCACGGAATTCCATATATTCAGATGGCGTGAGGGTGGACAAAACATCCCAGGCATAAATGATCTGTGACTGAATTTTCGACACGCGGGCCAGCATTTTAAAAGCCGGATCAAGCTCATCCTGTTCGATATGGTCGATGGCTGCACGGATCTCATGTAAAATCAGTTTCATCCATAGTTCACTGACCTGATGAATGGTAATAAACAGCATTTCATCATGATGGTCAGACAGCCGATGCTGACTGGACAAGATTTTGTCCAGCTGCAAATAATCCCCATAGGTCATATTATTTTTAAAATCTGTGTGAACACCTTGTTCCTTTTCCATTTCCGATAGATGTTTGCTCATGTTTATCCCTCCAAATCAATTGGTTTAACGATGGCACGGACAGGACTGCCGTCTGCTCCCCGGATTGGGAGGGGCAAAGCGATTAATTCGTAATCCCCAGGCCCCAGGTGATCAAGAACCAGATTTTCTAAAATGGCAATTCCGTGCCGGTTTAAAGCATGGTGTGCGGCCATTTCTTTGCTGTCCAGGGGGTCCACCGAAGGCACGTCAACTCCCACCAGGTGGATGCCATGTTCCTGTAAAAAAGGAGCGAGATCCGGCACCAGGGACGGGATTTCCTCTGGAAAACGATCCGGATCTGGATGTGCCGATGTTCGAAGCAAGATGTGATCCGCACCAAGAAAATCCACATCTTTAAGCTCATTTGCTCCAATCCTTTTGCAATGGGAAACATCGATGAGCCTGGCTTTTCCAATGAATTGATTAATATCGAGTTCATCGATGGATGCCCCCTCAGGATCAAAGTGAAGCGGTGCATCCACGTGGGTCCCTGTATGCAGGCTGGTCGTGATTCTTCCAATATTGACCGAACCTGTCTGTTCTTTTGAGAATGAAATCTCATAGGAAAAAGGGGTGTCCCCCGGCCAGTGGGCGATTCCATGATGAAGGGGCTGAGATATGTCAATCCATTTCGTCATGCCACGACACCCCGTTTGTTTTCATATTTTTTATAGGTTTCATGTTTCATAATATCTTTTAAAATCTGAACAGTGCGATAGACATCCTCAAAGGTATTGTAAAGGGCAACAGGTGCCAGACGGATGCCCTTTGGAGCTCTAAAATCCGGAACGACATTTGCGTCTTTGAGGGCTTTACAGATCCGTGCTGCTTCATCATGTTCCAGATAAATATGACCGCCACGCTGATGATCTTCCATTGGATTGCCATACGTAAAGTTATATTCCATCAGTTCCTGATCAATTACATCCATCATAAATTGGGTGAGTTTCAGCGATTTTTTCCGGATGTTTTCAATTCCGGCCTCTTTGAATAATTCAAGGGAACCGATTAATGGCGCAGCACTTAAAATATGCGGGGTTCCGATCTGGAAAGCGCCCGCATTCTCTGCCGGTGTGAGGGTATGTTCCATATCGAACTGCTTTTCTTTATGGGAGCTGAACCATCCAGCCAGTCCCGGTGTTTGTCCAAAATGTTTTTCATTGACATAAAGGGCGGCTACACTTCCCGGTCCAGCATTTAAGTGTTTGTAGTTGCACCAGAAAGCAAAGTCCACATCCCACTCATCGAGGGAATGGGGGATGGCACCAATGGAATGACATAAGTCGAAACCGATCATGATGTTTCGCTTATGGGCTTCTGCTGTTAGGCGTTTCATGTCCAGGATTTGACCGCTCCGGTAAAGCACGCTCGGCAGTACAATCAGGGCTACATCATCGGTCATCTGTGCAATGATATCCTCTTCATGGAGGGTATGTCCATCCCGGCTTCTGACCCGAATCAGATGTTCAGCAGGATCATAGCCTTTCAGCTTGATCTGACTTTGGAGGGCGTAAATATCCGATGGAAAATTTAATTCATCGGCTAAAATTTTTGTTTTGCTGTCCCGTGGTTCGTAAAAGGTTGCGGCCAGCTGATGCAAGTTCACGGTTGTGGAACCGCTAACAACTACTTCATCTGGTTTCGCACCTACAAGCTCAGCCATCTGATTCCCAAGGCTTTCAGACAGATAAAACCAGGGATGTTCCCCTGTCGTCCATCCGTCAATTCCAAAGTTTTTCCAGGATTCCAGCATGTCCAAAAGGGATTGTTCCGCACGTTTTGACAAAAGTCCCAGGGAGTTTCCGTCAAGATAAATGACGTCATCCCGAACGTAAAACTCATTACGGAACTTATACAATGGATCTTCTCTGTCCAATTGACGGGCATCATCCAGTGTTAAAGTCATAAGCTTCACTCCAGGTTCGAAATTTTCTGTAATTTACAATGACTTTATCATATTATGATATTGACACTATGTCAATGATATGATGTCAATGAGAAGAAAAATTTTGAATTTTTGATTATAATAGATGGTAAGAGAGATAGCAAGGAGGAGTTAAATGAGACAGGATGATCAGCTGTTATCCCCCAGACAAAAACAGGCCAGGCAGACAAGAAAAGAACTGCTCGAAGCGGGCCTCGACGTTTTTTTAGAAAATGGATTTCAGAAGTCGACCATATCCCAGATTATAAAAAAAGCCAATAAGGGGTATGGTACAGCATACGTCTACTTCCAAAATAAAGATGAGCTGTTGATCGAACTGATGGAGCATGTGATGAATCGTTTTTATGATGTGGCTGAACTTCCCTTCCAACCCGAAACGAAGCAAGAGGCTTATGAACGGATTGAGCACCAGGTTCGCCTGTTTTTAAAGCTTGCCGTTCAGGAACGAGAAATGTTGAAAGTAATGAAGGAGGCTATCGGCCTTTCAGAAGCGGTAAAAGAAAAATGGGTTGAAATCCGTGAAAGGTTCATCAGGAGAATCACGGAAGATATAACGTATTCCCAGCATAAAGGACTGGCAAAATCCGCCCTTGATGCAGCGTATATTGCCAGGGCCTGGTTCTACGCCAATGAAATGTTCATGTGGGATCTGGTAGAAAATGAGGATCTGTCACTGGATCATGCAGCCCATCATTTAACTATGTTATATACCGGGGGATTGTATGAATGATACATGCTATCGCTGTGGAGACAGAAAAAAACCCCATGTTTCCAGGGGATCTCGTCAGGTCTGCTGATGGGCCAACAACACCTGAGAAATGCCGACAAAGTATTCCGATTCCCGAATGATATGGTCAAGCACGACTTTTGCCGTTGGGTTGTTTTGAACAGCACTGCTCTCGGTTTTGATTTGCTGACATAACTTGATAAATGCGAGGCTCTGTCTCAGGCAGAAATCGACGAGGTGCAGCACGTTGGAATAAAGCTCCTGAGGAATATACCCCGGGGATCGAATGACGGATTCGATGTATCGTACAATCTGCTGGTGGGTCCTGGACAGTGCGTCTTCCCATTCCAAAAGGGCTTCTACATATTCCTGTTCCAGGTTGCTGACCAGTTCACGTATGACGACGGTATGTTCTTCTTCCTGATGCTTCCAGAACTCAGCTTCATCCAGAATGCGCAAAGGCATCTGGTGTCCATAATAAAATTGCAAGATGATTCCTCCATTTCGTATCTTTTTAACATGATATGAGCATGATTTGATTAACATGCCTGATTATAATACGAATTGATTGAAAAGGGGGCACGAATATGACAGCTATTGACGTGATCAAAGGGGATATTTCTAGAATTGAGGTAGATGCCATTGTCAATGCCGCTAATGAACAGCTGGCTGGAGGAGGCGGGGTAGACGGAGCCATTCACCGGGCCGGCGGGCCAGCCATTATGGAGGAATGCCGGCAGATCGGCGGCTGTCCAACCGGTGAAGCCGTAATGACAACAGCCGGAAATCTTCCCGCCAAAAAAGTCATTCACACCGTCGGACCGATCTGGAGAGGAGGAAATCAGAACGAAGCCAGGCTGTTAGCCAGCTGTTATAGACAATCCATGGAGCTCGCCGTGAAACAAAACCTCTATACCATTGCTTTTCCGAACATCAGCACAGGTGTTTATGGTTATCCAAAAGAAGAAGCGGCGGGCGTGGCTATAAAAACAGTCCGGGAATTTATTAAGAAAAAGAAAGGACTTGAAAAGGTGATGTTTGTTTGTTTCGATGAGGAAAATTATCGGCTGTATAAAAAGGTTATAAAAGAATGGAAACAGACAGAATGAAAAAGCAGTTTGTCACCGGGAAACCATTGTTATTGGTTTTTAAGGGGATGAGCATCACTCGCAATCAGTGTCTGGACGGAGATATATACACCAAAAAGACAAGAAAAGTCCGTCAATTCTCTTTTGACGGACATAACCCATTACTAAGAGCTGAAACATATTCCTCATCCAACGACCGCTTTATATTGCACTTCCTTTAATAAGATATTAATCGGGTACCTTCTCCCTGTGACAGGCTTCTGGTTGAGGGTGAAACAGGGGAGGAGCCTCTGCCTTTTTGAATATTATCCCATTATCACATGAATATTTTCCAGGGTCGGAACATTTATATAACGTTCATCTTTAACAGGCACTTGATTGGATTGGGTGATCCAGATGGCTTTTACCCCGAGCTGCAGAGCAGGGGCTATTTCGTTCATAAAATTATCCCCAACTGATAAAACTTCCTCTGGATTTACCTGATAGGTATCGATGATCCTTTCCAGATGGTCTCTGGTTTTAACCGGCTTGTATGCAGAGGTGATTCGGTCTTTAAACAGATGATCAATCCCAAGCTGAGACAGTATCCGCTGGACATCATTTTTTTCGCTGTTGGTCATTAAAACCAGCTTTTTAGACGGGGAAATGGACTCCAGAAAAGTTTTCAACCCCGGGGTAGGTGTTAAATAATCCTGTTTTTCAGCCATCTGTTCTTTGGTCTGGTGGTAAGCTGTTTCGGTGTGTTCGTTGGTTAAACCAAAATGCCGGCCAATGACATGCGGCGGCCACCAGCCATCGCCTATCGGCACCCAGCGCTGAAAGTCGAAATCTTTTACCCGTAAGCGATCAGGAACATCCTGAACAGAAACTGGCTCATTGTCCCAGTTTCTCGCCTTGCTTAGCCTTTCAGCAAATGGGTCCCATTCAAAAATCACATCATGCTCTGCATCATAAACGGTACCAATTTTCAACGGACTATTTCCCTGTTTAAAAGATTCATAGCATGACATATAGGCTTGCTGCTGATCTTCGGGAAGATGATGTTTAATATTTTCTGCCAGCAAGCGAAAATGTCCCGTTCCTTCATAGAGAGTTCCATCCATATCAAATACAATAACCTTTGCCTGTTGAATGAATTGCTTAAGCATGGGCATAATCCTTTCTTTGTTTGGTGTCATCAAACGATTGTTTCCCTTCCTTATTTTAACATGATTTTCAGCGTTCTGCCTGACCCATTTAACGTTATAACATTTTCCTATTCATTCCACCTCTTCTCTAGTAAAATAGGAATAGTGAATCTATGGACGGCTGGAATTCAAAGCAAATCAAAGGGAATCCGATAAAGAAACGATCTTAGATTAAAGGGGAGAAAGAGATGCGAACCATTTGGACGGCGATCTATATGATCGGTTTTATCTGTTACAGTTTGCCAGCATTATGGAAAATCAAAAAGAAAAACATTGCATCACTGCCTGCAGATGAACAGGATGCCATCATATTTGATCTGCCGAAAAGATGGGCAAAGGGAATCCTCAGAGCGGCAGGAGCGAAGGTGACGATTACCGGAAACGAAAAATTTCCGGAAGGTCCGGTATTGATTGTCGCCAATCATCAGGGGAACTTTGATATTATGGCCCTTCTCGGTTATCTGGATAAACCTGTGGGATTTATGTCTAAAATAGAAGTAAAAAAAATTCCTGTTGTCCGTTCATGGATGGAAGAAATGCACTGTGTTTTTATTGATCGGACCAATAAAAGGCAGACGGTCCAGGCGTTTGCAAAGGGAATCGATGTGCTGAAAAACGGACACTCTCTTGTGATTTTTCCTGAGGGGACCCGAACGAAAGGACCAGAGATGCACCCCTTTAAAGCGGGGAGTTTCAGACTGGCAGTCAGGGCAAGGGTTCCCGTGGTTCCGGTCGTGATTGACGGAACATATCACATCATGGAACAAAACGGAATCGGAATCAAACCGGCACAAGTGAAGTTGACGGTCTGCGATCCTATTTATCCAGAGGATTATGGGGCATATCCATTGAGTCATCTGGCCGAGCGTGCACAGACCAAAATCATGCAGGTTCTGCAGAGAAGAGAGGGGTGAGGGATTTGTGCGGACGCTTTACACTGCTGGCTGAAGAACTTGAAATTCTGGAGAGGTTCGGCATTGACCACCGACTGGATGATTATCATCCCAGGTACAATATTGCACCTTCCCAGGACGTGCTTTGCATTGTGAATGACGGGAAAAGGAACAAGGCAGGATATTTGCGCTGGGGACTTGTGCCTTTCTGGTCAAAGGATCCGAGTATCGGCTATAAGATGATTAATGCCAGGGCTGAGACGGCTTCATCGAAACCGAGTTTTAAACATCTGCTTGCTAGAAAGCGGTGTCTGATCGTGGCGGACAGTTTTTATGAATGGAAACAGACAGGTAAGAAAAAGCAGCCTCTCCGCATATCCTTAAACAATCGCAGACTGTTTGCTTTTGCCGGACTATGGGATCGATGGAAAAAGGGAGATCAGGAGCTGGTCACCTGCACGATTTTAACGAAGGCGCCCAATGACTTTATGAAAAACATTCATGATCGGATGCCGGTTATTTTGCCGCAGGACGATGAGGATCGATGGATTGACCCTCAACAGAGAGATCCCGACGAAATGAGGGATTTTCTTCTGGGCCTGCCTGATGAAGACTTAACGGCGGATGAAGTATCAACATTCGTGAACAATCCAAAAAATGAGGGGCCCCGATGCATAGAAGGGATTACTTCAACTGACTGAAGGCCAGGAGCTTTTTAGTCAGTTATTTTTTATTTGTTGACGTTTTTCATTCGTGTCAATATGAATGATTGTTTTTCAAAAGGGTGTAGGGTAGAGCGTTTTTTTTCCGTCTGTATTCATGAAGCCTTGTGAAGGGAGGGGGAGAGCCATTCATGACGAGGTTTTAATCAAAAAAATCAAATCAGGAAATCAACAGGCACTGAGGCTTCTGATCGAAAAGTATAAACAACACATTTTTAAAATCACTTACAGCGTTGTCAAAGATCTGCAGGAGGCAGAAGATCTTACCCAGGAAGTATTTTTGAAGATGATGGATGCTCTCCCTTCTTATGAATCCAGGGGTTTTAAGTCATGGCTGAGCCGCATCGCGTTTAACACAGCGATTGACGCATATCGGAAAAAGAAGAGAAAGCATGAAGAACTGACAGCCTTTGAGGAAGATGCTTTTCATCCCATCCAGGAAGAAAGCGCTGAATGGGCCGTCATCGATACGGAAAGAAAACGAAACATTGAACAGGCTATTGGTGAAATGCCTGAGTCTTATCGGACAATTGTCAAAGCCCATTATTTAGAAGGGAAGTCGTACCAGGAAATAGGTGAAGAATTTCATCTGGCGAAAAAAACCGTGGAAATGCGGCTGTACCGGGCGAGAAAATGGATGCGTGAGCACTGGAAGGAGGATGATTTTTGATGTCCCACCTGAGTATTGAAAAGATGGAGAAGTTTATTCATGGAGAATTAAGTGAACAGGAAAAGGAAGACATTCGTGTGCATCTGGAGCACTGTGATTCATGTTTCGGATGGTATATGAACATCATTGATGAGTGGGAGCCCGGTGAAAAACTTTCTGATTCATTTACGGATGGAACGTTAAGGCTCTTAGAAGAAAAAATTCCTGATTCCAGGTCCAGGGATAAATCCTCCCGGCATGTGACGCGAAAAACGATCATTCATTATGGAATAGCTGCGGGATTGACTCTGTGTCTGATGTTTACGGGCGCTTTTCAAAAAGTGACGGATGTAACGGATGCTGTGGAAAACAGGGATACATCCATTACATCGGAGCTGATGAAGAAGACTTCAGGATTATTTAAAATCATTGAACCTGGAAAGGAGGATAAACAGTCATGAATAAGTCTTCAGCCGTTGCCTTTTTACTGGCGTTTTTTCCTGGACTCGGTCATATATATTTAGACAGGAAGATCCGAGGAGTCATGTATGCCTTTAGTTTCGTGGGTGCCCTTGGTCTTACGTTCATTACCGGAATTATGATTTTTGATGACATGCTCTCGTTATTTTTTCTGCTGACTGCTGCAGGCATCTGGGGGATCAATATGCTGGATATCGTGATGACGTTGCTGTGGAACAGGGATCAGAACGTCCCGACTGTTGCAGGCAGTAAGGCTACCACTGAAACAGCTAATGTCCGGCAGGTTCAGGACAGCCAGACCAATGAGCGTTTCCTGACAATTATTCTTTCCTTTATACCCGGCGTCGGTCATTTCCATCTCGGATTAAACCAGCGGGGAGTCACGCTGCTCGCAGGCTTTCTTGGCCTGGGCTCAATGGTATTGTTTGTTTCGATTCTTACCAGGGAAGTAGGTTTTTTGCTCTTTTTGTTTATCTTGCCGGTCATCTGGATTTACAGTTTATTTGATACCATCCAGCTTCTGAATAAGAAAGACCGGGGAGAAAAACTCGAGGATATATCGATTATTGAAGATATTGAAAAACATCGGATCAGCGGGGAGAAAAGCAAAGTGATCACCACCGTTCTTGCTATGTTTCCGGGGGCGGGACATTTGTATCTTGGCCTTCAGCAGAGAGGAATCCAACTGATGATTTTCTTTCTTCTCTCCATTTATCTTCTCGATGTGCTGCATCTTTCGATCTTTTTATTTTTGATCCCGGTCATCTGGTTTTTCAGCTTTTTTGATGCCCTTCAGCAGTTCAGCCGTTACGAGTGGGGAGAAATCAACGATGTGCCAGTCATTAAATATTTTTTAAATCACCAAAAATGGCTGGGGATTGGTCTGATAGTTGTCGGATTTTTCATTATTTTGGACTCCATCCTTGTTCCGGGCCTGGCGAGGGAACTGCAAAACTGGAATATCTATTACTACTATCAGGAGTATTTTCAAACAGGTGTGGTAAGTCTCGTTTTAGTAGTGATTGGCTTCAAATTACTAATGGGAAAAAAAGTGGAGAAGGGAGATGAGGAATCTTGAGGCAATGGCGAATAGGAACTTTTTCCATGGGTCTCTCTTTGCTATTCCTTGGCGTGATCCTGGTGCTGGCCAAATTTTTTCACTGGGATATGACGGTCATCGCTTTTTCCTGGTGGCCCGTGATATTAATCGTACTGGGCCTGGAAATATTAATTTACCTTTTTCAGTCGAAAGAGCAAACTCCCATACTGAAATATGATGTCCTGAGTATTTTGTTTATCGGTATGATCGGGACAGCAGGAATCGGACTATATGTCATACAGTCCACGGGAATCCTTGCAGAAATTCAAAAAGCCGTACATGCAGAGGAAAAGGTAGAGGCACTGCCTGTCGTTCAAAGGTCCATTCCGTCAGACATTTCTAAAATCGTGGTTCATCCCTCGGATCACTTAAATATAGAAACAACCAGTAAAAGGGAAGCTATCCTTTTCGGAATTTACGAAACAGATACAGCCAATGGAAAAAAGCTTTCGCAGGAAGAGCTTGTTCAGTTTATTCAAACGGGGGAAATACTGCATATTCAGGTTTTATCTCTGCCCGAAGATAATGGAATATACCATTCCTCCTATCGGTATGATCCGACCCTTTCCATACCGGAGAATATCGATGTAGAGATTAAGGTGGGATGGTCCGAGTATCCCTTTCCAACTGTTAAATTGCATATCGATGAGCTGAAAGCGAACTGGGAAGTGAGAGGAAACCGGGTGGGGCTGTACATGGATCAGTGGGAAAATCTCACCATTTCTGCTTCAAATGTGGGCCGGATAGAGGATTCAACCGGATTGGTAGCGGGAAAGCATGATATACAGGAGAAGGAAAACGATGATACCAGCGAATTCGAGGTAGATAAACAGAAGCAAGGACCCGTTTCTTTCACCAAAACGTTTGGAGACGGGAAATATTCCATCGCCTTTAAAGATGTTCGTGAGCTTAGCATCCATCATTAGTGATTTATCCAGTAAAATCTCAACGTGTTACCTTAAAACAAGAAAAGGATTCAACGAGTCCCGAGAACTCATTGAATCCTTTTTATTGTGGTATCTTTTTAGGCTTTGCCGAGTTTTTCCTGCTGTCTTTCTTCTCTGGCTACTTCCATAAATCGTTTCGTTTCCGCAACGACTACTCCCGATAATCCCAGGAGGCCGATTAAGTTCGGGAAGGCCATGAGACCGTTCATGATGTCTGCGAATTTCCAGACAACATCCAGAGATATAACAGACCCAATAAAGACGAAAACGACAAAGACTACACGATAAACCGGGATTCCTTTGTCTCCAACCAGATAGCTGAAAGTTTTTTCTCCATAATAGGACCAGCCAAGAATGGTTGAGAAAGCAAAGAATAATAGACCGATTGTAACAATGTAAGAACCGGTGTTGCCTAGGAACGCTGCGAATGAAGCGGCTGTTAAATCAGCACCTTCCAGATCTCCTCCATACTGTCCTGCCATGACAATGGTAATACCGGTAATGGAGCAGACAATAATCGTATCAATGAATACCTGGGTCATGGATACGAGCGCCTGGCGTCCCGGATAGTCCGTTTTTGCAGCAGCAGCTGCAATCGGTGCTGAACCGAGACCGGCTTCGTTGGAGAATACACCGCGAGCTACCCCGTAACGGATCACGGTACCTAAAATCCCTCCGCCTACAGCTTCACCTGTAAAGGCATCAGAAAAAATCATGGAAACCGCAGGACCAACAAGTTCTAAATTCGAAAATAAAACGATGAGTCCCCCGATGATATAGAATACTGCCATAATCGGTACGAAAAAGGCTGTCACTTTTCCGATGCTTTTAATTCCTCCTAGAATAACCAGGCCGGTAAGTCCGGTCAATACAATACCAGTCACCCATGGAGAAATATTAAAGGTAGATTCCACTGCATCCGATACGGAGTTGGACTGGACCATATTTCCGATTCCGAAGGCGGCAATGGAAGCAAAAATAGCAAACAGTACGCCGAGCCATTTCGCTTTCAGTCCCTTTTCCAGGTAATACATCGGTCCGCCTGACATTTCACCCCGCTCATTTTGGGTACGGTATTTTACAGCGAGAATAGCTTCTGCATATTTGGTTGCCATACCGACTAAAGCGGTGATCCACATCCATAATACTGCTCCCGGTCCTCCCAAAACTACAGCTGTTGCCACACCGGCAATATTACCGGTTCCGATGGTTGCCGCGAGTGCGGTTGTCAGAGCCTGATAGTGGGTGATATCTCCCTTTGACTTCTTGTCCTGCTTTCCAGGACTAAAAGCCAGTTTTAACGCGTATGGGAGCGCCTTAAACTGCAGAAACCCGAGTCTCAGGGATAAAAACAGTCCCGTACCGACCAGAAGGATCAGTAAAGGAGGTCCCCAGACATATCCGCTGATTTCACCTAAGATTTCACTTCCCTGTTTGTTAAATTTCTCCCAGAATTCCTCCATGATATTCCCCCTCAAAAGTATGAAATAAATAAAGTCCCATATAAAAATATTCCGAAAATTCTTGATGAATGTCAAGGGTATTTTTGAAAGGGTTGTAAGAAATCCTTAAATTTAGTTTCATCTTTTTCGGTTTTTCGATATAGTTTTAACAGAAGGATCACATCCAAGAAAAAGGGGTTGATGAAATGATTCACGTACTTTTTGTCTGTCTTGGCAATATTTGCAGATCCCCAATGGCTGAAGCAGTTTTTCGGAACATGGTCGAGGAAGAGGGATTGAGTGAACAAATTCGTGTGGATTCAGCAGGGATAGGCCACTGGCATCAGGGAGAACCTCCCCACGAAGGAACCCAAAACATTTTAGACCAAAACCATATTTCCTATGAAGGCATGCGGGCACGCCAGATTAAAGAAACGGACTGGGATGAATTTGATTATATTATCGCAATGGATGAGCAAAATATGCGTGACCTGGAAGCGATCCGGGATGAATATGAAGGAGTTACAGTGAAGCGGCTTCTGGATCTGGTTCCTGATGCAAAGGAACAAAATGTGCCAGATCCGTATTTTACGGGAAATTTTGATTATGTGTATGATCTTGTATCTGAAGGTTGCCAGTATTTGCTGAAGGAAATTAAGGAAGCCCATAACCTGTAAAGGGAGGAGAGGCCGAGTGGCGAAAGTTAACTGGAAGTGTATGATCATACTCGGTGGTTTGACCGGAGCAATCATAATAGCTGCAGATCAAAGATTACGTAAAGAATTGAAGGAACGAATACCGGAACTTTCTTCCCTGTTTCGGGAATACCAGCAACACCCATCCACAGCTGTCCGTCATTTGCGGAAAGCAATTGATCAATTAGATGAAAGATTCGATGAAGGGGTTTATATGCTCCAGCGAATCAGCAGAAAACTTGATGAGTTTGTAAATAGGGCATTATGAGGTGGGAGTTTGAAGAACATTCCATACGTTATTTCAGAAGTCTGGAAACGATTTTCAAGGGATGACATACCCGGTATTGCTGCCCAGCTGTCCTATTTTTTTCTTTTGTCCCTGTTTCCTTTTTTAATTTTCCTTCTGACACTGGTCGGGTTTTTGCCTATTTCTGCAGATCAAGTTCTGGGTATGATCCGGGACTATGCACCGGGTAACACAATGGAAATCATTGAGGAAAATATTGAAGTTCTGATGAATCAGCAAAACCGGGGCCTGCTGTCCATCGGGATTATCGGCTCTCTCTGGGCAGCATCCCACGGTATTTATGCATTGATGAAAATTTTTAATCGAGCTTATGAAACCGAGGAAAATCGTTCGTTCTTTCAGTCCCGGTTTATTGCCATTGTGTTGACGGTCGCCATGCTATTAGTGACGATTACGGTGTTATTGCTGCCGGTTTTTGGCCGGATTTTAGGAGAATTTATTTTTTCTTTTTTAGGTTTGACGGAAACGTTTTTACAGATCTGGAATGCATTAAGGTGGATCAGTTCTTTTGTGATTATGGTAATCGTACTTGCATGTTTATATAAGCTTGCACCGGATGAGCGGATTCCATTTGCTCATGCCTTTCCAGGAGCTATTTTTGCTGCGGTATGCTGGCAGCTCGTATCCCTCGCCTTTGCCTTTTATGTAGAAAATTTCGGAAATTACTCAGCAGCATACGGGAGCCTCGGGGGAATCATTGTACTCATGATCTGGTTTTACATCAGTGCCATCATAATCGTGATTGGCGGAGAGATTAATGCGATTTTGTACAAAGGAAATATGGCCAGGTGATCAAAGCTAAAGGTGCTCTATGATGATAGGAATTGAAATAGGCACACCCTTAACGTTTAAAACTGTTGAACGCAATCACATGAAAATAGAAGAAGCCTGAAAAACATGTCCAAACATGAGGAAAGGAACCCCAATTCAGGGATTCCTTTTTCTTATTTCAACAATCTTAATCCGTTTAAAATAACCAGAATGGTGCTTCCTTCATGTCCGATGACCCCAAGGGGCATATTTAAGGTCTGCGCAAAATTAGAGATAAGCAACAGGATGATAACGGCAATGGAAAAGATAACGTTTTGCTTGATGATTCGGCTCATTCGCTTGGACAGGGAAATGGCATCGGCGATTTTTGACAGGTCGTTTTTCATGAGAACAATATCGGCTGTCTCCAGTGCCACATCTGTTCCTTCACCCATGGCAATCCCGAGATTTGCTGTTGCCAGAGCCGGTGCGTCATTAATCCCGTCTCCTGTCATGGCTACCTGACCATATGCTTCTTTCAGATTCCGAATATGATCTACTTTGTCTTCTGGAAGACAGTTGGTATAATATTCGTCAATACCACATTCTCTGGCAATAGCCTGCGCTGTCCGGTCGTTGTCACCGGTTATCATGATCGTTCGAATGCCTGCTCTCTTCAACTTTCCGAGCGCTTCTTTCGCATCTTCTCTAACCACATCTTTTAATGCAAGCATTGCAGCAATCCCATTTTCATCAGCAGCAATGACCAGGGTTTTTCCTTGATCAGCCAGTGAGCGGGAAATACCATTTTGAAAAGATTCAACCTCCTGGTTTCCAATAAATTCAGGTTTCCCAATTTTCCATGTCTCACTTCCGATTTGCGCTGTAACACCTTTTCCTGTCACGTCCTGCATGTTATCAACGGTAAGATCCGGTTCAATTTTCTGGCTTTTTACATATCGTACAATGGCTTTAGCCAGCGGATGGGTTGATTGCTTTTCGATTGACCCAATAATGTTAAAGATTTCGTGAACGTCAAGACCTTCCCGAATGTATACATCTGTCACTTCCGGGGTTCCTTTAGTCAATGTTCCGGTTTTGTCTAGAGCAATGGCTTTAATCTGACCAAGGTTTTCGACATGAACACCGCCTTTAAATAATATCCCATTCCGTGCGCCGTTGGAAATAGCTGAAAGTGTGGCCGGCATGATAGAAGCAACAAGCGCACACGGCGATG
The DNA here is from genome assembly GCF_004342905.1 of Melghiribacillus thermohalophilus. Lineage (GTDB taxonomy): Bacteria > Bacillota > Bacilli > Bacillales > Alkalibacillaceae > Melghiribacillus > Melghiribacillus thermohalophilus. The sequence continues at coordinate 44,569 of NZ_SMAN01000017.1, read as the reverse complement.
CTACAACCAAAAAGATCATCGCCCGGTAAAAAGTCGTTTCCCAGCTCCAGTCAAAGAGATAATGAGGGACGAACAATAACAGGACTCCTGCGGTCAGGACAATGTTTACATATATGCCTTCAAATCGTTCAATAAATAGCTGTGAAGGAGATTTTTCACTTTTTGCATTGTGAACAAGTTCAATAATTTTTTGAAAAACACTTTCCTCAGATGGTTTCGTTAATTCCACCGTAATGCTTCCGTTTAAGTTCAATGTGCCAGCAAACACTTCATCACCTGCAGATTTTTCTTCAGGCATGGATTCGCCTGTAATGGCAGCTTCATCTATCGAGGTTGATCCCCGTACAATATTACCGTCAGCAGGGATTCGTTCCCCTGCACGAACGAAAAATTGATCTCCAACCTTCAATTCAGAAACGTGGACTTCTTCAGTCTGGCCATTGACGATACGGAGGGCTGTATCTGGCTGCATATCCATTAAAGCAGAAATTTCTTTGTGGCTTTTGTTCATGGTGTATGTTTCAAGTGCCCCACTTAATGAGAAAATAAAAATGAGAACAGCTCCTTCCCACCAGTGACCAATTGAAGCAGCACCGATGGCCGCAATAATCATTAACAGTTCAACATTTAGATCTTTATTTTTAATCGTATCTTCTATACCTTCTTTGGCCTTTGCCAATCCACCGATCACGTAGGCGGAAATATAAAGTGCTGCCGTCCATGTGCTGCTTAAGTGCCCTTCGGTTAAGAAAGCAAATAAGATGATGGCCCCACTGGTTAAAGCTGCAATCAGTTCCATATGATGTTGAATGTTGATGACCCGGGAAAAATTTGTTTTCTGTTTTGGTTTCGTATAGTCTGGCAGGATTGCCTTTGGTTCTGCACCCACGATTCTCAACGCTCCTTTTCTAATTGAGAATGATTATTCGTTATCAGATGTGTTAATAGGTTAATTTCACAGGAATTGATAACGATTTTCATTTACATTAAAATTATAATAATTATAAATTAGTTATTTTTATAATAACATAATAAAAGGAGATGTCAACTACTAAACAGTGCCAGGGATTGGAAAGACAACGCCTCTGAACCGTGGGATGCTTGAGGGAAAGATATCGAAAAACAGACTAGTTCAGACTAGATTTTTGATTTTCCATAAAAAACTTATCTATAATAGCCCGGTGAGGAACTTGTTTAGAGAAGAGGGTGTTTATGAGTGCAAAGACGTTTTTTCGCCACCCCCTGGGTGCAGCACTGGCAGCCTGTATAGCGACCTTTCTATGGGGGAGTGCTTTTCCCTTTGTTAAGTGGAGTTATGAGGTTCTGGATATTCGTCCGGAGGAGACCGGGGAGCAGATTTTGTTTGCGGGATACCGCTTTTTTCTGGCTTCGATCATGATTTTCATTTTTTTTACTCTGGCCAGAAAAAATTTATTGTTCCAGAAGAAAAATACAATTGAACTCATGAGAATCGGATTTTTCCAGACGTTTTTACAGTATATTTTGTTCTATATCGGACTCAGTCATTCTACTGGTATTCAGGGATCGATTATCGCGGGGTCAACCTCTTTTTTTCAAATGCTTTTGGCTCATTTTATTTATCAAAATGATCCTATGAACAGAAAAAAAGTCATGGGCCTGGTAATCGGTTTTGCCGGTGTCGTTCTTGTGAATATTCAGCAGGGTACACTGAACATTGTGTTCGGTCTGGGAGAAATATTGCTCCTCACGGCCATGATGACGAGTGCTGTGGGAAATATTCTGGCAAGGGAAGGAAGTCAGAGAATGCCGGTTTCCTATCTAACGGCTTATCAAATGCTGTTTGGATCGACCGGGCTCGTTGTAGCAGGGGGACTGATGGCAGGTTGGTTTCCCTTTGAATGGAATGTTCAGGCCACCCTTTTGTTAATCTACCTTTCATTTTTGTCCGCAGCCGGGTTCATTCTCTGGAATAATGTGATGAAATACAATAAGGTGGGCAATGTGTCCATGTATTTATTCCTCGTACCGGTTTTCGGCGTCATGTTATCCGGGCTGATTTTACATGAACCGATCCATCTATATGTCTTATTGGGATTATCATTTGTAGCCAGCGGAATTGTTATTGTCAATCGAGACGGCAGAAAAGCCCGATCTTCCGGCAGTTAAATGTGGCCGGATGAACGGGTATTATTGTTCATGGGCAGCCAGGGTTGTAACTAGCGATAGACAAAAAATGATTTAGGCTGTATTTGATATTTCTGATGGATTTGTTCCTTTGATCATAATCAAGACAAAGAGGATAAAAATCACCGCTGTGATCAGATAGAAAAAAGATGCTCCTGGGACAAACTGAATAAACAGCCCTCCGAGAAACGGTCCGGTGATACTTCCCAGGCTGAAAGATATTCCACATAAAATATTGCCTGCTGGATGCAGGGTTTTTGGCAGCATATCCGTCATATAGGAAATGCCGAGGGAATAGATTGATCCTACCAGCATTCCGGCAAGAGTAAATAAAACAAATAACCAGATGACGGAATGTTCCAGGACACCTGCAAGGAAAAAGGTTATACCTCCCCCTGCGAGCACAATAGCCAGCACCTGTTTTCTGCCAATCTTGTCGCTTAAAACTCCCAGTGGGAGCTGGGTTACTAAACTTCCGACTGCAAAAGCGGGAATGATCAGCGACAATGTTTCCACGTCATGGCCAATCCGCATCCCGTAAACCGGAAAATTTCCATGCAAGGTTGCTTCTAAAAATCCGTAGGCAAATGGAGGCAAAAGAGCAATCCAGGCAATCTGAACGGCCTCCTTAAATCGGCCCGCCGATGAATTGGAGGTTACTTCATACGCGTCTTCATCTTCCGGCCATTCATTTCGGACAAAAAATAACAGCCCCCAGATGAGCAGGCTTAGAATGGCACTAACCAGGAAAGGAAGTGCAGGGTGTACATAGATAAGCCTGGTCATCAATGGCCCCATAGCAAAACCGAGGCCGAATGACAGACCATACAAGGCCATCCGTCTTCCCCGATTATGTTTTTCACTCGTTGTGGTAATCCAGGTCTGGGTCCCGAAATGTAAAACATGATCACCAATCCCAATTAGCATTCTAAGCATAAACCAGAACCATAATGATTCCCATAATGTAAAGAAAAATAACGAGAGAAAGACGAATGCCCCGCCTGTGAGAATGATCGGTTTATAGCCGTATGTTCGAAGAGGTTTTTCCATGAAAGGCGATGCCAGCAATACACCAATGTACAACCCTGTAGCATGCAGTCCATTGACTGAAGAGGAAATCCCCTTTTGTTCTAAGATAACAGCAATCAGAGGAAGGAGCATCCCCTGTGAAAAACCAGAGATCAAGACAAGGGCAACTAATATGCGAAACCGTCCTTTTTCAGATACCATATGCATTCCCTCCCCTGTTTTTAATAATCTCCTTGTAAGCAAAAGCAATTTTTCTGCCCTGACCCCGAACATTGCCATTGTAACTTATTTAACGAAAAAAGAAATTCGAAATGCTTATTTTTTGCAAAAGATATCGAGAAACGTGTACGTTAAAGATATAACATAAAAATAAAGGGGTTGTGTCAGATGAAATTTACCATGAAGGAAAAAGGTTTTGCAGCAGATTTTGAATATGGTACCCTTGACATTTCAGCCGATTCCGATTATGGTTTTCGTCCTTTTCAATTAATGATTGCCTCCATTGCCGGATGCAGCGGATCGGTATTTAAAAAGGTGCTGGATAAAAAAAGAATAAATTTTGAAGATATTGAGATCACTGTGGATTATCAAAGAAGCGGTGATAAAGTCAACCGGATCGAAAAGATTCATCTGTCTTTTTTTGTAAAAGGGAAAGGTCTCGATCAAAAGCAGCTTGAAAAAAGTCTTGAATTATCCCATAAATACTGCTCAATGGTTCAATCGGTAAAAGATAACATTGATATTACGGTATCGGTACAATCCGGTGAGTAGTTTATGGAAGTTACGGGAATCTGGATTGCAGATTTCCTCCCGAATGCATTCCACAGCCCTTATGGGTGCATAGTTTTTTCCCCCTTGAAAAAAATAAGAAAAAAATGAAAGGGCTGTGGTAATCATGAACAAGTTCTATACCATGTTTTTAACGATCGGTCTTTGTTTGTTTGTTCTTGTCCCGGTGACTGTTCTGTCCGAAGAAAAAGCAAAAGAAGATAAAGAGAAAATCACGCCGAAAAACGTGCCGAGCCACGTTTTGAATATTTCAAAGGAAAACACTTATCCAAACTCAACAAAAGATTTAACGTTTTTGGAACCGAGCAGTTTAACAAAGGAATTGATTGATGGTGCTGATGTAAAAATTGAAAATCCTGACCTGATTAAAATGCTGAATGAAACAACTATTCATCCTTCTCCAATTGCATTCGGTTACCGAAGCATGATTTACCTGGGAAACTGGCCACTTAACTATGAATCCCAGGAGACCAGCGTCAACTGGGAGTATCAGGAGATCAACGTGAATGAATTAAACAACTATGGCGGGGACAGTAAAAAAACCCTAAACTATGTTCAGGAGCAGGAAAAAGAAATCAATGGAGGACTAACTTCGAAAGTCGAGCAGGCGGAGAGCATAAAAAAGTTAATGTTACTGAAGGCACAGGAAAATGTTGATCTTCCCCTCTCGTTTAAAACCATTATAGGGAAGGGAACGAAAAAAGAGCAGACCTATGGAGTTCCCCCAAAAAAGAACGGTCGGCTATTGGCTTATGCCCCGGCAGTCAATGAAAAAGGAATTCTCACCATGGGCGAGGTCTATATTAAATTAAAAGGTTCGAATAAAACTCTTGTGGTAAAAAATGTAGAGAAACAGGGAATCGGTGCATGGATTCCCATTCAGGATTACGTGTCCTTTTCATTTCAGCTGAAAGATCATTAAATGAAAAGTCCGCTGTTCTGGCAGAGACCGGAAGCGGACTTTTACTTTTGGGTTTGTAGAACTAACCCATAAAACAGTATTTTTTCGCTAACGGAGTGCATAGGATTGGCTGAAGAAGGCTGTACTACGAAACGTCACTTCCCGAATTGGGATGCCGTTGTTGACCTTATTTAAACATTAGCTGCGCCCCATTCTTTAAATAATGGAATATTGGGATCAATGGTTGAATGATGTGGAATGATTGCCTTAACAGGAAACAAAAATTGTATATTTAAGGGGTTGATTTTTTTTGCTTGATACTTTATTATGATAAATCGTTAATAAACTATTGTGATAACGTAATGAATCATTGGATGAGAAGAGAGGGAATTTCTATGGGCATATTCACTGACCCGGTTATTATGTCGGTAATTGTCATGGCCTTGCTGAGTTTGCTCAGAGTTAATATCTTAATAGCAATTATCGCTGCCGGGCTTACGGCAGGCATCCTTTCAAATTTATCTTTACAAGGGATCATCGAACTCCTCGTGAACGGTATGGGGGAGCATGCTGAAACAGCTTTGAGCTATATTTTGCTCGGAGCATTTGCGGCTGCAATCAGCTATACAGGCATTACTGGACTACTTGTGAAAAAACTGCTCCGTGTGCTTAGGGGAAGACGAAGCATGGTGCTGTTAGTCATCGCCGGTGTGGCGTCTCTTTCCCAGAATGTGATTCCCGTTCATATCGCTTTTATTCCTATTTTGATTCCGCCCCTCTTGAAGGTATTTGACCAGATGAAAGTAGATCGCAGGGGAGTCGCTTCTGCCCTGACTTTTGGTTTAAAGGCTCCCTATTTGATGATTCCTGCTGGATTCGGATTGCTTTTTCACGAAATCATCCAGAAGGAAATGGCAAACAATGGTGTTGACATTTCGATGGGAGATATTGCCCTGTCAATGCTGATTCCGGGATCAGGCATGATGGTTGGGCTGTTAATTGCCGTGTTGATTAGTTACCGGAAAGACAGGGATTATGATTCAGTGGGGAATTATTTAACAGAGGCTGCTGCAGCTGAGGAGGATGAGGATAGTCGCTTTCAGTATAAACACCTGTTCACCCTGATTGGGATCGTTGCAGCATTAGTTGTTCAGTTATTGACAGGCAGTATAATTTTAGGTGCTTTAACTGGAATAGTATGGATGTTTGTTTTTGCTGTCGTTCCTTTTAAAAACGGAGAGAAGATGATGGCTGATGGAATCTCCATGATGGGGATGATTGCATTTATTATGATGGTAGCGTCTGGTTATGGTTATATACTAAAAGAAACGGGGGCCGTTAATGATCTGGTGGAACAGTCATCCGCCATTCTCGGCAACAGCAAGCCGGTCATAGCGTTTCTGCTGCTTCTGGTCGGCCTGCTGGTGACCATGGGAATCGGAACGTCTTTTGGTACTATACCGATTTTGGCGGTTATGTATGTGCCAATTGCTTCCGCAGCCGGGTTTTCACCGATGGCAATTGCAGCGCTGATTGGAACGGCAGGAGCACTCGGTGATGCCGGATCACCTGCTTCCGACAGTACACTGGGGCCGACTTCTGGTCTTAATGCAGACGGAAAACATCATCATATCTGGGATACATGTGTCCCAACGTTTCTGCATTACAATATTCCGCTGTTTCTGTTCGGGTGGCTTGCCGCCATTATTTTATAATCACAGGGTGCCTGACACTCGTCAGGTTTTGTCGAAGAGGTAATCCATCCATTTTCTGCATGTATTCTTTTCTGACAGCCTACAAAAAATAGGAAAAAAAGCAGGTGAGTCAGATGAATACCGGACTTAGACTTTTTTTGTTTTGCATAGCTGCTCTGATCGTATCTCCATTAACAGCTCAGGCTGCAGATCAGACCAGCTATGGCTGGGGATATAAATCCAGAGATAACCACCAGCCTCCGGATGTGGGAAAATATGGACCGATTGTAGAAAAATACGGAGGCATCTACCTGGACTCTTCAGGAGAAAAAGTCGTGTATTTAACGTTTGACAATGGCTATGAACAGGGTTATACAGAAAAAATTTTAGATACATTAAAAAAGAAAAAAGTTCCTGCCGCTTTTTTTGTAACCGGTCATTATGTTGAAAGTGAACCAGAACTGATCAAACGGATGGCAGAGGACGGGCATATTATTGGCAATCATTCCTGGAGCCATCCCGATTTCACCAAATTATCAAAGAAAGAAATGAAAAGAGAGCTGGAAAAAGTTCGTAAAAAAGTAGAGGAAATTACCGGAAATTCTTATATAAAATATGTGCGGCCGCCCCGCGGTACGTTCAGCGAGCGGACCTTAAAATTGGCCGATGAACTGGGCTATATTCATGTATTCTGGTCTTTAGCTTTTGTGGACTGGAATACCGACAGCCAAAAGGGCTGGGAGTATGCATATAAAAGTGTGATCAATCAGATCCACCCTGGAGCCGTACTTTTGCTTCACACCGTATCAAGTGATAATGCCGAAGCCCTTGGCCCGATGATTGATGAACTGAGAAAGCGGGGCTATCAGTTCAGAAGCCTGGATGACTTTATGTGGAAAAGGGTTACACCTCTTCGTGTTTTTCAATAATCTTTTTCGAACATGACTGGAAATGTTTTTCCTGTTTTCAAGAGCGCATATTTTTTTAAACTTTGAAAAATATAAAAACTGTTGAGGCAAAAGCCCAACAAAATTTTCTGGAGGTGTCAAACCCTATGGCTCAACAAAATCAACAGCAAAACCAACAGCAAGTTCAACAGGCACTGAATGCTGCTCAACAAGCCCAGCAGGCTGTGCAGCAGGCGCAAGCGAATGCCAACCCTCAACAAATTCAACAGGCTCAAAAACAGCTGCAGCAAGCACAACAGCAAGTTCAACAGGCCCAGCAGCAGGCTCAACAGCAACAGACTCAGGCTTCTGCTCAACAGCAGCAGCAGCTCCAGCAGGCCCAACAGCAGCTCCAGCAGGCTCAGGCTGCCATCCAGCAGGCTCAGCAGCAATGATGAATCCACGCTTGAATACAGCCCCCTTTTTTTGTAGAGGGGGCTTTTTTTGTAAAAAATGAAAATGGGCTGATTGCATACGCTTTAGTATGGATTTTTGTAAGGAAAATAAAATATAGAAAGGATTTCTGCAGCAACACGGATTGCCTTGAACGGTGATTCTTGCCCCCTTATCGATATGCACTCCGTACCAGACAAAAGAGAAGGCTGCTCGATGATTCGAACAGCCCTCAGTTTTGTTCATGGATAAGGATTTTACTGGTTTTGTTTATTGTTTTGTTGATTTTTTTCATTTGGGGAAAGTTCTGCAGAAAATTCAACAGCTGCCGGCTGCGGCATAACTTGAGTAATACGACGGATCGGATTGATGTTCTGTCCCCTGTTTTCTCCCTGTCCCATACGTGTAAAGGCAAAGGCTAATGCAGTGGCTCCAAGACTAATTAGGGTAAAAAGCATCCCGCCATTGCGGCGCCTTCTCCTGAACAGCTGAAATCGTCTTAGTGGCTGTCTTTGAAACAAATTGCTTAACCATCTAAGATTATTCATGTTTGTAACCTCCATTAATAAAGGAAATAAGGGAAAATCATTTCCCTACCCCTTAATCTTTGCATTTGCAGAGCCTTTCATGATGGTACTTTTTTCAACCCCAAATGCCTTTTCTCAAAGTCGATAAACAGGCATAATAAAGAAGATAGGAAGAAGCTTTAAGAAACGTTGAGCAATTCCCTGAGGGGAGGGTGAAGCACGGATGTGGAAAGCTTATGCAGCTGTGAATGGGGCATATGATTTTGACTATGCATTAAGCCGTTACTGCTTTGATCCTTTAGTGAAAGCAGATCAAAAGGAACGATGGATTGATCTACCGGTTCGAATCGGGGATGAACAACATATCGTAAGAATTCAGGCTCTGGGAAATACACGAAACCCCGCATTTTTAATCCAAAGTGATAGTCTGGAACAGAAACAGGAACTGATTCAGTATACGTACCGATTATTTCAATGGGACAAGGATTTAACTAAAATATATGATCATTTTCAACAGACCAGTCTGTCCCCTTTGTTTGCCAGGAATCCGGGAACTCCGGTTGTCAGGGAAGGGCATCTATACGATAGTTTGATCAAAACAATTATTCACCAGCAATTAAATATGAAATTTGCTTATACGTTATCTTCCAGGTTTGTTCAAGCTTTTGGTGAAAAACGGGATGGGGTATGGTTTTATCCAGATCCAAAAAGGGTTGCGGAATTGAAGTATGATGATCTGCGTAAACTTCAATTCAGTCAGCGAAAAGCGGAATATGTCATTGATACATCCAGGCTAATTGCTGAAAATGCCATTGATTTAGAAAATCTTGCAGCAAGGTCTGACGAGCAAGTCATTCAGGAATTGACAAACATCAGAGGGATTGGTGTTTGGACTGCAGAAAACTGGCTGTTGTTCGGAGTTGGTCGGGATGACCTTCTGCCTGCTGCAGATATCGGAATTCAAAACGCATTAAAACAGCTGCTGAATCAAGATCAAAAACCGCCGAAGGAAAAAATTTATGAAATGGGGAAACAATGGTCTCCGTATCGAAGCTATGCATCGCTTGTTTTGTGGAGAAGTATTGAGAAAAATTAGGTGATAATGATGAAAAATCAATCTATGAACGTTCAATTGCATGAAGGACAGGAAATCCCTGTTACCATTAAACGTATTGGCATCAATGGCGAGGGAATTGGTTATTTTAAACGTAAAGCTGTTTTTATACCAGGAACTTTGCCGGGGGAAGAGGTGGTTGCCAGGGTTGAAAAAGATCACCCGAATTATGTTGAAGCAAGAGTAAGAAGGATCCGCAAACAGTCAAAGGACCGAATCGATCCCCCATGTCCCGTTTACGCAAAATGCGGCGGCTGTCAGCTTCAGCATCTCCGTTATGAACGGCAGCTTGAATATAAACGGGAGATGATTCTACAGGCGCTGGATAGATACATGAAAAAAACGATTGATTCGCGGATCGTCGAGCCGACAATTGGAATGGACCACCCCTGGGAATATCGCAATAAAAGCCAGCTTCAGGCTGGAAAACAAAAAGGAAAGGTGATGGCAGGGCTTTATCGGGAGGGAACCCATCAGTTAATAGATGTCACTGATTGCAAGGTACAGCATCCAAAAACCAATGAGATAACCAGAAAGGTTTTGCGCATTATCGAAGATTTAAATATCCCTGTTTACGATGAACGGAAGCGGAAAGGTGTTATACGGAGAATTGTGACGAGGATCGGTTTTCAAACTGGTGACATACAGCTTGTGCTGGTCACGGCTGGAAAACATTTCCCGAAAAAGGAATTGTTTTTAAAGGAAATGAAACGGCGCATTCCCGAGGTAACCTCGGTTCTGCAAAATATCAATCCTAAAAAAACATCGCTGATCTTTGGAGATGAGACACATTTATTGATGGGAAATGAATATATAGAAGAGCAGCTCGGAGGGATCAGATACGATTTGTCTGCACGTGCATTTTTTCAATTAAATCCGGAACAGACGTATAAGCTGTATAACCTGGTCAAATCGTTTTCAGATTTAAACGGGGATGAAACGGTCGTCGATGCTTATTGCGGCGTTGGAACTATCGGATTATGGCTGGCTGAGGATGTCCAAGAGTTAAGAGGAATTGAGATGATAGAGGATGCGGTAAGGGATGCGAGGAGAAATGCAAAAAAGCTCGGGGTTCAAAATGCTGTGTATGTTAGCGGAAAAGCCGAGGACTGGCTGGGTACCTGGTTCAAAGAAGGTTTCAGGCCTGACGTAGTCATTGTGGATCCACCCCGGGCTGGATTGGATGATCGATTAGTGGAGACATTGAAAAGAATCCAACCGAAAAAACTAATCTATGTCTCGTGTAATCCATCTACACTGGCGAAAAATCTGGATGCCTTATCCAGTAAGTTTGAAATTAAACGCATTCAACCCGTCGACATGTTCCCCCATACAAGCCACGTCGAAAGCATCACCCTCCTCGAATAAAAAATAGTGCCTGTCACCTGTCAAACAATGTTGATGCCCCTGAAATTGATTTGTAGGAAAATGGGATAACGGGAGCAGTATGCATTTAGCTCAAAACCCTTTCGACAGGTGCAGTCACTTGTCGGGGTTGTTGTGCGGCTATATTGCATAATACCGATTTCAAGCAGGCATACTATAGAATAATCAGGTTGCCCGCCGAAAATGGAGAGGGATGCCGCCTATGAGAGAAAGTAAAGAACATCCTCCAGTTGCGAATCACCGATTTTATTCATCCCGAAATCTGTGGTCAGGTTTTCTTTTTGGGATGGGCCTTGTTACATTTCTGGATGAATTCATTTTCCATCAGCTCCTCTACTGGCATCATTTTTATGATCGAACGACAACTGCTGTGGGATTAATTTCAGATGGCCTTTTTCACGCTTTCAGCTGGATTGCAACCATCGGAGGGCTTTTTATGTTCGCCGATCTCAAACGACGCAGACAGGTAAATGTAAAAAGATGGTGGGGCGGAGTATTCATTGGAGCAGGTGCTTTTCAGTTATACGATGGAATCATTCATCATAAAATCATGCGGATTCATCAAATTCGCTACGTAGAAAATGTGATTGTTTATGATATCGTGTGGAATGTCACCGCTTCAATTTTGCTCATCATTGGTATATCCATCATTTCTCGGAAAACGAATCATGCATAAAAAAGGAGTATGAACAACTGGACATGTCTGGTAACATCAGCTCATCATCTTTATACCCTTCCGAAATTATCCTGGCCACTCCTTTTGTTACCCTTTTGTTTTTATATTGCTCTGCCGTTTATCTGAATATGAAGCATGGAAAGAGATGGTCTGTTTTCCGCACCTTGTACTGGATTATGGGCACTTTATTTGCCCTCCTTTCTGTAACAGGCCCTATTGCTCGTCTTTCTCACGAACAATTCCCTGTACATATGCTCGGACATTTATTGCTCGGAATGCTTTCTCCTCTTCTCACGGTTTTAGGAGCCCCTGTCACATTGCTTCTCCGCACCCTTTCTGTAAAACAGGCCCGACGGATTACAGCATGGTTGAAAGCAAAACCTTTCGTAATTTTGAGCAATCCCATCTTTGCATCTTTTTTAAATATAGGAGGATTATGGCTCCTGTACACAACTGATTTATACGATCTGATGCACCAAAACCTGTATCTATATCTGTTGATTCATATGCATGTATTTTTAGCAGGATATGTTTTTACGGCTTCTATAATATATATTGATCCTGTATTTCACAGAAGAAGTTACACTTACCGTCTTATCGTCCTTACAGTTGCTTTAGGGGCACACTCAGTTTTATCCAAGTATATTTATGCTTATCCTCCTTCAGGTGTTACGAGAAGTGAGGCAGAAACTGGCGGAATGCTGATGTACTATGGCGGTGATCTGATTGATATAGTTCTTATACTGATTTTTTGTACCCAGTGGTATAAAGCATCTAGACCACGGTTCCGGTCACCTGTCGAAAAACATTAATGCCCCGGAGTCCGTTTTCTAAGGAAACTGGATATCCGGAGCAGTAAAAAAATTGTGGAAAACCAATCCGACAGGTACGGGAACTTGCAGAATGGGAAACTTACCAGAGCATTTCATATAATCGCTCATCAATCAAATTTGTATCGATCGGGCATGATTCTGCATCACGGCCATACTGCCAGCCCCACACATTTTCCCGGCACGGAGGTCTTTGGGGATTATAAGCAGGAGCTTCCCTTCTCCTGGTAACGCCCGGATCGGGCTCTGCACTCCACAAAATTGACTGGATCGCTACTTGTTCATTTTCTGAAACAGCCTGGCAATAGGCAGAACTGAAATTCCCTTCCACCGGATCGTGGTAAAACCCTGGTCTGTAACCGCTCGGGTAAAACACATCCACATAACCTTTAATCCACTCGGCATCCACATCAAAAAACCGTTCGACGTTAGCAAAAAGAACCGTACCTTTAGGTATGCCCAGCCGTTCTGCCTGAAAAATGGTATTTCTGGCTGTTACACGCCCCTGCCGGTTTCCGGTAGCATCCCGGAACCGATTATAAATCGGAAGCACCTTTGTTCCGCTGTTGTGCAAAAGTTCCACTTCTTCCCGGGTTAAGCCTTCTGAAGCTCCTTCTACCGTGGTGAGGTACCTTCCCCAGAACTCTGGCTTTCCAAAATTATTTAAGACACAGTTATACAAATCTTCCGTTGCACGAGCTGCTGAATCTACTCCCCAGACATATCCCACTGAAGTTAACTCCTTTCCTCATCTTATCTAATGAAATCAATAAAAAAATGCCATAGGGATATGGCAATTACCAGGTAATCAAACGTCATCATATATATATATGACAAACGTTTGCAAAAGGGAACTTGTATGAAAAACACAGAACAGTGCCTGTCTCCTGTTGGGGATTGCGTTAAATTTTTACATACTCGATGATTCCTATATAATAGTAGGTATGAATTTAAGTAACTGGAAGTGACATCATGGATCATAAGCCTTACACCATACGAGATTTATATTTTTGGAAAATAGCATTTAGCCTTGCACTGGCTTCTTTCTTTATTTTTGCCTCCATGTATGCGGTTCAGCCCCTTCTCCCAATATTTGTAGCAGAGTTTGGGATCAGTGTTTCAGCGTCCAGTTTATCCCTGTCTCTAACAATTATCGGTCTCATTGGAGGGCTAATTGTTCTTGGTTTTCTTTCTGACCGACACGGGAGAACGGTATTTATCAAACTGTCCCTGGCGGGGTCTGTGGTGCCATTTCTTGTGATTCCACTGTTTGATTCGTTTGCTGTACTGGTTTTGTTCCGGATGATTCAGGGATTTGCGCTTGCCGGGCTACCAGCAGCTGCCCTTGCCTATATCGGAGAAGAAATTGACAAAAGAAGTATAGGGGTTTCTACTGCCCTTTATATTTCCAGCAATGCCCTTGGCGGGATGATGGGCCGTGTGTTTGCCGGATACATAACAGACTATTACTCGTGGCAGACTGCCTTTTATGTTTTAGCCATTCTCGGCATCATTATATTATTTATAGTCATGCTTCTGCTGCCGAAATCCCGATTTTTTAAACCTGGTCACCTCTCTTTTAAGAAAGATTTATCAGGTTTTCTCGTTCATTTGAAAAATCCTAGACTACTTTTGATATATGGACTAGGCGTCATTTTGCAGCTCTCTTTTACCGGGATCTGGACTTATCTGCCATTTTATCTCGCTTCTGAACCCTTTTCTCTCTCTATACAGGCCATATCGAACATGTTTTTTGCCTATGGTTTAGGTGTTGTGGGATCACCCCTTGCCGGATGGCTGGCGGGTATCTTTGGATTGCGAAAAATGCGACTTGCGGGAATCGTCGTCCTTTCCATCGGAATCTTGATGACACTGGTGAATTCTCTTTTGATCATTATGTTTGGTCTCTGTATAGCATGTCTGGGCTTTTTTACCGCCCATTCCATTACCGCGACATCAGTCAGTGAAATTGCAACACACCACAGGGGGAGTGCATCCAGCCTGTATCTTGTTGCCTATTATATCGGTGTATCCATGGGAAGCACTGCGCTGGGACCGGTGTGGGATATATTAGGATGGTCTGGGCTGATTATAATAATAGGTTTATTACCAGTGGGGTATCTTTTAGCTGTAAGTCTTTTTGAGGCAAGAAATACGCTGAAAAAACGAGGGTTCTAAAAATGTCGCCTTTATAAATGGAAAGTCAGTGATGATAGAAGGGGAAATTTTTCAATCCAATGATGCAACATGATATTATAAAAAACCAGTCACAACGGCTTGAAGTGAGATGTTTCCCATAGGGGAAGGGTCTCCCATAGCCAGTTATGACTGGTTTTCTTATCATTAGACTTCTCAAACAGCTTAGGCTCCTGACCTCTCTTGCTACTCTGGATTCGTGGCAGGGGAGAAGAGATCATCGATCCAGATCAATTGGCAGTATAAGGTGCAACATAGGACATGGAGGTTTTTTGAATATTCTACTCATTTAGAAATACTTCAGGAATCGTTGTTAAATCAATTCCCCAGATGAGTGGTAAGAAAAAGTATATACTGATCGCTACTAAAAATATCCCGATAATATTTAACAGAAAACCTGCCTTTGCCATATCCGGAATGCGCAAATAGTCAGAGCCAAATACAACAGCGTTTGGAGGTGTAGCAACAGGAAGCATAAATGCGCAGGAGGCGGCTACACCAGCTGCAATCATAACCGCATATGGATGAATTCCTAAAGCAAGAGCAAGAGCTACCATAATTGGATACATCATGTTTGCAGTAGCTGTGTTGGAGGTGATTTCTGTTAGGAAAATTACTAGTCCTGCTACGATTAACAGCACGACAAACAGGTTCATTCCTTCAAGGGAAGATAGCTGACTTCCAATCCATTCAGATAGTCCGGATGTACTAAATCCGGAAGCTATGGCTAAACCTCCGCCGAATAATAGTAAGATGCCCCATGGCAGCTTAACGGCTGTTTGCCAGTCTAGAAGGAAATCACCCTGTCTGTTTTTTGAAGGGATGATAAAAAGAATTAAAGCAGCTGTCATCGCAATGATGGCATCATTGATATTTTCATTAATATTTACGAGTACAAAGGAACGGCTAATCCATGCAAACGCTGTCAATACAAATACAGCAAACACAGCTTTTTCCTCAAATGATGATTGCCCCAGTTTTCTTTTTTCTGCAGAAATGATTTCCCTTCCACCAGGTAGTTCCTTTAACTTAAAAGGAAATGCAATGCGGGTGAGGTAGAACCATGTGATGAAAATAAATAACCAGGCTATTGGGGCACCGAATAACATCCAGGTAGCAAAGGAAATTTCGATATCATAAAGTTCTTGAACCGTTGCCGCCAGTGCTGCGTTTGGGGGTGTGCCGATCAGTGTAGCAATGCCCCCTATGGATGCGGAGTAGGCAATGCCTAACATAATTGCTTTGCCAAAATTGAAGTTTCCTTTCGTGGTATCAATCGTTTGATCTCCTTTTAATGCTTCAGAAACTTGATAGATGACCGCCAGACCAATTGGAACCATCATCATGGCAGTTGCTGTATTGGAAATCCACATCGATAAAAATCCTGTGGCAATCATGAATCCAAGAATAATCCGGTCAGGATTTGTCCCGATAATGGAAATAATATTCATGGCAATGCGTTTATGCAAATTCCATTTTTCCATGGCAAGGGCAATCATAAAGCCACCCATAAATAGAAAGATCGTATTGTTGGCATAAGAAGAGGTAGTGGAACCTGCATCAAGTCCTCCTGTTAATGGAAAAAGGATGATCGGCAATAGAGATGCTGCCGGTATCGGTACAGCTTCAGTCATCCACCAGACGGCAATCCACAGTGTGCTTGCAAGAATAGCAACCCCTTCTTTTGACAGATCTTCTGGAGAAAAGAACAGTAAGGTTAAAAGGAATAAAACAGGGCCCAAAATCAGTCCGAACAGCTGTACAGGCTTATAGCCCCGGTTGTTTCTACCGCTGCCATTTCCACCTGTTGAATGGGACGACTGATCCGATTGGCCATCTGCCATCTTGCTTTCAGCGGGTTTGGTAAAAAAACGAAAAAAATCTTTCACTTCATCATGTTTATCCCATAACCATTTCCATGATGCCGAAAACATTTTCATTCCCCTTTCATAAACAGTTTCCTATGATTCCAAATAAAAATAAAATTCTAAAAATTCAACCGCTAAAAGAACCGCCAGATTATTCTCCTCCCCTACCATCACAAAAACCCCATAAAAAAGTATAGCTCATTGAAAGGGTGCTGTCACCTGTCGAAAAAAATTTTGCCAGGATCGCAAAAATAAGGGTTTTATGCGATCCTGGCACAGTCAAAAAACATGAAATAGGGCAGCCCCAAAGTGACAGACACTTGTTTCGAATTTTGTCAATATCAAGGGTTCAGTACGACTTTAATACAATTATCCTGCTTATCGCTAAAAATCTGGTATCCGTGAGAAGCCTCCTCAAGGGGAAGTTTATGAGTTATAATAGCTGTTGGGTCAATCTCTTCGTTTACAATCTGCCTGTACAATTCAGGCATATAGGTCCTGGCATGGGCCTGCCCCATTTTTAAGGTAATGTTTTTTGCAAAAAATGCACCGAGGGGAAACATATTGTATCTCGAGCCATAAACCCCGGTAAGCTGCAGGGTTCCACACTTTTTCGTCGCTTTAGTAGCAATCTGTATAGGTCCCAGAGTACCTCCCTGAAGTTTTAATTTTTGTTCGATAAACTCAAGAGGCGACTTTTTTCCATCCATTCCCACGCAATCAATGACTACATCTGCGCCGCCTTTTGTCATTTCTTTCAGGGTTTCCCCTGTGTCGGGATCTTCAGTAAAATTCAAAACTTCTGTCTTATTTACTTTCTTTGCATGGTCCAGCCGATAGTTAATATAATCAACTGCTATGACACGCTCGGCCCCTTTTTGCCACGCAAATTGCTGAACCATAAGCCCAATCGGACCGCATCCAAGCACGATGACCGTATCTCCTGGCTTTACACCCGCGTTTTCCACACTCCAGTAGGCGGTAGGCAACACGTCAGATAAAAAAAGGAGTGCATCATCATTTAATTCACAATCTTCAGGAACTTTAAAAGGTGTAAAATTACCATATGGGACCCTTAAATACTCTGCCTGTCCTCCGGGGTAGTTGCCAAATTTTTCGGAATAGCCAAAATACCCTCCGGAGTCGTAATGGGGATTGGAATGATCACACTGACTCACCAGTCCACTGGAACAGTATTGACAGTGCCCACAGGCTACCGTAAAGGGAATCACTACACGATCTCCCTTTTTAATGTTTGTAACCCCCGGTCCGACTTCCTCCACAATTCCCATAGGTTCATGGCCGATTATATAACCCTGGGGAAGCGGGATACTTCCCTGATACAAGTGGAGGTCAGAACCACATATAGCAGTCGACGTAATCCGGACGATGATATCATCTTTTTTCAATATTTTTGGGTCCTCTTCTTCTGTAACCTGGACATTGTGCATTCCCTGATAGGTAACAGCTTTCATAAACGTTCCTCCATTTCGATTTAATGACCAGCCTTATTTTCTGCATATCAACAGGAAATATTCTGTGTTGCCTGTCACCTCCCGAAATTTGCAGGAATTTGTCATACAGAGAATCCTGATTTCGACTGAAAATAATCAGGGGTTTTGTCTTTTTTTCCTAAAAAATATGTTAAAATTCTATTCGACAAGTGACAGGTACCAACCAGCAAAAATCTGTATGTAAAAGGACTGACAGTTTGTGTGGATGGTTATGCTATATGTATTTATACTTGGTCTTGTTTTGGGATCATTTTTTAATGTGGTTGGCATTCGCATTCCTAGAAATCAATCCATTGTATCTCCGCCTTCTGCATGTTTGAATTGCGGGAGACGATTAACTCCCGGAGATTTAATCCCCGTTCTATCGTATATTTGGTTAAAAGGAAAATGCAGAGATTGTAACGCCGGCATCTCCCCCCTATACCCGGTTATGGAGCTCCTGACTGCGTTTCTCTTTGTGGTTGCCTTCGATCAGATTGGGTTCCAGTGGGAACTGCTGGTGGCATTCACGCTTATATCCCTGCTAGCGATTGTGACAGTCAGTGATCTTAACTATATGATTATTCCAGATCGTGTTTTAGTCTTTTTTTCTGTTCTTTTTGTGGTTGAGAGGGTGCTCATCCCCCTTTCCCCCTGGTATGATTCCTTGCTGGGGGCAGCAACAGGTTTTCTCTTGCTTCTTGCAATTGCCATTGTCAGTAAAGGGGGAATGGGCGGCGGAGATATAAAACTATATGCCGTTATCGGATATGTGCTGGGGTTGAAAGGGGTACTTTTATCCTTTTTTCTTGCGGCGTTGATCGGATCGGTTGCTGGTTTAGCCGGTATAATAGCAGGCAGGATCAACCGACAAAAACCGATTCCTTTTGCACCGTTTATCGCAACCGGCTCAATCCTGGCCTACTTTTATAGTGAACCATTCTATCAGTGGTACCTCGATTTTGTTATTTAAACTGACAGACAGGTTGTTGCGCAAACGAAAAGTCTTTATTAAAACGATTTATCCTGACATAGAGAAGGATTGCATTCATCAGTTTCTGGAGCCTTTTCATACAGGTCGTGTCAGGAAGAAAATTTATTGAGGGCATCGGATATAAGAAACGGATGCAGGCAAAGAAGTGGATTTCCCTTTTACCTGGACATATTGGGATTCATGTTTTGTAAAATAAAGATATATAAACACGAACAGCCTTTATTTGCTTTTAAGAATCTATTTAAAAAATATAGTAGGAAGGGCCCTCGGTATTTTGAAGGCAGTTTTAAACCCTGAAGGAAAGGGGGACAGGCTATGCGAGAATTCTGGGTCAAATTTCTAACCACTGTCTTACTGCTGGCTGCAACAATTTATGATTATATCGGAGAAGATTCATTGTTTTTGGTTATGCTGGTGTTTACCGGATTTTTAACTATCTATTTTTTGCTGCCATTGACACGAAAACCACTTTATCTATACACCGCTCTCATTCTGACTCTGTTTATTCTACCGCTGATCAACACCAATCACAGCAGCATCTATCCGTTTTTTCTCCTCATATACATTCTTATCGATGGTTTATTTCGACTTGCTCCCGCCAATTTCAAGATATTTATCTTTATCCATATGGCATCGGTAATACTGTGGATGTCCATGGAACCTCTCTTTTCCTTTGAGTTATTGCTGCTTATTTTATTTGTTTACGTTTTAGCCTGGAATTTAAATCGAGAGCGTTATGAAAAACATATGAAGCAGGATCTCTATGAAACATTACTGGGGGAATTCCGCAAACTAAAAAGGCTTGCCTATGAGGCGGAAAGGGCTGCGAGGCTTGAAGAGCGGACTAAGATTGCCAGAGACATTCATGATTCCGTGGGACATAAGCTGACAGCTCTCATCATGAAGCTGCAAGTGCTGGGGTATAAGGAAAACCACCCGGATTATGAGGAACTAAAAAAACTTGCTGCAGATAGTCTCGATGAAACCCGCCAGGCAGTTCGGGCGTTAAAAACAGAAGAGGAAGGAGGATTTGCTTCTGTTTTGCAGCTCATCCGCAAGCTGGAATCAGAAAGTCATATTATTTTAGATTTGACGATACGAAAAGGAGTCCTAACAGCGAGACTTTCAAATAAGCAAAATATTGCCCTGTATCGAATCATTCAGGAAGCACTCACCAATGCGATGCGTCATTCCCGTTCAAGGGAAGTCAAAGTGGTTTTTCGTTTAAATGCAGTGGGAAATCTGGAGTTTACCGCAGAAAACAAAGTAGAACCCCATTATACTTTTTCATGGGGGTTTGGATTAACCGGCATGAAGGAAAGGATGGAAGAGATGAATGGACGGTTTGACGCTTATATAAGTGAGAACCGGTTTATTGTGGAAGGAATGATACCGCTGGAGGCGAGGATACATTGAAAAAAGGAATTTTGATAGTGGAAGATCAGGCAATTGTTCGTCAGGGGATTAAAATGATGGTGGAGCAAGATGAGTCTCTGGAGGTTATCGGAGAAGCTGAAAATGGCCTGAAAGCGATTGAAATGATGGAAAAACATATAGTGGACCTAGTTTTGATGGATGTCCGGATGCCCATTATGAACGGCATCGAGGCCACGAGACGAATAAAAAATAGATGGAAAACGGTACATGTACTCATTCTTACTACTTTCAATGATGATGATTATGCCCTGCAAGCGTTAAAGGCAGGAGCTGATGGATTTTTGCTTAAGGCTTCAGAACCGGATCAGCTGCTAAGGGCGATTCATAGTTGTCTGAATGGCGGGATGTCCATTCAAGACGAGGTAGCAGCAAGGGTGGTTCCGAAGCTGTTAAAACATTCATCAGAATCTCGTAAGGATCTTCCTTTATCACCAAGGGAGCGAGCCATCACTGAGTTAGTGGGCAAAGGAAAAACAAACAAGGAAATTGCAGAAGAATTGCATATATCGATAGGGACGGTGAAAAATCATGTCACACAGATTTTACATAAATTAGAACTCCGGGACCGAACCCAGCTGGCTATATTCGCTGTCAAACACGACCTCGCATAAACAGGAGTGCCAGTCACCTGTCAAAAAATCTCTGACTGGAAGGAGCGTCTTTTTTTAACGGATGGCGCTCCTTTTATCATGTTCTCAACTTATACCTATTCGACAGATGACTGGCACCCGTCTGACTCTGGTCACGGTTTTCCCCGGCTTTTCATGACTCAGGTAAGATTTCAGAAGGTCTGGTTTCCGATTATGATAAGATCAAGAAAAGAAATGAGGTGAACAGTATGCTAGAAGCAGTGGACCTGACAAAACATTATAAGCAGACCAGAGCAGTAGATGGGGTCAATTTATTTATAGAAAAAGGAGAAATCATTGGTCTCCTTGGCCCAAACGGAGCGGGAAAGTCGACTACCATATCCATGCTTTCCACATTGATTCAACCATCTTCAGGGGATGTTCGTTATTTGAACGAAAGCATGTTGAAACACCCGCAAAAATTGAGGGAACATCTCGGTGTCGTTCCGCAGGAAATTGCTCTTTATTCTGACTTAACAGCTCGTGAAAATCTTGAGTTTTTCGGAAAACTTTATAAAATGAACAAACGCGAGCTTACCAAAAGAATGGAAGAAGTTTTTCAAATAGTAGGACTTGAAAACAAGCAAAGAGAGCTGGTGAAACATTTTTCCGGAGGGATGAAACGAAGGCTGAATATTGGGGCGGCCCTGCTTCATCAGCCTTCCATTATGTTTATGGATGAACCAACAGTAGGCATTGATCCTCAGTCGAGAAGCTATATTCTGGATACAGTAAAACAATTAAACAGGGAACATGGCATGACGATTGTTTATACCAGCCATTACATGGAAGAAGTGGAATACCTCTGTGATCGGATTTACATCATGGACCAGGGGAAAATCATTGCCTCAGGAACAAAAGCTGAAATTAAAAATATTTTATCCTCTGAACAAACCTTTATCATCGAAGCGCAATCATTTAAAAAGGAATTTGTTGAACGCCTCATGGAAGATGTTTCTGTCCGGCAGGTTTCCGAAAGCGGAAACAAAGTGACCGTAATCGTACCTAAAGATCTCAACTACTTTCAGACCATTATTCAAATGGCGGATGAAACAAACCAGGATTTAAAGGCCGTGGAAGTGCAGAAACCCACATTGGAAGATGTCTTTCTTCATTTAACCGGAAAAGCATTACGGGATTAAGGAGGGTGGACGATGATTATGTCATTTGTCAAAAAACAGTTGCTGTTGACGGTTCGGAACCGTCAACATTTTACTCTGCTCCTGGCGATGCCCTTAATCCTTGTGTGGATTATCAATTTTGCGGTAGGAGACTTATGGAGTCAGGAAACCCCTGCACTTGAAGGAAAAATTGCTATAGCTGAGCACGGAGATGAACAAAAGGATCTTGAACAAATCAAACAGGATCTGAATCAGATTCCTGTTCCAGAAGAACAAAAAAAACGTATTCTTGCTGATATTGAACAATTTCAGCCTGTTCATCTATTAAAAAAACAGGTATTGGGCAACGAAGCATTTCAACAATCATTGAAACTGGAGGAAATTACTCCGAATCAGATTCATGAATTAAAAGACAATGATGATTATGCTGTCATTATAGAAGTTCCTGAACATTTTACCTATCAGCTATTCATGAATATGGCTGCTGATCATCAGGATACCGTCCCTGAGTTAACCTATTATTTTAACGAAAGCAGCGAGTTTACAGCCGGCGTCATCATGGATCTTTTGCTTGCCTTTGAGGAAGAGATGAAAACGATGATGATTTTTGAGCGTTATAACCTGGCTGATTTACGGGTGCCAACTGAAGAAATAAAGGGTTCCGTACAAACGCTTTCCCGTGCCAATCCCCTGACTTCCACTATGTATTACGCTGTGGGAATGAGTGTGATGTTTGTGCTGTACATCGCATCCACCCTTGGAACTTATGCCTATGATGAAAAACGTCTTCACCTATTTGATCGCCTGATTCTGGCCCGGTCATCAAGGTGGACCTATCTGGCGGCGATATTTCTGACAGGTACCCTTCTTGCGTTCATTCAACTGTTGATCTTATATGGTATGTCAAGCATTTTTTTTCGAATGAAATGGCCAGATCTCAATCAATTTTTGCTTATTACATTCATTCTCAGCATGAGTATTGGAGCCTTGTCTACCCTGTTAACCTCGTTTAACTATCGCATGGATTCAAACCAGGCATCCTCGGTATTCAGCAACTTAATTGTGACTGTAGTTGCATTTTTAGGAGGGAGTTTTTTTCCGGTACAGTTTATTTCAGAATTCATTAAAACCATTGGAAATCTGACACCGAATGGTGCAGCGCTGTCAGCCTATTTAACTTCATTGCAGGGCTATGGCTTTTCGGATATCCAGCCCTATTTGACCAACCTTTTAATATTTGCAGTAACGGTAACGATAATCGCCGCCTTTATGTTTCCAAAGAGGGGGGGAGCGTCATGAGAGCGGTCTTATTTGCGCAATTCCGAACTCTGTTCAGAAAACCGTGGGGATTTATTGCTCTGACCATCACTTCCATTCTGTTCTCCTTTGTTCTAGGAATGGACGGAAACAGCAGTCGTGTTATTCCGGTCTATCAGGCCGGTGATGAATCCGTAACGGAAGAGGTGCTTGACATTCTCGAAACAGAAAGCACGCATCAGTTTAGATCAGTGGAAAAATCCGAAGTCATCCGTCTTGTAAAAGAAGGAAGGGCGACTGCCGGTCTCTTTTTATTCGATGATAAATTTAAAATGGTGACAGCTGCTGAAAATGGCAGTATTCTATCACTGGAACAGCAGGTGAAAAAAGCATACGCTAAACGCCTGCAAAAAGAAAAATTACGGGAAAGTGGAAATGATCAGGCGACAGTGCTCATGAAACGGCTGGAAGAGGATCTCTTTGATGTCAAAACCGTCAGCGTTTCCAGCGAAGAAGTCTTTGAATACGATAACCAGCTTCATGCTCTGTATGGGATGACGGTATTTTACGTCATCTATACGATTGCATTTAATGTCATTCACATTTTGACCGCAAAACAGCATGGAATATGGGATCGGATGATTTTGTCCCCTGCGAAAAAATGGGAGATTTATACTGGGATTTTGTCATATGCCTTTGTTCTTGGATACATGCAGGTCGCGGTGATTTTCGGACTATTCAAATGGGGACTGGGAGTAGACTTTTATGGTGGATTCCTGAAAACCCTGATCGTGATGATGGCATATGTTCTTGCCATTGTGGCTCTTTCGGTATTGATTGTCGGAATATCGAAAAATCTACCGACTTTTAATACTCTGGTACCGCTTTTATCTGTTTCACTTGCGATGATTGGAGGAGCTTTTTGGCCGATTGAACTGGTGTCAAATAAATATATGCTGTTTTTTGCAAAATTTGATCCCATTACGTATGTTCTGGAAGCTTTAAAACAAGTCACCCTGTATCAGGGAACAATGACTGATGCCCTGTATCCGATCAGTGTTTTACTGTTTATGAGTGTCATTATGATGGGAGTAGGGATGAATCTGATGGAAAGAAGAAATGACTGATTCTCTAAACATTTAAGATAAGCGAATCTTCCAAAGTGAGGCTGGGACAAAACTTCATAAGTAAATGAAATATTCGAACGATATTCAAACATCACATGAATGAGTTCGGATATTTTTTTACTTCGTCAACATGCTGCGCTTTCCGCGGGAACAGCCTAAGGCTTCCTAAGGCAGCTCATCTATTCTGTCTTTAGGGATATGTTCCCGCGACGCACAGGACGTGCTCGTGTCGACGCTGGCAAACAGGACGTGGCCGGTTTTAGTCGACCAGGAGTCTTCGCATGTTGACTACGTCATTTTCAGTAAAATGGTTCGGCTTTTCCACCGTTCATTTCTTTTTTGTCCCAGCCTCATTTTCTTCCGATCATACGGAAGAGAGCACAACTGAACATGACCTTTTTCCTTCTTCCGGAGCTGAGATGGAAAAAAGCACCTAAGATTATCAAAATTTCATTAAAAATTTTTTTAATAATATAATTTAAAATTTTTTGATAATTTGCTATAATCTCTATTGAGTTTTCTATTGAGCACTCGCTCGAAAAAAATAGGTAGGGGGCTGATGCTTGTGAAACGAGAAGATCTGATCGCGCCAGATAAATACAATATCGTTTCGGAAATTGAGCGATATGCAGAAGATCCTGGGCGCATCGCACTGAAATGGGAAAGTGATCAAGGGGAAACAAAAGAGATCACCTATGCTGAATTAATGAAAAAGGCAAACAAAATTGGAAACGTTTTCTTAAACATGGGCCTGAAAAAAGGTGACAAAGTGTTAATTATGATACCAAGGCTGGTTGAAGCGTATCAAGTTTATATTGCCGCGTTAAAATCAGGGATCGTCGTTATTCCGAGTTCAGAAATGCTTCGAGCCAAGGATCTGCAGTATCGGATTTCTCACGGGGAAGTAAAAGGAGTCGTCAGCTATTATCCGTTCGTTGAGGAGTTTGAGAAAGTGGAAAACATAGATGATCTGAAGAAATTTGTCGTCGGTAAAGAAGCAGAAGGATGGTTTGACCTCGATGGTTTAATGGAAGATGCATCTGATGAATTGGCAGTGGCTGACACGAGACGCGACGACATGGCATTCTTATCCTATACTTCCGGAACAACAGGCAATCCGAAAGGGGTTGTTCATACCCACGGCTGGGGATATGCTCACCTGCGGACTGCTGCACCAAACTGGCTATGTATTGAGGAAGGGAATACGGTCTGGGCTACTGCAGGTCCAGGATGGGCGAAATGGATCTGGAGTCCGTTTCTCTCTACATTAGGTTCGGGAGCAACCGGATTTGTTTATCTGGGTAAGTTTGATCCTCAAAAATATTTGAGCCTTATGGACAAGTATGATGTCAATGTTCTTTGCTGTACACCGACAGAATATCGGCTGATGGCGAAAGTGGACAATCTGGATGATTATAAGCTTGAAAATCTTCACAGTGCTGTTTCTGCCGGGGAACCTTTGAACCGCGAAGTCATTGACACATTCAAAAAGCATTTTAACGTAACTGTGCGAGACGGTTATGGTCAAACGGAAAATACACTCCTTGTAGGTGTATTGAAGGGCATGGAAGTAAAACCAGGTTCCATGGGGAAACCGACCCCTGGAAACAGTGTGGAAATTATTGATGAAGACGGAAATCCAGTAAAGCCAGGTGAGGTAGGGGACATTGCCGTCCATGTTTCCACTCCTGCCCTGTTTAAAGAATATTATAAGGATCCGGAACGTACTCAGATGGCATTCCGCGGTGAGTATTACCTGACTGGAGACCAGGCCAACAAAGACGAGGACGGATATTTCTGGTTTGAGGGACGAAGCGATGATATCATCATCAGCTCCGGTTATACGATCGGGCCATTTGAAGTTGAAGATGCCCTTGTCAAACATCCGGCTGTCAAAGAATGTGCAGTTGTTGCCAGCCCGGATGAAGTTCGGGGTCATGTCGTTAAAGCATTTGTTGTCCTGAAAGATGATGTTGATCCAGAACGTGAAGGACTCGTCAAAGAACTTCAGGAGCATGTAAAGGATCTGACAGCACCATATAAATACCCGCGAAAAATTGAGTTCATCGATGAACTGCCAAAAACAACATCCGGAAAAATCCGCCGCGTAGAATTGAGAAAACGGGAAAAAGAAGCTGCAAAATAAAATACAACCGATTAACTTTTTCAATTTCCCCGGCACAGTTTGGCTGTCGGGGTTTTTGTCTGTGCCAATGATTCAGGAGGAGAGTGTTTCATCTGAGAAGAAAGCCAGAAACACCCCGGGGGGAGTGTATCCGTCCTGGGGCGGCAAAGGGGAGCGGAACTGCCCGGGGGAAAGCATGGGTTAGCGCAATCGCTCATGGATGCGTTGCAACCGCCCAATAAGCAGGTGTCAATCGCCCAAGAAAGTACTGCCATGGCTCAAAGTGCGCCCTGACTGCCCAAGTAAGTAATGGAACAGCCCAAAAGCAAGAACTGACGGCCCAAGGGGTTAGTGCCATCACCCATGGATGTACTTCAACCGCACAGGGGGAGAGCGCAAGCATCAAAAGAAAACCATAAGCGCAAAAAAACACGTATTTCTAACAAATAAAAAATAAAGAGCGGAAAAATGTTCGATGAAAGACTACAGGGAACCATCTGACAGGATGAATCTGGATCCCAGAACTCTGATGAATCCCAGGATCTCAATTTATTGACTGAACAGATGGATATATGCTATATTTTCAAGAGAATAATGAAAATCATTCTCACTAAATGAACGATTTGCTGACCATGAGATGAACATAATCTGGAGTGGATACAATGGGTTTCATTCATTTAGAACAGGTCACTAAAATGTTCAATGGTTCATCCCGACCTGCCGTGGAAAATCTGAACCTGGAAATTGAAAAAGGGGAAATTGTGACCTTATTAGGACCAAGCGGCTGTGGAAAAACGACTACATTACGGATGATAGCCGGGTTCGAACAGCCGACAGAGGGGATCATTCGAATAGACAATCGCATTGTGCAGGACAGCCGCATATCCCTGCCCCCAGAAAAAAGAGGGGTAGGCATGGTGTTTCAGGATTATGCTCTTTTTCCGCACTTAAATATAGAAAAAAATGTGATGTTCGGTCTTAATAAATGGTCGTCAAGAAAGAAAAAACAGCGGGCAATAGAAGTGCTTGATCTGGTTGGACTGGCTGACTATGGAAAACGTTATCCCCATGAACTTTCCGGGGGACAGCAGCAGCGGGTGGCTCTCGCACGTGCACTGGCTCCCTATCCGGATGTTGTTTTGATGGATGAACCTTTCAGCAACCTTGATGCCGGTTTGCGTGAAAAAATGCGATATGATGTTACATCTATCCTGCGCAAAGCGAATACGACTGCAGTCATTGTCACACATGATCAAAAAGATGCATTTGCTGTTTCCGATCGAATCGTCGTAATGAATGAAGGTGTGATTCAGCAGGTTTCTACACCTAAAGATCTATACCGATGCCCGAAAAATTGTTTTGTGGCGCAGTTTGTTGGAAAAACCAATTTACTGGATGGAACCCTTTGTCAGGACTTAAAACATGTCAATACACATATAGGCCGGGTGTGCTTGCCCGAGCGGATGGAAAAACATCTCGATCATGTGAAAGTCTCCATTCGGCCTGAAGGATGCCGTCTTGCAGAGGAAGGACGATATTTTGGAACAGTAGAACGGGTCATTTATTCCGGCGAATATCAAGAAGTGTCAGTTCGTCTTCCTTCGCAGTCAGAAACGGATGTTCCAATGGTGATTTATGTTCCGATAGAGCAGGATATTCAGGTAGGTCAGACAGTGGCCTTTGATATTTCACCAGAACTGGTTGCCTTAGTAGAATGATACACATCCTTTAAGCGGTTCAAACTACCTGTTCATGCAACAGGTAGTTTTTCTTATATACAGGGGCTCTCTATTTAGCCAAAAACCTTTGCTGTCATAAGGCTTTTATAAAACCATCTTGACATTGATTCTCACTATCAATATAATTTTAGTTGGTGTTGAAAATGAATATCAATTTCAAATCATAGAACAGATATTACAACAGCTTAAGGAGGAATACACAGTGAAACAAGGTATGAGACTCTTTCTTTTCACAGCATTTGCTCTGGCCTTAGTTTTAGTTGCAGGCTGTGGAGAACAAGATCAAAACGGTTCAAAGGCTGATGACTCATCATCGTCAGATGACCAGGAGGTTGTAAATCTTTACACAAGCCGCCACTATGATACGGACCGTGAATTATATGACTTGTTTGAAGAACAGACAGGAATTAAAGTCAATGTTATTGAAGGAAAGTCCGACGAGCTTATTGAACGAATGAAAATTGAAGGAGAAGACACGGAGGCAGATGTGTTCATCACAGCGGATGCCGGTAATTTGCATGTGGCGAAAGAAAGCGGTCTCCTTCAGCCGGTTCAAAGTGAAGTGATTTTCAACAATATTCCTGAGAAATTACGTGATCCGGATCATCAGTGGTTTGGTTTAACCAAACGTGCGCGTGTGATTGTTTATGCAAAAGATCGCGTAGATCCTTCCGGGCTTTCTACATATGAAGCGTTAGCAGAGCCGGAATGGGAAGGCCGGGTTACCGTTCGTTCCTCTGAAAACATTTATAACAAATCACTGCTGGCTTCCTTTGTGGAAATAATGGGTCCTGAAGCTGCTGAAGAATGGGCAGCTGGAATTGTAAACAACATGTCAAGAGATCCGCAGGGCAATGATCGTGATCAGGCAAAGGCTATTGTTGCAGGTACCGGCGATGTAGCCATTATGAATACGTATTATGTTGGCCGAATGATCAACTCTGAAGATCCTCATGAAGTTGAGGTCGCTGAGTCTATTGGAGTCTTCTTCCCTAACCAGGAAACCACAGGAACTCATGTCAATATCAGCGGGGCTGGTGTTACTGCCCATGCGAAGAATGTTGAAAACGCCATTAAGTTTATTGAATTTTTAACTGGTGAAGAGGCTCAGGGCGAATTTGCAGCTGCAAATTATGAATATCCTGCCAATCCTAATGTTGAGCCTTCCGAACTGGTTAAATCGTGGGGAGAATTCAAAGAACAGGATATTAACTTGTCCGTACTTGGGGAACATCAGCAGGAAGCGATGAAGATTTTTGACAGAGTCGGCTGGAAATAATCAAACTGAGTTAAAAAGTACCGTACCGGAAATGTACGGTACTTTTTTTATAGGGAACATTTCAAGTTGTGAGATGTTTGCCTGATACATTGGATATGGTCAATAGGACTCTGATCTTCTCTGTCAAGTTTGCCAATCCAAATCGGCGATTTTTTTAAAAGGTGGAAATGTATGCCATTCAGTTCTGGAGTTATGCGGAGGGTCTGCAACGTGATCTCTATCAAAAACCGTGTACTTATCCATTTTGAGTTCAAATCCGAACGGCCCATGTTTTTCTATGAGCATGATTTCAGGTATAATAGGATGGTATGGTTCGAATTTTTTCGAATAAGGGTGTGTCATCGATGAAACACATACAGGGGGCTTTCAGGCACCTCAATGTCTGGGCGCTGCTAAGTTTATTGTTGATTTTATTGATTTTTATTCCAAATGTTTTAATCGCTATTAACTTGTTTACAGATCCAACGGAAAATTGGGAACATATCAGACAGTATTTGTTAAAAGATTATATTTATAATACGCTCCTATTAGTTATATTTACAGCATTAACCACGATGTTGATTGGCACTAGTCTGGCCTGGCTGATTGTGAATTATCAGTTTCCTTTAAGGAATTTTTTTAAATGGGGGTTCATTCTTCCGCTGGCGATCCCTCCATATATAGGTGCCTATGTTTACCATGGAATGCTAAACTATACCGGCTTTATTCAAGTAACGTTAAGAGACTCTTTTCATATAGAAGTCAATCAACAATATTTTAATATTATGACAATTCCCGGGGCTATTTTTATATTTACTTTATTCCTTTATCCCTATGTATATGTCATCACAAAAGGGTTTCTGGAAAAACAGTCTGCATCTCTATTTGAAAATGCCAGACTTCTTGGGGGAGGCCCGTTATTGACGTTTTTCCGTGTAGTCTTGCCCCTATCAAGATCAACGATAGTCGGTGGTGTGGTTCTCGTAGTTCTGGAAGTGCTTAATGATTATGGTGTGGTCAGTTATTTTGGAATTCAAACTTTCAGTACGGCTATTTTCCGAACATGGTACGGGATGAAGGACCTTGATTCCGCGCTAAAATTAGCCGGGATCTTAATGGTCATCGTTATTGCAGTTTTGATGCTGGAACGCCTGGTGAGGGGAAAGAAACGTTATAGTTATTCAACAGCTAATATTCGACAAATTCAGCCCCAACCCTTACGCGGATATAAAAAATGGCTCGTTTTTGGATATAGCTTATTTATATTTAGCATAGCTTTCATCATACCAATCTTACAATTGGTTTCATGGGCAACCATGACGTATCGTAAAGTAATCAGTGATGAATTTATGACCTTAATCTATAATTCTATCATAGTTGCAGGAATTGCTTCGACTATCATAATCATTGTATCTCTAATCGTAGGAAACTACACTCGTCTCCATAAAGGAATTATTCCCGGTCTGTCTTCCCGGGTTATTACCCTGGGCTATTCCATTCCTGGTGCAGCTATTGCGATTGCCATTATTACTTTATTTATCATGATTGATGGCTGTCTGGAATCCTTTTCGGCTATGTTCAATCTGGATACAGCTATTGTGCTGCGTACGACCCTTGTCATGCTTATCTCGGCCTATATTATTCGTTTTATGGCTGTAGGCTATAATGCGGTGGAAGGAGGATTTGAAAAGATCGGCTCCAGTTTTACCGAAGCTTCTCGGGTTCTGGGCATGTCATCAGTCAAGACGTTTTTTAAGGTTGATATTCCGATGCTGAGGGGAGCTCTCCTTGGGGGATTTATACTGGTCTTTGTCGATATTTTAAAGGAGTTGCCACTTACCCTGTTTTTGCAGCCATTTAACTTTTCAACCCTTGCCACACAGGCCTATCGTTTTGCAAGTGATGAAATGGTACATGAAGCTGCTTTAGCTTCCATTTTAATTGTAACAATCAGTGCAATCAGTATTTATGTTTTTCATAAAGTACTGGACAGAGACGGTTCGTGAGGGCTTTCTTTTCAAAGAAAGTGACGTAGTGTTAAAGGGAACCGGTCCGCTTTGGATAATCATTTCAAAAAATGAATGGTCAAAGAAAAAGCCATCGTCTTGAAAACGATGGCTTTTTCGTGTTAACCATTCCCAGGTTTATGATATGGCTACGCAATTTTTTTAAGGTCGTCCACAACCTGGTCAGCATTTTCAGGTTTTCTGGTAGCAAGACTGACAAGAACTGTCACGATGAGGGCGACAAGAAAACCGGGTACAGCCTCATAGGTCACACCAAACAACATTTTTCCTACAAGTTCTTTCATATCAGGCAAGAATGAATAAGTCCATTCCGGCTGTTTCTTAACCAGAATAACTGTGATCAATCCAGTAATCATCCCGGCTAATATTCCGGGTCCGGTTGTCCGTTTCCAATAGAATGTCAACAGCAGGGCTGGTCCAAAACAGGCGCCCAATCCGCCAAATGCAAATAGAACCATCCAGAATACAAATTCCTGGGCAGAAAAGGCCAGCCACACGGATAAAAGCATCAGGACCAGAACACTGATTCTGCTAAATAGGACCAGGTTTTTACTGGATACCTGACCTCGGTCACGAAGGAACAGACGGTCAATTACGTCCCGAACAATTGCACTTGCTCCCACCAATAACTGACTGTCTGCACTCGACATAATAGCAGCCAAAACGGCGACTAATAAAATTCCCATCATAAACGGATTCAGCACTTCTTCGCCCAGAGAAGAAAAAATTGCCTCATTATTTTCGTTTGGCAACATAGATACATCCGGGAAGTATACCCTTCCGGCAAGACCAATCATAATTGCTCCCCAGGCCATTACAACGTTCCAGATTGTACCGATCAGGGCAGCCTGGCGCATTTCTTTTACATTTTTTAAGGACATGTATCGTACCAGAATATGCGGGTTGCCGGGGCTTCCAAATCCAATCCCGAGTAATCCCACGATCGCTCCAAAGCCAAATGTCCAGAGGCTTGTAAATCCTTCTCCATTGGTGTTCATGGTGTCAATGATTGGTCCAATTCCTCCTAAATCGAACATAATGATAAATGGCAGAACGACTAAAGAGAAAAACATGAAGAGCGCCTGTAATACATCTGTTTTACTGACTGCATGAAATCCGCCGAGCATGGTATATAATAGGATGATGATGGCGGTTAACCACATTCCGGAAGTCTCACTGATTCCAAGACTGGATGAGAAGGCGGTTCCTCCTGCAACGACCTGGCTACCCACGTAGGCAATCATAAAGAAAATAATAATGAATGTACTAACGACCCGAAGCAGGTGGAATGTGTCTTTATAACGACTGGATAAAATATCTGGAATCGTTATACTGCCGGTCTTTTCGCTGTATACCCTAAATCGCCTGGCTACATAGAAAAACATAAATACTTCAACCGTAATATAACCGGCTACTGCCCAGACTGCGTTCAATCCAGTTAAATAGGCTGTTCCTGTAACACCAAGAACAAGCCATCCGCTTCGTCCTGAACTAACGGCACTCAGTGCGACTGTGAATTTGCCAAGGTCTCTTCCGGCAAGGAAAAAGTCTGTTAACCCTCCTGAACTTTTACGTGTGGAGACCAGTCCGATCACAATTAATAACATTAAATAGAATGCCAGTACACCGATTGTAACAGGATGTGCACTCATTCTGCCTCACCCTCTTTCTTTCCGGTGTGAATATAGGCTGCAACCCCTAATCCAATGATGAATAACGGGATAAGAAACAGCCCGAGAATCATATCAAAGTTCATTTCTCCCAAACCCCTCTCTTCTCATGATGTAAGCGCTCACACTTTAATATGTTAAAAAATAATCGCGGAAAAGTAAACATAAAATTTGAAATTTTATAAAACAAGCGTTGTGATGAGGAAGATCGATGGAAAAATGGGTAATCGCTGTGAATTGATAGACAAGATGTATAAAATGAAGATGTTTGATGCATTCTAGATGTTGTAAAAACTGTATCAGGAGGAGTAAGATTAGATGGCAACTGGAAAAGTAAAATGGTTTAATTCAGAAAAAGGTTATGGTTTTATTGAAGTTGAAGGCTCGAATGATGTATTTGTTCATTATTCGGCCATTGAAGGAGATGGCTTTCGGACTTTAGAAGAAGGGGAAGAAGTAAGTTTTGACATAGAAGAAGGTCAAAAGGGACCCCAGGCAGCCAATGTAAGAAAACTATAACCAGAGGGGGAAAGGTTCTGACGGGTCAATACCGTTAGAACCTTTCCATTTTCGTTTTCTTTGGGGGGGATGAAGATGATTTATGATTGTGTCATTATCGGCGGTGGAATAGCAGGACTTCAGGCAGCCATACAGCTTGGCCGTTATGATCATACAGTTCTGGTCATTGATGCTGATGAAGGAAGATCAGTCTGGTGCAAAACATATCACAATGTTCTGGGATGGCCGGACGGAATCAGCGGCGAGGAACTCCGCCATGCCGGAAGAAAGCAAGCCAGGGAGGTTGGGGTATTTTTTGTGAAAGATATAGTCACCAGCATTCAGTCCCCATCTCCATTCAAGATTGATACAAAAACTGGACAGCAATATTCAGCCAGACGCCTGCTGATTTCTACAGGGGTAAAGGATCGCCTGCCTGATATTCCTCATTTAAAGGACTGTCTTGGAATCAGTGTGTATGTCTGTCCAGATTGCGACGGCTACGAAATTAAAGATGAACCTTCATTTGTCATCGGTTCAGGAAATGCTGGAGCCAATATGGCCCTTGAACTGACTTACTGGAATCGTGATCTTGTTTATATCAATCATGAAGAAGAGGAGGTAAACCGGGAACTTTTAAATAAACTCAAACATAACGAAATTCAATATATCCAAAAGCCGGTGAGTGAAATTTTAATGAATGATCACATGAACTTGATCGGTTTACGTCTGGACAACGGAAAAGAAATTTTCAGAAGAAAAGGTTTTGTTGCCTTTGGCGGTAATAAAGTAGAATCATCACTCGCGAAACAGCTGGGAGTAGAATTATTAGAAAATAAACATATTCTTGTGGACTCTCGTACGAAAGAAACGAATGTGAAACATGTATGGGCGGCAGGCGACGTTGTAGCCCATTCTGAACAGGTAACCATTGCG
Source organism: Melghiribacillus thermohalophilus (assembly GCF_004342905.1). Lineage (GTDB taxonomy): Bacteria > Bacillota > Bacilli > Bacillales > Alkalibacillaceae > Melghiribacillus > Melghiribacillus thermohalophilus. Next base: position 9,742 of record NZ_SMAN01000017.1, on the reverse strand, counting down.
ATGGGGGATGGATCTCAGGTGGCAATCTGGATCCACAAAAGTCTTCGCTAATTTATCTTTGTGTCCTTCACCAATACAGAATAAAGGAGAGCCGCCTCAAAAATATGCAACGTATGAAGGCAGCTCCCTTTTAGCCCTTAGAATTTTAGTAGATTCCAAATGAAGCTAGAATAATAGCAGCGGCTGTTGCTAGGATTGGAATTCCTATGGCAACAACAGCAATGTCTCTGTAGCTGTCCTTATGGGTCATCCCTGTGATCGTTAGAACTGTTAGTACAGCACCGTTATGAGGCAGGGCATCCAGTCCTCCCGAAGAAAGGGAAGCGATTCTATGAAAAGCATCCAGACTGACACCACTGTCCAGAGCAACCTGGTAATATTTAGCCCCCAGAGCTTCAAGGGCGATTCCCATGCCGCCTGAGGCGGATCCGGTTGCTCCCGCTAACAGGTTAACGGAAACAGCTTCTGAAATCAGCGGGTTTCCGGGAATCCCCAGCAATAGCTCGGTTAGGCGACTGAAACCGGGCACTGCCTGAACCACTGTACCAAATCCGACAGCGGCACTTGTATTTATGATCGCTGTGACAGACCCAACTGCCCCTTCGTTAATAGCTTTTACAAATCCGGTTATTTTCCTAATATTTAAAAGCAAAATGATCAGATTACCGGCAACCAGGGAGACGACTATATCCCAGTCCAGTATATTTAATGTGATTAAAACAGTAAGAAGAGGAATCAGTGAAAGAAAAATATTCGGCATGTCTCCCTCAATATGAAACATGTTTTTGTCCTCTGGCTCAATAAAATGCTCCCCCTGCTCAGTGAGTTTCTTTTGACGCCAGATTAGATAGGCATATCCCCCAAATCCCATGATAGTGGCTGCGACGATTCCCATTACAGGAGCAGATGTGGGAGTCGTTTCAAAATATGGCATAGGAATAAGGTTTTGAATTTGTGGTGTTCCTGGGATAGCAGTCATGGTAAATGTAAAAGACCCGAGCGCTACAGTAGCAGGAATCAGCTTGCGGCTGATATTGGCTTCCCGAAACATGGATAAGGCGAGGGGATATACAGCAAAAACAACCACAAACAAACTGATCCCCCCATATGTCAGAACGGCACAGGATAATAACACTCCGAGAATAGCCCTCGATTTTCCCATTAATTTAGATAAGGTAATGGCTATAGACTGGGCCATTTTTGTATCTTCCATAAGTTTTCCAAATATAGCGCTTAACATAAATACAGGAAACCACTGTTTAGCAAAGTTTACAAATCCACCCATGTACGTATCCGTATAAGCATCCAGAAGGTCCAGTCCGCCGGTGAGAGCTACTATACCGGCGGCAATGGGAGCAACCCATATAATGGACCATCCGAGATAAGCAAGGATCATTAATACAATAAGACCCAGTAAAATTCCAACCATACGAAATCCCCCTTTTATTCTGGTTAATCATCTTGTCTATAAACAGTAATCAGTCCAGAGCCAATGAAAGCAACTTTATTGAAAGTTACTGTGCTGTGTAACCCCCATCGATTACCACGGCCTGACCGGTAATGCCCTTTGCTTGATCGCTTGCTAAAAATAATGCATAATGGGCAATTTCTTTAACATCGAGCAGTCGTTTCTGGGGAACCAGAGGATACAGGACTTCTTCTAACACCTTTTCTACAGGAATATTTCTCGTTTTAGCCAGGTCGTTGAATTGCCCCCTGACAAGTGGGGTATCTACATAGCCGGGGCATAATGCATTGACTGTAATTCCGTGCTCGGCTCCTTCCAGTGCGGCAACTTTCGTTAAGCCAATGACCCCATGCTTTGCACTGTTATAGGCCGCTTTTCCGGCAAAGCCGATAAGTCCATTAATGGATGCCATATTAATAATCCGGCCAAATTTTTGCATCTTCATAATCGGAAAAGCGTATTTGGTTGCGATAAAGGGACCGACCAGCATAACCTTCAGCAAAAATTCAAATGTTTCGGTAGGGAAATCCTCTAAATTTGCTACGTGTTGCAGGCCGGCATTGTTAAACAGAACGTCCAACCGACCATAATGATCGACCGTTTGATCCATAGCCCGGCGAATTTCTTGCTCATCTGTAACATCACAGCGCAGCCCGAGACAGTCATACCCTTTTTCACTGAGTTGTTCGGTCACTTCTTTTACTTTTGTCTCATTCACATCTGTAAATACGACTCTGGCACCGTTCCTGGCAAATTCCACACCTACTTCATACCCGATCCCGCTCGCAGCACCCGTAATAAAGACCACGTTGTTTTCAACCATTGTCATTCTCCTTTCTTTTTACCTATTTTGATTTAAAATGAGGGAGGGAAAATATTGTTGAAATCGGTTTCATTCTTTTCGATGCAAAATTCATACCAACTATAGATTTCGATCATATTTACCATCCAATCGGCGGTTATGGAACATAAAAAAACCAGCTTTCCATTTCTCTGGAAAACTGGAACGAACTTGTTTTAGGGAACGTAATCATATTTACTGTCATATGTAAAAATAAATATATTTCCGGATTTATGGAATTCTGTTTCCGGAAATCCGGAATTTAAATCTTGTACTTTTTCATTTTTTCATATAAGCTGGATTTCCCAATGCCTAAAATGGCTGCTGCCTGTATTTTATCACCATTTGTCTGGTTTAAAGCCCTTTTAATAGCCCTTTTTTCAGCAAACTCCACTTCCTCTTTTAATGACAGAACGTGTTTCGGCTGTGTCATATCTGGTTTAAAATGATCCGGTAAATCTTCTAAGGTAATCTTTTCACTGCTGGTCAGATGTATGGCAGATTCAATGACATTTTCCAGTTCACGTACATTCCCGGGCCAGGAATAGTCCAAAAACAATGCTAATACCCTTTCATCCAGCTCAAAGACCCGTTTTCCGGCCCGTTCCGAGATATGATGCAGAAAGTATTTTGCCAGAATCCGGACGTCGTCTTCTCTTTCCCTAAGGGGCGGAATGGAAAGCTGAACGACGTTAATCCGATAAAATAAATCTTCCCGAAACTGTTTATTTTCAATCAGCGTTTCCAGCGGCTGATTGGTTGCAGCGACGATTCGAACATCGATTGTCTGAGTTTTCGTGCTTCCGACTGGCTGAACTTCTCCATACTGCAAAACTCTCAGCAACTTGGACTGTGCAGAAAGAGGCATGTCACCTATCTCATCAAGAAACAATGTCCCACCGTCAGCCAGCTGAAACTTACCCGGTTTTCCGCCTTTTTTGGCTCCAGTAAAAGCTCCTTCTGCATATCCGAACAGTTCCGATTCGATTAGATGTTCAGGGATGGCAGCACAATTAATAGAAACAAAAGGATTCTGACTTCGGTCACTTAAATGATGGATGCTCTGGGCGAATAATTCCTTTCCGGTGCCGCTTTCTCCTCTGATCAGGACGGAAACATCACTCGGGGCAATTTTTTTCACTTTTCTTTTTAAATTTTCGATTTCCCGGGAGTGACCAATAATATCACTCAATACATAACGGATGCCGTACTTCTTTTTTTGGCGTTTACGGTACTGATTCAATTCTGCGAGCAACGACTTAATGTGGGAGTTCATTTCCATCCATTCCTTCGTATCCCGGTATAAAACAAATCCGACTGCACCTGCGATTTTGCCGTCTGAGAAAACAGGTATGCGGTTGGCAATCATATAATTTCCCCTTATGTATTGCAGGTCAGCAATTTCTTCTTTCCCTGTTTTCACAACTATGTGCATTCTCGTGTTTTCGATTACTTCCGTCACGTGTTTTCCAACTACATCTTTGGGTTTCACTCCAAGAAACTGGCCATAGCTTTTGCTGAGATACGTAATATATCCTTCACGATCAACTGTAACGATGCAGTAGTAAGGATTTTCTACAATGGCTTCTAAAAATTCATCCCGATAAGACATGTGTGAGGGCAGCATGATTACACCTCCCTAATAGATATAAAATATCTGAATTTTCAATTTCATTCTACCATATATAATTTTTGTAAATGGGGATCGGACATCAGTGAGGAAAACGAGGCTGAGGAAAGGTGAAATCCAGGATCAATCACGAAAAACTGTCCTTACGTTCAACGAACATATTGGACCCATCACCTCAGAACAGAGTTTACCTTTGAATTTGCATTTTTAGAATCTGAGTCTGCTCTATGTGCGCCGGTTGCCTGATTCCTTACAGGTATGCACAAAAAAAGCCTGAAGTTTTGATCTCCAGGCTTTTGGAAGACTGTTATACTTCTGTATGTTTCTCTTCGTGGATTTGTTTCAGCCCATGTTTTGCAGGGCCTTCAATCACTTCCCCTTTATATGAAAATCTGGAACCGTGGCAGGGACAGTCCCAGGTCCGCTCCGCATCATTCCACTCGAGTTCACAGCCCATATGGGAGCAAGTGGTATCAACCAGAAACAGCTGATCTGATTCATCCTTATATGCGCCTGCCCGTTTCCCGTTCACCTGAACAACTGCTCCCTCATCAGGTTTGAGATCTTCTTTTCTTTTATAAGCCATACCCACTTTACCCGCAATCAAATGCCCGGCAACATCTGTGTTGATGCTGATAAATTTCTTGACATCCGGATCTGCGGTAAATCGGCCGGGTGTAAATACATCTTTATATGGATTATCCCGATTTAGAATCAGATCTTTAAGGAGTAGTCCTGCAACGGTACTGTTGGTCATTCCCCATTTCCGGTACCCCGTTGCAATAAACGTATTACGATTGCTGGAGGTTATGTGGCCTATATAAGGCACTTTATCCAGTGTCGTTAAGTCTTCGGTAGACCAGCGATATAAAATGTTTTCAATACCGATAACCTGGTCGCCAAAATCCCGTAAATGTTCATAGTGCTTCATCATATTTGTCCCATGTCCTGTTTTATGGTTTTCCCCAATGATCAGTACAAGACGCTCACCATTCATGTTCGTATAGCGGAGTGAACGAGAAGGTTCTTCAGCATTGATATACATGCCCCCCGGATAAGGATTCTTTGCCTTCACCCCGAGAGCATAGGCCCGTTCGGAATACATTCTTGCAAAGTACATGCCATGACGATCGATAAAAGGGAAATGGGAGCAGGATATAGCATACTTGCATGTGACTCGATGGCCATTTTTGGTGATAATCACCGGATGAAAGGCATCTTCTAAATCATGGGCAACTGTCTGTTCAAAAATTTGTCCGCCATTATTGAGAAACTCCCTTAAGAGAAAGTGGAGATATTTCAGGGGATGAAATTGGGCCTGATCTTTCATGACAATTGCTTTTTTGATCTCCAGGTCAAAGGGGATTTCTTCTACAATATCCCCTGGAATTCCCAGTTTTTTATAGGCATGATATTCCTTATCAATGCTCGGCACTTTTTGATCGGTCGTGGCATACACATAGGCATCTTCTTTTGAAAAATCACAGTCTATATCATTTTCTCTTACAAGGTTTTCAATAAATTTCATGGCCTCCATATTGGCTTCGTAATATAATTTCGTTTTCTCTGTTCCAAAATGACCCATCAATTCGTCATAAATTAATCCGTGCTGGGCTGTAACTTTAGCAGTTGTATGCCCCGTTGTTCCATTTAATATATTGCTGGCTTCCAGGATTGTAACCTGAAATCCCTCTTTTTGAAGCAGATAGCCAGCTGTGATTCCGGTAATTCCTCCGCCGACGATTGCCACATCTGTCTGCATGTCATCTCGAAGGGGCTCGAAAGACGGAAGGTTTACGGAGTCTCTCCAGTAGGGTTCAGGGAACTTGGGAAAATCCCTAAGATCAATGTTCTCTTCTTTCATCTTGTCATCCTCCCGGGTACCGTTTACCTTTACGTTTTCCTTTAACCAGGAAAACATACTGAAAAAGAACAGGATTTTCATGAAGAATGTTGAATGCAAAAAGTGTATGAAAAGGGGGAGTGAAAGATGGATGTAATGATTCGCACACTGGAAGAGAAGGATTTTAATCAGCTACCATCTTTGCTTGGTGATCTGGGGTACCCATCCAGTAAGGAAGATGTTGAAACAAGATTCAAAAAGATTATGGGGAACAGGCTTTATCATACGTTTGTTGCCGAACTCAATGGAGAGATAACCGGCCTGCTGGGCATGCACATGGAATATTCCTATGTCAATAATCAACCTGCAGCCAGAGTCATCGCAATGGTGGTAAAAGCTGAGCACAGAAATCAAGGCATTGGAAAAGGACTCATGCAGAAAGCTGAACAGACTGCTCGGGAAAAGGGTGCTTATATGATGGTGTTGAACAGCGGAAACCGCGATGAGCGACAGGCAGCACATCGTTTCTATGAGCGCACCGGATTTCAAGGGAAGGCAACGGGGTTTTATAAATATCTATAGGCGGACATTTCCCGGGAAATATGACGAACGTTGGGGAATCGAGCTAACCCTGCATGAAATAATAAAATGTAGTACAATAAAACCAAACATATGTTTTGGAGGCTGGCATCATGGGGATTGACCATATTTTGAACGGGCTAAACCGCGCCCAAAAACAGGCTGTGACTGAAACAGAAGGGTATATACGTGTGATCGCTGGTGCCGGATCAGGGAAGACCCGGGCCTTAACCAGCCGGTTTGCCTATCTGGTAGAGGGGCTGGGTATTGAGCCTTCCAATATATTATGTGTTACGTTTACCAATAAAGCAGCTCAGGAAATGCGGGGACGCGTAAGAAAACTGGTGGGGGGAGACAAGGATACTGCCTATATGACAACCTATCACGGTTTTTGTGTACGTGTCTTAAGGGAAGACATTCATCATTTATATTATCCAAAAAACTATGTCATCCTGGATATAGAAGATCAGAAAGATATATTGCGGGAAATTTATGGTGAACTGGGCCTGACACTGCGGGATCAAAGCTTCACCAATATTTTGAAGAAAATCGGTGTGTTTAAAGCCCTTCCCGGGTATGTCAGGCAAATGATTTCAAGGGAAGATTCCATCACGCTGGATGATCTGGATGATATGGAACAAAAGATTATTGAAATGTATTTGCGAAAACAAAAAAAGATTTTTGGCCTGGATTTTGAGGACTTAATGAATGTTGTACTTGTTTTATTTCATGATTTCCCCCACGTTCTGAAAAAATGGCAGGACCGCCTGCACTATATTCAGGTCGATGAATTTCAGGATTCCAGCAAGAAGCAATTTGATCTGGTGGAAATGCTGTCCAGACAACATCAAAATTTGTTCGTCGTAGGAGATCCAGATCAGACCATTTATGAATGGCGTGGTGCGGACCCGGACCTTATTATTCGCTTTGATAGCCACTTTCCGGATTCAAAAACCATTTTTTTAAAGGAAAATTATCGTTCCACTCCAGAGATTCTGACTTTTAGCAATGATTTGATCCGTCGTAACCAAAACCGGGTTCCGAAAGATATGGTGACGAACAATCCTTCTGGCCCCGAAGTGATTCATTTTCACGGAAAAAGTGAACAGGAAGAAGCGAAATGGATTGCCAAGCAAATTCAGGATTTACACAAAAGTGGCATCCCATATCATCACATCGCGATTCTTTACCGTGCCAATTACTTATCCCGATTCATTGAACAGGCTTTGATTCAAGAAAATATCGACTATACCATTTACGGCGGATTTAAATTTTTTGAACGGATGGAGATTAAGGATGCTCTCGCTCACCTTCGTCTTGTCGCCTTTGCTGGGGATGATTTATCCTTTATGAGAATTGTGAATAAGCCCCGCAGGCAAATCGGCAAGAAGCGAATTTCCTTTTTAAGGGAACAGGCTGAAAAGGAAGGGATGTCTCTTTACGATACACTGGCAAAATATCAGGACGATTCTCTTTTTAAAGGAACACAGGCGAGTGCGTTCCTCGAAGCTATTGAAAAGGGAAGGCAACTGAAGGACAGGCTGTCAGTATCTGAACTTTTGCAGATGCTCATTGAGAAAACGGGATATGAAAAAATGATCCGGGAAGACGGGGATCAGGACCGGCTGGATAATCTGCAGGAACTCAAACATTCCATTTTTCAGTTAGAGCAGCACGCCGGAGAAGACATATCCCTTGAACAATACCTGCAGATGATTACATTGTATATGGATACTGAGAGAGAGGAAAAGAAAAACACCGTGAAACTGATGACGGTTCATACGTCAAAAGGGCTGGAATTTCCCTGTGTATTCGTAGTTGGCCTGACGGAAAGCATATTTCCAAGTGTCAGATCGATCATGGAACGGAAGGAAAGGGCCCTTGAAGAAGAACGGCGTTTAATGTATGTTGCTTTAACCAGGGCGATGAATACATTATATTTGACAGAATCTGAAGGATTTAACGGACGGGGAATGTTGAAATACCCTTCCCGATTTTTATTTGAAGTGGACAGAAACTATTATAAGCGAATTGGCAAGATCAGTGAGGAACTGGAAGAGGAAGCAAGAGCATTTCATCAGAAAGTGTTTGTAACCGAACAATCAGACCCTAAAGGCGATGGGATCGAAATTGGTTCAAAGGTGGAACATCCCATCTTTGGCGAAGGGAGCGTTGAATCGATCGACACGAAAAAAAATGTCTATATGGTCCGTTTTTCAAAGATCAATGCCGTAAGACCAATCAGCAAAAATTTTAAAGGTTTAAAAGTGATTTCATAAGGGAGGATTCCTATGGCAGTTTTACGTTTTGGAATTTTAAGTACCGCAAATATTGCACAAAAAGCCTTGATTCCGGCTATTCAAAGAGCAAACAATGCTGAAGTGAAAGCAATCGCCAGCGGCAGCGGGAAAGCCGGAGAGGTTGCCAGAAGCTTGCACATCCCGAAAACCTATGATTCCTATGAAGCCCTGCTTGAGGATCCGGAAATCGATGCGGTTTATATTCCCCTTCCGAACCATCTCCATAAAGAATGGGTGATCAAAGCTGCACAGGCCGGCAAACATGTTCTGGTTGAAAAACCGGCAGCTCTCAATGCCCGGGACACGAAAGAAATGGTAGATGCCTGCAGACAGCATGGTGTTACCTTTATGGAGGCCTTTATGTATCAATTCCACCCCCAGCATGAGCGTGTAAAAGAAGTGATGGCTTCTGGGGAAATCGGTGAAGTTCAACTGATGAGGGCCAGTTTCTCTTTTTATCTAGGAAACCGGGACAAAAATATTCGGATGGACCCTGAAAAGGGCGGGGGAAGTATTTACGATATAGGCTGTTATTGTTTGCATACATTCCGCAACATTCTGGGAAAAGAAGCAGCCAGCGTGATGGTCAAGGGGGAAGTGGATTCCGACTTCGGAGTCGATACCTCTGCTTACGGAATCATTGAAATGGAAAACGGAATCCCGGCAATGTTTGACTGCAGTTTTAATATGCCATTCCGCACCGTCTATGAAGTGATCGGCACAAAAGGAAAAATTACTATTCCCCGGGCATATCGTCCCGACAATGAAGGAGACGTGGGGATTGTCAGAATCGAAAAGGATGAAGAGTCAAGGGAAGAAAAAATGTCGGGAGATCAGTATAAACTGCAGGTGGAACATTTTTCAAAAGCGGCGATGAGTGGCGGAAAACTTAAATATACCGGCGAACACACCATCCGTAATATGGAGCTGATTGATGCCTGCTATGAATCATTAAGACAGAATAAGGAAGTAGAAGTCAAAAATAGGGCTCTCCCCAATGAAGTGTGTTGAAAATTGAAAAATGCAGAATCTTCCTCTATCGTTAATAGTAACCAACCAATACCGATAGAGAGGAAGTTCT
>NZ_SMAN01000016.1 GCF_004342905.1 Melghiribacillus thermohalophilus | reverse complement strand
GCCACACCTGTTCCCATTCCGAACACAGCAGTTAAGCTCTCCAGCGCCGATGGTAGTTGGGGTTGTTCCCCTGCGAGAGTAGGACGCTGCCGGGCGGAGTAAAAACCAGGAAGTTTTTCAAAACTTCCTGGTTTTTTTGTTAGCTAAATGTTTCGATTGAACAGAATGAATGAAAAAACTAACTGGAGAAATCATTAGAGAGGATTGATGAACCTTTTCTTCGGTGTCAGGTATGGGAAAACCTTAAAGACCCAGGGAAATTCTAAAATAAACAAAGCAATCACGACCAGCAAAAGGCCGATTCATATTGATCATCTATATAATATAAATTTCTCTCGGTTCAGTGTCCTTACACTTCCATCCCTTTTTTAAATACCGGATTGTTTTAGGTTTAAAGATCTGGACTATTCCGAACCCAATTAAAACGAAAGCATTGAAGACTTTCATTGGCTATTCTCCCTTTTTACACGCAAGACAAGATCAGTCAGTTCCTTGAAAGGGCTTCGAAACAGGCATTCATTCCTGCTATTCTCCCGGTAACCAGTGCAGCAGTGATATTAAATCCTCCTGTATATCCATGTATGTCAAGAATCTCACCGCAAAAGTAAAGGCCGTGCATTTTTTTTGAGGCCATTGTGTTCGGAACGATTTCTTTAACCGATACACCGCCCCCAGTAACAAATGCTTTCTCTATGGGAAGGGAATCATGGACCTTAAAAACAAACCCTTTTAAATCTCGTACAATAGTCAGTAGTATTTCACTCGAAAGGTTCCCCCCTTTTTCTTCCCCGTTAAGTCCATTTTTCTTGAGCAAAAACACCAAATATCTTTCCGGAACTATTCCTTTCAGGAGATTGCGAATCGATTTTTTTGGGTTTTCCCTTGTCAAACGGACGATACGTTGTAACAATTCTTGCTCACTTTCTTCAGGGAGACTGTCAATCTTCATCAAGACAGGTTTATCTGTTTTCATGAATTGCTTGACAGCAAACTGTGAACACCGGAGAACAGCAGGGCCAGAAATGCCAAAATGGGTAAAAATCATATCCATTTTATGAGTAATCAATGGCTTTTTTTCTTCATCCAGCACGGTAAGGGCAATATCCCTTAAGGATAACCCCTGCAGTTTTTTTTCTTTGATAAACGGTTCATGAGATACCAGTGGAACTTCTGTCGGAAATAATGGAGTAATGCTATGACCGGCTTTCTTTGCCCATGGATAGCCGTCACCTGTTGAACCGGTATGGGGAACTGATTTTCCGCCAACAGCAATGACAACCGTTAGGGCTTTAACCATGTTCCCATTACTGTATTCGATCGTATGGTAGTTTTCTCCAAAATGAATTGTTTGAACAGGGGTGTTGGTTTTAATTTGTACTTGTAAAGATTCCAGATGATTTAACAGGGCCTGAACCACTGATTTAGCCGAATCACTTTCCGGGAACATCCGTCCATGATCTTCTTCCTTCAAACGGATACCAAGGTTTTCAAAAAACTCGATAATATCTTCATTGTCAAATACGGAAAAGGCACTGTATAAAAATTTGCCATTTCCGGGAATATGACGGATGATTTCTTCCCGGGGAAGACGGCTGGTCACATTGCACCTTCCTCCACCCGAAATTTCCAGTTTTCTTCCTAGTTTATTTCCTTTATCGATGAGAAGGGTAGAAGCACCATATTCACTGGCTGCTATAGCGGCCATTAATCCCGCAGGCCCTCCCCCAACAATGACTACATCATAGATCAATTCTCTTCAACCCTTTCTGTTAGTTGGTATTTCCATTTCATGGTTCATTAAAGAGTCTTTTTAATAGGATTACTGCAGTAGGCTCCGTTTTCAAAAGTTTATGATCGATGAGCTTTTACGAATAAACTTATGATAAAATAAAACTGGTTTATTCTACAACAATTGCAGGTGAAACTATGGCTTTGTCGAAAATGGTTAAAGGGACGATGTTATTGACGGGTGCTGCGATGATTTCAAAAGTTCTGGGCATCCTTTATGTTATACCGTTTGAATGGATCGTAGGCCATAATGGAGGAGCTTTATTCAGCTATGCCTATATTCCATATACCATCCTGATCAGTATTTCGACCATGGGAGTTCCCCTCGCCATGTCTAAATTTGTTTCGAAATATCATTCCCTGGGGGATTATTATACAGCACGAAGAATGTTTACTTCCGGACTTTTTTTCATGTTTGTCACAGGCTTTATTGCCTTTTTAATGTTGTTTTTTGGTGCAGAAGTTTTTGCACGCTGGATTATAACAGACAAAGATTTAAGTAACTCTGTTGAAGATGTTGCATTTGTCATTCAAATGGTGAGTATTGCTCTAATAATCATACCTGCCATGAGTCTGGTTCGAGGGTATTTTCAGGGACAGGAATCCATGGCACCAACCGCTGTTTCCCAGGTGGTTGAGCAGATTGCTCGAATTGTATTTCTGCTGGCGGGAGCTTCTGCGGTTATTTTTCTGCTGGACGGGGAAGTTACTACAGCAGTAGGACTGGCTACCTTTGCTGCATTCATCGGAGCCATAGCTTCCAGTGCCGTTTTATGGTTTTACTGGAGAACCAGGAAACCTTTTATGGATCGTCAGTTGTCCAGTCAGCGAAGAAGAGTGAATTATCCGCTGTCAGACTTATTTAAAGAGCTGTTAAGCTATGCAGGTCCTTTTGTTCTTGTCGGGATTGCTACTCCGATTTATCAGCTGATTGATCAATTTACGTTTAATCGTGCGATGGCACATATTGGACTGGCCGAGATTTCCGAGGCTGCTTTTTCAGCCATTGTTCTTTACGGTCATAAGCTGGTCATTATCCCCGTGACAGTTGCGACCGGCCTTTCTCTGGCGTTATTGCCTGCGATTACGAGTGCGTTTACGGAAAAGAAAAGGGATGTGTACATAAAGCATATCAATCAGTCCCTTCAAATGATTATGCTAGTTACCATTCCTGCCGTTGTCGGTTTATCGCTTCTTTCAAAAGAGGCGTACGGTACGTTCTATGGTGTGGATCAGCTGGATTTAGGTTCAGGTTTGCTTCGTATGTATGCTCCTGTTGCCCTGTTTTACGCACTGTTTACCCTCACTTCATCAATTTTGCAGGGAATCAACCGGCAAAACTTTGCCGTGGTCAGTTTAGGAGTGGGAGTACTTATTAAACTCATTTTGAATATCCCTCTGATTTATTTCATGCAGGCAAAAGGGGCGATCATTGCTACGGGTCTTGCGGTAAGCACGGCATCCCTTTTGAATTTATGGAAAATTCATCAGGTTGTGCAATTGCCAGTGCGTCAGCTGATCAAGCGTACGGTGCTAATTGGAATTTTCACTCTGATTATGACAGGAACGATACTGATCTTGAAGTGGTTGTTGCAGATGGTCATTTTTGATGAAGCATCACGGCTGTCATTACTGGCAGAACTCCTCATATTAGCCGGTGCAGGAGGATACATTTACTTGTGGTTCAGCTATAAATCCACTTTACTTGAACGGGTACTGGGAGGACGTGTGCGATTATTTGAGCGAATGTTTTTTTAGGAAGGATGAAACAGGCTTTGAGAATCGATAAATTGCTTGCCAGCATGGGGTATGGAAGCCGCAAAGAAGTGAAACGGATACTAAAAAAGGGACAGGTTCAGGTTGACGGTAAAACAGTAAAAGACGGAAAAATTCATGTGGAACCTGAGCAGCAGGATGTTCGTATAATGGGAGAAAAAGTCATTTATCGTAAACATATTTATCTCATGATGAATAAGCCTGCAGGGGTCATTTCTGCTACAGAAGACCCAACAGAAACGTGTGTAACGGACCTTCTGTCAGAGGCTGAGTTAATTTTTCAACCTTTTCCAGTAGGCCGGCTGGACAAAGATACGGAAGGATTACTTTTATTAACCAATGACGGCCAGCTCGCCCACAGGCTCTTGAGTCCGAAAAAGAATGTAGACAAAACCTATTATGCCAGAGTTGACGGGGTGGTAACTGATCAGGACGTTCAGGCATTCAAAAAGGGGATTATCCTTAATGATGGATATGTCTGTAAACCGGCTGAGCTTAAGATAATCAGACAGGGAAACCAGTCCGAGGTGTATGTTACGATAACAGAAGGAAAATATCATCAGATTAAGCGTATGTTTCAGGCAGTGGAAAAAACAGTGATGTACCTAAAACGAATACAAATGGGGAAGTTGGAGCTTGATGAACGGTTAAGGCCCGGGGAATACCGGGAATTAACCGATGATGAAATGAGTAGACTTGGATAGGGACAAAAAAAACCTCGGAACTATGCCCGGGGATATAAGAAAATCATCCATTAAGAAATCTTTACTTTTTTATTTGTAGTGGTCCATTTACCTCTTGTAGGGCTTTTGACAAGCCCATTGTACGCCAGCACATTCAAATCCCTTTGAACAGTTCGGTCTGTAATCCCAAACTCTTCCGCCAACTCGGATGTACTGACTGTTCCGTTCTCTTTTATATAGAGATAGACAGCTTTAATCCTTGTCAGCATACGGGAGGTTGAACGATTCAAAAAACCACTCCTTGGAATTTAGTTCTGTGGTGACAGTTCATCGAAGCAAATATAATTATTTATTATATTATATCAAAAGAGAGAAAATTTTCGTATTTTTTTATATAAATTTTAAACAAATTTAAAATGTTTGTCATTGAGGGGAGGGCTAAAGATGTATGTCATGCGCCGTATCGTTATGAAAATGATTAAAATTAATAATACCCTACTGTTCATAACCAGTGTAGCTCTTGTATTGCTTACTAGCTATTTAATCGTAAAAGTTGAACCCGAAACTTTTAAGGGGTTTTTAGATGGGTTATGGTGGGTATTGACGACCGTAACAACAGTGGGCTACGGCGATCTTTCTCCGGAAACCCTTGGTGGAAGAAGTATTGCAGTATTTTTATACATTTTCGGCATTGGTTTAATTGGGGTTGTAATCGGAAAAGTAGTCGATGCATTTGCCAGTTTTCGAAAAAAACGCGAGGAGGGGAATATCGTGTATAAGGGAAGAGGTCATTACATCATCATAGGCTGGTCAAAAAAAGCATATTACGCCATTCAGGAATTAACGCAGTCAATTCCAGGTGCTGAAATCGTCATTGTGGATGAATTGGAAAAGGCCCCGATGCTGGAAGAACATATCCATTACGTGAAAGGAAACCCTACAACCAAAGAAACCTTGAAGCGGGCCAATCTGGACAGGGCAAGCGCTGTACTGATCTTTGCAGATGAGACTATTCAGGATTCCAAGCTGATTGATGGAAAAACACTGCTGATTGCTACTGCAGTTGAATCTGAGGCTTCTCATATACATACTGTGGTTGAGGTAATGGAAGAAGAACATATTAAAAATTTTCGCCATGTAAAAGTAGATGAGTTTATTTTCTCTTATGAAACGATTTCTTCTCTTGCTGTTCGCTCTGCCCAGACAAAAGGTATTGCACAAGTATATGAGCAACTTTTAAGGAAAAATCATGGAGACGATTTGTATCAAATTTCAAGGCGCAAGGAATGGAAAACTTATGAGGACGCCTTTCATGCATTGCTTCAAGAGGGAGCAACCCTTATCGCAGACGGAAATAACTTAAGCATTAACCGCAAGCTGAAAAAAGAAATTCCGGTTGATGCAAAACTCTTTGTTATTTGTGACAGGGACACATATAAACGAATAAAGTGATATCATCATAGGACAAGAGGAGTGACTTTGTTGGAACCGTCAGTTTTTTTAAACCGGGCAGAAGAGATGAAGGAAGAATTGTTAGAAAAGTTGATGCATATTTTGAGCATCCCCAGTATTTATGACCCTAACACTGCAGACAATAACGCTCCGTTTGGTAAAGGAATACGAGAAGCGCTTGATTATATGCTGAATATCGGGAAAGAAGAGGGTTTTCGTGTTAAAAATGTCGGCGGTTATGCCGGACATATCGAGTGGGGAGAGGGGGAAGAATTGGTAGGGATTTTAGGTCATGTGGATGTCGTTCCCCCTGGAAGCGGATGGAGTGACGATCCATTCCGTCCATATCTAAAAGATGAAAAACTGTTCGCAAGGGGGGTACAGGATGATAAGGGTCCTGTACTGGCAGCATTCTTTGCCATGAAAATGCTAAAGGAAATGGGAATCGATCCCGGGAAGCGGATCAGGCTGATTCTTGGAACGGATGAAGAGAGATCCTGGAAATGCATGGACCACTATTTTAAACATGAAGAGATGCCCGATTACGGATTTTCACCGGATGCTGAATTTCCAGTGATTCATGCCGAAAAAGGATTGATAGATTTAGCATTCCACATTCCTGTACCTGAAAATGAGGGAAATGGTAACGTACAGCTGCTTCAATTAAGTGGCGGGGACCGGCTGAATATGGTTCCGGCGAGTGCCCAGGCAGTACTCCAAACCCCTAAGCAGGACTCAGTAAAACGTTTATTTGAAACGTATGTAACAGACAGAAAGATAGATGGGAATATCGAACTGGTAAATTCTATGGAAATGAAAGTCATCTGCTATGGAAAAACAGCCCATGGCTCCACTCCAGAACAGGGAAAAAATGCGATCATGTTCTTGTTGGAATTTTTGACAGGTCTTGATCTTTCTCATCCCCTGAAGGAAAAACTGAAAAAAATTATTGGATATTTTCGTTCAACTTCAGGAAAAGGTCTTCAGATCCATTCACGCGATGACGTTTCAGGTTCCCTTACGCTGAACACAGGGACGCTCAGATGGGAGCAAAAGCATATGAACATTGGTGTGAATATTCGATATCCCGTGACGATCCCGATAGAGAATTGGTATCCACAAATTCTGTCTGTCGCAGAGCTGGAAGGATGGTCGGTAAATACAATTGATCACATGGAACCATTGTATGTTCCGCAGGATGATCTGCTCGTAAAGATTTTGCTGAACACTTATGAGAACCATACAGGCCAGAAGGCGAAACCGATTTCAATCGGGGGTGCCACCTATGCCAGAGTGCTGAAAAAGGGAGTCGCATACGGGGCAATGTTTCCGGATCGTCCAGATACAGCCCATCAGGCAGATGAACACATGATCATCGATGATCTGGTACGATCAACTGCCATATACGCGGATGCATTGCTGCAAATCATCAGACACAAAATTTAAGTAGAACGGGGAATCAGATATGGATGTATCAACTGAGCAACGCTATCGGCATTTTCAAATTTTTTATTTTTTATCTTTTTTTGGCTTTGGATCGCTGTTTCCTCTTCTGTCCGTATATTTAGAACAGGAAGCCGGGTTGAATCATACCCGGATCGGTCTGATTATAGCGATGATACCGATTATCACCATTTTCATGCAGCCGATCTGGGGAATGATCAGTGATTACACGCGAAAACCACGAAAATTGTTGATGATGGCAGTTGTGATGACAAGTATTTCTGGATTGATTTATATACTGGCAGATCGGTTTATCTGGCTAACAGCTGGAATGTTTGCACTTGCGTTGTTTCAGTCCGCTATTGTCCCTCTGTCCGATAGCTTGTCACTCGATTTTGTGTATCAGCACAAGAAGGAATATGGGAATATTCGGCTATGGGGAGCGGTCGGTTTTGCTGTTGCTGTTTTTATCGCTGGGAGAATGACAGACTGGTCTGGATATATCGGCTGGATATTCATAATTTATGCAACTGGATTAATGATTTCCCTTATCCCGCTCAGGTATTTCCCTGTAAAGGGGCAGCCTGTGCATACCGCTTTTTCAAAAGGGTTGACATTGCTTTTTAAACAAAAGGCTTTTATGTTTTTTTTGGTCTCTAATTTTTTGGTATTTGGGCCGGTTCTTGCAAACAACTATTATTTCGGTACCTTTATACTGGCAGCAGGAGGATCTTTATCAGGAGTAGGCATCGCTTTTTTATTGGCAGCCGGAAGTGAAGCTCCCTTTATGCGAATGGCTCAGCGGGTGATTCGTCAAACAGGTATTGTGCCGATTATGATTGTATGCTCCGCTCTATCCTTTGCCCGGTGGTTATTGTATTTTTTTGAACCTCCAGTATGGCTGATCTATGCCACCACCATTGTTCAGGGAGTTTCAGTCGGGCTTTATATCCCTGCTGCACTGATGTTTGTAAAAGAAATAGCTCCTTCTGATGTTCAGGCGACGGCCGTAGGAATTTATTCCGCCGCTGGCAATGGGCTTGGAAATGCTTTTTTCAGTTTTCTTGCAGGTGTGATGGTGGACGTGCTGGATGTGTTCTGGATGTACGGAACCTTTGCATGGTTTTCGTTAATCGGAATTGGATTCTCTATCTATGTTCATCAGCTGACAAAACATAGACTGAATGAGAAAAGGAGCGGTTACTTTGTCACATAGCACCCATTATTTTATAGGAATTCCGGTTCAGTCAGACATTCAGAAATGGCTGGAGGAATGGCAGGAAAAGCTGAAGCCTTATGTTTCTTACAAAGTCTGGACTCACCCGGAAGATTTCCATATCACGCTGAAATTTTTAGGAAATGTTCATGATGATCAGGTGACTCCTTTAACCCGATCGTTGGACCGTACAAATGAGTTTTCCACTTTTGTTCTGAAGATTGGTCTCCTTGGTTTTTTCGGGAACAAAACTCAGCCCAGAGTCATGTGGGCAGGAGTTGAAAAACATACATCCCTTATGGCCCTGCAGACAAAAGTAGATAAACTATGTCAGCGTCATTTATTCCCGGCGGAGAAAAGACCATATACTCCCCACATAACTCTTGCAAAAAAGTGGAAGACTGCGAAGATCAGTATTCCCACGATGGATTTGCAACCTCTACTTCCTGTACCGCAAACACGTATAATGGAAGTAGACCGGTTTTGTTTATACCGGATTCATCCTGAAAACGAAGTAAAATATGAACCGGTATATATCAAACATTTATCCAATAAGTAATGGGGTGTTCGTACATGGCCCAATTGATTAAGCTCCAGGATTATGTTTCCCGATATGAGATGGATGTTTACCGCTATCCCGGCCAGTTTATCCGTCTCAAACGGGAAAATTGGGAAAAACTGCACTCAATCTGGAAAATGAATAATGAGAAGATCCCGCTTGTCCTTGAAAATTCCCTGGAAGACCATCGGAAGAGAGGCATTCCCTTTTTGAAAAAATGGTTGAACAGACATTCACTGGATACCGAAGACGATCGAGATCCATTTGATGAACAGCCGGAATCTCCAGAGAGTATCAGGGAGCTGAAGCATTATTTTCTAGACCGGATTTATCCCTTTCAGATCAAATGGGCGTCATCAACGATTCGGGAATCATCAATAGTAGAAAAACAATATTATGATGATCCCCTTTTAAAATATTTGTTGCAAAGTTTTCCCGATATTTTTTTAATCATGTATTATCCGATTTTTAAACTAAAAAAGGCACCTGTAGAAGCGGAAATCATCATCCTTACCCCGCTGAAAATCTATTGTGTTCACGTCGTAGAGTTTGAGGAAGACGTCAATGTCATAGCCGGGGGTCAGCGCGTATGGTATATCGAAAACAGCCGGATAAATAAAAAAATGCTTAGCCCGTTAATCTCTTTAAAGAGAACGGAACGCATTGTTCGCAGCATTCTGGGAGCCTACAACATCCGTCTTCCTGTTGAAAAAATCGTTCTTTCCCGGTTCCACCCGATTGAATATCATTCGGAACCTTATCTGACGTCGATTGTGGGTAGAGATGACTATGAGAGCTGGTATAGCGGAATGAAACGAATCCGTTCACCTTTAAAATATATCCAACTAAAGGCTGGAGAGGCATTGCTTAAACATTGTCAGACCACAGCCATGAAAAGACCGGAATGGGAAATGGAAGAGGAGGAACCGCTGTTTTAGGCATGTCCTCTTTAAAGGAGTAAATGATATGTATATACTGATTGTGAATCCGATAGCCGGTAATGGTAAATCGATGAAAGTCTATAAAAAGTTGCAGAGACATCCCCTTTTTAAAGAGAAGGACTGCCGTACGTTTTTCACAAAATATGAAGGACATGGTACTGAACTGGCGAGACAGCTTTCACAGATGTACGGGGAAAAAATGAAATGTTTCATCATTGTAGGTGGAGATGGAACCGTTCATGAAGTCATCAATGGCTTAACGCATCACTCTTCTATTCATTTATCGTACATTCCTGCAGGGTCAGGAAATGATTTTGCTAGGGGATTGCATTTGAAGGGCAAACCGGTAAAATTATTCGAACAAATCATTCAGTCCCCCGAATATAAACCGTACTGGTTTGGTCGCTTTTCTACTAAATTAAAAAAACCCTATAATTTCAAGCTTTTTTCCAGCAGTATGGGGTTTGGATTTGATGCCGAAGTTGCAAAACTTGTTAACCGTTCCCGGTTCAAATCAGTCGCTAACCGAATTGGGTTGGGTACGTTAGGTTATGTGATCTCCCTCTTGAAACAATTATTTCAATTTCAACCGAAAAACATCGATGTTATTCTGGACGGACAGTTTTATTCCATCAAAGAGGCATGGATGGTTACCGTTGCCAGTCACCCGTATTTTGGTGGAGGTATGAAAATCGCTCCGGGTGCGAAAAATAACCCCCATGATTTTCATGTAGTGATTGTCAGTCAAATCTCAAAATGGAAAATCCTCGCTCTGTTCTTTACCGTTTTTTTTGGCAAACATACGAAATTAAAAGAAGTACAGGTGTATCAAGCACGTTCGATTGAAATTTTCGCAGATGAAGGAATATACTACCACGCCGACGGCCAGACAGGGAGATGTACCCATTGCATCATTCAAAAGCACGAAAACAAGTATGATGTGCACCAGGGAAAGATTGGCTCTGGAAATCCATAAATGAGGACTTGATTTTTACGGGAAAAATATATTAATCTTAATTCGTATTTCTTTACATGGACTGGTGAATTATCAAAAAATTTCAACAATATTCTACCCATTTTGGTGAAAACACGTTATACTAGAATATATAGATTTGAGGAATTGAAGGTGGATTGGTTGGAACAGATTTTAGGGAAAGAATGGAAGATTACTCCGGCAGGCGGAACCACTGGTGAAGCTTATTTTGCACAGCGAGAAGGGAAACGGCTATTTTTAAAACGCAACTCTTCTCCTTTTTTGGCTGTACTGTCTGCTGAAGGAATTGTTCCTAAGCTGGTTTGGACAAAAAGAATGGAAAACGGAGACGTCATTACCGCTCAAAAATGGCTCGAAGGCAGAGAACTGACCCCGGAAGAAATGAAAAAGGACCAGGTTGCCCACCTTTTAAGCAAAATCCATCACTCTACAGAACTGCTGGATCTTTTGATGCGAATGGGCAAACAGCCTCTTGAGCCTGAAGATATGCTGGCCGATCTCCATCAGATGATATATGAGAATGAGCAGCATGTACATAAAGCCCTCCGTTTATTAGAAAAGATGCTTCCTGATGTCCAGAATCAGCAGAAGGTCGTATGCCACTGTGATGTCAATCACAATAATTGGCTGCTTTCCAAAAGTGGACAGTTATATTTAATCGACTGGGATCATGCGGTTGTTTCTGATCCGGCTATTGACCTCGGCATGTTGCTTCACTGGTACATCCCAAGAGGGGAATGGGTCTCATGGCTCGGACGTTACGGAGTGGAATTGACGGAATCATTGCAGAAACGAATCCACTGGTATGTTATTGCTCAGGCCCTGTTATTTATAAAATGGAATAAAAAACGGGGATATCAAGAGGAAGTCCAGAGGTGGCGCTACTTTTTAGAGTCGGTCCTGTTTGAACAGATCGCAAGTTTAAATAATCACTGATTTGTTCAAACATATCTGTTCCAGAACGTCTTTACTTTTTTGGCGGTAATCCCGCCATTTTTTTATTGTCCCGGGAAAAGTTCATCTATTCTGAGCTATGATACCTCTGGTTAAAAAGACACCCTGGGGCACTCCAGGAGGATATAAACGATACGTTGCCTGCTCTTTTCTTCATCATCATTTCATGATATGGTATAAGCGATTCCATAAGGAGGCATACAAAGATGAGAATTCGCAACAAACCGTGGGCAGATGATTTTATAAAAGAACATGATCATATTGTTGAACCATCTCCTTATGCCCAAAAAGGAAGCTGGAGACAGCTTTTTCAAAAGGAACAGCCGATCCATCTAGAAATAGGGACCGGGAAAGGGCAATTTATTGCAAAAATGGCGAGGAATCATCCAGATATCAATTTTATTGGTATTGAACGGGTGAAAAGTGTCATTGTGGGCGCGATTAAAAAAGTGAAAGAGGAAGATGTGGTCAATGTCCGTCTGTTGAATGTCAATGCTGAAAATTTATGTGAGTTATTTGCGGACGATGAGATAGACAGAATCTATTTAAATTTTTCCGACCCATGGCCAAAGAAACGCCATGCCAAAAGACGTTTGACGTATCATACGTTTCTAAAACAATATCAGCAAATTTTAAAGCCAGAAGGAGAGATTGTATTAAAAACAGATAACCAGCAGTTTTTCGAGTTTTCACTGGTGAGCTTTTCCCAGTTCGGCATGGTGCTGGATGAAGTGACCCTTGATCTTCATCAATTAAAGGATCCTGAGAATGTGATGACGGAGTACGAGGAGAAGTTTTCCGAAAAAGGTAATCCGATTTACCGGTGTAAAGCTCATGTTCCTGCTTCGCGCTAAACCAGGATCACAAATATGGTACACTGTTCAAAAAGGGGGTAGATTAAATGGAAACACTGCAAATTGGCCGGGCACGGTTGACCTGGCTTAATGGAGGAGTTACCCATTTAGATGGAGGTGCAATGTTCGGAGTTGTTCCTAAACCGTTGTGGAGCAAGAAATATCCGGTTAATGAAAAAAATCAGATTGAACTCCGAACAGATCCAATTCTTTTGCAGCTGGACGGAAAAAATTTTTTAATTGATTCAGGGATTGGCAACGGTAAATTAACAGATAAGCAGAAGCGGAATTTCGGCGTGCTGGAAGAATCGAGAGTAGAGAAGTCCCTGGAAGAACTCGGTTTATTACCGGATGATATGGATGGCATTTTAATGACCCATTTGCATTTTGACCATGCCTGTGGTCTGACAAAATGGGAAAGGAATCAACTGGTTCCAGTATTTAAAAATGCAGCAATTTACACCTCAGCTACTGAATGGCATGAAATGCGATATCCAAATATCCGTTCCGTCAATACATACTGGGAATCAAACTGGAAACCTGTTCAGGAGCAGGTAGAAACCTATGAAAATGAAAAAGAGATCGTTCCAGGGCTGAAAATGTTTCACACTGGCGGACACAGTGACGGACACAGCATAATTGTGTTCGAAGATGGCGATGAAATGTTTATTCATATGGCTGATCTTATGCCAACCCATGCCCATCAGAATGTATTATGGGTTCTGGCTTATGATGATTATCCGGTAACATCTGTCCATCAAAAAGAACAATGGATGAAACACGGTTATGATAAAGAAGCCTGGTACACCTTTTACCACGACGCACATTACCGGGCAATAAAATTTGATTCAGACGGGGAAATGGTTAAAAAAGTTGAACGAATTCGTTACGAATATAAGTAAATCATGCATATTGATTAAAAGATGTTCCCTCATGGGATACAACTTCATGTTTCGTATTGTATTCCTGATTTTATTTGAATCGAGATCTAATGGGAGAGAGGTATATGATAACACCGCCTAAACATATTGTTTCTGCTGCTGCCATTGTATTAAATGAACACGAAGAAGTGTTGCTCATCAAAGGACCAAGAAGGGGATGGGAGATGCCGGGAGGACAGGTCGAAGAAGGGGAATCCATAAAAGAAGCTGCGATCAGGGAGACAAAGGAAGAAACCGGCATCGACATTGAGATCACGAGGTTTTGCGGCATTTTTCAAAATGTAGATCGTTCCATATGTAATACACTATTTTTGGGCAAACCGGTTGGAGGTAAACAATCGACAAGTCCAGAAAGCCTGGAAGTAGGTTATTTCCCAATTGAACAGGCACTGGAAATGGTGACTTGGAAAAATTTCAGGCAAAGAATCGAGTATTGTTTAAACGAGAATCTTCATCCCTTCTTCATTGAATTTTAGTTTTAATCATAAAAGAAGATTGGGACAGGGCTGCAAAAGAGAATAAAAGGTCCGGACGATTTCGTCGACAGATGAATTCGTTCGGATCTTTTTATTTGGATAAGCAGTGAATAAACGAATCCTTCAAATGGAGGTCCATTCAAAGGATTGTACTTTTTCTGCAGGAGTCTGTACATACTGACTGTGTATTATTTTCTTTTTTCCAATATTGATGATCCAGCCCCATTTGCATCTATAACTCTAATACTTTTCCTGTCATGGCATTAATCATCACTTCTTTCTGTACGGTTTCTCCATTTGCCATAACCGTAAGACCAGCTTTATAGACAGGGACAGTCTCTCCATTCATTTCTGCCGTTTCAGGCTTCGCAAAGATCCACGAACCGCTTACGTGATCATATTTGTTTTTCAGCTCTGCCAAAGCTCTTTCCGGGGACAGTACGTCAGATTTCACTTTACTCCAGGCAAAGTAAGCCAGGATTCCGGCTCCGGCCGAAAGAAATAATTTTTTGAATCCCATCAAACCACTCCTCCTATATGTATTAGTATACAAAAAAGGAGTTGTGTTGGAAATGTCACCTGCAGTCGGTTAAAATAATGGAGGAGATTAAAATAAAATGGAGTGATACATAATGGATAACGAAACCCTGGCATTATTTAAAACCCTTACCGAACTTCCAGGAGCCCCTGGTAATGAACACGAAGTACGGAATTTTATGAAGCAGGAACTGGAAAAATACGCAGATGAAGTCATACAGGACCGCCTCGGAGGCGTGTTTGGCGTCAAAAAGGGAAACGGACCTAAAGTTATGGTTGCAGGGCATATGGATGAAGTAGGTTTTATGGTTACCCGGATCACCAAAAATGGGATGATTCGCTTTCAAACTCTTGGCGGTTGGTGGAGCCAGGTTCTTCTTGCGCAACGCGTACAAATTATTACGGACAATGGTCCTGTTGTAGGTGTAATTGGATCGATTCCCCCTCATAATTTAACACCGGAACAGCGCAAGAAACCAATGGAGATCAAAAATATGCTCATTGACGTAGGAGCAGATGATGAGGAAGATGCAAAGAAACTGGGAATTAAGCCGGGACAGCAGATTGTTCCAATTTGTCCCTTTACCCCAATGGCAAACCAAAAGAAAATTCTGGCAAAAGCCTGGGATAACCGTTACGGATGTGGCCTGTCCATTGAATTACTGAAAGAATTGAAGGATGAAACACTCCCGAATGAATTGTATTCTGGAGCAACGGTACAGGAAGAAGTGGGGTTACGGGGAGCACAGGCGGCAGCGAACATGATCAAACCGGATATTTTTTACGCGCTCGACGCATCCCCTGCCAATGATATGGAAGGAAGCGATAAGGAATTTGGCCACATCGGCAAAGGTGCCCTTCTTCGGATTTTTGACCGGACCATGGTTACCCACAGGGGCATTCGTGAGTTTATTTTAGATATTGCTGAATCCAATGACATCCCTTACCAATATTTTATTTCCCAGGGCGGCACGGACGCTGGACGGGTTCATATGTCCAATGAAGGCGTTCCTTCTGCTGTAATCGGCATTTGCTCCCGCTATATTCATACGTCTGCCTCTATGATCCATGTAGATGATTATGCTGCAGCTAAAGAATTACTAGTAAAACTGGTTCAGGCAACGGATCAAAATGCAGTGGAACAAATCCGAAAAAATGGATGATCAGATACAAAATGAAAGGATGACAGGATGAAAGTACTGGTGGGATCCAACAACCCGGCAAAGGTCAATGCTGTGCAAAAGGTTTTTCCGAATGAACAGGTAGAAGGTGTGAAGGTGTCATCTAACGTATCCTTACAGCCGTTTTCAGATGAGGAAACTCTGGAAGGAGCTATTAATCGGGCCCGTCAGTGCGCCCAAATGGACAAAGATGTTATAGGAATCGGGCTGGAAGGCGGAGTGATGGAGCTGGAAGGCAGGTTATATGTGTGCAACTGGGGAGCCCTGGCAGATGAAAAAGGAAATTTATATACAGCTGGAGGAGCCCGCATTGCCCTTCCGGATGAAATTGCTAAAGAACTAAAAAGGGGAAAAGAACTGGGCGACATTATGGACGAGTATACGAAAAAACAAAATGTCAAGCATCATGAAGGGGCTATTGGAATTTTTACTAACCATTTGGTGGATAGAGAAACGATGTTTATGCATGTGGTTCAGTTATTAAGAGGACAGATGGAATTTACTCTCATAAGAACTAAAAACGGTTTCAAGTAAAATAGCCTCCTGCAATTTCTGCAGGAGGCTAATGTATAACGTTACCTAAAAATGTAGGCAATGGCATCTAAAGCCTGATCTACGGTCTCCACGGTTACATTTGCCCGGTTGGAAAGTTCCTTAAGAGGATGAATTAAGGATTCCGGACGAATAATGATCAGTGGCTTTTGATAGGCAATAGCCATGCCAGCGTCCATGGCCGTATTCCATTGCCGATATTGATCACCAAATAAAGCGATCACTAAATCCGATTTTTCCATCAATAGCTGGGTGCGAAGATTATTGATGCTGGATGCTGTATCGTCCCGGTAAAGCTGGTTCGGTTGCTTGCCTAGAATATCTTCACCGATGCTGTCTGACTGATCGTGGTTTTCCTGAGGACCTACAAAATTGAGCGGAAGACCTTTATCTTTGGCTTTTCTTTTAAGTTCTTCCCTCCAGTTATCATGAATTTGTCCGGCTAGATATACCGTAAATTCCATGTTTTCGCCTCCTTAAGAGATTCTACTATTATCATGTAATGCATACTTCCCCTTGTCAAATCATCTGGACTAACAGTATGATAAAATAGGACATAGAAAGATCGGGGGAATTATTTCATGAGAATTAAACCAATCCTGTTTTTAATCATATGGACACAGTTATCAGTTCTTTTAAGCGGATGTTTGTTTGTATCGGAGGAACAGATTATTGATGATACTGAACGGGCTGTTAAAGATGCGTTTCTTGCGGATCCAACAGAGGCTACTGAAGAGACAGATTCATTATCGTTGTATGTTCCGGAGAAAATGGACATGGCTGATGCCACCGAATACAATCTGGTATTACAGGACGGTGATCAGACATATTTACTGTTTTTTAATCCTCTGGAGGAAGACGCAAGCCGTTTATTATATGAATCCGCCAATAAAAATGATGTGCTAATAGATTCCACATTTCAATCCGAAGAACAGTTCGGATATGTAGTAGCCGTCCCTTATAATGACGACGGTCAATATGAGTTAATTGTCGGCCTTGGAGGGAAAAGAATCTCCACTGTATCAGAGAAGCGAAATTTAGCGGAGGATGCAGGGTTAATGATGGAGATGGTACGGTCCATTTCTTATAAACAGAACGATTAAAAATCTATCGTATATTGTCTTGAGTGACAGGTGTTTGAAGGCTCTGATTCGTTATATAACCCCCCACAGAAACCATGTACTGTGGGGGGTTATAACTGTGTAATCCTTATCTACCATTGTGTGCAGATAAATTATTTTTTCTCATCAGGAAATTCATCTGAGGCTTTTTTGATTTCATCCCATTGATCCTCAACGTTTTCTTCCGTTTCATCTGAATACGCATCTTCTTCTTTGGCAGCCGCAGTTTCTTCTTCTATTTCCTCTGCTTCCACTGCTTCCGTTGAATCTGTCATGATTTCCTCATCGAACGGTTCTAAATCTTGCTTGTCCATATCTTCGGTTTGTCCCTGATAATCGTCCCATTCATCTTCTGCAAGATCCATGTCTGATTCAAAACTTCCGTTTATAGCGTTTTCATTTAGCTTAAAATCACTTACTTCAGCTTCAAGTTCCTGGGATAATGCATGAAGATCCATGGCAGACTCATTTACTTTTGCAATGGATTCAGACTGGTTTTCACTGGATGCTGCAACTTCTTCTGCAGTGGCAACTGCTTCTTCGGAAATGACACTGATATCATGGAGCTTCTGTTTAAGTACGTCATTGGCATCCCTGACTTCCTCAAGAGATGTACCGATCTTATCTGTTTTCTCATTCATATCGTAAATGTGTTCTGTAATACTTGTAAATGCATTCTTTGTTTCCTTTACGGAAACAGCCTGTTCTTCCTGATACGTATTAAACTTGTCAGATTCTCTGGATAAGGCATTCATCTGTTCGGTCATTTGACTGATTAAATGATAGATTTCTTCGGCTTCATTTTTCGAGCGTTCAGCAAGTTTTCGCACTTCATCTGCTACAACGGCGAATCCCCGGCCGTCTTCACCAGCCCGTGCCGATTCAATAGCGGCATTTAATGCAAGCAAATTCGTGTTGTCAGCAATTTCCTGAATGGTGGATACGATTTGGTTAATTTTATTCGACTGGTCGGTAGCCTGCTGAATCTCTTTTGTTAAATGGTTGGCCAGTTCAATAAAAGATTTTGTGATATTTTCCAATTGATTCATTTTTTCAAAACCATTCTGACTTTCTGATTCGGCATTTTTCAATGCTTCGATAATTTCATCTTTCATTGATTCAGTTTGTTCAATCGCTTTTGCTACATTTTCGATCAGGGTTGTGCTTTCTTCAATCTGGCCCGCCTGTTCCTGCGAGCCGATAGCTACTTGATTAATCGCATCATTTACCTCTTGCGCCTGAGAAGAAGTTTGCTGAGAGATGGCTGCTAAATCACTGGATGATGAACCAAGTATTTTGGCCGCATCCCTTACCTTCAATAAGGACTGATTCATTTTTTCAGCCATGTGATTAAAGGATGCAGCTAAATCAGACATCTCATCTTTTCCTTTTACATCTACACGAAATGCAAGATCACCACTGCCCATAATCTCTGCACCCTGCTTTAATGTCTGGATAGAACGGTTAATGGAGCGGATTAAAAAGGTTCCTGTAATCAGAAGGAGTAATAAAACAATGACACCAATGGAAATTAACAGGATATATAACAGCTGCTGAAGTTCTTCCTGTTCTTTCTGCATACGGTTATTCACATCTTCAGCGGCAACAGTTACCTGATTCACCTGATTGACAACAGAAGATGTGATTTCTTCAAACTGTTGTTTGATTTCCATGGCGCTCTCTAAAGTAGTGCGGATCGAAAGCATTCTTGTTTTGTAGTTTAATGCTTCTCGGCTAATTTTCGTCCTTTCCCCATCTTCAACATCGGACTCACGGAGATTTACGTTAAACTGATCCACATATTTATTAAAGTTATTTAATGCAGCGTTATTGCCCGTTTCTAAATAATTTTGCTCATTCATTCGCATTTCCAGTACTAGACGGACCAGATGATGATTTCCAGTCTGTTCAACGAGTGAATACAGGAGGTCGTATGTATCATTCAACGTCTTGTATTGTCCTTCATCTGAATTAAAACCAAGGATTTCATACATTTTTATTACGGGTTCCAGTTCTTCCATATATAAATTAGAACTGTCTACAATTGATGTGAATCCGCCGGCGATCTCCTCATGCATCTGGTGGGATTCAGCATAGCTTTTCGCCTTATTATGTAAGGTTTGAATAGAGTTTCTCAGTTTTTCAGCCGTCTCTTTAGATGGATCATTGTAAAATTGCTGTTCATAGAATCTGGTGTTCATCAGCTCATATTTAATGTTTTCACTTTGCTGCATGGCCTGCTGTACCATTTGCTTTGTCTTTGCCATATCATTTTGCTTGTTTAGAAAAAATATGTTGAAACCTGTCAAAATGGATAGGCTGATAATGGATAAAATGAGCATAAACCCTACTTTTCCTTTAATCGTTTTCAATATGGTTCCTCCTTTTTGGACATATTTCCCCATGAAACGGGAAAATTTTCTAGCATTATTCACAATTATAGAATTAATTTTAAATTATGACAATGTTAGAAAGACAATTTAAGAGATAGCCAGAAAAATTATTGAGTTCCTGACGGTTTTCATGTATGATAGAATCATTGCAAATATGTAAAGGCAGGTGTAAAGTCAGATATGAAAATAAAGGAATTTATGCAAAAAAAAGGGGTAACCCTGTCTCCGAAGGAATATTTTATTACTGCATTATCTTATATGGCATTAGGACTTTTTTCTTCTCTGATCATTGGGTTAATTTTCAAAACCATTGGTCAGGAACTAAATATAACGGTTTTGGTCGATATGGGAAGTTTGGCTATGGAAACAAAAGTATGGGGAGGAGCCATAGGAGTAGCGATAGCTTATGGGCTTCATGCTCCTCCACTTGTCATATTTGCAGCCTTAATTAGCGGAGCAGCTGGAGCAGATCTTGGAGGGCCGGCAGGAAGCTACATCTCTGCATTGACAGCAGTAGAAATCGGAAAACTGATCAGTGGTGAGACAAAGATAGATATTATTGTCACACCTTTTTTCACCATCTTTACAGGATTTATGACCGCATTATTTGTAGGTCCGTATATTAACTCGTTTATGACCGGGTTCGGAAATACGATTGAATGGGCTACCGAACTTCGCCCCTTTTTAATGGGTATTGTGATTGCCGTTTTAATGGGATGGGCATTGACAGCCCCTATATCCAGTGCAGCCATTGCCATTATGCTCGGCCTGGAAGGAATTGCAGCCGGAGCAGCAGCGGTTGGATGTTCGGCACAGATGATCGGTTTTGCCATCAGCAGTTACCGTGAGAATGGAGTAGGCGGTTTATTTGCTCAGGGCATTGGAACATCCATGCTTCAGGTGGCCAATATTATCCGAAAGCCGATCATTATACTTCCCCCTACGATAGCGGGTGCTGTGCTTGCCCCTCTGGCCACGGTAGTATTTGAGCTGGAAAATAATCCATACGGTGCAGGAATGGGAACAAGCGGGTTCGTAGGTCAATTGATGACATTTGAGACCATGGGATTTAGCTGGAATGTTTTTTTCACGGTTCTCATGCTGCATATCATTGGTCCAGCCATCATTAGTCTGTTATTATCAGAATGGTTTAGAACACTAGGTTGGATTAAACATGGCGATATGAAACTGTCCTTACATGAAGGAGGAAAATAATGATGAAATGGCTAAGTGACCAGGATGAATTATTACCGATGATTAGCCGGGGTAAAACCGTACTGCTGTTTTCCGCAGACTGGTGTCCCGATTGCCGATTGATCGAACCCTTTATGCCCGAGATCGAAAAAAAATATGAAGAGTTTCAATTTGTATATGTCGATCGGGATGACTTCATTGACCTCTGTCAGGAATATGATGTATTTGGGATCCCGAGTTTTATCGCATTTGAAAACGGTGTGGAAATTGGCCGGTTTGTCAGCAAAGATCGAAAAACGAGAGAGGAAATTGAAGCTTTTTTAGATGATTTACAGGCATGATCCCTTTTGCGGATCATGTTTTTATTTTTTACTGGAAGTTTGCTAAAATAACTGTTAGTGTCTAGTGAAAAAAGTTTACCGCATGATGGGCTGAACTCATAAAGGGGGGAATTCCAATGCGTATGTCCAGTATGAAGATGAAAAACCTTCTTGAACAACGGTTTCAAAACCCCGACTGGAATCTTTCCTTCGATCGAGAGCGGGATGTTTTTCGGATCGAATGGAAAGATACAAAACAGGGGATTGATATATCTCTTCCCGGTGTTATTTCCAAGTGGGAAGTAAAAAAAGATGCTGCTCTCGATGAACTGGAGGAGCATATAAAAGAAGCCCTCAGGGTCATGCATGAAAAGCAGGTTTTAACCGGGAAAGAACAATATATATTTCCAGTTATTCGGTCTGCTTCATTTCCTGCTGAAACGAAGGATGGAAGAAAGTTAATTTACCGGGATCATACCGCTGAGACAAGAATCTATTATGCCCTTGATCTGGGAAAATCTTATCGGCTGATCGATGAAAGTTTGCTGAAATCGGAGGGTTGGACAGAAGAACGGGTGAAAGAAGTGGCCTCCTTTAATGTTCGGTCTCTGTCAACGGATATGAAGCAGGACGAAGTAGCCGGAAACACGTTTTACTTTATTGCAACAAATGATGGATATGATGCCAGCAGAATATTGAACGAGGTTCTGCTGGAACAGATGAAAGCACGGGTTGCAGGGGAACTCGCAATAGCCGTTCCTCACCATGATGTATGTATTTTTGCTGATATTAAAAACGAAGCCGGTTATGATATATTAGCGCAAATGACCATGCAGTTTTTTGCAGAGGGACGAATACCGATAACCTCTCTTTCATTTCTTTACGAAGATCAGAAGCTGGAGCCAATATTTATTCTTGCAAAAAACAAGAAGAGAGAGGATTAAGGTTTAAATTAGAAAGGACGAGTATTATGAAAGTTTATTATAATAAAGAGGGAATTGGAGATGTATTCATCATTCCTTTAAAAGAGGGAAACCGCTATCACCTTGTTCACGAGGCATTTAACGATGTTGTCAAAATAACGGATAAACAAATGGATCAAGTCGTAGGGTACAATATATTTCATGCATCAGACTATTTCCATTTTAAGGGAAACGGTCCCATTCAACTGACCAGAGATTTGCTTGATTCCATTCACCAGGTCTTTCAAAAAAACGGACTGCATGAAACCCTGGATATAGATTTATCTCCTAAATTTGTTGTGGGGTATGTAATGGAAAGAAAATCTCACGAAAATGCGGATAAACTGAACGTCTGCAAAGTTGATGTTGGTGAAGCAGAACCGCTGCAAATTGTCTGTGGGGCGCCTAATGTGGAAGAAGGCCAGAAAGTAGTTGTTGCCAGGGTTGGAGCGATCATGCCGGATGGAATGGAAATCAAAGAGGCTGAACTCAGGGGCGTAAAATCCTCCGGGATGATCTGTTCGGCAAGAGAGCTTGGTCTTCCGAATGCACCAGACAAAAAAGGGATTTTAGTACTTGATGATGACAAATATGAAACGGGTCAGTCCTTCGAAGGGTAATAAACTTCTGCCCAATCTATTATAAAAATAGATTGGGTTTTTTTAAATGGCGGGGGAATACACAATCCCTGTTATGATCCAGGCACGATTCCCAGCCCGTTCTTGACGCTTTCCTCTTCCTCAAAAGATCTGTGCAGAAACGGTGTCTCCTTTGCTTTTCTCTATTGTCTAGAAACGTTCAGCCCCCCTGGAGAAGCGGGCAGTACCCAGGTGATCCTTCATTGGTTTTCGGGGCAAAGCTAAGCCTTGCTTTCTTTTTGCTCGAATCTACCCATTGATTTTCTTCCCAATCATAACCATAATGAAATTACTAGAGATAGTGGAATACAACAAAGAAAGAGTGGGGTTCATGCTTGAACAAATCATGAAATGGCTGAGAAAAATCCTTTCAGATAATCAGGAACAATCCAGAATCGATACAAATCAAGAAATTCATTCGACGAATCAATCCATTGAAGCCAGAGTATCTTATCAATATCCAAAAAGGAATCATTTTCGTTTTCCTGTCATACCAGACGAAGAACCAGCAGTAAATAGACGGAAGAATAATCGTAAAACGGCAGAAAATTCCCGGGAAAGGGATGAAAGATCAGGACCGTCAGAGCGAAAACGTCCATTTCAGCCTTCTGATGTCCCTTCTCCTGTTTATGGGTATTCCAAAAAGCGCTCAGATGATGAAAAAAAAGTAGAAGACATCCCTTCATTTATTCGTAAACGTCAGGAGTCAGGTACGAATCAAATCAATGAAAATATCCACGGGCGAGAGAATGTTTCAAATAAAAAAGAGCAGGCAGGGATTGTTATTGATGCGAGGGATTCCTTTACGGAGAACAGAGAAAAAAGCGTAAATGAAGAAGGCCCGGAAAATATTGTCCATCGGGCAAACATTTCCCGGTCAGAACATGAACAAACTTTCCATGAATCGGGTAAACGCCCGCAACATAAAAAAGGAAATGAAGGGGAATCCGACCAGGGGGGCAGAAAAAACGCTGTACTTACTCCATTTAATGTCATCATGACCCCTGAAGACCGAAAAAATGTTCAACATAAAAAACCATTGCAGGAGAAAAACCGTACGCTTCCACCATTGCACCTGTTAAATGAACCAGAGAAAGGGAATCCCCACGATGAGAATTGGATACAAAGCCAGCGGGAACAACTTGAATTAACCCTGAGACACTTTCATGTCAAAGCAAAAGTAACCAATGCCATGAGGGGTCCAACGGTAACAAGATACGAAGTAAAGCCGGACCCCGGGGTAAAAGTAAGCAAGATTACAAATTTGTCGGATGATATTAAATTAAACCTTGCAGCCAGAGATATTCGGATGGAGGCACCGATTCCAGGAAAAAATGCAATTGGCATCGAAGTTCCCAATGAAAAGGCAGAAGCCGTTTATTTATCCGAGATTTTGCAGGACAGGCTATTTCAGCAATCTGCTTCCCCATTAACGGTGGCACTTGGCCTGGACATTGCCGGTGAGCCTGTAGTGACGGATTTAAAAAAGATGCCCCACGGGTTAATTGCCGGTGCAACCGGATCGGGAAAAAGTGTTTGTATTAATACCATCCTCATCAGCCTGTTATATAAGGCCAGTGACAATGACGTCCGATTTATGCTCATTGACCCGAAAATGGTGGAACTGGCTCCATACAATGCCATTCCCCATCTGGTATCGCCGGTCATCAGCGATGTGAAAGCTGCTACATCTGCATTAAAGTGGGCAGTAGGCGAGATGGAGGAGAGATATGAACGTTTTGTTCAAACCGGCGCAAGGGACATCGAACGGTATAATGAGAAAATGGGAAGAGAAGGTAAGATGGATGAAAAATTGCCCTATCTCGTCATTGTCATTGACGAACTGGCTGATTTAATGATGGTCTCCCCACAGGATGTGGAAGATGCCATTTGCAGGATTGCTCAAAAAGCCCGGGCATGCGGCATCCATCTGTTACTTGCCACCCAACGTCCATCTGTTGATGTCATCACTGGCTTGATTAAAGCGAATATCCCGACAAGAATTGCCTTTGCTGTTTCATCACAGGTAGATTCCCGCACCATCATTGACGTCAATGGGGCAGAAAAGCTATTAGGCAAAGGGGATATGCTGTTTTTAGAAAACGGTGCTGGCAAATCCCGCAGAATCCAGGGGGCTTTTGTTTCTGATGAGGAAATTGAACGGGTGACAAACTTTGTCAAAAAACATGGTGAGCCCCGCTATATTTTTAAACAGGATGATTTGATCGAAAAATTCGCTGCGGAAGAAAATGAAGACGATCTTTTGTATGATGTCATCGATTTTGTTGTTCAAGAAGGAAATGCTAGCACTTCACTTTTGCAAAGACGCTTCAAAATCGGCTACAACCGCGCTGCGAGACTAGTTGACCGCATGGAAGATCTGGGGATTATATCTGAACAGAAAGGTAGCAGACCACGGGATGTATTGATGTCGAAGGATCAGGTTCAACAACTGTTTCATGTCGATTCATAGAAAAATTTCCCGGGAAATAAGCCATCCATTCGCTTCACCTCTATTTGACTTTTGGTAAATTTTTTGTAAAATAAAATTATGCTATTATAGGACAGGAATGTGTTGTTCCATAATAGCATACTATTTTGAAAGAAGAGGGGGAAGATAATATGAAGAAACTTTTCAGTATGGTATTTTTCGCGTTAATCCTTGTTCTGGCTGCATGTGGGTCAGGTGATGAGGATAACAATGCCGGCGGAGACAATGACGGAGATAATGCCGGCGGCGAAGGGGCCCAAATTCAGTTAGGAACGGGCAGTACCGGGGGTACATATTACCCGCTGGGACAGGAAATCGCCAATATCCTAACGGATAATGTTGATGTTGAAGGATTCAGTGTATCAGCTATTTCTACTGACGCCTCAGTTGACAACCTTTCTCGCATCGGCCGCGGAGAATTAGAGCTTGGAATGACTGTTCATGTTCCTGCTCATGAAGCGATTGAAGGTACAGGAGCATTTGACGGTACGGTCATTGACAACTTCGGCTTTATGGGTCATATCTACCCTGAAGTCATGCAGGTATTTACCCTCGAATCAACAGGAATTGAATCCATTGCAGATTTAAAAGGTAAGCGGGTTGCGATCGGCCCTCCTGGAAGCGGAACACAGACACTTGCCAAGCAAATCCTCGAAGCGTATGGAATCGGTGAAGGTGATTACACAGCATTCCAGGAAGGTTTTGGTGATGCAAGTAAAAAACTTCAGGATGGACAGGTAGATGCCAGCTTCGGAATTCTCGGCCTGCCATCTTCAGCGGTTGATGAGCTACAGGCAGCAACAGGAGAAGTAAAGCTTCTGGAGATTTCCGGGGAAGAATTAGCATCTCTTGAAGAAACAACTGGCTATGAAGAGTTTGAAATTCCTGCCGGCAGCTGGGAATGGCTGGAAGAGCCGGTTACGACTCTTTCTGCATATGCCATTCTTGTGGGAAGCACAGACTTAATTGATGAAGACCTTGGTTATGAAATTACAAAAGCTCTATTTGAAAATGCCGGTGATATCACACACAGTCAGGGCCAGCATATCACCAAAGACAATGCTTTGAATGGTTTAGGTGATCTGAAGCTTCATCCTGGAGCTGAAAGATACTTCAAGGAAATCGGCCTTCTAGATTAATTAAGAAAAAGACCGGGCGATTACACTGTCCGGTCTTTTTTCCCGCAAAAAACTTCCGTCATAGCAAGCAGTAGGATGGTTGAATTCCCTTTAAACTTTAAAATGAAAAAAGCGGTTTCGATCCGGATAGAGAAGTCATTATCAAGTTATACTGCTGGCTCAGTCTTCCGTATAGGCTCGGCCTCGCCGGGTTTTCTTTTTGCCAGATCAAATAAACCCGGGGGTCAATGAACTGAGTATGAAGGAAACATGATAAGGGCAACTATGATTCTGACATTGGCTATAAGACTCGTCAGCCCGTATGATAAAGCGTTCTTGACGAAAGAACGGGTAAAGCTTGTTCTTTCGTGAAGATCGCAGGCACCAGGAAAAAAATACAAGGTGGTGGATGAGATGGACCAGTCTAAACA
The DNA here is from genome assembly GCF_004342905.1 of Melghiribacillus thermohalophilus. Classification (GTDB taxonomy): domain Bacteria; phylum Bacillota; class Bacilli; order Bacillales; family Alkalibacillaceae; genus Melghiribacillus; species Melghiribacillus thermohalophilus. Next base: position 45,703 of record NZ_SMAN01000016.1, on the reverse strand, counting down.
GAAAGACATAGAAACCAAACAGCTGCTGGCCAAATACGACAGAGAATTTGCAACAAGAGTAAAGCTGAAAAAGGCCCACTGGGTGATTATTGTCATTGGGGTTGCCCTGACCATTTTCCATTTGTATACCGCCTATCGGGGGGTATACCCTTCACAAATTCAGGGGCCGATTCATCTTGGTACGGCACTGGCATTGATTTTTTTGCTCTACCCGGCCAAAAAAGATTGGGTACATCGCCCGGGAGTTCCATGGTACGATGTGCTGCTTGCCTTGCTGGGTGTGTTTACAAACTATTACATCGTTTTTAATTATGAACGCATTGTTACCAAAGCCATTATTCTTGGATTTAATACAATGGATCTCATTGTTGCTACCCTTGGAATCATTTTATTACTGGAGGCAACAAGAAGAGCTGTTGGGTTGCCGATTGTGATTGTGGCTTCTCTCTTCCTCCTTTACGGCTTATATGGCCAGAATATACCGATTATCAGCCACAAAGGGTTTACCTGGGATCAGCTGAGCACGGAGATGTTCTTTAAGACCAATGCCATTTTTGGAATACCTATTCAGGTATCATCACAATACATTTACCTTTTCTTATTTTTTGGGGTCCTTTTGGTCAAAACCGATATTGGGAAATTTTTTAATGACCTTGCCTTTGCACTGACAGGCAGATTTACGGGGGGAACGGCGAAAGCAGCTGTATCAGCGAGTGCCCTTCAGGGGATGGTGACAGGAAGTTCTGTCGCCAATACTGTTGGATCCGGGTCTTTTACCATTCCGATGATGAAACGGGCCGGATTTAAACCAGAATTTGCTGCTGCAGCAGAAGCTTCTGCATCGACAGGCGGACAAATTATGCCTCCTATTATGGGTGCAGCAGCCTTTATTATGGCTGAATATACCGGCGTTCCGTACAGTGAAATCATTGTGATTGCCATTATTCCTGCCCTGCTGTATTTTTCAGGTGTGTTTTTTGGCGTCCACTTTGAAGCGAAAAAACGCGGCATCCTTGGTGTGTCAAAGAAGGAATTGCCTTCCATCAAAGGGATATTGAAAAAGATCGATCTCATTTTGCCCCTTGTTGTCATCGTAGGGATGCTTCTTTCAGGAAGGACTCCTACATATGCAGCTCTGTGGGCGATTGGAACAGCTTTTGTCATCAGTTTATTCCGAAAGGAAACAAGAATGTCTTTCATGAAAACGATTGAAACCTTTGCTGAAGGGGCAAAAACGGCATTGCCGGTTATTGCAGCCTGTGGAACAGCAGGGATAGTAGTCGGTATTGTAACAGTAACCGGTCTTGGTGGGAAAATAGCCGGTGGGATTATTGAACTGTCCCAGAACAACTTTTTCCTGATTTTATTCTTTACGATGTTAGCGGCCATTCTGCTTGGAATGGGTCTTCCGACTACAGCAAACTATGTTGTTACTGCTTCTATGGCAGCTCCTGCTATTTTAACAGCCTTCCCTGATATACCGGTAATTGCTGTACACATGTTTGTCTTTTATTTTGGAATTGTGGCTGACATTACTCCACCTGTTTGTCTTGCTGCCTATGCAGGTGCAGGGATAGCCGGCGGAAATCCGATGAGATCGGGAGTGAAGGCCTTTCAATTGGCCATTGCCGCCTTTATCATTCCATATATATTTGTTGCCCAGCCAAAGTTGTTATTGCAGGATGGAGCGACGTTCATGACAGTTGCCCCCATTTTTATCACAGCTATGCTGGGAATGGGAGCCATTAGTGCAGCATTAATGGGTTATTTAAGTAAGAACACGAATATAGTTGAGCGAATTCTTTTGATCGTTGCCGGTGTACTCCTTGTTTATCCGAACACATGGTATGCCATCGGCGGTCTGGCTCTCGTCATCGGTGTTTATGTATTCCAGCGTTTCTTTAAAAAAGAGAACGAGGCCGTTCAGGCATAACATTCTTTTCCTTGTCAGGCAAATCCCTTGCTGTCCGCACGGATGGCAGGGGTATTTTTTTAAATATTCAAGAAAACACTGACCAAAACGGAAATGGAGTGATCGATAAAAATCCAACTTTTCCTTGTATTGAGGGGCTGATATGATTAAGATAGTTATAGCATTATGTTTTTTCTTTCTTTTAGAAAAATACAAAAGAGGGATAAAAAAATGAAAGAATTCGAATTAAAGATGCAGGGGAAGATCAAGCGACTGACCAATAAAACCTTTAAATTCGACAAACGGGTAAAGGATGGCTGGTTTTCAGCTGTTTATTTTTTAAAAACCAGGGAAATCGTCAAAGAAAAATTAAGTGATAACATGGTAACGATGCAATTTTTTCAGAAAAAGCATGCGGTTCTGTGCGGTACCGATGAGGCGATTGCCCTGATCCATACTTTTGCTGATCGTCCGGAAGAACTCGACATTCATTCCCTAAAAGACGGGGATAAAATCAGCCCGTATGAAACGGTGTTGACCATAACTGGGCCATATCAAAACTTCGGTTATCTTGAAGGAATCATCGATGGTATTCTGGCGAGAAGAACATCTGTTGCTACAAATGTGTACAATGTGGTGAAAGCAGCCAGAACATCAGGAAAGCAGAAACCTGTGATTTTTATGGGGGATCGGGATGATCATTTTACTCAGCAGGCTGGAGATGGTTATGCAGCTTTTATTGGGGGCTCCACGGCACAGGCTACCCATGCAATGAATGAATGGTGGGGAAAAGAAGGAATGGGGACGATGCCTCATGCCCTGATCCAAATGTTCAGGGGAGATGTGGTAGCTGCAGCGAGAGCCTACCATGAAATGTTCCCTGGAGATGATCTTGTTGCCCTCGTGGACTATAATAATGATGTCATTACGGATTCCCTAAAAGTTGCCCGGGAATTCGGGGAAACCCTTAAAGGGGTACGAATCGATACATCCCGCACGCTGGTTGATCAATATTTTTTTCGTAACCCGGATGTGATGGGAACCTTTGATCCAAGAGGAGCCAATCCGGAACTTATTTTTGCACTCCGCAGAGCTTTAGATGATGAGGGGTATCACCATGTAAAAATCGTAGTCAGCGGTGGATTTAATGAAAAACGAATCCGTGAGTTTGAAGAACAAAACGTCCCGGTAGATATGTATGGGGTCGGCAGCAGTCTGTTAAAGATTCACATCGGATTTACCGGCGACAATGTCCTGTTAAATGGAGAACACGAGGCCAAAAAAGGCCGAAAGTACCGTCCAAACCCACGCCTGGAAAAAGTGGAATATATGCCACAGGAGAATTAAGCTTTAGGATTTCCTGAACAGAGATATCTTTTGAAAATACCCTTGCTGTATGTTGTCCCGGCAAGGGTTTTCATTTGGTCCTGGAATGTTGGAAAATTTTAAATGTTTCTATTGATTCAAGGAACATTCACCCTGATTTTAAAATTTGTTATAATATATTGAGGTGTCTTCGTTTAAGCACGAAAACCATTGTGATCGCTGTTTGCAGATGATGGTCAATTTGACAGCGGTTCATGGAAGATAGGGATTAGCAACAAACAGGTAAACGGATACATATACTAACAATAAGAATGACAGTTTGTGGGGGTTCTTGATTTATGACAACATACCACTTTATTGGTATAAAAGGAACGGGAATGAGTGCCCTTGCGCAAATTCTCCATGATTCCGGGGAACGTGTTCAGGGGTCGGATGTTGAAAAGCGTTTTTTTACTCAGAAAGCTTTAGAGGATAAAGGAATTCAAATCATGCCTTTTTCAGAAGATAATATTCGGGAAGGCCTCACGATTATTGCGGGGAATGCTTTTTCCGATGAGCATGAAGAAATACAAAAAGCGAAACAATTGGGACTGCCATATTATCGCTATCATGAGTTTCTTGGAAACTGGATCAAGCAGTTTACCAGCATTGCGGTTACAGGTGCCCACGGAAAAACCTCAACGACCGGATTATTATCCCATGTTTTAAAAAAGGCAGCTCCAACATCCTATTTAATTGGAGACGGAACAGGACACGGACAAAAAGACAGCAAGTATTTTGTTTTTGAGGCATGTGAATACCGAAGACATTTTCTTGCATATGAGCCCGATTATGCCATTATGACTAATATTGACTTTGATCATCCGGACTATTTTACCAGTATCGATGATGTTTTTGAGGCTTTTCAGCAGATGGCTATGCAGGTCAACAAAGGAATTATTGCCTGCGGTGATGATGAGCACCTCCAGCAGATTCAGGCCAAGGTTCCGGTTCTCTTCTACGGCCTTTCAGACGGGAATGATTTTCAGGCAAAAAATATTCGTGAGACGGAGAATGGAACTGAATTTGATGTGTTTATAAGAAGTACCTTTTATGAAACCGTTGAAATTCCTTCATTTGGCACACATAACGTACTGAACGCTCTGGCTGTCATTGCGTTATGCCATTACGAAGAGATTGATCCGGAATACGTCAAGGAAATGAAATCCTTTCAGGGAGTAAAAAGGCGTTTTACAGAGAAACCGTGGAGTCACGGCCAGATTCTTATTGATGATTATGCCCACCATCCGAGGGAAATACGGGCTACTATAGAAGCAGCCAGAAAAAAATATCCAGATAAGAAAATTGTCGGTATTTTCCAGCCCCATACTTATACACGTACCAAAACATTTCTTCAAGAGTTTGCCGACAGCCTCAAGGAAGCAGACCAGGTGTACTTGTGTGAGATTTTTGGCTCTGCCAGGGAACAAACCGGGATGTTGACGATTGATGATCTGAAAGGAAAAATCGAGGGAGCCGAGGTACTTGATCTGGATCATACAGAAGTTTTGAAGGAACACGATCAAGCGGTTCTGATCTTTATGGGAGCCGGAGATATTCAAAAGTACCAGGAAGCCTATGAAAAATTGCCTGTAAATACGGCAAGAGAATAAAGATTACCTGGCAAACCTGCAAAGGTAAGGATGACAGGTCCCAGCTTTCCTTGTGAACCTTTTTCATGTGATTACTGAGGCAAAGGGGACTTTTAGCTATAGGATAAAAGATTAAATGGGACAAAACTTCATAAGGTCATGTAATATCCGAACGATATTCAGGCAGCACCTGAATGAGTTCGGATATTTGTTTTTTTCCCAGCCTCTTTCCTTTAAACAAACATGGTTATTCTTCAACCCGCTTATTTATAGGGAATTTGCACATGATTCTTTAATTTCTGTCATATATATATGTTGTTCCGATCAAACTAATCATACGATCAGGTAAAATAGAGAAACTTGTTCGAGGATTGGTTTATTTCCCAAAAGGGTTTGACGAATTCCAGATGGAGGTATAGATTAATAAATAAATACATAATAAGGAGATGATCAGGGAACATGGAAAATCTGTTGTATATTTCAGTATTCATTGTAGCACTGGCTATCGTTGTATTTGTTTTTTTCGTCATAAGGCTGTTAAGGTCGACACAGAGAACACTTGACAATGTTTCAAACACGCTTGAAAATCTCACCAGGCAAATGGAAGGAATAACCGTTGAAACAACATCATTGTTAAACAAAACCAATAAGCTGGCAGATGATATACATGAAAAATCCCAAATATTAAATACATTCGTTGATCGTGTAAAAGAAATAGGGGATACCATTCAGGAATTTAATCAATCCCTGCAGTCGGTCTCCAGAGAAATTGTGAAAGGAGCACAAAAAAATGCAGATAAAGCAGCGCAGGCCATGCAGTTTGGTGAGGTTGCGCTGGGTCTATGGAAAAAGTATAAATATGTAAAAAATAAACATGATCAGGAGGTATAAGTATGACGGATAAACAGGAACAAAACCTCAACAGTAAAGATTTTCTGCTGGGCACGTTGATCGGGGGAATTGTCGGGGCATCTGTGGCCCTTTTGTTTGCGCCGAAATCAGGAAGAGAATTGCGGAGAGATCTGAATGAGGGCGCCCATTATGTCCGTGACCGGGCAGATGAGTGGCGGGGACGCGCCTATGAAAAGGGAAATGAATGGCGGGAGGCAGCGAGAGAGAAATCTTCTGAACTTGGCCAGACGGTAACAGAAATTGGGGAACGGGTTAAGCAGAAAAAACAACAGCTTCAGGAAAAAGTTCAGGATCTGAGACATCAGACGGTCGAAGAATCTATGGAAAAGGCTAAGGATATTGCGGAAGCCATTGAGGAGGCGGCTGAAGAACTGGAAAGAAAAGAAGCCGAGAGAAACATAAAACGTATGACCAGAGAAGAGGAATAGAGCAGGGGATTTCAGATTGGCTGTTGATCATGCTACATTTAGATCAGCAGCTTTTTGCATGTTAGAAAAACCACATAATGGAGGATGTGTATATGGCTTTAGGTGTTGTGAGAACCTCGGAAGAGTTTCAGAAGATCCTGAACGAATACTCCAAATTTTTACTTCTTAAGCATAGTCTGATATGTCCAGTCAGTGCAGGGGCAAAAAAACATTTCCATGCTGTGAGCAACAACAGTAACATCCCTTTTTTTATTCTTCCGGTCCAGGAAGCCAGAGCTTTATCCAGGGAAATTGAGCAGCAATTTCGGGTAAAGCATGAGTCCCCCCAGGCACTATTGTTTAGCAAGGGAAAGGTCATCTGGCACGCATCCCACCGGAAAATCACCAGTGCTTCACTGCAAAAAGCACTGAGCATATAAACGGTTGGAAAAGGTCAGGGTATATTGAAGAAATGCCCTGACCTTGGGATGCTTGATCAGCTTTTGTCTTTCATCGTTACCGAATCCTGCCAGACAATTTTTAATTCATCACCGGGAGCAATCTGGTCTGAGAATCCGCCTTCCTCTCCATTAATGAATAGTTTAAATCGTTTTCCATTCATATCGGTTAGATTCAGGTCGATATATCGAAAAATATCCTGAAAAATAAAGGGTTCCGCATCATGCTCTTTTGTGAATAGCTGGTCCCCGGGAAAAACCGGATCATTTTCATCAAGCTTCGTACCGTCGCGAAATACGGATATCTTTGGTTTCGTTAAGACAATTTCTTCTGATTCGAACATGACAGGGATTTTTTCACTTATGTCCATCTCAAGGAAAGTCAGAACATCTTTTAATGGAACGGATGTACATGTGTGAATGTTTAATTGATCATTGTGTTTAATCGGGTCATTGAGTTGTGCATCCCTGCCATTAAGGGTGATCGATACCACCTGGGCATTCAATTTTACTTTGTTCTGATTGACATAAAGGGTAAAAGGTTTGTGATCCTTTATGTAATGGGTATGGTCTGTCATCTCCAGAAAATGACGAATGGTGCCTGGTGATTTGATTTGAATTCGGTCCCTGTCCTGAATCATATCGTGCTTTTCAGCTAGATGGCCGTTTACAAAAATTTGTGAATCAACCCGGTGGGTTTTCCCGTTCAAGATGACGTTTAATGACGGAACTTCACCAACCAACTCTTCAATGCTAATTTCTGGTGAATGCCCATCTCTTCCTCTTTCAACCTGAATATGCTGTCCATGTTCGATGGGGTCCTTCAGGGAGGCTTCTTCCCCATTTAATAATATTTTCGGAGGTGTGCCGAATGTACCTGGAATGGTCATATGCTTTTCATTTAAAGTAATTGTAAAGGCCATGCCGGGTTTTCCATACAATTTATTTATTTCTATACCTGCTGACAAGAGACAGTCTCCTACTGTTAGTTGTTTCAGATCAAACAGTCTGATCGTACGTTCATTGACATGTACGCTTATATAATGAACCGGGTTTTCTTTTGCGGCAATAGCGATTCCAATCGGGGTGACAAAGGCTGGACCTTCGGGTACAATATCGGATTTCTGCAGGTTCTGGATCGCTTCCGTCCCCCTGACGGCTACCCGGTTTGCCGGAAGTTCCAGCATGTCTGCTATTTTCTTGGTCAACTCCGGAGTTAAACTTCCTCCCCCAACAAGCATCACAGCCTGAGGTGTTTTTAGGTTCAGCCTTAATATTTCCTCACAGATGGATCTGGCCAGTTTGTCGATGGCTGGTGCGATGCTTTCAACAACTTCATTGTAGGAAAGCTCGGTTTCGAATCCCAATATATCCACCATTTTTACCGTTTCAGATGGAGATAATTTCCGTTTTACTTCCTCAGCTTTCGGAAAATCAAGTAAATATTGATCACTCAACGCTTCTGTTATTTCATCCCCTGCGACTGGAACCATGCCGTAAGCTGTTACTGTTCCATAGTTGGTGATGGCAATATCACTTGTTCCTGCTCCGATATCTACAAGGGCTACATTTAGCCTTCTCATCGATTTAGGAATCAGGACATGAATAGCTGCAATCGGTTCCAGTGTCAGAGCATCCATTTCCAGATCAGCCCGCTGGAGGGCAGAAATTAACGATTCTACTACAATTTTCGGAAGAAAAGTGGCTATAATTTCAACAGAAGCCTCTTTGCCCTGCTGATCAATTAAAGAGCCGATTTCTTCCCCGTCGAGGTGGTAATGGAGAACGGAGTAACCTACACAATAATAGCTTGTACTGTCCTCTTCTTCTTCACTTCTTGCCAGTTCATATTGAGCTTTTTGCACTGCGGACAGTTCAAGGTGTAAAATATCCTCTTCTCCCATCATCGGCTGATTTTCGATGGACTTGACTGATTTTGTCTGCTGAGTTTTCAGGGCCCGCCCCGCAGCAGCAACACAAACTTTTTTTAACGATCCGTGTTTCTCCTCAAGCTTCTCCTTTACTTCTTTGATAACACCGGCGACAGACAATACATCATGAATCTGGCCATCGAGCATGGAACGTTCCTTGTGTTCTAGAGCGATTAAATCTTTCACTTGAAATTGGTCCCCGTTTTTTTCTAAAATAATACCAACTACTGATCGTGTACCAATATCCAGTGCAAAAATCTTTTCATTCATAATGGCTTCGGTCCTTTCCTTAATATCCAAATATTATCATCCAAAACGTGGTGACATTTCACATTCATTCCTATATAATAATCTCTAATTAATTAAAAATTTATCATATTTTTAATGTTAATAAAATAAAGAGTTGGGGAGGATGTATATGAGCAATGAGCTAGAAAAGCTGAGAAAAGAGCTAGATGAGGTGAATGTGGAGCTGCTAGAATTAATTAACAAGAGGGGCCGTCTGGTGAAAAAGATTGGCCAGATTAAAGAAAAACAGGGGATGAAACGGTTTGACCCTGTCCGGGAACGAAATATGCTGAATCATCTTTTAAGCCATCATGAAGGGCCGTTTGAATACTCTACGATCGAACATTTATTTAAAGAGATTTTTAAAGCAGGCCTGGAACTGCAGGAAGATGATCACAGGAAAGCCTTACTCGTCTCCAGAAAGAAAAAGCCTGAAGATACGGTTATTGAAATTAATGGAGAGAAAATCGGCGACGGCCATCCCCACTTTGTGATGGGTCCGTGTGCGGTTGAAAGCTATGAACAGGTAGCGGAGGTTGCAGAGGCAGTCCAAAAACAGGGTGTGAAGCTTTTGCGGGGAGGAGCCTTTAAGCCCCGAACATCACCCTATGACTTTCAGGGACTTGGCATGGAAGGCTTAAAAATTTTGAAACAGGTTGCTGATGAATACGATCTTGCAGTAGTAAGTGAAATTGTAAATCCTGCTGATATTGAAAAGGCTCTTGACTATATTGATGTCATCCAAATTGGCGCACGAAATATGCAAAACTTTGAATTATTAAAGGCGGCTGGTTCAGTCGACAAGCCTGTCCTTCTAAAACGCGGACTTGCAGCGACCATTTCGGAGTTCATCAATGCTGCTGAGTATATCATGTCCCGAGGAAACGGCAAGATTATGCTCTGCGAACGGGGAATTCGCACCTATGAAAAAGCGACAAGAAATACTCTTGACATTTCGGCTGTACCCATTTTAAAACAGGAAACCCATCTCCCCGTACTTGTTGATGTTACCCATTCAACAGGCAGAAGAGATTTGCTTCTTCCTGCAGCAAAGGCGGCTATTGCCATTGGCGCTGACGGGGTGATGGCTGAAGTTCATCCGGATCCGGCTGTTGCGTTATCCGATTCGGCTCAGCAAATGGATATTCCGATGTTTGAAACATTCATGAGCGAACTGAAACAATCAGCTCTCGTAGAAAGAACGTTATAATGAAGAACAGTTAGCAGAAAAGAGATTTTTTCATTCGTATGCCGAATCATATTTAGGATAATGTTTTCTCCAATCACCATCCGTTTCAGAAGGATATGAAACAACGGATGGTGATTTTTATTTCAATTGATTTCCTGGCAATAAGAATAATCTTCACTGGAAAGAATTTAGCAATCCGGTTAATGAATATGGAAAGATGTTGATGAAGTACCGGTGAATGTGAAGATTAAGTGAAATGAACCGGGACGAAGGGTGTCTGAAAAAATGATAGTATATAATAAAACTGAAGACTTTGTTGTCTGAACGTTGCCTGCTTAAAAAGTTTGTCGTATGATAACAGATATATACATCGGGTACAATCGGATGCATTAAAGGAGGATGATGGAAATGAACAGTGTAACCATATATGATGTGGCTCGTGAAGCAAATGTGTCAATGGCTACGGTTTCAAGGGTTGTCAATGGCAACCCAAATGTAAAACCGTCAACGAGAAAAAAGGTCCTTGATGCGATTGAAAAACTGGGTTATCGTCCGAATGCAGTAGCAAGAGGACTGGCGAGCAAAAAGACAACTACGGTTGGAGTGATTATTCCCGATATATCGAGCGTCTTTTTTGCGGAATTGGCCAGGGGAATTGAAGATATTGCTACCATGTATAAATACAATATTATTTTAAGCAATTCGGATCAGAACAAAAATAAAGAAATTCATCTGATTAATACCATGTTAGGCAAACAGGTGGATGGAATCGTTTTTATGGGAGGAACGATTACAGAAGACCATATTAAAGAATTTAAGAGTGCTCCGGTTCCAGTCGTACTGGCTGCAACCGTTGATGAAACGAGCGAAATTCCATCGGTAAATATTGACTATGAACAAGCTTCCTATGAAGCGGTTCAGCTTTTATTAAAACATGGAAATAAACGAATAGCCATTGTGTCCGGCCCCCTTGATACCGTTATTAACGATGAAAAAATTGTCGGTTACAGGAAGGCATTAAATGAAGCGGGCATTTCGTTTGACGAAGAACTCCTGGTCAAAGGGGACTATACGTATCAGTCTGGGCTGGACGCTGCGGAATATCTGTTAAAACTAAAAGAGCCTCCTACTGCGATTTTTGCTGCTTCCGATGAAATGGCTCTCGGGGTTGTTCACGGCATTCAGGACAGAGGACTGCAGGTGCCAGGTGATATTGAAGTGTTTGGATTTGACAATACGAAGCTTGCCACCATGATCCGCCCTACACTGACAACGGTTGTTCAGCCTATGTATGATATTGGGGCTGTTTCCATGCGTCTTTTAACAAAGTACATGAATCATGAAGAAGTGACCGAACAAAACGTCATTCTTCCACATCGAATTGTCGAAAGAAACTCAACAAAGTGAAGGAGCATCCGATATAAAATGTAGATAAAAGTCTGATGTTAGGGAGAGAGACGATGAAGCGGAGTGATATTTTAACACCATTAGGCATCTTTATTGGAAGCACAATGATTCTGGTTGGTATTTATGCAAATGGAGGATGGGGCGGCGCGGTCCTTTTTATACAGTTATCTTCTATCATCATTGTTCTCGGAGGACTTACTGCGGCACTCTTAATCAATTTTAACCTGGATGAGGTGAAACTGCTAGGAAGGGTGTTCAAAGAAGCTTTCCGAAAAAATGATCACAATTTGCGGGATTTAATTCATTTATTTATTCGACTGTCGGAAACAGCGAGACGGGAAGGATTGCTCGCCCTGGAAAATGTAGTGGAAGAAGTGGATGACCCTTTTATTAAAAAGGGTGTACTGCTTGCAGTCGATGGAATCGAACCGGAAGTCATCAATGATATCATGAATGCAGAAATAACTGCCATGGAAGAACGGCATCAAAGGGGACGGGCTATTCTTGAGAAGGCCGGCCAATATGCTCCGGCATGGGGAATGATTGGTACCCTGATTGGGCTGGTATTAATGCTGAATAATTTAACCCAGCCAGAAACCCTGGGTCCGAGCATGGCAGTTGCCCTTTTAACAACTTTTTACGGGACTGTACTGGCAAATCTTGTTTTCCTTCCAATGGCCTCTAAGCTTGAAAATAAAACAGAGCAGGAAGTATTTATGAAACAGATTGTTATAGAAGGCATTATCGGGGTACAATCCGGTCAGAACCCGAAAATACTGGAAGAAAAATTAAGTGCGTTCCTGTCAGATAAAGACAGGGAAAGCGAAGAAGCGAAGTTAGAAGACGAATTTGTGGGAGAGACCATCAATGAGTCTTAAGAAGAAAAAGAAAGAGCAAAACAACGCACCGGGATGGATGGTTACGTATTCGGATTTAATGACACTGATTCTTGTGTTTTTTATATTGCTTTTTTCAATGTCCCAGATCGATGCTGAAAAATTTACTGCGGTAGCGGAGTCTTATCGGGAAAGAGTCATTTTTGATTTTTATCCATCCGTTGTACCGATGGAAAACCCATCAGAAAAAACGACAGACATCAGGGATGAAGGAACTTTTGATGATATTTCCACCCCCTCGAATGACTATACAGAAGACCGTGGGCAGGGGAATGGTGAAGGGGCAGGCGAAGGCGAGCAAGAAGAAGATTCTCTAAATGAACTGATAACAGAAATCAATCAATTTTTGACCGATGAGAACCTACATCATGTTATTACGGCCGTACGAACCGACCGGGGTGTGGTTTTGACGCTTCAGGAAAAGGTGCTTTTTGAGACCGGACAGGCTGAAATCATCGATGAAGGAAAACCATTTTTAAATAAAGTAAGCAAACTGCTTGAAAACATTCCAAATCATGTAAGGGTAGAGGGACATACAGACAGCCGGCCAATCAATACATATCGCTACCCTTCAAACTGGGAGTTATCAGGTGCGAGAGCCAGCAGTGTGATTCGTTATCTTCTGGAAGCAGAAGAAAAACTGGATCCAACCCGTTTCCAGGCCGTCGGATACGGCGATACAAGACCAGTTGCTGAGAATAATTCTCCTGAAAACTGGCGAAAAAACCGCAGGGTGGAAATTGTTATTTTAGAACCTGAACAAGTCGTTAATCCTTAAAAAAGGCGGGCGTCCCCTATTTTGGTGGACGTCCGCTTTCTAGTGAAAGGTTGGTGGTTTCCAGGTCATTGCGCTGACTGCCTTAATGGGAAATGGGAATCGATTCTGGTTCCTTTTAGCATTACAGCTCCTCCCGATTATCCGGGTACATCGGTGGATGCCCCGCAATATTTATGAATAGGGTGTATTTTTTTGATTTCGGATCCATTGCATAGCTTTGTCAAGGTTCTGTTTATTTTTTTCCGTAATTTCCATTTTTCTTGGGATTGCTTTATATAATGGTTCAATATCTTCCCATGTTTCAGGTAGAGGAACCGGGGCTTCATCCTTCCACTTTTTGAGCCATCTTTCCGGCAATGGGCCTGAAAAGGGAGTGTTGGTCGTCATAATTTTCCACAGTTGTGACCAGGCTCTTGGAACAACCCGCCAGATGTCATATCCTCCTCCTCCAAGAGCAATCCATCTTCCATCGCAATATGTATGGGCGAGTTCATGGGCCAGTTTTGGAATACATTCATATAGGTTCATCGTTCCATACAGATGGGTAAGGGGATCGAAATAATGAGCATCTACGCCGTTCTGAGTTACGATGACATCCGGTTTGAAGTATTCCATTACTTCTGTTAATGCCGTCTTATATACCTCAATAAATGACTCATCTTCAGTAAATGCATCAATCGGAATATTAAAAGAATAGCCGTATCCTTCTTTCTGTCCGCGCTCATTGACATTCCCGGTACCCGGAAATAGGTAACGCCCTGTTTCATGAATGGAGAGGGTGCATACATTCGGGTCATCATAAAATGCCCACTGTACTCCATCTCCATGATGGGCGTCAGTATCTACATACAGTACCCGAAAACCATATTTTTGGCGGATATATTCAATCGCAATGGCTCCATCATTATAAATGCAAAATCCAGAAGCTTTTCGTTTAAACCCGTGGTGAAGTCCCCCTCCAAGATTTAAAGCATGCTGAACTTTTCCTTCTAAAACGGCATCGACGGCCTGCAGGGAACCTCCCACCATCCATGCAGAGGCTTCATGCATATTTTTGAAAACAGGGGTATCTTCTGTACCCAGACCATATTCTGCGGCTTTGCTTTCCGATAATTTGCCTTCACCTGCTTTTTTCACGGCTTCAATATAAGCACCATCATGTACCAGTTTGATTTCATCATCGGTTGCAAGGCGAGGTGGAAGAACCTGATTATTGTTTAAGGCCCCTGACTCTTTCAATAACTCGTAAGTCAGCACCACCCGTTTTTGGTTAAAGGGGTGTTCATCATGAAATCGATAGTTCGTAAACTGTTCAGAATAAACGAATGCGGATGTACAATTCATTTTGTAATCCCCGGCATATTTGGCCATAATACCTCATATCCTTCGTCTTTTAGTTCCTGAATAACTGGAAGCGGATTCATCGTTTGTATTCGGAAAACTAATATTTTGTAATCATCGTCTTCGGGATCAGGATAAACAAGAACGGAACAGATGTTAATCTTATGTTTGGCAATAATATTTGTAACCGCGGGGAGGACTCCGACTTTGTTTTTCACTTTTATTTCGATCTGGGAACTCTGGACGTGGACCCCGGTCAGTTGAATCAGCGTGTACAGTACATCTTTCTCGGTCACAATTCCGACCAGCTTGTTTTCCTTGGTGACTGGGACACAGGCAATTTCATTTTCATAGAAAATAGCAGCTACTTCTTCAATGAAATCAAGGGGATGGACCGTAATCACTGGTGTGGACATGATGTTCTGGATTTCTTTTTTAAACTCTTCTGGGTCAGGATCATTTTCAAAAATGGACGGGCTGGCATCCCTGACATCCCGGTCTGAAACAATGCCGATGACGTGATGGTTATCATCTACGATTGGGATGTGTCTGATTCGGTGCTTACTTAATAATTTTAAAGCGTTTTCAATTGTAGCAGTAGGGGGAAGGGTAACCACTTCCCTCGTCATTACTTCTTCTACTAACATGTGCTTCCCTCCTAATATCGATTCCTTTTTCTGCCGAGAAAGCGCAATTCATGAAACTTGTCAATGGATTCCTGTGGTACATTTTTCCCAATTCGGGCAAGCAGGCAATTAGCGGGATGGGAAACAATTTCGGGATCATCAGTTGCATATGGCTCTAGCCCCCCGGCAGCCATCATTTTCTGCATGATCTCACGATACTGCCAGACATTTAAGCCAGTGCCTTTTAAATCCCAGTGCCAGTAATATTCCGTTGTGATGATAATATAGTTTTCCATTGCCTCATCCATCATAGACATGTTAAGGAGCGTTGATCCTACTTTATGTCCCCTGTAATCAGGAGCAACTTCGATAGCCCCCAGTTCCAGCAAATCCTCCATCTGGAATGTGGACCATCTTTCAAGGGGATCCGGATATAAAAAGGTCACATAGCCTACAATTTGCTGGTTCACACTTGCCACATTGATACGGCCTTCCTCAAATTCAGCGATTTGTTGGATGGCCTCGAACTGTTTCTTTGGAGGACGAAAGGCATCCAGCCCTTCATGGAAGTCATATGTTGAAAGCTCTTCGGAACTTAAGGGACCGTGAATGAAAATGGTTTCATTTTCAGTTTGTATTTCAGTGGAATGATAGGTTTTTGGATGTTTCATTCCTGCACCACCTGTTTATGAAGACATCAGTTAATACCAATTATACAAGAAGATTCGTGATTTTAAACGATGATGCTGAAAATAAATATGAAAATTTTGTTATGTTTGATGGATGGCCGGGGAGGGATCCGGCAGTGACCCAAAAACCGGTACTGATCGTCCAAAGATGTAATGCAATCACCCGGGGGCTGAAGCAGATTTCCCAGAGTCGTTCCAGCATCCCCGCGGGATGGAACGAATGCTCAGGAGGAGAGCGATTACCTGTGGAATGAGTCGGGAAGGATTGGTATAATGTTTTGCGAATGGTTGAAACCCATACGGTAATGATGATAAGAAAGCCTATCAGGCTGGGGCCAAAAAGGAATGAGCGGTGGAAAAGATAAACCACAATGGTTTAGGAACAATTCACGTAGTTAACATTCGTAGACTCCAGCGGGAATAGTACAGGATGAAAATCCCGAAAGAAAGAAGAATGGTTGGCCTCGGGAACCTGGCGAACAGCGAAGCACGTTGACTGTGCATAAACATATCCGAACGACATTCTGACGATTGAATATCGTTCGGATCGTTCATTTGCCGTTTTACCCCAGTCTTTCATGAAAGGATTGAAAAATCGCTGGTTGGATTTACCAGTCAATGATTAAGGATTTTCATCAGATTCTTCTTCTTTGGGATCTCCATCCTGATTATTGTTATTTTCCTCATCACTACCGCCGCCATCGACAGGTGTGTCGTTTCCGCCATTTTCAGAACCTTCATCTCCTTCTGCAGGATCATCATGATCTGCGGGCGGCTCTTCTTCATTACACAACTCATCATCTCTGTTCCCGTCTTCACATGGATCCTCAGGCGGCAGTTCGCCATAAATGACTGCCTTTGAAGGGGAAGATTCCTGTCCAAAGTAGTCCACTGCTGTCACGTAGTACATTTTATGTTTTGTCGGCAAGGAAAATTTCAATTCAGTTGTATTCCCAATCAGTTGTCCTTTCTGTTCTTCCTGGTCACTCTGATAAATCCGATACCCGATGACGTCTTTTTCCTTTGGTTTTTTCCAGACCAATTGATTTTTATTGATTTTCACACTTCTCGGGGCAGAGGGTGCTTTTTTATCATTTGGAAAATCGTTTGTTTCGGGAATTTTGATTTTGTCCCATCCTGGACGATCCGGAATCAATTTCTCTAAATTGTCCAGTTTATCCCATTCCTGATCTTTTATATAGTCCGGATTCAAGAAAAATCCTTCTTCGGTAAATTCTTCTGGAGTTTGATCAAGGGCAGCATATATTTGATCATCAATTGTCACATAATTTCCTTTTATTAAACTATAGTCTCTTTTGGTGGGAGCATATTTTGCATTGAATATTTCTGATTTCACAAGGCCAGCTTCCTGACAGGCTTCACTCGCTAGCAGTCCTGACACTTCACATATACTTGTTCGTACAATGCCGCCAGGATTTTTAAACCTTTCATCTGGAATCATCAGATCCGGACGGATTTCAGATGCTGCATTGACAAGCAGACCCCAGAATCTGATATTACGGTTGCTATAACTGAGTTCACATGAATGACATTTTAAGTTAATGGTTCCGGGATCTGCTTTGCCGTCCCCATTCGCATCATAGGTATCATACCCCATCCAGCTGCCGATGGTGACATTGGGGTTGGTGGCCACAAACCAGGTATCCATCAATTCCTGAGAGGTACCTGTTTTTCCGGCCCAGTCCACATTCTTATGATTCAGGACATAATTGGCATAGGTTGCTGTTCCGTATTCCAGCACATCCCGCATCATATCCAGGACTAAATAGGATGTCTGGGGAGAAAAGACCTCCACAGGCTCGGTTTCATGCTGGTAAACGACCTCACCGTCTTTACTCTCAATTTTTTCAATCATATAAGCATCCATAAACTTCCCGTAATTGGCAAAGGTGACATAGGCGTTGACATTTTCTTCAACGGTAACACCTTCTGTAAGACCGCCGATGGACATAGAAGCGTTCTCCATATCCCCTTCCGTCAAAGATGTAAAGCCCATTTGTTTTAAATATTCTGCAGGCCGCTCGTGTAAAATATCCAGATACACCCTGGCGGCGGAGATGTTATGGGACTTGGCCAGAGCTTCACGGGCACTGGTCAGCCCGTATTCCCTATATTCAACGTAGTTACTTGGTGTCCAGCCGTAATAATTGAACTTAACGTCTGGTATTGGCGTACCCGGCTGATAAACGCCCATTTCAAATGCCGGTGCATAGTCTAAAAGGGGTTTCATGGTACTTCCGTTTGGACGCATGGTATAGGTTGCATGATTCAGTTCATTGGATTCAAAGTCCCGTCCACCAACAAAGGCAATGATTTTTCCGGTACTATTTTCAATTAAAATTGCCCCTGCCTGTACTGGAAGTTCCTTTGGCTGGCGTTCTCCTGTTTCAGGATCTACTTCTATGATGGTATGCGTAGGTTTGTATTGGTCATATTCTTTAGCGATTTTCTGAAATTCATCGTAAATTTCTTTATCAATGGTCGTGTGAATCTTATATCCGTTCTGACGCAAATCCCGATCTGCAATAATCATGTACTGATCCCGCAGTTCATCATTTGTTTCAAGATCTTCCTTTGTATACCCATCTTTTTCTGCCAGGATGCCTGCTAATATTTCTCGGGCCCTTTCCTCAATTTCAAAGGTGAGGTAAGGGTATTGGTGAACCGGCAGAGGGGTTGGCTCTGAGAAATCTTTCGTAATGTCATAATTCAAGGCATTTTCATATTCTTCTTTCGTAATCATGCCTGTTTCATACATCCGCTCCAGCACAATTTTCATCCGTCTGAGCCCTGGTTCGATTCCTTCCTGACTTTTTAATTCGCCGCTGTTTTTAAAAGGTGTGTAATAGAAGGGGCTTTGCGGCAGTCCGGCAATAAATGCCGCCTGTGGAAGATTTAAATCCTTTGCATCCACCCCAAAAATGCCCTGTGCTGCGGATTGTACACCTGCGATGTTCCGTCCTGAAGAATCTCTTCCAAAAGGGACGACATTTAAATAGGCTTCTAGTATTTCGTCTTTGTCAAAAAACTTTTCAAGGCGCAGGGCCAGCAAAATTTCCTTAGCTTTTCGTTCAAAGGAAACCTCATTGGTCAAAATCTGGTTTTTAATAAGCTGCTGGGTCAGTGTACTTCCGCCTGACTTCGTAGATGAGTTCGTTACTTCCTGGAACAATGCCCGCAAAATAGCTTTAGGCACAACTCCCTGATGTTCATAAAAGTATTCGTCCTCAGTTGCTATGATGGCATTGAGCAGATGCTTAGATACTTGTTGAATAGTGACTTCCTCTCGATAAATATCAGAACTCAGTTTTCCCAGATACTTATTGTCGTCAAAATATACAAGGGTTGTTTCTTCGTAATTATAAATTTGTTTCTTCATTTCCGCCTGACTCCGGATTGGCTCATCCTTCACAAGGGATGCAAAATAACCGGCCCCGACACCACCGGCAAAAAAGATTCCGATGAGTCCGATAATTAAGAAAAATAAAATCACATTCCAGGTGACGTCGTAAGACATTCGAACATATTTTTGTATACGGCCCTGGTTCCAGAGTTCAAGCGATTTTTCGAGCCATTTATGTTTTTTTTCTGAACGTTTGTTAGCCATCGCCAAATACCTCCTAAAATTCCATCATACATTATAACATAAACTATATTAAGCAGAACATGATTCTGCATACTTGTTCTGGCTCTCTATTGCTTTTTAAACAAAAATATGGTATTTATGTATAACAACATCATATGGACAAAGTTGCAAAGAAGAGATGAAGTAGCAATCTGTTCCCTGTTCCCAGAGAGCTGACGGCCGGTGCAAGTCAGCACAAAGCAGATTGTGAATTACGTCTTGGAGCAATCTTCTGCAACAGGCAGAAGACGGGGAAAACCGTTATAAAATGAAGCGGCAGGAAACTGCAACAAGGGTGGTACCGCGGGAATATCTCGCCCCTTATACAATCGTATAGGGGACGAGTTTTTTTATTTTCAGATGATTGATTTCGAAAATTTCTAGTACTTTTGCGGAATTAAAAAAATCTACGTTTAGGAGGGTACCCTATGGATTTATTGCAGGATTTGAAGGAACGGGGATTAGTCAACCAGATCACTGACGAAGAAGGATTAAAGGATCATCTTGAAAAGGAAACCGTAACACTGTACTGTGGATTTGATCCAACAGCCGACAGTCTTCATGTCGGAAATTTACTTCCAATTATGCTGCTGAAAAGATTTCAGCAGGCTGGCCACCGTCCAATTGCTCTTGTTGGTGGAGGCACCGGGCTCATAGGAGATCCAAGCGGCAGAAATTCTGAACGTCAGCTTAATGAAGCCCATGTAGTTCAGGAGTGGAGCGCTAAAATTAAGTCACAGCTGGAGAAGTTGCTGGATTTTGATGATGAAAAGACTGGTGCGGTCATTGCGAACAACTATGACTGGCTTTCTGATATGACCATCATTGAATTTTTAAGGGATATCGGAAAACATTTCAGTGTCAACTACATGCTGGCCAAAGAATCGGTTGAATCCCGAATTGAAGGCGGAATATCTTACACCGAGTTCAGCTACATGATTCTCCAGTCCCTTGATTTCATGAAACTGTATAAAGAAAAAAATTGCACGTTACAGGTTGGCGGCAGTGATCAGTGGGGCAACATCACGGCAGGTCTTGAACTGATTCGTAGAAATTCTGAAGAAGGTGAACGGACAAAAGCCTTTGGATTAACCGTTCCGCTCATTACAAAGGCGGATGGAACCAAGTTCGGCAAAACCGCCGGCGGTGCCATCTGGCTTGACCCTGAAAAAACGACCCCTTACGAATTTTATCAGTTCTGGATCAATGCTGATGACCGTGACGTGATCAAATTTATTAAATACTTCACTTTTCTGGATCACGATGAAATAAAGGAGCTGGAAAAAGAAGTTGAAACCAGGCCGGAAAAACGCCTGGCACAGAAGCGCCTGGCAGAAGAAGTAACCCGCATGGTGCACGGAGAAGATGCCCTGAAGCAGGCCCAAAAAATATCTGCTGCCCTATTCAGTGGAGACATTAAATCCTTAAATGGCGAAGAAATTGAACAGGGATTCAAAGATGTTCCTTCCCATACTGTATCAGAAAAGGAAAAAGGGTTAATCGATCTGTTAGTGGAAGGAAAGATTTCTTCCTCAAAACGCCAGGCGAGGGAAGATATTCAAAACGGTGCCATTTACATTAACGGAGAACGGCAGCAGGATTTAACGTATGTCGTAGGTAAAAGCGATAAAATTGACGGTAAATTTACCATTATTCGCCGTGGAAAGAAAAAATACTTCTTAATTCGATTTGAATAACGAAGGATAAAAAAGGCGGATTCAGGTTTTATGGTTGACCTTGATCTGCCTTTTTACGTTGCACTCTTACAGGATTGTAATCTAATTTTTATATAACATTTTTCTAGATTGTTGTATAATAATCTCTAGTATTATCAAAATTTGCTAATTGAAAGGAAAAATGTTATGGCTAGCAGAAAAGAAGCACGAAAACAGAAAAAAGGAAAGAAGAAAAAACGTAAAATTGTGCTGGCGATTATTGGTGTGCTACTGCTTGGAGGACTGGCTTATTTCGTTCATCTATATAACAAGCTGGAAGATACCGTTGAAACGATGTATGCACCTCTTGAATCTGATACAGAAAAGAAAGCCGACATCGAAAATCGCTTTAAAAATAAAGATACCATTAATGTGCTGTTGCTCGGTGTGGATGAGCGCGAAGGAGACCGGGGGAGATCCGATACGATGGTGTTCCTGTCTTTAAACCCCGATACCAATAAAATGTTGATGTTTAACATTCCCCGTGATACGTATGTGAACATCCCGGGCCGCGGCATGGATAAAATCAACCATGCATATGCGTTTGGCGGATCAGAGTTATCCGTCCAGACAGTTGAGGATTTTCTGGATACAACAGTCCACTTTTATGGAAAAGTGAACATGGAAGGGTTGATCGAAGGGGTAGATGCAATCGGAGGTGTCACCGTTTATAACGACATGGCGTTTTCCCATGGAGGTTATGACTTTCCTGAAGGTGAAATTACGCTGAGCGGAGAAGAAGCTTTGATCTACTCCCGGATGCGAAAACAGGATCCCAGGGGTGATCTTGGCCGAAATACTCGCCAGCAGCAAATTATTGATGCAATGATCGATGAGGCTGTATCGTTTGAATCCTTTACGAGAGTGACAGAAATGCTGGATGTTATTGGTTCCAATGTAGAAACCAATGTTCAAATCGATGAAATGCGCAAGATCTTTTTCAATTATCGCGGGACGAGAAAAGAAACGATTCGGGAAGAAATTCAAGGTACAGGAAAGATGATGGATGGGGTCTGGTATTATATCGTAAGCGATGAGGAAGTTAACCGAATCAGAACGCTCCTCGAACAGCATATGAATGAACAATAAACAGGAGTGCCGGAACATCAGTTGCCGGCACTCTTTTCTTCTTGATTATATATGGCCAGAACCAGCTTTTCACTCGCATGTCCATCGTTATATTCGTTCCATTCCTTTGAAAATTTCTGGATGACGGCCGGATCAAAAGAATGATGTTTCAACAAATGGATTAATTCATCGGTATTTTTCGCTATCGGACCTGGAACAAAGGTTTCATAATCCTCCCAGAATCCGCGGGTTTCTGCATAATCTTCCAGGTCATAAGCATAAAAAATCATCGGTTTCCCAAGCAGAGAAAATTCAAAAGGAATCGAAGAATAATCGGTAATTAAATAATCCGCAATCAGCAATAAATGGTTTACATCCGGATATTCCGATCCATCGATGACAAAGTCGGGGTAGTTATTCTCATATTGATTCATGACAGCTGGATGAAGCCGAAGCAGTAAAGCATATTGATCATGTAATGCTTCATACAATTTTTTGATGTTGAGTTGAATAGAATAGTTTTTCAGCTGTGAATCCCGAAATGTAGGAGCGTATAAGATGACTTGCTTTCCTTTGATTAATGGATACTGCTGTCTTAGCCTATGGACCATTTCCTCCTTTTTTTCATCATCAAAAAAAAGATCCGTTCTTGGGACCCCGGTCCGCAGAATCACATCATCATTTACATCAAATGCCTGTTGAAAAATTTTTGCCATCTTCTCCGAGCCAGCCACAATCCGATGGAAACGGCTATACACACTTTTGAAACGCTTATAAGCCCGGCGGCTCCGGAAGTGAATGGACGGATCTTTTAACCCGAACCGCTTGACAGCACCATTCGCATGCCACAATTGAACGCAGATGACGTTTTCCCCGAAAGGCGTAGCGGCTAAAAATCCGTAATAGTTATCAATAAAAACCACCCGGCAGGTTGCCAGATGATATATACCCCTGAGAAACGTTAAGGGCCTGCGGAACATATCAAAATAAAGCACTTTTGTCCGGGCGTCTGGCGTGAAGGTCCCTTTTGTCCCTGGGACCTGCAGAATAACGATCTGATCATCTGCCAGATTGATGACCTTCTCGAAAACAAACATCACATTATCTCCAAAAGAAGAGACAAACACCGTCTTCTTTTTTTGCGGAAACAGGCTGAATAAAGAAAAAAAGATTTTGACATAGGTTAGGTAAGCAAAAACAAACAGTTCTCTAATCATGGTTCACCTTTTTAATTTGAAATGTTAGCTACCGTAATCATATCAAATCTACCAATTGAAAGAAATAGATTGATAAAAAAGGAAATGGCGAGAATCACCATTTCCTTACCCCTTATTTATTCACTTTCATCAAATCATCTTTAATTTTTGTTGTTGAAATCCCTTCAGTTCTCGGCAGATAAACAACTTCACAGTAATCGTTCAGAAAATCAAATTTTCCTTCCCAGTCATGGCCCATGACAAAAATATCCACATCATATTTCTGAACATCTGCAATCTTCTGCTCCCAGTTTTCTTCAGGGATGACAAGATCCACATACTTCACAGCTTCCAGAATGGTTTTGCGATCTTCATAACTGTAGTAAGCTTTTTTGTTTTTCAAAGCATTAAATTCATCCGTAGAAACCGCTACAATTAGATAGTCTCCCAGCGCTTTTGCGCGTTTCAGCAAATTTATATGTCCTACGTGCAATAAGTCAAACGTTCCGTAGGTGATGACTTTTTTCATAAAAAATCCCCCTAAAAAACGGAAAAAGGATACGATTATACATATTTTATTATATTTTAAACAAAGGATTAATACAAACTAAATAATAAAGAGGAGTGGAAAATTCCACTCCCTAAATGTGTTCTATTAAAAGCTATTTTACGATATTTACGTAATCAGCAATCCATGCTGTTCCGTCACCATAGTATATTTGATACCATGTATACTCCGTATTTCCTAGACTTTCTTTAACGGTTACTAGATTATTGTTTGAATCTAAAACAGCACTAACATATTCGCCATAATTAATTTGGCCCACTTGTTTGCCAGCAGGACTGCTTCTGACATTTAATGGATCAGCAGTTATCTTGAATAAATTTAAATGTTCTACATACGTTTCACCGTTATATGTCTTTGCAACCCATCCTATATCTGAAGAACCTTTCACCTGAACTTTAATCCAGTTATTATCAACATCAAGAATTTCAAGAATAGTACCTTTGTCAAGATATTTTATCCATTCATGATTGGTTGAGGGACCTTTACGTAATCTTAAATTATCTACTACTGTAATAGCTAGTGTATTTTTTGGGTATTCTTTAATATTGATCGCCAAATTGTTATTACTTGGAAAATCATCTGCAGGTCCAGGCTGATTTAAATACCTCGGAATGTCAAAAAACAGTACATAATTGTTAATTAATTTATAATATTCAGCTATTCGCGTCGTTTGTAATTCTGCCCACATGATATGGGTTGCATATTGGTGTTTTCCTGGGTTTTCAGGATTCCATCTCATTTTATAAAGCGTGTCTTGCCCTACATCAATCCAGTCTTCACGAATAAATTTTGCCCCACCAATTATAGCTTTAGCTGGTGTAAACCAGCCTTCTACATAAGCTTTTTTTGCTCCGCATTCAACTGGGCAGCGATCAAAAGCGTGTATACCATACATATTGTAAGTGGTTTTGATATTTCTTAAATGCTCTCTATTTGAATCTGTAACTAATTCTAACTCATTATCAGAGTTTCGGCCTACTTCTACACCTTGCGCTAATACCGAACTTCCATTACCTGTTTCGTGGACAGCATGTGCTATTAAGTAAAGTTCATTAATTTGATAATCCCTGCCCGCCTGTACAAATGCTTCACCTTGTCCAGCTAAGGTTCCCTTATTAAAAAGAATTTTTTCATTTACTTCTTCTGCATCTATTCCAGTAGGTTGAGACAACACCAAAAATTGAAAATAGCTATCGGTACCTCTAGCAAAATTGGATGGGTTTAGATAGTAAGCAATTTGTTCTTTTGTTGCTTTAATTAATCCAGCTCCATCAGTATAACCGCCTACATCATGTTGAATATCAACCACTTTATTAAAATCAATGTTATACTGTGTTGTTTCATAAACAATTCCTGTATTCACATCATCATGATGGAAATATGCATTTCTTGGCTTCCCATTTACGATTACTATTGCTTCATACCAATTTTTCGAAAAAGTTTTTAGCTTTAATAAATTGCTTCTCTCATAGGTTTTCCATACTGGAGTTTTTCTTGAGGCCCCACTATACGCATTAGTTGGTGTTTTTAGTGCAACTCCCCGTAATGTTTTTTGTTCTTTATATGCGTTTTCAACTTGACTTCTTTGAAGAAAAACCTTTTTCTTTTTTCCATTAACAAATACAACTGCTTCATGCCAATTTTTACTAAGGGATTTGTAAATTAAAACTGATCCTTCGCTATAAGATTTAACAATTTTTGATTTAGTTGAAGGGCTTTCATAAACGTGAGTGGTCCCTTTGATTGCTATTCCTCGTAAATTCTCCTGTTCTATTAAGTCGTCAACTACAGAAACAGGTAGATAACCTGTCCGTGGTTTCCCATTCAAATAAACAGTAGCTTTGTGCCACTTAGAACTATAGGTTTCATATTGTAATATTGATCCTGCAGAATAAGATTTTAAAACTCTTGAACTCTCAGAAGGATTATTAAAGACTCGAGCAGTTTTTAATGATATTCCCTTTAATTCAGTTGGTGAATTGTATAGCCGATCAATGTCATCATGACGAATATATCCAGTGTAAGGTTTATAGTCTAAATAAACAGTAGCTTTATACCATCCTGAGGTATAGGATTCCATTTTCAATATGGAACCACTTTTATAAGACTTCAAGATTTTAAAATTCTTAGAGGCTTCCCTATAGACATTAGTTGTGTTTAAAGCAATTCCCTTAATTTCTACTGGATCCTTAGTTGCGTTTTCTACATGGTCCTTATGTATAAATCCTGTGAACGATTTATGATTGACTATAACTTTAGCTTTATACCAATTATTTGTATAAGATTCATAGCGTAATATAGAACCCTTGCTATATGATTTTAGAGGTTTAGAATTAATAGAAGCTCTAGAGTAAACATGCGTAGTGTTCTTTAAAGCGATCCCTTCGAATTTAACTATGTCATTAACAGCGTTTTCTACGTCGTTTTTATGAATATAACCAGTGTATGGCTTATGATCAATATAGACTGTGGCTTTGTACCACTTATTTGAATAATATTCATATTTTAAAATAGATCCTTGGGAATAACTCTTTAAAATGCTCGAATTCTTTGATGTACTTTCATATACATTGGTAGGATCTTTTAACGCAATCCCTTCGTAAGAATTATTAGCTGAAGCAGATGATGTAAATATAACGAAAAAGGTAAAACCAAATAACGCTAATAACAAACAGACTAATAACGTTTTTACTATTTTATTCACTTAAAAACCCCCATATATGTTATTGTTGGAGGAGAGGGACTAAAAATAGTTTTAGAAAAATCTTCATAATTTATTAATAATTCACCTCCAGACTTTTTATTTACCAATTATAATAACATATCTTTTCAAGAGTTCCCATATATTTTGTAGAAAATGTTAGTATTATAATAGACTTTGTTAGTATTAATAAAGTTCAGACGAAACATCACAATATTTGTATTAGAATATAACATATTTTTTGTTTAAAATTAGTTATGGAGTATAGTATATAATTGAAATTATAATTCATTATCAAGGCTATCTTTTAGGTAAAGTATAGTATAATAAAAATACTTATTAACCATTCAGTTCATCAAGAGGTTGTATATTTAGACATGCCATCAGTATAATAACTTTATATAAATTGGTTTAAAAACCTAAAATTTTGACAGGTGATTTTATGATTAATTATTTAAAAAAGATGATGTTTAGAGCTATACGAAGCAAAACCGCAAAAATCATTTACAAAAAAATTTTTCACATAATAAGTTTTTTACCAAAAAAGAAAAATGTTATAGTTTTCGAAAGCTTCCATGGTAAACAGTATAGTGATAGTCCAAGAGCAATCTATGAATATATGAAGAAATATGAACCTTCATGCAAATTGATTTGGAGTGTGGATCGTAGGTATACTGGTTTATTCAGGAAATTAGGCATTCCTTATATCATACGTTTTACACCGAAGTGGTTTTGGACAATGCCAAGATCTAAATATTGGGTAAATAATGTCAGGATTCCTAACTGGATGCCAAAACCTAAAGATACTGTTTTTGTTCAAACCTGGCATGGAACTCCTTTAAAGAGATTAGGTTTAGATATTGAAGAAATCAAGATGCCCGGTACAAATACGGAAAGATACAAAAAGAATTTTTCAAGACAAACTAAAAAATGGGATTACTTAGTGTCTCCTAATGACTATTCTTCAAAAATTTTCAAAAAAGCTTTTGATTATAGTGGAAACATAATAGAAACAGGTTATCCTAGAAATGATTACCTCTATACATTTACTGAAGAAAATGTTAGAAATATAAAAAAAAGGTTAAATATCCCATTGGATAAAAAAGTAATTTTGTATGCGCCTACATGGAGAGATAACCATTACTATAGTGTTGGTCGTTACCGTTTTAATTTAAGTTTAGATTTAAAATTTATGAGAGAAAAGTTAGGTGATGATTTTGTGGTTTTATTACGTATGCATTATTTGATCGCTGAAAATTTGGACGTTATTGAATATGAAGGCTTTGCTTATGATGTTTCTAATTACCTGGATATTAAAGATTTATATATAATATCAGATATTCTTATAACAGATTATTCATCAGTATTTTTTGATTACGCTAATTTGAGAAGGCCAATAATATTTTATGTATATGATTTGGAGGAATACAGGGATCAATTACGTGGTTTTTACTTTGATTTACAAAAGAATGCACCGGGACCTTTAACAACAACAACAAGAGAAGTTGTAGAAGAAATAAATAAATTTTTCAATAATGGTTTTCAGGTTGATGAAAATTTTAATAATTTCTATAATAAATTTTGTTATTTAGAAGATGGAAATGCATCGAAACGCGTAGTTGATAAGTTTTATAGGGATTAATACATCAATAAGTCGATCAATGTAATTCTAGAGAAAGTAGGAACAATGATGAAGGCTGCAATTATAGTATTAAAAGAACAAATCAAATATTTTTATTTGATTAGAAGACTTTCTCTTTATGAATTAAAGAGTACTACTACAAATAATTATTTAGGAATGGCCTGGGAGATTATTAACCCGTCTATACAAATAGCAATATATTGGTTTGTGTTTGGATATGGAATTAGACAACATCAACCAGTTGAGGGAATCCCTTTTTTTCAATGGATGCTAGCAGGAATAGTTGTTTGGTTTTTAATCAATCAAGGAATTTTAAAAGGAACTAAATCTATTTATTCAAAAATAAAAATATTAGCAAAAATGAACTTTCCGATGAGTGTTATTCCTAATTACGTTTTATTTTCTCAATTATATCCACATCTGTTATTGTTATTAATCGTAATTATTTTACTACAACTAATAGGTTATCCTATTTCTATTTACTATTTACAAATACCTCTTTATGTATTTGGAGTCATGTCGATTTTATTTAGTATAACCTTAATTACATCGACATTAGCAACCATAGCCCAAGACGTTCAAATGTTTTTACAATCTATAATGAGAATGCTTCTTTATTTGTCACCAATCTTATGGCCATTAAGTCTATTGCCAGACTGGTTACAAACGGTTATGAAAATTAATCCATTTTATTATATTGTGGAAGGATATCGTCATTCTCTATTAGGAAAAGGATGGTTTTTTATAGAAGAATGGAGTTATTCCTTATATTTTTGGGCTTTGGTTTTAATTTTATTTACGCTTGGATCTTATTTACATGTGAAATTTAGACGTCATTTTGTTGATTTTATATAATTAACTAGGGTGAGAAATTAATGGAAAAATCTGTAGTTATTGAGGATCTTTCAAAAAAGTATAAATTGTATAATAATCGAAAAGAAAGGTTATTGGATTTAATAGTTCCAGGTAAATCTTACGGACACGATTTTTATGCACTCCATAACGTTTCATTTACTGTTGATAAAGGAGATATCGTTGGATTTGTAGGAGTCAATGGTTCTGGAAAATCTACTTTGTCCAATATAATTGCTGGGGTAATACCAGAAACAACAGGTAGCGTATTTGTAGACGGCCAGGCATCTTTAATAGCGGTAAATGCAGGTTTAGACAGAAAGCTTACTGGAAGGGAAAATATAGAACTAAAGTTATTAATGTTAGGTTTTAGTAAACATGAGATAAGAACGTTGGAAAAAGATATCATTGAGTTTTCAGAATTAGAACAATTTATTGATCAACCGGTTAAATCATATTCTAGTGGTATGAAGTCGCGTTTAGGTTTTTCTATTTCCATTAATATCGATCCAGATATATTACTTATTGATGAAGCTTTATCTGTAGGAGACAAAACATTTAGTGAAAAAAGTATAGAAAAAATGCTAGAATTTAAACAATCAGGAAAAACGATGTTTTTTGTGAGCCATTCCCTTGGACAGATGAAGAGATTTTGTGAAAAAATTTTATGGTTAGAATTCGGAGAAGTTAAGATGTATGGTTCTACAGAAGAAGTTTTACCGAAGTATGAAGACTTTTTAAAGAATTATAAGAAGATGTCAAAAGAAGATAAAAAAATTTTTCGTAAAAAAGCATTGGAAAAACAATTTAAAAAATGACAAAGCAAAAAAAGCTTTGTCATTTTTTAAATAAGAATTAAAAAGAATATAAATTCTTATATAAAAAATCTTTTTGGAAAAGATCTATACCCATAAATGATTTTTGAAAGGCTTTGGTTGTATGGAAGAAAATCGTATTAACATTTTGGATATACCATTTATACACTCAACAAAAAAACAATTTTTTCATGATATTATAATACCCTCAGTTGAAAATCAAAGGAAATTGTTTATTGTCACTGCAAACCCTGAAATTGTGATGTACGCAAATGAAAACCCGGCATATAAAAAAAATATTTTACAGGCGGATTGTATTGTGGCAGATGGGGTTGGAATAATTTTAGCCTCGAAATTAATCAGAAAACCTTTACCGGAAAGAATTCCAGGATTTGAATTAATGGAGTTGATGCTTGGATATGCCAATCAAAACAAAAAATCAATATTCTTATTCGGAGCAAAAGATTATGTTGTTAAAAAGGCAGCCCAAAATATTAGAAAAAAATATCCTGATATTCTAATCGCTGGATATCATCATGGGTATGTTGATTTGAATGATAACACTGTATTAGAGTTAATCAAACATTCCAACCCGGATTTTGTATTTGTAGCTTTGGGTTACCCTAGACAAGAAAACTGGATTTCTAGGAATATGAAAAAACTGAACAAAGGAATATATATAGGAGTAGGCGGTAGTTTTGATGTATGGGGGGGAAAAGTAAACCGAGCTCCAAGATTATGGAGAAACTTAAATTTAGAATGGCTTTATAGAATAATAACTAACCCAAAACGTTATAAAAGAGCAGCAAAATTACCAAAATTTGTACTTCATGTTTTGAGAGAAAAATGGAAGGGATTTAATTAAAAATATATTTATAAACTATCATAAATATTTTTATCATCAATACTTTGATAAAAAGTAATAATACATCTTACAAAATGTTCTAGAGAGGTTGATAGGAATGAACAACTTAGAAAAGAGCTTAAAGAATTACCTGGAAAATGCTGGGAAACTATTAAACTTACTTAAAAAAACATTTAATAAATTTCGTGTGCTTCAAGTAAAAAATAAAATATATAAAATTTTATTAACAGTTATTAAAAAGAAATTTCTGTTGAAAGATATAACAGTTGATGAAAAAGGATTTTATTTACAGGTTGATCCTATAGGTTTTCATAGAACATCTTATAATGATGTATTACTTATCCTTATCCAAAAGAGTAATACAAAGAAACATCTTCATTTTGAAACAATAAGAAGGCAAAGTGATGGTACTACTTTTGAGTTTTTTATTCCTATTAATTTTCTATCAGATAGAGGGCAACTAGAACAAGAATGGTCAGTTTTTGTTAAAATAAATTCTAAATCAAAATTTAGGTTGACTAGACGAAAATTAATTGTGTCTCCAACTCTAAAACAAAAGTTAGTTACTCAAAGAGGCTACTCAAACGGATACATTTTTATTCCAAAAACAAACTGTTCAAATACTTTAATTGTTAGCAAGGAAAAATTCACCATTGATAAATTAAGTCACTTTATAAATAACGTTAAACACATAGAATTTAAGGAAGACCATCTATTAGTTTCGGGAGATGTTCACTTTGAGTTTATTAACGATCTTAGTCCTGATAATGTAAAGTTGTTAATTCAAAAGAGACAGAGTGAAAAGAATTTTAGTGTTGACCTTCAGTGGTTAAACTATAGACAATGGAAAGCAACAGTTCCTTATTACTCTTTATCAGCACAAAATGGGGTTTTAGACTTTTATTTATTAATTAAAAAAAATAATACTAGTTATAAGGTAAGGGTTAAGCACATTGAACCACTAAATCTTAATGATATAAAAAAATTTATTAAACATGATGTGAAAGGCACTATATCTTTTAGCCCTTATCGAACTATTAAATATAATTTCTCCTTATTATCTCGAACTGAAACTATTAATCTCTTGGATTTAAAGCTTAAAGAAAATAAAAATTCAGTTGTTATTAATGGTAATATAAAAGGTGATTTTAAATTTGAACAGAACAGTTTAATTGTTTTTAAGGAACGAGATGGAATAGAAAAAATTGGCGCAAATTTATCTTGTGAAAAAGTAGGGAATGCGTATAAATTTGAGGCAATTGTTGATAGAAAAAAACTTTACAAATTAAGGGAAAAGACTTTTGATGTTTTTATAAAACATCCTTATTTGAATGAAGAATTACTACTGAGATTAAAAACAAAAGATAAAACATTAAAAACAACAACATTAAAAGAAATATTAACTAGTGAAAATCAAATTTTTCATTTTTATTTTTATTCAACCATTAATAACCGATTATCATTTAAAATAGGCAAGCCCACCCTTATTCGGTCTCTGGACAAGGCATATTTTAAAAAAACACATCTTTTTATAGATGGTTTTGCATATTTAATTAGAAAGAATTTAAAAGATTGTATAGATAGTCAATTGGTTTCAGTAGTAATCAGAAATCGTGAAACAGAAAAAGAAATCGAATACCATCTAGAAAATTATAAATTTAAACACATGATTCATTTAGAAGATTTGAAGGGGTTACTACGAACCCCAAAAGATATCTTAGATATTTATATAAAAGTAAAAGATGGTGAATATATAAATGAAAGAAAATTAGGTTTTGATAAATATTCTTATCGAAAAGATGAATATTTGTCTAAAACAACTACATCGTTAGATAAGAGAATAATTGAATGGTTTCTGACGTTAACACCACGAGGTAATATAAAGATTGAAGTTTTCCAGCACAAAAAACAACACATATTACTTCGAGAAAAAATAAATAAAGAGTTTAGGCAAACCAAAGATGTGTGGATTGTTGGTGAACGACCGGATACTGCCCAGGATACAGGATATTACTTCTTTAAATATATGAGAGAGAATCATCCAGATCAGGAAGTATATTATGCAATAGAACCAGGATCTAAAGATTTAAAAAACCTTGAACCATTGGGAAACATATTATTAATCGGAAGTGAAGAGCATGTTCAAAAATGTTTAAAAGCCAACGCTTTCTTCTGTTCTCATGACATTGACTACATTCTCCCGTTTAAATCAACTGAAATGAGAAGTTATAGAGAAGGATTAAAAGTATTTTTGCAACATGGAGTTCTTGGAAGAAAGAATGTTGAATATCATAAGAAATTTTACAAGTATCCATTTAATATATTTTGTGTAAGTTCTATTTACGAAAAAGAGATGGTAGTTAAAAAGTTTGGTTACGATGAAAAAGAAGTATTTGTGACAGGTTTATCACGGTTTGATAATTTACTAGATAATAACTTTCCTGAGAATAGAATATTGTTAATTCCAACCTGGAGAGAATGGCTTAACACAAAGGAAAAATTTTATGAGTCAGAGTATTTTGCAAGGTATTACTCATTATTAACTAATTATAAATTGCACGATATTTTAGAAAAAAATGATTTAATTTTAGATTTTTATCCGCATTATCGCATGCAACATTTTATAAAGGATCTATCCTTAAAAATAAATGAAAGAATAAACTTAGTTCAACTAGGTGAAAGAAAAGTACAAGATCTTTTGAAATCTAGCAAGTTAATGATAACTGACTATTCCAGTGTTTCATTTGACTTCAATTACCAGGGGAAACCTGTAATTTTCTATCATTTTGATTTTCGACAATTTTTCAGTAAGGGAATTTTGAGAGAGAAAGATGAAACATTTATAGGAGATATAGTTAATAATGAGGAACAACTAATAAGAGCAATTGAATACTATATTAATAATAACTTTAAAGAAAAAGATATTTATAAGGATAAAAAATATTTAATACTCAGCTATATTGACCAAAAAAACTGTAAGAGAATTTATCAGATTTCAAAAAACTACAATAAGTAAAAACCCGGAAATAATCATTCCGGGTTTTCTTTTCTACTTTTATGTTTAATCCGTATAGAAAAACCTACTCCCAAAAATATAATTAACCATAATAAGAATCCTATTGATTTATTTACAAGTAGTAAATTTAATTCATAGTTTTGATAAACGATTATACCCAGATAAAAACTGGACGATAGTTTAATTACATAACTTTCAAGATTAATTGATAAATATTTCCATAAAACAACCAGGAAAATAAGAAAACTAATAAAACCTAACATCCCACTTTCTAGGAAAATTTGTAAATATTGATTATGAACATGGGCATAACCCTTAGTACTTAGATATTCATCTGGCTTTATCCCAACTTTATGTCCAATTATTGGTGATTGAATACCATATTTAACGGCTTCATCCCAGATAGTTTGTCTGCCAGAAAAAAAATTTTTGTTGAAGTATTCTCTTGACCATTCATTTAAAATGTTCCGATAACTAGAATTATATAGTTTAAAATATACAAAAAAAGATGTTAGGTTGAATAAAACGAATATATAAAATAAATATTTGTATAGCTTTTTTGAGAACTTCATGACAGTTAAACTTAATATAATAATAAATATGGATAAATATACTGTTCTGCTAGTTGTTACATAGATTAGAAATAGGTTTATAATAATGGAGAAAACTATTAGTATATTGTAGAGAATTTTCCCTTTTACTAATCCAAGTAATTGGAAAAACATAAGAATAAATAGAAATATTCCTGTTAAGTTTGGGTTTCTAATAATACCTTCAAATTTTTGAAAAGGCATGTCAGATGATAGCCAATTAATAAATAATAAGAGGACTAATATGATAGAGGTAAAACTAATAAAATTAAAATGTTTTTTTTTCCAATCGATATGTGTTAAAACTACTAGATACATTAATGTAATCATAAAAGTTGCTAATATTCGATCATTATCAAAATTTCTATTATATAAATGAGACAATGTATATAAAAAAGCAATAGCTGTTAACGATATAAATATCGGTAATATTGTCAATACGCTCTTTTTAGTTTGGAAAACAATAAAATATAGAAAAAGAATTAAACTGATAAATAACGATATTTGGATTCCTGTTTTACCAATAGTTATCAGTTCAGGTTGAGTAGTTAACTCCAATATATTAAGTATTAATAAAATAAAAAGTGTGTTTGGTAAATTGATTAGAAAATTTAGTTTTTTCATCATGTTAATGTTCTCCTGTATTATTGTTGTGTTATAGAGTAATAATACGGATGCGATTTTAATTATGCTATACTTTCTATTTTTTTTCAAATGACCAGTTGTGTAATTCTATAATACCTAAATATTTCGTTATATTTTGGCTTGTTTAGTTAAAATGGGGGATTTCGGTGAACTTCCGTTTGGTCTACTCTTCGATAATCTGGGTAACCTTGAGTGTGTAGAAATCCCATTCACGACCATTTCCATTAAAGATTCGCTGACACCGTTGGAATAGATCTGTGGTGAATTAGCTATTCACCATCCCCTCATCATTTCATCATTTGTTAACAGCTCGTGCAAAATCTCTGAATTTAAGTTAATATGATATTGAGCCATGATTGCTTCTACTTCTCTGATTAGTTTTGGTTTTTGGTTAACCATATTCTATCAAAGGAAGAGCATCATGGCCTATTTTCTATTTCCGTTTTTACACAATTATATGAACTTAACTGGAATTTCTATTCTATTTAACTAAACAATATAAAATACTATAGAATATAATTCATACACCGATAATTATTTTATGGGAGGAACCATACTTGCGTAGAGAAAGTGTATCCTTAAAAACTACTATTTTTACATTTGTAACTTTTTTGATTTTCTTACTACAAATTCCGGAGACCATGAATCTGCATTCTGAATCCAGGGTTTTAAAGGGAGTAGCGGTCAACGATCAAGTTGCCGTGTATAGTGAAAAAGACGTTAATTCTCAGCCTCTAAAAAGTTATTCACAGGGTTCCATTTTAATGTTTCAGGGTAATAAAGACGAAAACTGGTTTGATGCGGTAGTTTTTGTCCAGGGAGAAAAAAAAGAAGGATTTATACATAAAAAAGATGTCGAATTAATTACAGATAATCCATCTAGGATATCAGGGTTTGCCAAAAACAGGACTCAGGTTTACGTGAAGCCTTCAAAGGACTCTAAAACATGGAAGAGTTATCCTGATGGTAAACGGTTATATTATGAAACATTTACTTCAGAATGGCATCGGGCTACTGTATATGTTAATGGAGAAAGAAAAATAGGATATATAGCGGTATCGGATGTGGAAGAGCCTGTTTCTCATCAAGTAAACCGATCAGGGTTTGCAGTAAGTCATACAGCCAGTGTATATGCCTCTCCAACTAAAAGTAGTCAAGTATTGAAATCCTATGAACCCGGAAAAAGGCTTTACTATAAAACATTTTTAAGTAACTGGTATGAAGCAATGGTTTATGTGAATGGAGAACGCAGAACAGGGTATATACCTGTTTCTGATGTGGAAGAACCCACTTCACAGCCTGTTCAATTATCGGGAATTGCTGTGGCAGACCGCACGGCTGTTTATACACAGCCTTCGAATGATAGTGAGCCATTAAAATCCTATAGAGCTGGTAAGAAATTATTCTATCAAACTTATCTAGGGGACTGGTATAGAGCAATTGTATATGTGGATGGGAAACGTCATACGGGATTTATCGCAAAATCAGATGTAGAGGAACCAGTACCTGAACCCGAAAACAAGAGAGGTATTGCGTTAAAGGGTAAAACAAAAGTATATGAATCCCCCAGTCAAAGCAGCAGCATACTGAAGTCTTATCAACCGGGACAT
Source organism: Melghiribacillus thermohalophilus (assembly GCF_004342905.1). GTDB lineage: Bacteria > Bacillota > Bacilli > Bacillales > Alkalibacillaceae > Melghiribacillus > Melghiribacillus thermohalophilus. Next base: position 8,983 of record NZ_SMAN01000016.1, on the reverse strand, counting down.
ATTTTATATTATAAAACGTTTATATCCGATTGGTACGAAGCTGTTGTTTACTTAAATGGAGAACCAAGAAAAGGGTACATTTATGCAAGGGATGTAGAAAGTATCTCAGAAGTACAAAAAAATGTAAAAGGAATAAGTTATAATACTAGAACACATGTCTATACTGTATTTTGCAATAGAAAAGTACATAAAATTGCAAAGAAAAATACACAACTTTGCCAGCCCATATTTACTCTATTGTGATTTAGATAATGCGTGTGTCACACGGTAACTGTCACCCGTAAAGCTTAATACATGGGCATGATGAATGACACGATCTACCAATGCTGCCGTTAATCTAGGATCGACGAATATCTTGTTCCATTGGCTAAACTCCAGATTGGATGTAATAATGAGGCTCTTTTGCTCATACCAGTCTGAAATCAGTTGAAACAGTAACTCAGCCCCCTCCTTGCTAAATGGAATATATCCCATTTCGTCTAGTATGATTACATCCACCTTCTTAAAACGGCTTCTAAAAGCTTGTAGCTTTCCTTCTTTCCATACCTTCTCTAATTGATCGATTAAATCACAAACTCTATAAAAACGCACCTCATAGCCTTTTCGGCAGGCTTCTTTTCCTAAGGCAGTTGCTAAGTGAGTCTTGCCGGTTCCGGGAGAACCGGATAAAATCACATTTTCACGGCGTGAGATGAAGTTCAGTTCACATAAGTCCTTCGGATCGGTGTGGGGAGGAAAATGAATCTTCTCTCCCCATTGGAATGAGTCTAGATCATTTTTAGAAAGAAAGCGTGCCTTTTTAATTAAACGTTCGGCTTTCGCCTTCTCTCGAAGCTCAATCTCCTTCTGAAATAAGGCCTCAAGGTATTGAGTAGTATTTTCAAAAGGAATGGTTTCATAGATTTCAGCTACATTGGCGAGACGCAACGACTTACACATTTTCTTTAAATTTGTCTTACTCAAGAGAATCCTCCCCCTTTGTTATGTGATTTAGTTGATCATATATCTCCCAATTCACATCATAGGGGTGATCCTCTACCTGCTGGAACTCCCGTTCCTGAATCAGTTCATAAAACCTTTCATTGATCTCTTCCATATCGTAGCTAACCAATAAACTAATCAACCACTTGATTCGATCTTTCCGCAGTTGGTAGTTTTCGATACTGATATATTGATAAACACGGCCAGGCAAATAAGGAGCGTATCTTGAATAGGTCACACATCTTGGCTTCCTAGCCCAGTCTGTTAAAATAGACTTCCAGGGAATATTGCGTTTACTGTGCATATATGGACGTTCGTCCTCGTAAAGGATTTCTCCGTCAGGAGAAACAACCTTGAATCGATTCCAATACAGTACTAAATGCAGTTGTCCGTAGTTATATCCTCTTGGAATATACACTTTTGTTTTATCTAAAGTGATTTCTCCGTACTTATTGGCTTTTACGATTTTCTCCTTGAATACCGGATAACCTTCCTCAGGCAAAGCTAGTAAATGCTTTTCCTCCTCCTGAAGCAATTTTTGAATAGGCACCTGTTTCTGATAATGTTTACGTTCACGATCCTTTGTTAGTTTTGCTGACAAAATTTCTGTTAAATGCTCGTAGCTTTTTACCACAGGTGCTGGTGTTACAAAGTTGTACCGGATATACCCGACTTTATTTTCCACATTGCCCTTTTCATGACCACTTCTTGGATTGCACGGTTGAACCTCAAATCCATAGAAGTTCGCAAATTGCAGAAATTCTTGTGTAAATTGAGCCTCTCCAGATTGACTCCTGGCTTGGATAACAGCTGCCGTTAAATTGTCAATTCGTAGCTTTCTAGGCACTCCCCCCAACTGATGAAATAATGTCTTTAATCCGTATAAGAAACATTCCTGATTTTCACCTGGCAGTGCCACACAAAAGGCAGCATTACTATATGGTAACGTCATGACTAAGCAGTGTGAATCGATATACTTTCCATCTTTTACAGCTTCCGTTTTTCCAAAATCGACCTGTGCTTCCCCAGGTGGGTGCTGCAATCGTTCATAATTTTTACTGCTTGTCTCTTCGTCAGCTATCTTCCCCTCTTTCCATTCTTCAATAAAGTAACATACGGTCCGATAGGACCCTGGGAATCCCATCGATTTTAAATCCTCATAGATCTTCTTTTTGGTTCGCCTTTGTTTTCGGCGGAGTTTTTGATCTTCCATTAACCAATCGGACACGATTTCTCCCCACTTTTCTTGATACATCATTCCTTTCTTCAATGTTTTTTTCTCTCGAGGAATCTCATCTTTATCAGCGTACTTTTTTGCAGTACGCCAATTAATGCCAAAGGTATTTGCAATTTTATTAATCGAAAATGATTTATGATTCCGAAAAAATTTGATAGAATTAATTTCAGACATTGTCAGCATCCCTTTCTACCTCCACTGAATTGTTATTCGACACCAAATACAGTAGAGGATATTTTAGGGGGCTGGCAAGTCTTTTTTTATACCCAAATGATCATTGCAGGGTTATGTATTTTTTTCTTGCAAAACTATGTACTTTTATTTTGCATTAAACATCTATACAAGGCCTAGTAAAAGTTCCAGTGTTTTAAAATCATATGACGAAGGTGATAAACTTTTATATCAAACATTTTCAGATAACTGGTATGAAGCCCTTGTCTATGTTAATGGGAAACCGGTGACCGGATACATTTATAATGGGGATGTTATAAACCAAGGAACAAAACAAAAAGACTATACTGGATTCGCAGTTAAGGATAAAACCTATGTCTATGAAGAAACCTCAAAACATTCAAAAAAATTAAAAGGGTATACTTATGGGGCTAAAATGCTATTTAAATCTTATACAAGCAACTGGTATGAAGCGATAGTTTACCTGAATGGAAAACCACATACGGGATATATACATAAGAACGATGTAAGTTTTCACCGGCCATATAGCAAACAAATTGTCAATCCTAAAATGATATATACCTATGAACAAATGGTCAGGGATATTAAAGCCTTAGAAAATACTTATCCTGGTATCATTCAAACAGAGATTATTGGAAAATCGGTAGATGGCAGAAACATTTATGCTGTTAAACTGGGAAAAGGGGATACAAAGATATCGATTAACGCCGCAACCCATGCACGAGAATGGATTACGACTAACCTGGTTATGCATCAAATTGATACGTATAGCCGCGCATATACAGGTAACAAAAACATTGATGGATATAATGTCAGAGACCTGTTAAATAAAGTTTCCATATACTATGTGCCAATGGTTAATCCAGATGGAGTAACATTAGTCCAAAAAGGCCCATTTGCCTTAGGTAATCCATATAATCTTATTCGGATAAATGGCGGAAAAACTGATTTTTCTCACTGGAAGGCTAATGCAAATGGGGTTGACTTAAATCGAAATTACCCCGTTGGTTGGAGAAATGTAGTCAATGATCCAGGCAAACCTTCATCCCAAAATTTTAAGGGTTATACACCACTGAGTGAACCTGAAACTATCGCTCTATCTAACTTTTCATTAGAACACGATTTTAAAACAATCGTATCCTATCATTCATCAGGAGAAGTTATATACTGGGAAAATGGTGAAGGAGAGATAAGGGAGAATGCAAGAAAGGTAGCTCATCTGATCAGTAAAAAAACTGGTTATTCTATGCTGCCGGCTTCTTTCTCACCAGGCGGAGGATTCTATGCAGACTGGTTTACAGAAAACACTGGCCAACCAAGTGTGACTCCAGAAGTATCTCCTTATGTAGGTTCAAAACCTGTTCCCATTAGTAACTATGACCGGATATGGAAACAAAATTTTTCTATTGGACTAGTAGTTGCATATGAAGCTTATCAAAGTAGACATAAAAGATAGTAGACTTTGTTAATAAGGCGGTTTAACATTCTTGCTGGTAGGTAAATATTCCTATGTCCTAATATGTTAAAAATCGTATTAGTTATTTTGAAATGTTAGGGGGATTAGGTTGAAGAAATTTCAATGGCGTAAGTTAGTGTTTAATCTTTTTATTTCTTGTTTGACCTTATTTTTTATTCAATTGGTTTTTCCATCTGTTTTACAGTCTGAAACAAAAACTGCCACAGGGATTGCCTTGCAAAAAACAGTATATGTTTATGAAGATAAGGATAAGAATTCAAATTCACTGAAAGGTTACCAAAAAGGGTCTATATTGGTGTTCCAGATAAATGACAGCGAAGATTGGTACAATGCAGTTGTTTATGTGGATGGAGAAAGAAAAGAAGGATTTATCCATAAAAATGATGTCGAAGTAGTTACTGAAAGTCCGGAAAATTTATCTGGTTACGCAGTAAAAAAAGCGAAAGTTTATCAATTGCCATCTAGTGATTCAAAAGTGTGGAAAAGTTACTCGTCAGGAAAACTTTTGTATTACCAAACATTTACGTCCGAGTGGTACCAGGCAATTGTATATGTTAACGGTGAAAGAAAGAAAGGATTTATACCTGTTTCAGACGTAGAACAACCAGTTACCGATCAAATTAGTAAATCGGGTTATGCAAAAGAAGATCAAACGAGAGTATATGCTAACCCAAACAAAAATAGTCAAGTACTGAAATCCTATGAATCTGGTAAGAAATTATACTATAAAACATTTTTAAGTGACTGGTATGAAGCAGTTGTATATGTAAATGGACAAAGAAAAATAGGTTACATTGCAGCATCAGATGTTGAAGAGCCGGATTCGGAACAAAAAAGCCTATCTGGTGTTGCGCTAAAGAACAGAACCAATGTTTATGTGGTTCCAAACAATAAAAGCAATGTTCTAAAGTCATATCCAGCGGGAAAAACCCTTTATTATAAAACATTTTTAACCAATTGGTACGAAGCTATCGTATATGTGAATGGAGAAAGAAAGACAGGATATATTCATGCAGAGGATGTAGAGTCTCCAACAAAAAATCCTGTGCAGCTTTCAGGAATTGCTGTTAAAAGACCTACTAATGTTTATGCTAAGCCTAGTTCTCAGTCAAAAGTACTGAAGAGTTATGGTGAAGGAAACACTCTATATTTTCAAACTCACGTAACAGGCTGGTATAAAGCACTAGTTTATATTAATGGCAAACCTTATACAGGTTTTATTCAGGCAACAGATGTTGAAATTCCGACTGATCAATCTGTGAATTTGTCAGGTATTGCATATAACAGTAAAACAAAAGTTTATTCAAAACCTACTCAGGAGAGTCAGGTTCTCAAATCGTATAATCAAGGGAGAACGTTATACTACAAAACATTCATTTCCAATTGGTATGAAGCTCTGGTATATATTAATGGGAAACTCACAATCGGTTATATTTATAAAGATGATGTCATTTCACCGGATGAACAAAGAGATTTAAAAGGTGTAGTTTATGGAAGTAGAGCGCATGTCTATTCTAAACCAAATACAAAATCAAGTATTTTAAAATCTTATAAACATGGTTCCATATTGCGATTTAAAACCTTTACCACTGACTGGTATGAAGCAATCGTATATGTGAACGGAAAAAGGAATGTCGGATATATTCACAAAAAAGACGTTGATCTAATAGATGTTAGGGATAAAATCATCAAGGGTGTACCTGTTCTGAATCAATTTCCGTCCTGGCCAACAGGATGTGAATCAGTTTCTGTTACCATGTTATTAGCGTGGGCAGGATATAATATTTCTGTGTCAGATGTGGTAGATGTCCTTCCGAAAGGACCCGCCCCTTACTGGTATGCAGGAAAAATGTATGGTGCTAATCCTGATGAGGAGTTTGTTGGTCATCCTGCTTCTAAATATAGTTTTGGCGCTTATCAAAAACCTATGCTTAGAGTGATCGATAAAATTGCAAAAAATGGCGGAAAAGATTTAACAGGTATGTCTTTTGAAAAACAACTGGAAGTTGTCAAATCAGGAAAACCTGTTGTGATGTGGACAACAATTAACCTTTTGCCAAGTTATGAGTCCTATACGTGGTATGATCGAAAGAAAAATAAAGTAACATGGATAGCAAGAGAACATGCTTTTGTTGTGGTTGGTGTATCAAATAATTATGTTATTGTTCATGACCCATACATTGGAAAACGTATAGTATATAATAAACAATTAGTAAAAAAACGTTGGAATGAAATGGGTGGAAGGGCGATTACAATAAATTAAAGATAAAATGTTAAAAATCCTGTCTTTATGACAGGATTTTTTATTTAATCTATAAATTTTATCTGCATACAATTGTGTTTTGATTGAATTTGGCATGCGATTTTAAATACATCTGATTACAAACAACTATAATTGACTACTATATTATTAATAAATCTGTTCATTCAGGTGATACCATTGAAACCTCTTTTGAAAAAAATATCGATCAAAATCATTTCAACAATATATAAACGTGTTAGAATTCGCAAAGCCTCCATTCTGATCATCGAAAACGCGTATCCCTCTGGTTCCAGCACAAAGAGGATTTATGATTATTTGAAGGGCGAGTACCAGGTGGACTGGATCCGTTCTGACGAAATTTTATTTAAAAGAAAAAACACCTCCGATTACTTGAATTATATACGTCAAATGTTGAAAGTATCCAGGTACCACATCATCATTACTTCCCATGGGTTTAGAAAACTTAAACCTGAACAGGTCTTAATCGATCTCTGGCATGGTATTCCATTAAAAGCGATGGGGTTTATGGAGAATGATGAGCGGATATACGATCCGGAACCTTTTAACACGGACTATTTGATTACGAATTCGAAACTGGATTCAATGTTAATGGCAGCCTGTACCCATATTCCCTTTTCAAAACATCATATCCTGGGGAGCCCACGGACTGATTATTTACTTAATCCGGGAAAAAACAAAATAAAAGAGCTTGAGAAATATGACAAAGTAATCATCTATATGCCAACCTTCAGGCAAGGATACCGGAAGCGGACAGAGGGAAAGATTTCTGATGGCCTTTTTCCCTTTGACGATTTCGAAGAGAATGAATGGATTCAGTATTTACAGGATCACAATTATCTATTAATCGTCAAACTGCATCCGCTGGAAGAAAAATATGTCATCAAAAAAATGACCGGGCACCCGAATATTTGGGTTTTAAGTACAGAAACCCTGTTGGATCTCGACATGGATTTATATGAACTGTTGCCCCATACCGACTTATTAATCACAGATTATTCCAGTGTATATATTGATTATTTACTGCTTGATCAACCGATGATCTTTTTACAACATGATCTTCAAGAATACAGACAAACAAGGGGGCTGCTTTTGGAACCTTATGACTTCTGGACCCCTGGCTATAAGGTGAAGACACAATCGGAGCTGATTCATGCGGTCGAAAAAAGTTTTGACCGGGATGAGTATGCTGAACGAAGACAAAATCTAAAAGCAGTTTTCCATGTCCATAAAGATGGAAAAGCAACAGGAAGAACCGTGGAGCTTATTGACCGGATCATAGCAGGCCATGTTAAACCGTAAGCATCCTTCAGACTTACAGGAGCAGCACATTTCTTCGTTTCCGTTTGATGCAAACACACAGCTATGAAGGACAGAACGGGAAAGTGGTTGCACATTATTTCACTACAATTTGGTTGATCATTTCAATCGTTTCATTCCGGTTATTGACGCCTAACGTTTTATATATTCTGCTGGTGTATTTTTTACGGTTCCTACTGATAAGTATAAGCGCCTTGCAATTTCAACATTTGTGCAACCCTGCCATATTAAAGTGATAATTTTCTTGTCTGGCTTCGATACCGTTGCAGGGATTCGATCCCAGGGGATTAAGGAAAGGTCAGGTTCCTCGTTAGGTGTTTGGATATCTTGCTGCACGGCATTGACAACAGAATTCCCATGTCTCTCTTGATGATTCTTCAGTCGAGTTATCAGGGATTGCGACATAACATCCGGCCAGACCATTTGCCCTTTTTAGCGAGTTTTGGATGGCGGACACAATACGTTCGGTTTCCCACTCCTTCAAAAGAAATCCGTTTGCACCATTCAGTAAAGCCTGAATGACCAGTTCATCATCGGGATGGGATGTAATCAATAAAATTCGTGCTTCTGAATGGAGGGCCCGAATATCTTGAATCGTCTCCAGCCCATTCATTTCCGGCATATATACGTCCAATAAAATCACAACCGGATGATGTAGAAGAACAAGTCTGACCGCCTGCTTTCCATTTTCCGCTGTTCCGATAACTTCGAATCCATCTGTCAGTTCGAGAAGTTTTTGAAAGCCGTCTCTTACGATGGGATGATCATCAGCAATCAATATTTTGATCGGAATTGTCAAAGTGAAAACTCCTTTCCTGCTCTTTCGGCGTTCCCCGGTACCAGTGGACAGCAAATGTGCAAATGTGCGCCTTTGCCATCTTTCCTCGGTCCTACAGTAAGAGTTCCACCAATCATGCGAACCCGTTGATCCATTGCTGAAAGTCCAAAACCAAATGTAATTTGTTCCTGAATGTTTCCATTATCTTTTAGGTCAAAAGTAACCTGGTTGCCATCCCTCCCCATTTTCAGTTCAAAAACGGTGCTGTTTCCGTGCTTTTAACCATTCGTCAAACCTTCCTGCAGGGCGCGATAAAATGTCAGTTCCTGTTGAGGGGTCAGGTAGTTCGGATAAATCGTAATGAATGATCACACCCGAGTGCGCCATCGTTTTCTTGATTAAATCAATCAGACTAATCAGATGGAGCGATAGAGAATGATCAACGATCTGACAACCAGAAACAAAGTTCGTTCATCTGTCCACTGATACTAATAGCGGGAATCGTAGTGGCGGGATCGATTGTCTTTCTCATTAGGGGGAGAAAGATGAAGTTCAATGTGAAAGATGAATAAAAAAAGGATGGCATACTTTTTATACAGGTGATTGGATGGGCGTCCTGAATTGATATGATCCCCTTATAGTAGACAGAAAAAAGAAAGCACATTAATCTGTCTACTATGGAGGGGATTTTTTCTATGGGGAAAATACGAAAAACAT
>NZ_SMAN01000015.1 GCF_004342905.1 Melghiribacillus thermohalophilus | reverse complement strand
TAACCTCCTGTTTCTTATTATTCGCAATTACGATTGTAAGAAACAGAAGGTTATTATTTGGGCATCATTATTCGGCTGCTTCTTGGAATAGTCATCATTCCTTACTTCACCCGCTTTTTTTCAACTTCTTTTATAAGAACATATTCGCTGATTAAGAACATGAGATCACCTCACAAAATTTTGGATTTTATTTCTCGGTTCATTCGCAATTGATCTAGACTATCACGGGACTGTTCATTTTTTTTAGAATGATGAACAAAATCATGATGATTTTCAGCCTCTTTGGCCTTGTTTTTATGTTCAACAATCATCTGCTCCAGTTCATACTGATTAACCGTCATTCAACTTCACTCCTTTTTTTATCTGTACATCTCATCGGTTATTTTTCAGACATTTCCTTCTCTTCGGTAACCTCGACCATTTTCATCACCTGCTTTTTATGTGTTGCTTTCATTATAGCCTTGAACCCCCTGGGCTATAACGGCAGCCAGCATGAATGTTCATCAGACCATAGACGGATTTATCGCTAGGACTTTATCATTGCAAACCGTAAACAACTTTCGAGTCGGGACGATAAATAGTATATAAATATATTTTTAATCATCTAAATTTTCAAAATGGGGGAAAGGTAAAATGAATGCGAAAGAAAAAATGGAACTGGAAAATTTCCGGTCAAAAAATCAGCTCATGTTTATACTGCTTATTGTTTCAACGGTTCTGGCAACCATCGTCGACATTGTGATCCAGCGGCCGCTTGAGATTATCCTAACCATTGCTATCGGCGGAAGTGTGATCACTGCTTCATTTGGACTTCTTCATTATTTCAGAAAAGGAACTAAGATTCTCCCCTACTACGGGATTATCGGACTGACTCTTCTCTTATCTGCGATCATGTTTTTAAATCCCGGTGTGCAAAATATTGCTCTTCTGTATTTATTGTTGGCCATGTCTGCTCTTTATCTTGAACGTCCGATTTTATGGACAGGAATTGGATTAAGCGCTTTACTATTAATTGCATACCCCTTCATCATTCCATCTCTGGAGTTAAAGCTTTCAAATGCTTTGCTTGTATTTGCTTTAACCGCTATGGTACTGATTTTACAGGAACGGATATCTGCTAAATTCCATAAACAGATTCAGCAGCTGCAGGATGATGTATCGAAAAATCTAGAAAAAGAACAACATCAAAGAAGAAATATCGAAGAACAAACCGGCGTCATTCGCAGCAGCATGAAAAGCATCGAAAGCCAGTCTTCAGCCAGTCACCAGTCTTATCAAGAAATGAATGAAGCGATTCAAGAGGTGGCATCTGGAACCCAGTCCCAGACAGAATCCATTGACCATATCAGGAAATCGGTTGAAAATACCAATAGGCGGATTAAAGAAATGCTTGACAGTGCTGTAACTATCCTTTCTCAGACAGACCAGTCTGCCGCCAGTGTAGAACAGGGACGCATCCATTCCGAAACACTGAAAACCAATCTGGAACATTTTCAAGAGTCCCTTTACCAAATGGCAAGTGATTTTAAAATATTAAGCAAAAATATAGACGAATCGGTAAAATTTCTATCGTCTATTCAGGAAATCACTGAACAGACCAACCTGCTTGCTCTCAATGCATCTATTGAAGCTGCCCGTGCCGGAGAACAGGGAAAAGGATTTGCTGTTGTAGCAGATGAAATTCGAAAACTCGCGGAAACGACAGAAAAAACCGCAAAAGATATTTCTCAAAAACTCAACGGAGTCAAAAATTATAACGAAGAGACAGAAGAACAGATGGCTATGATTGCCGAGCAGATGGAGGAAAATATGAAAGTCACAGAAAACACGGCAACCATTTTTTATGACATAGATACATCAATGAAAAATTTAACATCCATGATTCACTCATTTGAACATTTGGCGAAACAAATCGGAGCAGATACTCACTCTATCGAAACGTCAGTCAATGAATTTGCTGCCGTCCTTGAACAGTCCACTGCTTCTCTTGAAGAAATAACAGCGACCGTTCAGAATCATGTAAACCAGAACAGGGAATTAAATCTGGAAATACATAAAACAAACCAGGCCTTAAACAACCTGTTGATTGAAGATAAATAGAAAGAAGGAGTAAACATGAACATTCGTCACGTATGTGAGCAAGACGACCAGATGCTTGCTGATTTGATTCTTCGGATAGAAAAAGAATCCGATTTTATGCTTTATGAAGGCGGAGAAAGATCTCTGGATGCACGGGGAATAAACCAAAAAATAAAAACTGTACAATCTCAGGAAAACTCTACGATTATAGTTGCAGAAGATGATTCGAAACTGATCGGTTATGTCATGGCAATGGGAGGTCTCGCCCGAAGAAATCGTCATTCCGCCTATCTCGTGGCAGGTCTATTGAAGGATTATCGGAACAAAGGAATTGGAACAAAAATGTTTCAGACATTGCTCAGCTGGGCTCAGAAGAAAGGATTGCACCGGCTGGAACTCACCGTAATTGCCCATAATGACGCTGCCATAGCCCTTTATAAAAAAATGGGGTTTAAAGTAGAGGGGGTTAAGAGAGACTCGCTATGGATAAGTGGGAAGTATGTGGATGAATATTATATGGCCAGATTGCTTTAGAAAATCATGAACAGGGTTGCTGCGTAAACGCAGCAACCCTTTATTATTTTTTAGGAGAGATGAATCCGACAATCTTTTATATTTTGAATCTGTTTGTGCCGAATCTTTCTTAATTCAAACATGGAATGAAACAACAATGGAATAAAAAGCAATCTAGTTGCTCATATTAGCTATTGAGGAGGGATGAATATGGTAACAAAAGATGATCTGGGAAGAAGTTCTCCGGATAAAGATGAAGATTTAAAGGGTACTTTTGTTTCAGTACTGATCATTGGCGCCATTATTCTGGTGTTCTGGATTACCCTTTTCTCCATATTTTTAAGTCGGATGTAGAAGAAAGACAGGAGGGATTACTATGGATATGCCCCGCTATGAGCGGATATGGATGAATATTGGCATTGGATCACTTATTATTTTCTTAATTATTTTAGGTATATTAGCTTTTGGCATGGGGATCCATCCCCCGGACAGTTTAGAACAAACAGCCAATCCAGAAACCATTGATATATATCCGCCCTTTGATCAGCCGGGTGTATATCAAACTGGTCCAAATGAGTATGAAGTGATTATGACCTCGTTTATCTTTAGTTATGAACCAAGAGAAATCCGAGTCCCACTGGGAGCAAAAATTCATTTCAAAGCAACTTCTAAAGATGTCGTCCACGGTCTTTACGTGCCGAATACGAATATCAATCTCATGCTTGTTCCCGGACATGTCACCGAGTATACATACACCTTTGATGAACCCGGTGAGCATCTTTTTTTATGCCACGAATACTGCGGTACCGGGCACCAGTTGATGCAAGGAAGAATTATCGTTTATGATCCCGAAAATACAAGCACCTGAAAGGAAGGATAATTCATGGTAAATACGAAACGCGGATTTGGAAGTAGTCTTGTTCCCCTTTCCGATTTTTCCTTTGAGGAACCCGATCGCAAGCTGATCTTATATCACCTTGGTTTTGCTTTTTTTGTCCTGTTTTTGGGTATCCTTGCCGGACTGTTTCAGACCCTTCAGCGCGCCGGGTTAATCACGCTTCCGGTTCAGCTGGGTTATTATCAACTACTGACAGCACACGGCGTATTGCTGGCACTGGTATTTACGACCATATTCATCATTGGTTTTCTTTACTCTGGTGTAGCAAAAACAATGGACGGCCGTCTTGTTCCTGCAGCCAGAGTTCTCGGATGGATCGGCTATATCATGATGGTTATCGGATCCATTATGGCTACCTATGCCATTTTAGTAAATGAAGCAACTGTATTATACACGTTTTACGCACCTTTAAAAGCGTCGCCCACTTTTTACTTCGGCTTAGCCCTTCTTGTTGTTGGAAGCTGGATTAGCGGAGCAGGGATTTTCACCAATTACGGTTCATGGCGAAAACGGAACAAAGGGAAGGAGTCTCCCCTATTTGCATTTATGGCTGTTGCGATTATGATTCTATGGATCCATGCTTCTCTATTTGTGGCTATTGAGGTCGTTTTCCAGTTGATTCCATGGTCACTTGGTCTTGTAGAACGGGTGGATGTAACATTAAGCCGTACGCTTTTCTGGTATTTTGGTCATGCCCTCGTTTATTTCTGGCTGCTTCCAGCCTATGTGTACTGGTATGTCAATATTCCAAAGATCGTAGGCGGGAAAATTTTAAGCAGTGCCCTTCCCCGCTTAACCTTCTTATTGTTTATCCTTTTCTCTATACCCGTAGGGTTCCACCATCAGTTAAACGAGCCGGGAATTGAGTCATTCTGGAAATATCTTCAGGTTGTTCTGACGATGGCGGTGATTGTCCCATCTCTGTTAACGGCTTTTTCACTGATTGGAACGTTTGAATTAGCCGGAAGGGAAAAGGGAGCAAAAGGACTCTTTGGCTGGGTAAAAAAATTGCCTTATGGAGATGCCCGTTTCTTTGCCCCTTTTGTTGCTATGGTGATCTTTATCGTCGGTGGTGCAGGAGGAGTGGTACTGGCAAGCTATCAGATGAATTCAACCGTTCATAATACGTGGTTTGTCACCGGACATTTCCATATGACCCTGGCATCATCCGTAGTACTTACCTTTTTCGGGATTTCGATCTGGCTCATTCCGGTGCTGTCCAAACGGAAGTTAACCCCTTTTATGAATCGTCTGGGTATTATTCAGGCCATCATCTGGGCAGCTGGCATGGTTCTTTTATCCGGGACCATGCATATTGTTGGCTTATTAGGAGCACCAAGAAGATCCAGTTTTTCAACTTACGGCGACCATGAAGTCGCGTTAGGATGGATTCCGTACTATTATGTAATTGCTGTTGGCGGTGCTCTATTAACCATCGCTATGCTGCTGTTTGTTTATATGGCGTTTCATCTTATGTTTATTGCTCCCAGAACAGATCGAGTCATTGAATATCCCATTGGCGAAGTTTATGAAAAAGCGCAGCGTCCGCCAAAAATTCTGGAAAGATGGTCGGTATGGGTTGGGCTGTCCATACTTTTGTCAATTATTGCCTATGCCGTTCCTATTATTGATATGATTCAGCATTCACCGCCTGGTTCTCTTCCTTATGAACCCTGGTGATTCCTATAAAAAGGAGGAGACTGAAGGGAATGCATCCCTTCTCCTCCTGCTTTTTCAATTCTAAAAACTGTTTTTTCCCCTCAGCTAACTGAATGTAGTGCCTGTTCCAGATCCTCTATAAGATCTCTTATATCTTCCAGACCAACAGATAAACGGATCAGACCATCGGTGATGCCCAGCTCCTCTCTGCGTTCTTTTGGTATAGAGGCGTGGGTCATTTTTGCCGGCACGGATATCAGACTTTCCACCGCTCCGAGGCTTTCAGCGAGAGTAAAATAACGCACCTTTTTCAGTACCTGTTCTGCCCGTTCGCCGTTTCCTACATCAAAGGAGAGCATACCTCCGAAACCTTTTGCCTGGGACGCGTGGACATCATGGCCCGGATGTTCCCTCAGGCCCGGATAATAAATCTTATTCACAAGAGGATGATGTTGCAAAAATTCAACCAACTCTCTCGTATTAGACTCGATTTCCTCCATTCGAACCCCCAGTGTTCGGATACCACGAATAAGATAGTATGAATCCTGAGGTCCAAGGATGCCACCTGTCGAATTTTGAATAAAATGAAGGTCTTCTCCAATTTTCTGATCTTTCACGGCCACTAAACCAGCAACCACATCACTGTGTCCTCCAAGATATTTGGTAGCACTATGAACAACGATATCTGCTCCGTTTTCCAGCGGGTTCTGCCAGTAAGGGGTACTGAACGTATTATCCACAATAAGCAAAAGATTGTGCTTGCGTGCCAGATCAGCAGCTTTTCTCAGGTCGGTGATTTTTAGCAGAGGGTTAGTCGGCGTTTCCACATAAATCGCCTTTGTTTCAGGACGAATAGCTTTTTGAATATTTTCTACGGAACTGGTGTCCACAAAGGAAACATCCAGCTGAAACCTGTTCATGACCCTGGCCGTCAACCTGTACGTACCGCCATAGACATCATCCGTCATGACAATATGATCTCCAGCTGAAAACAGCATAAAAATTGATGTGATGGCCGACATCCCGGAAGAAAAGGCAAATCCCCGAACACCGCCTTCCAGATCTTTAATCAGTTCTTCAAGGGCATGTCTGGTAGGATTGCCTGTCCGGGAATATTCGTACCCCCTGTGGTTACCTGCTCCATCCTGTTTATAAGTGCTCACCTGATAAATGGGGACGGTGACAGCACCTGTGGAAGGATCCCCACTGATTCCCCCATGAATCAGTCTCGTCTTTTTTCTCATATTCCATCGCTCCTTAAAACGTTTTTTCATAGATGTTTTTGCTTAAATACCGTTCGCTCGAATCTGGAAAAACCGTGACTATATTCGTTCCCGGTCTGGCTTTTTCGGCTTCGCGAAGACAGGCTTCAAATACAGCACCTGAAGAACTCCCAACAAGAAGACCACATTTCCGAGCAAGTTCCTTCAGCCGCTGAAAAGCTGCTGTATCAGAAACCGTATAAATATCATCAAAATAGGATGGATCCATATAATCCGGCAAAAATTCCATACCGATTCCTTCAGTGTCATGAGGACCAGGCTCACCGCCGTTTAGTATAGAGCCCTCAGGCTCAACGATGATTGTTTTTATTGACGGATTCCTCTCTTTTAAATATCGTGCTGTTCCCATAAAAGTGCCGCCGGTTCCGGCACCGGCGACGAAAATATCCACCCGACCGTTCAAATCATCCATGATTTCAGGGCCAAGGGTTTCATAATAGGTCATTGGGTTAGCGGGATTAGCAAACTGGTGGGGACAATAGGAATCAGGGATTGCTTTCAGAAGCTGCTTTGCCTTTTTGATAGCTCCTGACATCCCCTCTTCCGCAGGTGTATGAATCACTTTTGCTCCCAGCGCACGCATTAATGTCTGTTTTTCCTGACTGAATGTTTCCGGAGTGACAAAGATCACATCAATGCCCCATCCGATGGCTGCCAGTGCCAGGCCAATCCCGGTGTTCCCTGCTGTGGGTTCGATCAGGGTTCCGCCATTCTTCAGCTTACCTGTATGAAGCGCATGTTCCAGTAGTTTCTTCCCGAGCCGATCCTTGATGCTTCCTCCGGGATTAAAATACTCCAGCTTTGCAAAAATACGTACACCATCAGGTAGAGGGAACTCTGTGATTTCGATCATCGGCGTTTGCCCAATCAGTTCCTGAACACTTTTGACGTATGCCATTATGCAAATACCTCTGTCCATTCATTTCGTTTTTTCAGCATGTTGCGGGCCAGCTCTTTCGCGCCCTCCAGGCTGTGGCTGGCAGCAAAACCGCACTGCACTTCATTACAGGCTGGCACTTCGTCGGCTTCCAGTACATCCTTCAGCGTAGTTTCCAGAAGCTCCAGCACCCGGTTATAGTCCGAATCATTGATCAGCGAGAGATAAAATCCGGTCTGACAGCCCATGGGACTCAGGTCTACGACGCCGTCATGATGATTGCGGCTGAATTCCGCCATCATATGTTCCAGCGAATGAAGCGCAGGCATTTTCATATGTTCCTTATTGGGCTGGCAAAAGCGAATGTCGTATTTATAAATCACATCACCATGTTTTCCTTCTGTTTTTCCCGCCAGGCGCACATAGGGCGCTTTCACTTTTGTATGGTCGAGGTTAAAGCTTTCTACATTCATGTTTTTTGTCATTCAAAATCACTCCCTGAATTATTTTTTAGTGGCATCCATCAGCCACACATATTTATTAAGCTGCTGAAAAAATATGTGAAACCCGCAATTGCGGAACAATTTTTCCAGCACTGGAAGAGTTGTGTAGTATTCCGTTTTTAAGTCCCTGGCCAGATTGTGGTACTGATTTTCTTCTGCTCTCTGAATCATGTATGTTTTGTGATCGTCACTTACAAACGCGGTGTCTGCAAACACGAGTTTCCCTCCAGATGGAAGGATGTTTCCATACCGTCGAAGGGCTTTTTCCTTTTCCTGATCCGTCAAGTGATGAAAGGCATAGGTGCTGACAATGCCATTCACTGAATTAACTTCAGGGAAATGGAGGAAATCCCCCTGATATATTTCAAAATCAGAAATTTTTTCCTTTGCTTTTTCTATCATTTTAACAGAAGGTTCAATCGCCTTCACCTGACATCCTGATTCCAGTAATTTTAATGTCAGGTTTCCTGTGCCTGGCCCAAATTCAAGAACTGTTCCCTTTACCCTTCTGGATACCTCATTGAGTATCCGATCATAATCGTGAAACACTTCACGGTATTCCCGGTCTTTACCCTGAACGGTCCGGTCATATGAATCTGACCATTCATTAAACAGATCAATAAACTCCGTCCCCATACACCCAGCCTCCTAATACCAATAATTCCGATATATTTAGTATGTTTTACGGCGTTTCAATTTTATCATATTCTCACAGAAAGAAAAAGTGTTTTCTAATCATACATAGATACCATTATTTTTAGATCAAAGATACTCTCTTAACGTTTTGCACTATTTTTTCATCAAAACAATTTCTGAACGATAGAGAATCTCTGAGAACATTTTCTGATATGATCAGACGTGAAAGTGAGGAGATTGAAATGGATCAAAAAACACAATTTTTCAATCAGTGGGCCAAAACCTATGACGACGATGTCCAGACTGTCGGCGGGCCGTTTGTGGGCTATGAACAGACGCTTAACATAGCTGCTTTTCAGGTGAAATCACTGATGCAAGAGGGAGGATCTCCATGCAAGTTACAGTAAACAGGGTAGTGGACTGTAAAGGATTAACATGTCCCATGCCAGTTATCCGTACAAAAAAGGAAATCAACAATCTTGAACCGGGGGAAGTCATGGAAATTCAGGCCACCGATAAAGGTTCAAAAGCTGACTTAAAAGCCTGGTCAGAAAGTACCGGACACGAATACATCGGTTCCATTGAAGAAGGGGAAATCATTAAGCACTATATCCGCAAAGTTAGCCAGGAAGAACAAAAAACGGAAACCAAACATGGAGAAGTTGTCAGCCTTGATGAATTGCTGCAAAACCTTAAAGGGGAAGAAAAGATCACGGTTCTGGATGTGCGTGAGCCGGCTGAATACGCATTTGGCCACATTCCTGGTGCCATCAATATTCCTTTAGGAGAACTGGAAGAACGCTTTGAAGAGTTAAATCAAGAAGAACCGATTCATGTTATTTGCCGGACAGGCAATCGAAGTGATCTGGCTGCACAAAAATTAACAGAAAAGGGATTTCATCATGTAAAAAATGTTGTGCCTGGAATGAACGACTGGAAAGGACCAACCGAAAAAACGAAATAAGGAGGAAAATCGTTTGACAAAAGTAGCCATTATTGCATCAAATGGTGGCTTATTTGATGCATATAAAGTGTTTAACATCGCAACAGCAGCTGCATCTATTGATGCCGAAGTCGGTATATTCTTTACCTTTGAAGGACTCAACCTCATTCACAAAGATGCCCACAAAAAATTGCCTATGCCAGCCGGCACGGAACATTTTCAGGAAGGCTTCCAGAGAGCTAATGTTCCTCCGATTGAGGAGCTTGTCAGCATGGCAAAGGAACTGGATGTGAAAATGATAGCCTGTCAAATGACTATGGATGTAATGAACCTGGAAAAGGAACAGTTCGTGGAAGGAACCGATGTTGGTGGTGCAGCTACATTTTTAAACTTCGCCAGGGATGCGAACATCACCTTAACATTTTGATCATCTAAAAAACCCTTGCGATTTTTCCAATTATGATGTATGGTAAAAATGAAAAGCGAATAAAGGATTTTCTTTCCACTAGGGGTGCGCTTTTGAAGCGCTGAGAGAGACACCTGTCTCAACCCTCACAACCTGATCTAGTTCGTACTAGCGTAGGGAAGTGGAAGGGTTCGGATATACGTAAATATCTCCTTTTCTACTCATGACGTATCATCAGACTGAACCACTTCCATACCTGGAAGTGGTTTTTTTATTCCATAATCCCCGGATACGGTCCTCCTCTCTCTCAACCTGCGGAAAGAAATCCAATCTATATACCATTTCAAAAAGGAGTTGTTGATATGACATTTGCAGATCATTTGAAAGAAGAGGCTGCATCCTATTGGGAAGCCAGTTACCGTCACCCTTTTGTTACCGGGATTGCGGACGGGAGTTTACCTCTGACAAATTTTCGCTACTATGTACTGCAAGACTCCTATTATCTAAACCAGTTTGCCAGAGTTCAGTCGCTGGGTGGGGCCAGAAGTGAGGATTTTTATACGACCTTTCGGATGGCTCAGCACGCCTGTGGAACCTATGAAGCCGAACATAAACTTCACGAAAAATTTACAAAGCTATTGAACATTACGGATGAAGAAAAAACGAACTTTCGTCCATCACCGACAGCTTATGCCTACACTTCACATTTGTTCAGAGCGGCTTACAACGGTCATCTCGGAAATATCATCGCTGCTATTCTTCCCTGCTACTGGCTCTATTATGATATCGGCATTCGATTTCAAGGGGCCAGACCAGAAGAACCGATTTACCAGGAATGGATTCAAACGTATGGAACGAAATGGTTTAAAAAACTTGTAGACGAACAAATAGTTCGTTTGAATGTCATTGCCGAACAGACAGGAGAAAACGAACGGAGACGCATGAAAGAAAACTTCCTGATCAGCAGCTATTATGAACTTCAATTCTGGGAAATGGCGTACAGACTGGAAAATTGGAATTCTTCTATAATGCCAGAGCCGGTCAGTTCTGGAAACGAGGTTGATCCATCATGAATGAACAGTGGACGGTTGGAGATAAAACCTTAACTAGTCGACTTTTTGTAGGGACGGGTAAATTTTCGGATCACCAGGTGATGAAAAAGGCGATTCTTTCCTCGAATGCAGAAGTGGTCACGGTTGCCCTTCGACGTGTAAATCTGAATGAAGAAGATCCCTATATCTTAAATGACATCCCCGGTCATGTGCAGCTTATGCCAAATACTTCAGGAGCCAGAAATGCAGAAGAAGCCATACGGATTGCCCGTCTGGCAAAAGCCAGTGGTTTAGGAAATTGGATAAAAATCGAAGTCATCCCCGATCAGAAATATTTGCTTCCAGATAACTATGAGACGATTAAAGCTACAAAAGCACTGGTTCAAGAAGGATTTGAGGTGTTTCCATATATGAATCCTGATCTGCTGGCAGGAAAAGCATTACAGGATGCGGGTGCCGCTGCCGTTATGCCCCTCGGCGCTCCGATTGGTTCCAATCGAGGCATTCGTCTGAAAGAGATGATTCAAATCATGATTGATGAACTGGAAGTGCCCATCATTGTTGATGCAGGAATCGGGAGGCCTTCTGATGCAGCTGAAGCAATGGAAATGGGGGCAGATGCTGTACTGGTTAACACGGCGATTGCCACTGCAAAAAATCCAGTACAAATGGCTCAGGCTTTTCATGAAGCCGTTGTTGCAGGACGTCGGGGCTATGTTGCGGGTATCGGTCCAACCTCACAAATGGCTAATGCATCATCACCACTCACCGGATTTTTACATTCATCGAATTAAATGGCCCGGGCGCAACTCTGTCCGGTTAAGGAGGTATTTTTTTGAGTTTCTTTGACGTATATACGGATTTAAAACATCTTCCCTTTGAAGAAATGTTTATGCAAATTCAACCTGCGGACGTGGAACAGGTGCTGGCCAGGACAAGGCCATTACATCATGAGGATTTTCTCGTTCTCCTCTCCCCTGCTGCCGAAGGGTATCTGGAAGAAATGGCTCAGAAAGCCCATCAGCTGACCGTACAGCACTTTGGACGAACCATGCAGCTGTTTCTTCCCCTTTATATATCAGACTATTGTGTGAACAAATGCAAGTATTGCAGTTTTAGTTTCGACCATGTATTTCCCCGAACAAAGTTGACTCTTGATGATATCGAGAAAGAAGCGAAAGCAATCAAAGACAAGGGCATTGAACATATCATCCTGCTCACTGGCGAATCCCGAATTCACGCACCTGTTGAATATTTAAATGAAGCAACGCAACTTCTGGCTAATTATTTTTCTTCTATTTCACTTGAGGTGCAGCCGTTACAAACTGAAGAATACAAAACGCTGATTCGATCAGGGTGTGATGGATTGACGGTGTATCAGGAAGTTTACAATGAAAATATTTACAAGGACATACACGTGAAAGGGCCAAAGCGGAATTACCGATTCAGGCTGGACACACCTGAACGGGGATGTATGGCAGGAATGAGAAGTGTCAATATTGGTGCTCTTCTCGGACTTGATGATTGGCGAAAAGAAGTATTTTTTACAGGGGTGCATGCCCAATATTTACAAAAAAAGTATCTGGATACAGAAATCAGTGTATCTTTTCCGCGTTTGAAGCCCCACCTGGGCAGTTTCCAGCCAAATGTACATGTAACAGATCGAAACCTTGTACAATCGATCCTTGCTTATCGCCTGTTTATGCCGCGGTCAGGGATTACCCTATCCACCAGGGAATCGCCACAGCTCAGGAACCACCTCATTCCTCTCGGTGTAACGAAAATGTCTGCTGAATCTTCAACAACGGTCGGGGGATATGCTAAAGCAAGCAGCGGGAAAAACAGTCAGTTTGAACTGTCTGACGGCCGATCGGTGGAAGAAATAAAACAATTGCTCAAAGAAAAGGGATATTGGCCGGTCATAAAAGACTGGGAAATGCTCAGTGAGGAGATCTGGTGATGTGCAGGGGCATTCACCTTATATCTAACGATCAATGGAACTCAAATGAACTCGTCACTCTATTCCGGGACATTCATCCATATATCCACTTTATCCATATACGGGAAAAACAAAAATCTCCCCTGACGGTATTTCGTATGATTGAGCGGATCATTGAAGAAGGGGTTCCCGCAGACAAAATCATCATCAATGACAGAGCAGATCTGGCCTTAGTATCCGGGACAAAGGGAGTCCATTTAGGAGAACGTTCTCTTCCGGTTGAAGCAGTTAAACAATCGTTTCCAGAATTTATGATCGGGCGTTCTGTCCATGACCTCAACGGGGCGAGAAAAGGTGTTCACTCCCAAGCTGATTATATCGTTTACGGCCATGTGTTTCCGACCATGAGCAAATCCGGTTTAAAAGCAAAAGGAATAGACGCCCTGAAAGAAATTGTGCAAGCTGTTTCCATTCCCGTCATTCCTGTGGGCGGGATCAAACCTGACCATATTGAGCAAATTTCCCGAACAGGGGCAGCTGGCCTGGCGGTAATGTCCGGGATTTTTGATGCCAGTCATCCTTTAAAAGCATCCCGTGATTATTTTGAAGCCTATCAGACATTTTTTGAAAGGAGAGATGATGATGAAGCTGATGATTAATGGCCAGGAAAAGTCTGTTCCGCATCACTTGCAAACTATTTTGGATCTCCTTCAGGAACTGAACCTCGATCCCGGATTCATCATTGTAGAAAAAAACGGCGAAATACTTGATAAAAATACATTTACATCTACACCTGTTCAAAATGGCGACAGGCTGGAGCTCGTAAAATTTGTCGGAGGTGGGTGAGATGGAGCAAACCAATTGGGGAAGTTTGAAACGCTTCTCCCGGCAGATCTTGTTTTCCCCCATCGGGGTGAAAGGACAAAAAAGATTGCGGAATAAACATGTTTTGATCATCGGTGCTGGAGCCCTGGGATCTGGAAATGCCGAAATGCTTGTCCGATCTGGTGCAGGAAAGGTCACCATTGCAGACCGGGATTATGTAGAAGAGAGTAACCTACAGCGCCAGCAGCTATATACCGAAAGTGATGCTGCACAATCATTACCGAAAGCTGTTGCTGCTGAAAAACGACTGAAGCAAATCAACAGTTCCACCGAGATTTCAGGTGTAGTGGCCGATGTAACCCCGGAAGTGCTGGAACGTTTTTCCGATGTGGATCTCATCATAGATGCTACCGATAATTTTGATATTCGTTTCCTAATCAATGATTTCTGCCAAAAACAGAACATTCCATGGATTTATGGAGCGTGCCTGGGAGCTTATGGAATTTCCTGTAATATCATCCCTGGTAAGACCCCGTGTTTAGCATGTTTGCTTGATCAAATCCCCTTAACCGGGGCGACCTGTGATTCAGAAGGAATCATCGCCCCCGTTGTTCAAATGGTGACTGCCGTACAAACGGCCGAAGCATTAAAAATTCTGACAGAAAACCGGGCTGCAATACGAAATACTCTTATTTGTTTTGATCTCTGGAACAATGAACATAGTGAGATCGCCATTGAACCATTAAAACAGGATTCCTGTTTAAGCTGCGGGAGAAAACGCGCTTATCCTCATCTCGATTTTCAACTTCAGACGAAAGCAGCTGTTTTATGTGGAAGAGATACGGTCCAAATCAGATCTGGAGTTCATCAAACTATGAATCTGGAACAATGGGAATCTCACTTTCAGGGTCTTGGCTTTACAACCAAACGAAATCCCTATTTATTATCTGTACAGTTAGAAGAACCTTACCGGATTGTCTGTTTTCAGGATGGCCGTGTATTGGTTCATGGAACAAATCGTATCGAGACAGCCAAAAACGTATATTACCGTTACTTTGGAGCCTAAATCAGAAAGGAGCTTGTCCATGATTCCAAAAGCATTAACCATTGCCGGTTCAGACAGCGGAGGCGGAGCCGGTATACAGGCTGATCTAAAAACCTTTCAGGAACTGAACGTATTTGGCATGTCAGCGATTACCGCACTGACTGCCCAGAATACACGGGGTGTTCAGGGCGTTTTTCCTGCTTCCAATGAATGCGTCCGTCAACAATTAGATTCCATTGCAGAAGATTTGAAACCGCAGGCTATTAAAACAGGCATGTTATATCGTTCATCCATCATACAAACGGTTGCCGAAAAAATCAAAACATACGGCTGGTCCAATGTGGTCGTAGATCCTGTCATGATCGCAAAAGGAGGGGCTTCTCTTTTACAGAAAGAAGCCATTGAAACACTAAAAACAAACCTAATTCCCCTTTCCACGGTCATTACACCAAATATCCCTGAAGCGGAAGTGCTAACGGGTATGAAAATTAAATCCAATGCTGACCGCAAACAGGCAGCCGAAATGCTGCTAGTCCTTGGATGCAGAAGTGTTGTCATCAAAGGAGGCCATCATGAGGATAATTTAGAAGCAATAGACTTATTTTTCGATGGGAACGATTTCGTATGGCTTCGAGGACAACGGATTCAAACGAGAAATACCCATGGAACCGGATGCACGTTTTCAGCTGCCATAACTGCTGAACTGGCTAAAGGTGAAAACGTTTTGAATGCCATTCGCACAGCAAAATCTTTTATACAGGCTGCCATTGAACATGAATTGAACATAGGTAGTGGACACGGACCTACCAACCACTGGGCCTTTCAAACATACAGGATGGGAAGACCATGATGATAAGCCGTAAACAATTACAGTTGTATTTTGTCATGGGAAGTTCAAACTGCAGGGAAAATCCAGAACAGACTTTAATGAAAGCCATCAGAGGCGGCATTACCTGTTTTCAGTTTCGGGAAAAAGGAAAAGGTTCAAGAAGAGGCAGAGCAAAATTTGAGCTGGCCCTTCAGCTAAAAACCATCTGCCGTGAATACAACATTCCTTTTATTGTGAATGATGATGTGAATTTAGTTCTTGAAATCGACGCTGATGGAATTCACATCGGTCAGGAAGACGACTCACCATTAGAAGTCCGCCGAATGCTGGGCAGGAAAATTCTCGGTATTTCCGCCCACAACACTGAAGAAGCCCGTGAGGCTGTCAAAAACGGGGCCGACTATTTAGGGGTTGGTCCCATGTTTCCCACCCGAACAAAAAAAGATTGCCGAGAAGTAAGGGGACCTGAAGTCATTCGGGAAATAAGGAGTGATGGAATTACCATTCCTATAACGGGAATTGGCGGAATTAAATCCAGTAATCTTGATCAGGTTATTCAGGCCGGAGCAGATGGAGTAGCCGTTATTTCAACCATCAGTCATTCCAGGGACCCTGAAATGATAGCACGCGAGCTGATTACCCGAATCAAACCATTGACTGCTGATGATTAACGAGAAAAGCGTATGCGGCTTGCCAGTACCAGGGACTCCGGAAAGACACCAATCACCACAGCATGCCCGATACAGGCAACACCAATACAACGTCCTCACACTTGTTTCTAGACAATCAAAAACCCCTTGTTTGAGGAATTCGATCCTCAAAACAAGGGGCCTTGTTATCGTGGTTTATATTCCGTAA
Source organism: Melghiribacillus thermohalophilus (assembly GCF_004342905.1). Classification (GTDB taxonomy): domain Bacteria; phylum Bacillota; class Bacilli; order Bacillales; family Alkalibacillaceae; genus Melghiribacillus; species Melghiribacillus thermohalophilus. The sequence continues at coordinate 58,425 of NZ_SMAN01000015.1, read as the reverse complement.
CTTTTTCCAATTTTCCTGACTCCAAATGGAAGAGCACTCCAAGGATTTTGACATCCTGACCATATTTTTGATAAATAGGATGGTTTTTTAAATTGTTTACCTGCTTTAAGACATTACGTCTGGAAAGTTCTTCTGGACTCCAGTCTTGGTTTCCTCCCTTTTCAGGTAAACTTTCCTTTACCTTTGAGAGCCAGGGTTGCAATTCAGATTCGTCATTTTCATTCCAGGCAGCTGCGACACCACCGCATGCGGTATGTCCCTTAACCATGACAGTTTTTACTTTTAAATGTTTTAATGCATAATATAATCCTGCATTAAAGCTTTCATCATCTTCAGAAACCTGATTGGCTATGTTGCGGTGTGTAAAAAAATGACCCGGCGGCATTTTGGCAACAACAGAAGGACTTACCCGGGAATCTGAACATGCAATGACAAAAAAGTCCGGGTTCTGCCCCTCCTTCAATTTGTTGAAATAATCCGGATTCTCAGATAAAAACTCCTGGATAAATTCCTCATTTTTCTGGAAAATTGTTTCTTCTTTCATGATTCACCACCACTTACTGTACTGTATTAAGAGCCTGTTTGACCGTTAGGAAGTTTATTTTATCACCATATTTTTCATCCCATCCGGCCCGTTTAACCAGATCCTTGACTGGCCCTTTCATACCTGCTATATAAAATTTTACACCGGAATCTCTATAACTTTCAATAATTTCCTCTAATTCATCAATGGCCACTGCATCAATGGCATTGACTGCGGAAAAATCAAGGATGACATTGCTTGCATTTTTTTCAGCAATAGCTTCCCGAAGTTTTTCTTCAAGAAAAGCCATGTTAGCAAAATATAATGAAGCATCGATACGATAAATCAGGGTATGGTCATAGGTTTTGGCATCCGGGAATCGTTTTATATTTTTAAATACATCCTCCTGTTCCACATAACCGAGTTCTGCTACATGCGGATAGGCACTTCTCCAGATGAACAGGATCAGTGAAACAGCGATCCCGATTAAAATTCCCTGTTCAATACCAAGAGTCAGCGTTGCAATAGCTGTAATGATTAATGTCCAGCCATCAGCCTGTCTGATTTTGAAAATATGAACAGCTTCCTTAATGTCAATCAAACCAAAAACCGCAACCATAATGATAGCAGCAAGCACAGCCTGTGGCAGATAGTAAAGCAATGGGGTCAAAAACAGCAACGCAACGAGAATAATCACTGCCGTAATAATGGAAGCAAGACCTGTTCTGGCACCAGCCTGATAGTTCACCGCTGAACGAGAAAATCCTCCTGTAACCGGATAAGCAGAGAAAAAGGAACCTACTATGTTCGCCAGACCTAATCCGTTTAACTCCTGATTAGAGTTTATTTTATATTTCTCCTTCGCTGCAATGGCCTTGGCAACAGCGATGGACTCCATAAATCCCACAAAGGAAATCGTCAGAGCAATGGGGAGCAGCGCCCCGATGGATGCAAAGTCAAATGCAGGCAATGAAAGACTTGGAATCCCTTGTGGAATGTCACCTACAATGTTTACTCCCGCTGTTTCATTTAATTTAAATAGATACGTAAACACAGTACCAAGAACAACCACAACCAGTGGTGCAGGAAATCTCGGCAACTTTTTTTTAAAAAAGAGCAAGACTGCGATGCTGCCAACTCCAATGATAAGAGCCGTCAGATTCGTTTCTCCTATCCCCCTGATCGCCTCATATAAAATGACAAAAATGCTGTCTTTAGGCAGATCAAAACCTAATATATGCTTTAACTGACTAAGTCCGATAATTAAAGCAGCAGCAGATGTAAATCCACTGATGACGGCATGGGATAAGAAATTTACTAAAAATCCTAACCGAAAAATACCGAGGGCAAACTGTATGACCCCAACCATTAGAGCCAAAAGCAGTGCATAAGACACGAATTCTTCAGTTTGGGGTTCTGCCAGCTGTGATACCCCGGTAAAAACAAGAAGGGATACCATTGCAACCGGTCCGACAGCCAGTTGACGGGATGAACCGAACAACGCATAAATAATTAAAGGGATCGTGGAGGCATAAAGGCCGATTTCAGGAGGTAATCCTGCCAGCATTGCATATGCCATTCCCTGAGGGATCAGCATGACAGCAACGATGAGTCCTGCTGATAAATCCCCACGCAAATCATTTTTATGATAATGGCTTAACCAGTCTATTGCCGGAATGATTTTTTTCAACATGTAAGTAAGTCCTCCTTCACTGGCTTCAATTGTATCATGTCCTTTTCAGCCAAACTTTATATATAAAAGGATATTGGCTAAACACAGACTATTTTCCATTTTACCCTATAGGGTATATAAAACGCAATAAAAATATTATCATTCAGGGGTACATATTTGGGGAGTGGTGGAATTGAGACATCCGCTAAAATCTTTTCATCACAAATTCACGAAGGAAAGGGTACGATGATCACCATCGCACCCCTGAAATATTAACCTTTTTTAACCCAGTATTTGAAAACGCCGTCTTCTTCTTTACTCTCAAGCAGTTCATGTCCACTTGATTCTGTCCATGCTGTCAAATCGTTTTTTGAACCTGGATCTGTTGCATGTACTTCTAGAATATCTCCGGAATCCAGTTCATCGATTGCTTTTTTTGTTTTAACAATTGGCATTGGACAGGAAAGCCCTTTTACATCCAGTACTTTTTTTGCTTCCATTTTATACACACTCCTTATAGAAATTTTTGATTAAGTTGAATGAAACCATCTGTCAGTATTATGAATCAGATTTTTCAATCGGCCCATCCCATTCGGACATGCCTGGTACCACATTAATGACATGGTATCCCTTTTCAGATAATTTTTGCGCAGCCATATCGCTGCGGTTGCCCGTACGGCAGACAACATACACGTCTTTGTCCTTTTCTATTTCATTCAAACGCTCTTCTAACTCTCCCATTGGAATGGACAAGGCCCCTGGAATATGGCCAAAGGCATATTCTGCCGGTTCACGGACATCTATAATGGTTATATCTTCGTTTAGTTTGCTTTTTAATCCGTTGTTATCAATCGTTTTATCGTATTTTTTTTCTTCCTTTTCTTCTCCTTCAGAAGCTTTGCGGATATAGTGTTTTAATACCTCGCCGTCTTCTTTCGTTCCAAGATATTGATGTCCTGTACTTTCAGCCCATGCTTGAATGTCAGCAATCGATCCTTTATCAGTTGCCAGAACTTCCAGAACCTGACCTCCCTCCAGATTGTTCATGGCTTTTTTTGTTTTGACAATTGGCATCGGGCAAGTCAGACCACTTGCATCAACTGTAAAATCTGCCTTCATTTCAAATCCCCCTAGTTTTTTATTTATTCTACTGGTCCTTCCCAGTCAATCATGCCGCCGACCATATTTACCGCATGATATCCCTGGGCATTCAAATATTGAGTAGCTAACCCACTTCTGTTACCGGAACGGCATACCATGACATACTCTTTATTTTTATCTAATTCGTGTGCGCGGAATTCCAGCAGGCTAAGCGGAATATTAACCGCTCCGGGAATAGCTCCCTGTTGAACTTCTGCAGCTTCACGGACATCAATAATATGAACTTCTTTTCCACTGTTGATCATTTCTTCAACTTCTTTTGCTGTAATCGTATCCATCTATATCAACCTCCTTTTCATTCTCTAATTGTATATCATACGTTACCGATAGGCATTTACGCCACCCTGAACATTGGTGACTTCAAACCCATGCTTGATTAATATTCGGGCAGCTACCATGCTTCGATTCCCACTCTGACAAATCACGACAACTTCTTTTTCCGGATCTAATTCGCTCAGCCTGGATTTCAGCGATTGCAAAGGTATGTTTTTAAAACCTTTAACATGATTTCCCTGAAATTCAATGGGTGTTCTTACATCAATAAATTGTTTGTTTTTTTTGTTTAGCTTTAACTCTTTATTTAATTCTGATGCAGACATCTGCTTCACACCTTTTGGTGGGATCATTCGCCTCAAAATGAACAGAGCAGCAAGTCCGATCAGAAGAAAGGTTAAAAGATTATCCATATAACTCCCTCTTTCTTTTTCGTTTCTCCTATTACCCCTATGGGTATAGGGTAAACGAAAAAAAATATCCCGTCAACTCCTGAAACACAAATAATGGATCAACAATCCTATCATACATGTTTTCAGGAATATATCCTTATTTCATAACAGTGATCCTAGCTGTTGCCGTTTTTAGCCTAATGTGTATTGCTATTTCCGGGCGCAAGACTTGATTCTTTATCCTTTACCCTCCGAAATAGTTGAAAAATCAAAGATATGGACACCCCCGCAGAGGAGGTATCCATCATGTTCCATATACCTTAGTTATTTTCTTCAAGCAGTTCAGTAATGGCCTGAGGGTCAAAACCGAGTACCCATTTTCCATTAATTTCTGTTTGAGGTACTCCCATTTCACCTGTTGTCTGCACCAGGCGCTGGGCTGCAATCGGATCCCGTTCAACATTTACTTCTTTATATTCCACACCCTTTTGTTCTAAAAAGGTTTTAACCATATTACAGTATGGGCAGGTGCTTGTTGTGTAAACGGTAACCATCTTATCGCCTCCTTCCCGGAAAAAGACCCTTGCTTCCAAATCCATTCTATATTTCTTAGAAGGTTAGAGAAATATCAGCATCTTTCGCATAGTTCAGGAAAGTAGCTGCTCCTCCAACTTCAATACCATCAACGAAATCTTCTTTCGAAAGACCCATTACATCCATTGTCATCTGGCAGGCAACAAATTTCACGCCAAGGTCCTGAGCCATTTCGATCAGTTCAGGAATGGAAGGTACATTTGCCTTTTCAAATCCTTCTTTAAAGTGTTCGGTTCCTTCAGGCATTGGGAGTTGTTTGTGTGCTTCTTTGTGAATAAGATTCAGACCTTCAAATGTGAAAAAGATTTCAACTTCGCCATCCGCTGCAGCAGCAGCTGTTGCAATATTGAAAACTTTATACGCGTCAAATGCGCCTCCATTTGCTGCAATAATCGCTACTTTCATGTTTAAATTTCCCCCTTAATCTTTTTTTCATGAATTTTTTTCGGGTTCTTTCCATATACCCTATGTGGTATATTATAAGACCCCGGAACATTTGTCAAGAAAAAAATAAACATTCAATAGGGAGAAATTCTTTATTTGGTGGTATTACTCCTATACCCATTGTGGTATTGTGAACTTCAAAAACATGTTCTAATCACCGTTGTCCATCCACTTATTTTTGTAATAGTTCACAATCCATTCACGAAAGATGACAAAATAACCCATAACTGGAACAGCAAAAAACACGACCATCCAATCACTCAGATAATGAAAATAATGAAGAGCAGTCATACACAATAGAATCACAAGCAGCAACAGGTCAAACAATAGCATTCTGTTCATGAGATCACCCGTATTTTTTTACCTATTGTATGCCTGAAAAGATAAGCCGTGAAGGTAAGCATTATCTGTTCAGAAATGTTCATAATGCTGAAAGGGCTTTTGGATATGGACATGAAAAAATATTGCAGATGTTCGTAACATTCTAGTAAACTCTGGATTACCGGTTGTTTGTATAATGAATATTTTTCTTACTTATCGGCTCCTTATCATTTATAATTGTTATGAAAAATGATTTGAGGACTGATGCTAATGAACAAGTTGATCACAACATGTGTATTATGTACGTTATTGATAACGGGTTGCTCTTCCAAGGAAAGTTCTCCTGTTTCTGTCAAGGAGCCAGAACAAGATGCAGACCAACATAACCCGGAACAATCGGATGATCTTCCAGATATGATTTCCATCCCCCTTGAAGGAGAGATTCTGGAGGTCCATCTGCCTTCTATTCCGCTTCTTGATATGTATTTACATACAAGTGAATCTTATCAACAGGAACTGAACCATATAAAAGCCATTCCTGTTTCAGAAAACCTGTATTTGGTATCGTATGCCTGTGATGATTCGGAAACCCTCTGTTCCCATATTCTCATCCATAAGGAAAGTGACGGCACCATGTCATTACCTGTTGCAGATTTTTCTACTTTTCATGAGGCTGTCTTTTCTCCGTCAGGACAAAAAGTATTGCTCCAGTTTGTCCGACCTGTAAACGGAAAAGAAGTAAGCCATCTGGTCGTTATTGATTTAAATAGCTTTGAACAGCTGTCGTTACAAAACGAAGCGCTTAAACGTGATGTTCTTCATTATCAAACATCCATACTTGAAAAAGAATGGGTTCATGATACACAATTAAAAATAAAAATTCCTTATGATGAATTTCCGCCCGATGATAAAGGTGCACAATGGATTGAATTTGAACTGTAATCTTGTAAGGAGGATACACATGAACCCCGTCATTGAACAAATGTTTCGTCACAGATCTATCCGAAAATTTAAAGAACAGCAACTTTCGGACAGGCAAATCAGAACCATTGTAGAGGCTGCTCAGCGTGCTTCGACATCTAACTACTATCAGGCATATTCCATTATCGGGGTGACAGACCCTATCATAAAAAAGGAAATCGCCGATTTATCCGGACATGAACATGTGGAAAGAAGTGGTCATTTTTTTGTTTTTTGCGCTGACCTTCTTCGTTTAATCGAGCGTGCTGAATCCGTTACAAGGGCAAAGTTGAAGGAGAACCTGGAAAATACAGAACATTTCCTGGTTGCTGTCATAGATGCAGCACTTGCAGCCCAGAATGCCAGTCTTGCTGCTGAATCAATGGGTCTAGGGATTTGTTATATTGGTGGAATCCGCAATGACATGAAACGGGTTGATGAGTTGTTAAAGCTGCCTGAATTCGTTATTCCATTGTTTGGACTCGCTGTGGGATATCCAGATCACGATCCGGGTGTGAAACCCCGTTTACCTCTCGAGGCTGTTTATTTTGAAAATATATACTGTCATGATGAAGCAGTCTACACACGCGCGCTTGAAAACTTTGATGAAACCCTGAAGAAGTATTATGCGGAACGCGCCACAAACCGCAGGCACGATACCTGGAGCGATCAGATCCAGAGAAAGTTAATCCGACCAGTCCGTTCAGAAGTAACAGAATATGTTCAGAGTAAAGGGATGAATAAAATATAGTCATTTGCATACAAAAAGAATATATTTACTGGCATTGGGGTGAACGGATGAACCAAATCATACATGAAATCGGAAATCATCTTAAACAGGCAAACCATATTGTAATCTTAACTGGTGCCGGGGTAAGTACAGACAGCGGTATACCTGATTTTCGTTCTGCCGGTGGAATTTGGGATACGGATCAAACCAGAGAATATTATATGTCCAATCACTATTACCGAAACAACCCGGACGATTTCTGGAAAAAGTATAAGCAAATTTTTCAGCTAAAATTGGCCGGGGAATATGAGCCTAACGAAATCCACGACTTTCTTAAACGACTGGAAGTAGAAGGAAAACATATTTCCATTATCACCCAGAATGTAGATGGGCTGCATACAAAAGCTGGAAGCCGTCACGTTCTTGAATATCATGGGACACTGGCAACGGCCAGCTGTCCGGCATGCGGGGATACGTACCCTTTGACATATGTTATGAATACTGACATTCCATTATGTGGTCATTGTAGTGTTCCCCTTAAACCTGATGTGGTTTTATTTGGGGATCCCATTACGGAACATGAAAAAGCAGAACAGATGATTGAGCAGGCCGAATTTATGCTTGTACTTGGTACATCTCTCTGGGTTAAGCCCTTCAATTTATTGCCTGAATTCGCAGTCTATGAATGTAACATACCCGCTGCCATTATTAATCGGGAGCCAACAGCGAAAGACAATCTTTTTGATTTTGTGGTACACAGTGAATTAAAAAAGGCAATTTCTAAGCTGCAAAACGATTTGTTTCACAACAACTAAACCGCCGGCATTTTTTCGACCGGCGGTTTTTTATTAGAAAACGAAAACATTGTATTCAATATTAACCTGTACAAAGAAATTTCTCATTTTTATTGAAGTTACTTTAATCGAGTTCTTACTCCTCCCCCAACCAATGCTTTTTCACGCATGGTTCCGGTTGCGGCAAGGCGTTCATGAAATGAGAAAGCCTTCTCAAGAACATGAGGTGTATGTCCCCCACGCTCCACTGCCTCATCAAGGTATTTCCATAGCAAAGATTTGTAATCGGGGTGGGCGCAGTTTTCTATGATTTCATAAGCCCGCTCGATGGGTGATTTTCCCCTTAAGTCTGCTACACCTTGTTCGGTTACAATGATATCTACATCGTGTTCATTGTGGTCAACATGGGAAACAAACGGAACGATACTGGATATATCCCCGTTTTTTTTCACTGATTTGGTAACAAAGATCGCCAATCGGGCATTGCGGGCAAAATCACCGGAACCTCCGATACCATTCATCATTTTCGTACCTTCGAGGTGTGTGGAGTTTACATTTCCATAGATGTCCACCTCCACTGCTGTGTTCATGGCGATGACACCAAGACGGCGAATGACTTCCGGATGATTGGAAATCTCCTGCGGACGAATCAGGATTTTATCTTTATAATCCTGAATATGATTCAGCACTTTATCCATGTAATCACGAGACAAGACTATCGCACTCGTTGAAGCAAAGTTGATCTTTCCAGCGTCAATTAAGTCAAAAACAGCATCCTGAATGACTTCTGAGTAGAGTGTCAGGTCATGAAAATCAGACTCCAAAAATCCGTATAACACCGCATTGGCCACAGAGCCAATTCCCGATTGAAGAGGCATCAGGCTTTTGGTTAAACGTCCTTCATCCACCTCATTCTGGAAAAAGCTCATCATCTGTTGTGCCATCTGTTCCGTTTCTTTATCTGGCTTTACAATGGTAGATGGTGTATCTCCCATGTCTGTCAAAACCACTCCTATAATTTTATCGGGATCAACCGGGATGGCAGGAATACCAATTCTGTCATCCGGCTTCAAAATACCAATTGGGTTTCGCATCTGTTCTTCTGGTGCATATATGTCATGTATCCCCTCTAGTTCAAGGGGCTGAGCGAGATTTAATTCCACGATCACTTCTTTCGCCCTTTCCACAAAAAGCGCGTTATTACCCACAGAGGTGGAAGGAACGATATATCCATCGTCAGTAATCGCAACCGCTTCGACAATTGCCAGATCAACATCCGGCAAAGCGCCTGAACGGATGTGTTCAGGCATGTCAGACAAATGAAGGTCTGTAAATTTAATCTCTCTTTTGTTTATGGCATTCCGCATCACATGATTCAGCTGGAAAGGCAGTCTTCTTCTGAGCAGCCCGGCTTCTGCCAGCTTTCCGTCAATTTCCCCTAAGGAAGCTCCTGTATACAGATCAAATTGAAAATCTTTCCGTTCTTTTGTCAGTTCCAGAAGTGCATGTAACACGGCTTTTGTATCACCGGAACGGGCAAATCCGCTGACACCGACTACCATCCCGTTTTGAATCCGGGCGGCTGCATCCTCAGCGGTCATCAGCCGTTTTTCCAGGGGCTTGTATCGTAAACGTTTATTCATGTTCATCATCCTCTTTTCATTATTTTGACAAAATCTTTATAAAAAAGGTATCAATGATTGCTCTCTCCCTCATTAAAATTTCTATAAAACAGAAAATCATGCTTTGAAAAAGAAATTTTTTCAGCGAATACATGTAATCGCTTTCTGAGTATATTGTGAAGTATTTCACAAATATCTGGTATATAAAACCGTCCGGACATGGACGGCCATTAAAAACCAAGAAAGTGCCTGAACAGGCTTGAATATTTTTGACTGACTGGCACCCTGCTCTGATGCTCATCTTTTAATATCAAGGAAAAAGTAGAATGAAAATGCGGATGGATTTCTTTAATCCAGTTCAGGTTTACAATAAATGAGCGATGGGTGCGGAAAAACTGATGTTCCGGCAGAATGTACTCAAGATCATTTAGGGTATGTTTATTCATGAAGGTACCATATTCTGTAATGATTAATGTTTTGCCTTTTTCCGATTTTATATAGACAATTTGATCATAATCGACCGTAAACCAGCGATCTTCCCTTTTTCCCACCAGAAAAGTCGGTGATTGGGCCGGCAGGGATTCTTGATTAGATTTGGGCGGAAATACAACCGTAACAATCCCCTCAATTTGACCATTATTCAGAATCGGGTACCCGGTTGCAAAGTAAGGTACACCAAATACATCTCGGCTGACTAGCATCGAAACTTTTCTTTTCGTCTTTAATGCTTTCCAGGATACAGAACCTCTTCGCAATGATTCACCTGGTTTAATGGGCAAATTCACGCTCTTTCCAGGTTCATAATAGATAAAATGGCTCGAATCAGCAACTGCAATTCCTGCTTCCTGCGGCAGCAATTCCCTTATGGATTTGACAAGACTGGGCAATGAGTCCAGCTTTTCCTGTTCCATACCCTTTCCCTCTCTCTGATGGGGTTCAGTTTTATTATATTACAGAAAAACCAAGTTTTCCGATTAACTGATTGAACATTTTATTACAATCATGTTCAGACTTTCCATACTTAAAACATACAGGCATGCATCTCATAGAAAGAAGAGCGGAATCATTGCTTAACAGGAGGGGTGCCAGGGAGGTTGTCGCCACCGCGGAATGACCGAAGCAGCTCAAGGGGCAGTGCGCTGAGTTGGACAAAACCACATTACGATATGAACATTTCCTAAAAATGATAAATCTGGAGCACATAACAGGTGCTCCAGATAGAAAAAGCCCTTACACAAAGATAAGCCATAAAACGAATGTTATCACAATTGCAGTGATTCCCTGAACAAGAGTTCCGCCAGTCTGTGCTTTATAAGCATCTGTTACGGACATACCGCTAAATTCTTTCACAACCCAGAAATAACTGTCATTCACATGAGACACGACCATAGCTCCTGCTCCGACTGCCATCACGACAAGTGCCAGGGGCAATGCACCGGTTATTCCGAGTTCAATTAAAAGCGGTGCGACTAATGAAGATGTAACAACAAGGGCTGCCGTCGATGATCCCTGCGCTGTTTTTAATGCAGCAGCAATCAGGAATGGAATTAAGATAAAGAATGAACCCGTTGCCAGGTCATTTCCTGCAAATCCTTCAATGAAATCAGCAACAGGGGTCGCTTTAATTACAGAACCGAATGCCCCTCCTGCTCCAGTGATTAATAGGATCGGTGCAGCATCCTTTAAACCCTGGCCAACCCATTCTGTTAATGTTTCTTGATTGAACTTCGGGACAAGCATAAAAGCAAACCATACCCCAATCAGTAAAGCCACTACAGGCGAACCAAGAAATAATAGAATGGAAAAAATCCCTCCTGACCAACCTGAAAACGAAATAATGGAACCAAGACCGATTAAAATAATCGGAACGGCAATCGGTGCAAAGGATTTAAATACAGATGGCAACTCACCAAAACGGTTCACAATTTCATCATAATCAAATGTAAGCTCGTCTTCTCCTTCTACTTTGATTTTTGTACCTACTTTTATTGCCCAGATATATCCGGCTATAATGGTTGGTACAGCAATAATCAGGCCGATTAAAATAATGGTACCGAGGTAGTTTTCGGCACCGATGTTCCCGGCTGCTGCAATCGGTCCGGGAGTAGGCGGTACCAGCGTATGCGTTGCAAATAAACCGGTTGACAGAGCTACAGCCATCGATGCAACTGCAACTTTTGCCTTTCTTGCCAGCGCTTTTTTTAAGGAGGACAAAATGACATAGCCCGAATCACAAAAAACGGGTATGCTGACTATTCCTCCGATCAAACTCATGGCAAGCTGCGGTCTTTTTTCGCCAACGACTCTTAACACGGTTTCAGCCATTCGAAGCGCAGCTCCCGTCTTTTCTAAAAATACACCAATGATCGTTCCAAACACGATGACGAGCCCGATACTGCCCATCAGACCGCCAAATCCTGATTGAACGGCATCCACCACTGCATTTAACGGCAATCCGGATAATATTCCGATTCCAAATACAGCAATGAGCAGTGACAGGAATGGATGGAGATTGAACTTTGCAGTTGCGAAAACTACAAAAAGAACTCCCAGCAAAATAGTGAATAGAAGCCAAAATCCTTCCATTATCGTTTCTCCCCTCTATTCATTGATTTTATCAAGTGAAAAATGTTAAGTGACTGATCATACAGCAATGACTCAGCATGTTCCATTGATTCAGTCAGGCTCATGGGCCTGTTAACCAGAGAAAAACAGGCTGTAAACCACTGATGAAAATCCTTCATTTCTCCCTCTATCCCCCCCGAAAGCAAAATAGAAGGAACCCCATATTTTTTGCAAAGTTGGGCTACATATCCTGGTGCTTTTCCATAAAACGTCTGTCTGTCGCTCTGCCCTTCCCCCGTTAAAACCAGGTCCGCTCCCGCTACTGTCTCCTCCAGATGACTATAACTGGCAATCAATTCTGCCCCTGATTCTATTTTTGCTCCTAATGACAGGAGAGCAAATCCAAGACCTCCTGCAGCTCCTGCACCTGGTGTATGTTTTGCCTGGATACCCGTCTGTTTTTCAAGTAAGTTGCTGTAACGGTCCAGTGCTCTGTCCAGTTGCAAAACCTGATCTCTCGTAGCACCCTTTTGAGGACCATATACATGACTGGCTCCCTGTTGCCCGCAAAGAGGATTTCTCACGTCAGACGCAATAAGAATCCTTGTATGCCGTAGTCGTTCATCCAGCCTGGACAGATCCACACGGGCAATTTTTAATAGGTCGTACCCAAACATGCCAGGTTTTTCGTTGTCTTCTGAAAAAAATTGTGCACCGAGGGCGCTTAACATCCCCATGCCCCCATCATTCGTCGCACTGCCTCCGAGCCCAATGACAATGTTCCGCAGTCCCTGATCAAGAACAAATTGGATACACTGTCCGATTCCGTATGTAGTTGTCCGATAAGGATTTCTTTTATGTTCCGGGACTTGAGTGATCCCTGATACAGATGCTACTTCAATTACCGCTGTCTTACCGTCACCAAGAATGCCGACCGGAGCCTTTATTTTTTCTCCCAGCGGGCCGGTACACGGGATATGCAAACGCTTACCCTTTGTTGTAAACAAAAGGCTGTCAAGGGTTCCTTCACCGCCATCAGCCATCGGTTTTAGAATGACTTCCGCATCCGGAAATACGTCTAAACAGGATTTTTTCATAATCAAACTGATTTCTTTTGCTGACAGACTGCCCTTAAATGAATCGGGGGCTATCACAACATTCATGCTCATCACCTTTATCATTTGTGATATCAATTTTATCTGAAAAATCAGTAAAAACAATTAGGCCATGTTACAATATTTTTCATATTCCGTTAATGATTATTGTGCATTTGCCCAAAGAGGCCCAAACGCTTACAGAGGATGTACAATAGCACTGCATCATCAAATTCTTTTGGATTTAAACCCATTTTTCTGTTGATCTGTTCGAGCCGGTATAACATTGTATTTCTGTGAATATGCAGAGATTGAGCCGATCTGTTAACGTGCAAATTATGATCAAAATAGGTCGTTAAAGTTTTTAAAAATTCCCCATCCAGGTTTTGAAACAGTTCCACATACCTTTCCAGTACATCCTGAAACAATTCTTCGGGTATGCCTTCAATCAGTTGTTCAATCGTCCAGTCCTCTGCAAATGTTAAGAAATGATCAGATCGTTGCTGTTTAAGGAATTTCAGCGCTTGAATTGCCTGAAAATAAGATTTTCTTAATCCCTTTATCGTTGCATAAGGGTCTCCGACTCCTGCATATAAATCATCATACTGTTTCTTCAGACTGACTGCTAATCGAAAAATATACTCATGATTTACGGATTCATGAAATGCTGCTACGATTTCCCTATTGGTGATGTATGTTAAAAACAGCGGTGAGTGAAGGGATTGATACATGGTATTTGCCATAGATTCAACTTTCTCATGAGCATTCGAAAGATGAAAAACCATGACGAACATGTTTTGATTCAAAGAACATTCAAGTATATATGCTGCCTCTTTTTTCAGTTCCTCTTCATCAATGCCGATCGGGTGAAATAATTTTTGCAAAAAGCTCTGCAAAGCCCGTTCTTTATAAACCTGCTGCTTTTGCATATAGATTTGTTCGATGGCTATTTCCACCGCTGCCTTTATAATACCTGCTGCCGAAATGACATCATCCGGGTTTCCTGTGATCCCAACAACTCCTACAAGATGATCAAAGTGGAATAGAGGGAGATTTACTCCCGGACGGGTGCCTGGATAACGATGAATCTCTTCAGGAGATAAAATCATTTCCTTGTTTTCCTCAATGACTTGTTTTGCACCGCTATGATATTGTCCAATCCGCTTTTCATCTGTACTGGCTATGATCACTCCATTTTGATCCATAATGTTGATCGGGACGTTTAAATAGCTTTTCAGCCTTTTTATCACTTCTTCGCCAATGTCATATGTAAGTTGCATTTCTCTAGCCTCCAATATAGAATTGATGATTATTGAAACGGTACTGTCAGCTGATACCCCATGTAATAAAACCATTCCCGCATAAAAAAAGAAACTTTGGTGCTAAAACTTTTGTAGGCAGACGTTTTAGTCGGTGAAGAATAGGCTTGCATGCCATAATCATCCGCCATGCTCATCACTCTTTTCATATGAAGCGGATCACTGACGATCAGAAAGGATTCCAGCTGGTTTTTTCTGGCCACTTCGAATGCGTAAGATAGATTTTCTTCCGTTATCGTTGATTCCGTTTCAATCAAAATATCTTTTCCAGATACGCCTCGGTTGAGAGCATACTGTCTGGCCACCTCTGATTCAGCCCTCTCCCCTTCGTCACTCTTTCCTCCTGTAAAAATAATTTTTTTTACATAACCGTCCTGATACAACTGGATTCCATGATGAATTCTTTCTTTAAACACCGGAGACGGTTCTTCTCCCCAGACAGCCGCTCCAAGTATAATGGCTGCATCTGCTTTCCTTGTCTCATCTTCAAAGCTGAACACAATGACCTGAACGCCAGAATATCCAATCCAGCTTACACATAAAATGAAAAGAATCCAAAATACATTCCATTTATACCTCAACATCATTACCCTTTCTTTAAATGCCTGACGACACTTATTTTTCTGGCAATTTCAATTATTTTCATTTATCATGTTCACTTGCCGCCACTTTTTTGTTATATTGAGCCTGACTTCGTTTTCAGCAAAATAAAAAACCAGTCACAAAGGGTGATTCCTGATGAGGGAATGGCTGGTCAATCCTTCGATCTGGATTATGCTTGCCATTGCACTGTTCATCATAGAAGTTTTTACGTTTAAATTTTATCTTTTATGGTTTGCAATCGGTGCTTTTTTCACGGGCTTCATATCATTTTTCTGGCAGTCACCGATGCATTTGCTCTTCATTTTTTTATCTATTTCTATTATTCTACTTATTTTTGCAAGACCCTCTGCGAAAAAATGGTTTGCTAAAAAAGAATATTCCCAGTAAACGGAATGTCTGGTGCGTAACAAACCATCATCCCCTTCTCATACAGGATAATAAAAGTAAGTCACAGTGACTAAACCGTTTCAATCAATAATAGAGTATCAAAAAAGATTTTGTTTGATTTTGATAGTGGAAATCGTAACGGCCAGGTTCGGATAACACTTCCTTCAGAGACAATTTTTACGTCATCCTGTACAAAGCTCGTAATCATGCTGTCCCATTGGGACGGCTTTTTTATATAAGAATCGATTTTGTATGTCTCTAGTGTATATTTCGTAACTATGTGTTCTAAACCACTTCCCTTCAGAATATTTTGTCTATGGGGACAATCCCATTTCATTCATTCTGTAAGGGAGGAATTTCTATGAAGTATGCGAATCCGAATACAGAAAGGGCCAGGGTATCATTCAAAGAGCGGTATGACAATTTTATTGGAGGAGAGTACCGTCCTCCGGTCAACGGACAATATTTCAAAAATCCAAGCCCCGTGACCGGAGAAGTATTTTGTGAAGTGCCAAGATCCACAAAAGAAGATATTGAGCTTGCACTGGATGCAGCCCATGAAGCTAAGCATGTCTGGGGAAAAACATCACCCGCAGAGCGGGCAAACATTTTGAGTAAAATCGCCGACCGCATGGAAGAAAATCTGGAAACACTGGCAGTCGCAGAAACATGGGATAACGGAAAGCCCATTCGCGAAACGCTTCATGCTGATATCCCGCTGGCCATTGATCACTTTCGATATTTTGCCGGTGTCGTGCGCGCCCAGGAAGGATCTATCAGTCAGATCGATGATGATACGGTAGCCTATCATTTTCATGAGCCTCTGGGCGTGGTCGGACAAATTATCCCGTGGAACTTCCCTCTGCTTATGGCAACCTGGAAGTTGGCCCCAGCTCTGGCTGCTGGAAACAGCGTCGTTCTAAAACCTGCTGAACAGACACCGGCATCCATCTATATCTTTCTTGATCTCATTCAGGATTTGCTGCCGCCAGGGGTTGTCAATGTCGTTAATGGCTATGGCCTCGAAGCCGGAAAACCCCTTGCGACCAGTTCAAGGGTTGCGAAAGTAGCTTTCACCGGTGAAACGACTACCGGAAGGCTGATTATGCAGTATGCCTCTGAAAATATAGTTCCTGTTACCCTTGAACTCGGAGGGAAATCACCAAACATTTTCTTTCCGGATATCATGGATCGGGATGATTCTTTTCTCGACAAAGCTCTGGAAGGGTTTACGATGTTCGCATTAAATCAAGGAGAAGTATGTACCTGTCCGTCCCGAGCACTGATTCATGAGGCGATTTACGATACATTTATGGAACGGGCTCTTGAACGGGTCAATCAAATTAAAATCGGGCATCCTCTAGACACAGAAACGATGATGGGTGCTCAAGCATCCCTCGAACAAATGGAAAAAATCAAAACCTATATTGATATCGGAAAACAGGAGGGGGCTGAACTGCTGACAGGAGGCCAGGTAAACAAACTCGAAGGAGAACTCAAAGGCGGCTACTATATCGAACCAACCATTTTTAAAGGTAAAAATAGCATGCGTATTTTCCAGGAAGAAATTTTCGGCCCGGTCCTATCCGTAACAACCTTTAAAGATGATGCGGAAGCGCTTGAAATTGCCAATGATACCCTTTACGGACTTGGCGCCGGTGTCTGGACCCGCCAAATCAACAAGGCCTACCGCTTCGGCCGGGGAATTGAAGCCGGTCGGGTATGGACCAATTGCTATCATCAGTATCCTGCCCATGCTGCATTTGGCGGGTACAAAAAATCCGGAATTGGCCGAGAAAATCATAAAATGATGCTTGATCATTATCAACAAACAAAAAACTTGCTCGTAAGCTATAGTGAAGAACCTGCAGGATTCTTTTAAGGAAACGAAGATTCGCTTAGGAGAGATGATTCATGATTCAGCGTGTAACCGCTACGGAAGAAGCCCTGCAACTCATTGAAAAGCTAAAAACCATTCATGGCCCTCTGATGTTTCATCAATCAGGGGGATGCTGCGACGGCAGCTCGCCTATGTGCTATCCCCATGACGAATTCCGGGTGGGGGATTCAGATGTTCTGCTGGGCTATATTGGTGATTCCCCCTTCTATATATCAAAGGATCAATATGAATACTGGAAACACACGCAACTCATCATTGATGTAGTGGAAGGCAGAGGCGGCATGTTCTCACTAGAAGGTCCCGAGGGAAAACGGTTTTTAACAAGATCGCGAGTTTTCACTGAGGAAGAACGGGAGCACCTTAAAGACGAATCGTCACAGGAGCCGTAGTCCATTTTTAAAAGTCATGCAGCATTGTCTGCTGCATGACTTTTTCAATTATCCCTCTGGTATGAGATATAATGTTTTTCCTTCCATTTCTTTTAATTTAGTCACATGGTAGTCTCCGTTCACCCAATCATCCATCTGATCATCGTACCACTGACTTTTAAAATGTCCTGACTGTCCTGGAGCAACCATATGCCACGCCTGGCTCAAATCGCTTAAATCAGCCACAAAACGCCACGGCGCCCCGTGATCCACCATCCCATCTGTTCCTTTTTTTGCCGCCATTACAGTTACCCCACTTCCCCCGACCGGGAGAGGATCTTCTGGATTAAAAAAATAACTCAAAACCTTTACACTTGATAACGGATGTACAAAACTGACCCGGTGAGCATCGCCCCATTTCCAGTTTAGCACCTCTGTACCATGCTCTTTCCTGAGCTGTTTAACGGCCTTAGACAAAGAAGTTCTCAATACAGATTGAATCCCTCCCTTCTCTTCGATCCATGCAACCGTCTCCCCTCTAAATGCTTTTCTCATTAACTCATCTGTTGTCTGACCCTTTGCCTTAAAAAACTCCATCATTTCTTCCGGGATATCTTCATAGATCACCGATTCGATTTCCTTCTTCCACTTATGGAAAATTAATGGAGCCGCCAAATTTTGGTCATCTCTAAAATTCCATGATGACAGTACCTTCAAGACCTCCTGTTCAGATAAGGATAAATGGATTCCCTTCAATGCATCTAAATACAGCGGAACAAATTCCTTCGCCTGTAAGTTCATCTGGTCCATCTGTAATGTCTGCATATCCTCAACTGTCAAATCCGATTTTTCAGATAATACCTCTTCAATCCGCATGTAACGGTAGGGCTGAGCCCAGACATGGCTGATGTGATAAGGATAATTTTCAGGAGCAATTTTGTTGTTTGCCGTTGCAATATACCCTTTCTCAGGGTTTACCACCCGGGGCAATTCATCGAAAGGGATAAATCCCTGCCACTCATTTTCCTGTATCCAGCCCTCCAGAGGCAGCAGTGCATTTTTGCCACGGGGATAAACGGGAATTCGGCCATTTGCCTTATAAGCAATTGTCCCGTCCTTTGACGCAAATACAAAATTTTGTGCCGGAACTAGAAATTTTTCAAGCCCCTTTTCAAACGTTTCCCAGCTTTTCGCCCGGTTTATTTCCAGAATAGCTTCCAGTTCGGTAGTCGGATCAAGGGCCGTCCATCTCAATGACAGAACCGTATCGTCGCCGCTTTCTTTCGCAAACTCCGAGATGACTGGTCCATGCCTGGTTTCAACGACTTCCAGTGTCACAGGCTCACCGTCTTTTACCTCAATGGTTTCTTCTATCACATTTGCCTGTTCCCATTGATCCTCAAACAAAAACTGATGAGGATCCTCCGGATGTCGTTTTTCGATATATAATTGCTGAACATCTGGTCCTACATTGGTTACACCCCAGGCAATATGTTCATTATGGCCTACAATGATCCCCGGAACTCCGGCAAAGATAACCCCGCTGACATTATAATCCGGGGCCTCAAGATGCGTCTGAAACCAGATTGAAGGTGTGCCCAGACCAAGATGGGGGTCATTGGCCAGGATCGGTTTTCCCGACCTGGTTTTGCTTCCATCAACCACCCAGTTATTGCTCCCGTTGAAAGGATTCGGGAGAATGGCTTCAGAAAACGACTCCTGAACATCAACATACGCTTCTTCTCTGATAATTGTAGGGACTTCGTCCGGGTATTCGGGAAATAGTTCATACGCCTTTTCTTCCGGAAAATGGTGCAGCAAGTAATAATGGAATGCCTGACGCTCCCAGTGACCACCTAAGTCAAAGGCCATATATTTTCCTATGGTCAGTGAATCGATTGGCGTCCACGGTTCTGGTTCGATCCCCATTAAGAAAAACTCAACTGGCATCTCATGATTTGAACGGGCATCTTTTAAATAAGCATTTACCCCATCTGCGTACCACTGTAAAATCTGTTTCGCATCTTCTGAATAGATAGCATAAGATTTTTCCGCAGCCCTTCGCAATCCCAGTGTCCGAAAATAACGGTCTGAATACAAAGCGTCTTTCCCCACAACTTCGCTTAACCGTCCTGAAGCCAGTCTTTTTGATAATTCCATTTGAAACATTCGTTCTTGTGCTGTCACATAACCCTGCGCCAAAAATAAATCGTGCTCGTTTTCGGCTTTAATATGAGGGACACCTGACCCGTCCCGAATAACTTCTACCGGAGCATATAAACCGTCCAGCTGAATTGTTCCTTCAATGGAAGGGAGTGCACGTGATATGTAAGCGTTCACAAAAATAACGAGTCCCAGCACGATGACAAGAAGAGTTCCGAGTACAAATAACAATCCTTTTTGCCAGGGTTTGAGTCCCTTTCCTCTTTTTGTTATGAGTTCCATAACCCACCGTCCTTTTCTGAATTTTTTTAATTTTATTTTATATTAACAAATCTTTGTCAAGTTGACCTTTCTTCTTACATCCTCTATCGTAAAGCTGTAAAATAATATAGGATTCGGTTGATGGACATGGCACGTTTCCGTTTATTATAGATATATGTTTGGGGGGTGAAAATAATTGTCTGGAAACACAAATGATGATGGATAGATCATTGATGGGGCTCACACTGGCTATCATCTTCCCATTTCTAACATATTGCTTTACGATATAATAAAGAGGTGTAAGCATGAATGCAAACAAAAAAGCATTTCTTGTGGTCTTAGTTGGGTTGCTCTTGATCATTGCCGGCATAGTCTGGCTGACATATCATCAGTTAAAAGGAGACCCCGTTCAGGAGGAAGCAGTCATATTGGCTGCTGAAGAATACGTCAAGGAGCATTTTGACGAGCCAATGGAAGTCGTAGGTTCTTTATATGATAATGCGGATTTATACGATGAATTCCAGTATGCGGCAAAAGTCGAGCCTGCCGATGATCCCCAATTTCAATTTCTCGTTTTTTATCACAAAGAATCGGATTCATATCAGGACAGCTATGTAGCAGAGGTCTGGGAAGACCAGCTGGAAAAGGATTTAAAACCGTATCTCGAGGAACAGTTCGGCGAGGTACTTTCACTGTGGATTTACTATCCAAAAGATATTGGTTATCAGCTTGATATCGCACTGGATGACATCCCCCATTACAGCGGACAAGAAGGATATCCCGTTGTACAAATTTCACTTAATCGTAAAAGGGAAAATAAAGACGAACAAAAGGTCAACGAATTAATCGATTTCATGAAAAACAAACTTGGGGTGAAACATGGAAACATTTCTGTTGACTTTGCATCTGGATGGATCAAAAGCAGAGGGATTTTGAAAGAGTTTTAATTATCTGAATCAACCAGTGTCTACAAACTCTCCCCCATGTTCCTTAACTGAAAAATGGGGGAGATCTTTTAAATGAAGGGGATAGGAAATAAAATAGCCCCGTCATTCTGTTTCGTTACAGTACCTGTTACCGATGAGCCATATAAAGAATAGGACTCATACGGATTAAAAAAAGGGTTGGGGCTGTTCATAAAATCGGATGTTGTATACATTGGATAACCCGGGTATGGAATGTAATAAGGAAAATGACTAAACGGCCAGTATACATAAGGACTTCCTTGCTGTCTAATCCACAAGAACATCACCTTCTTCATGAATAAGTGTTTTAGATATACTATGAATTTTTTTCTCCAGCAGTCACCCATAACGCATCAATGTTAAGCTCTTTTTCGGCCGGCAGACAAACAGTAAAGTTAACAGACGTTGGATATGGCGAGAATGCTCCGGGAGTCTGTTTTTTTCTTACTGAAGCTGAAACAAATGATATGGCAGCTCCTCTCCTTTTCTTCCTTTTCTTCCGGATGTCGTTTCAGCCATGGTCAGGGAATTTAAAATCGCCTCTTCCGTTGCTTCAATGGCTCCCTGAAATAGCTGGTTCATCAAAGGATGATCATCCCGGATCATATTCCGGGGCTCTACATAGGCTCCTGAGAATTGATGAGAAACTGTAAATCCATTGGAAAAAGCAATGACAATATCCCCGCTTCCATTATGAATATGACTGCCCGTTCGGGCCAGCCCAAAGGTTGCCCGTCTGGCCAGGCGTTTTAGTTGTCTGGAGGTCATGGGCGCATCTGTGGCAACAATGATCATAATGGAACCGTCAGGTACTTCTGATTCATCAAAACCCGGAGCCTGATAGCGAACCAGTTGAAGTTCATTTCTCTTCCCAAAATTACTCAGAACAAGCACCCCAATCGTAAAGTTCTCCATTTCAGTTACCCGGGAAGATGTTCCGATTCCTCCTTTGTAGCCATAGCACATCATTCCGCACCCCGCTCCGACAGCACCTTCTTCAACTTTTTTGGAAGCCATATTAATGGCTTCCCCTGCATGATGCTTTTGGATGGCATTTGCACGGACAGTATGTAAGTAACTATCATTGCATTCCCCAACAACAATATTTAAAGAACTTGTCGTGTCACCGATTTCCGGGGCCTGTTCCATCATATAGTCCAGTGTCCCCTGCCAAATATCTCCTACATGAAACGTGCTTGTCAACATAATAGGTGATTCCAGCACTCCAAGCTCCTCAACCTGTACAAGTCCGGTTGTTTTCCCATACCCATTTAATACAAAGCTTGCTGCTGGAACCTTTTCGAAAAAAGGATTCCCTTCATGGGGAAGGACGGCTGTAACCCCTGTTCGAACAACCGTATCTAGGTCCATTTCATGTTTCAACGTGACATGTCCCACTTTCACACCTGTAACATCGGTGATCTGATTCGCAGGACCTGTTTTCATGTTACCGATATTCAAACCCAGTTCACGAACTCTTTTCCTCATCAGTCTCCCCCTCATAGGTTAGGATGACAGTATTCTTTACTGGCGTATTTCTTTTAAACAGATATTAGATATGGAACGAAAAATATGACCATTATTCGGAATAATTATCCTTATTTTATCATCCCGTACGGAAGATACAACACATGCTTAAACTTCTATCATTCGTGTTGTCATTATCAAACACGGTTCATGTCATCATCGGAGCAAAGTTCACAACAAACGGTTACGCTTCATTGACCGTCCTGAAACCAATCATCTGTCAAACCCTTTTCCTGAAGCCGAGATCAGAAACATGATTTTTTTCATCACGGGAGGTACAATGGAATTCGTCAGGTTGATTCTTTGCATGAAGGCTATTGTCCATGAGATCAATCGATGAAAAAACAGGAATTCTCTATCCTGTTCCTGGAGGTATACATATGCGGCGATCCACTATGGGATTATGGTCACTAATTTTTATTCTCCTTTTGTTCCTTACGAAATCCATGTACATCACCTTCTGGGAATATACAGTGATCTACGTAATGTCTGTGTTTTACTCTAATGTTTTGCGGGGATGGCTGGTGCGAAAGGAAAAACAAGGCATTTCCATGAAAGGTGCCCTTGCTGCATTTATATTTTTCTGGATGTTTGCCATAATGGATCTGTTTGGCGATCACATGTTATATTTCATGAAAGCAGAACCTGCCCTGGTTGAACGTCTTCAAACAACATCCGGTGAATTATTGGGCCTGAGTACACTTGCGCTGATTATTTCCTGCCTGTTTTTTAATGGTTTTCAGACAAATTCCCGTGTACCAAAACAATAGATATAAGGCCTTAAAACAAGGTGTCTTAATGCTTTAAGGCCTTGTTATTTACCAGATGATCAGTGCAAGTATGGTGGATACAATCAGTCCAAGTGTCACCGGGATAAAATTTTTCCGCACGAGATCCATGACTGATATTCCGCAGAAACCTGCTATAGCAATGACAGAAGACCAGGCAACAATCGTTCCTCCTCCGGTCCAGATCGAACCCATTTGTCCGATGGCAGCCAGCGTTCCTGGATCCATGCCATTTGAGGCAAGCGCACCGGATAAAGCACCAGTCAATGGCAAACCGGAAAATCCTGAACCATCCAGACCCGTGATCATACCGATCAACAGAATACTAAAAGCGGCCAGGGTAGTGCTCTGGGGAACAAATTCTTGAGAAGCCTGAACCAGATCAAATAAAAAGGCTGGAGAAGCAGCATCTCCCAGAGATAAAATACGTGCTGCAAACTCAGAACTCCCAAGAAAGAAAAATCCTGCTACAGGTATAACTGGTCCCATTGCTTTAAAGGCAAATATGAAACCACCGGTAAGATAATCGCTGATCTGTTCCAGTGCCCGGGATCGTCCATTGACAACCGACACCATGATGAGCAGTATAACGGCAACGCCACCAATAAATGCAGCTCCATCACCGCCTTCAAAACCTCCCACACGGCCGGCTGATATTTTGCTTGAGATCATGTAACCCATAACCGCCAGCATGGCGAGGGGAACAATGACAGCAAACGCTTTGCTCCAGGCGGTTTTTTCAGCCCCATCTGCATATGATTGTTCTTCTTCTAGTCCCTGCATCCGCTCGATTTCCATCTCATTGCGGGGATCACCGGGTTTCCTCAACGACTTCCGATTGATCCAGTATCCAAGAAAAATGGCTACCACCCCTGTTACAATGGATAAAATCAGGGCTTTATCGGCGACCACACTCGTTTCAATTCCTGCTGCAGTTGCTGTGAGATCAGGCGCAATCTGCATAACATAATCGGATGAAAGTGCCATTCCCTGACCTGCCAATGCAACCCCAATGGCTGCCATCATAACCGGGAGCCCCGCACGTATAGCAGCCGGAACTAACAGAGCACAAATTAATGGGGCTGCCGGTGTAGGCCAGAAAAATAGCGAAATCACGTAAGTAACCGCAACTAGAACCACGTAGGCTAACGTACCGCCTTTCATTACTTTTTGAATAGGTTGAATCATTCTCCGGTCAGCACCTAATTGTTTTAAAGCGTGAAGCAAGGCAACCATAAAGGTGATAATCAAAAAGATATTGAACAGTTCCTGTGCTGCTACGAGATTTGCGTGAAAGACAGCTGTAAAACCACCCGCGATGCTCCCTTTAAATACCGATGCAATGATAAAAGTCCCAAGTAGTGTCGGGAGAACAACACCCTTGCGGAAAACCATTGTCACAATCACTACCAGGGTAAAAAAACCGTACAGCCAGTGACTGATCGTTAAATCAAGCATATACACACCATCCTTATGTCCTTTCAATCCACGTGAAGGGATGTGATATACCCTATGCCCAAAAGCCCAGAACAGTGACATAAGGAAGGATTGTTTTGTTTCTAAAACGCTAAACAGACTTCAATGTTTCTTTTTCCTTATTCAAATCTTTTTCATAAAGGCTTTTTACATAATCATAGACAGCTAAAACAACTCCGATGGATCAATTGTCAAACTGTCCAGTCTTTGATACCGCTATATACAACAGCAACTTTAAATCCTATTCACCTGTCGAACCATAGCCTTTATCCCTCGATTTACAAATAAAAAACCAGCATCACTTTTGTAAGTGATGCTGGATCATCGGACCCCACTTATCAAACTCCACTAAAAATCCGTCGTGACCGTATTTCGTGTCCACTTCATAAAACGTTCCATCACGCACCTCGCAGACAAACTGCTTCATCAACGATGGGGGATAAATTAAATCCCCCTTATATCCAATTCCTATTACTTTGGCCTGGTATAGATTCAGTGCATCTTTCCAGTCTCCCCGTCCCCTGCCTATATCATGATCGTTCATCGCATAGAGAAGGGTTAAATAACTGTTTACATCAAAGCGCTCCGTAATTTTTTCACCCTGGTATTTTAAATAACTTTCCACTTCATATATGGGTTTACCATTTTTTTCTTGACCAGAGCGGCTTCTTGAAAAACGGTCTGCAAACAGATCCGGACTTCTGTAGGTGATCATCCCTGTCATTCGGGCAATTTCAAATCCTTTCACTTCTCCCGGGTTACTGTACTCGCCTCCATGGAATCCCGGATCATTTTCAATGACTTCGATACCGACGCGGTTAAAGGCGATTCCATAATCACTTAAAAAGGGAGTGGCAGCGAGAACAAACAAGGTTTCCATCTTTTCTGGAAAACAAAGCCCCCACTCCAGAACCTGCATGCCTCCAAGAGATCCGCCGATAACAGCTTTTAACTGTTGAACTCCCATTCGGGCAAGTGCTTTCTCCTGTGCCCTGACCATATCGCGGATCGTCACATGAGGAAACTTATTCCGATAAGGCTTTCCGGTTTTCGGATCCGGGGTTAACGGCCCTGTAGATCCGCTGCAGCCCCCGAGTACATTAAACGTAATGACCTGAAATTTTTCCGTATCTACACTCTTTCCGGAACCAATAAGTCCTGCCCACCAGCCAGGTTCCTCACGGGACCCGACTGCAAACTGATTTCCCGTCAGAGCATGGCAGACAAGCACGGCAGGTGCCGCATCAGGACCAACTTTTTCATAGGCGAGATGAACTTCCGGTAATTCAACACCTGATTCCAGGCAAAAGGAACCTATGGAAATCGTACCTGTTTGTCTGGTATCAGAGTCCCTGGTTTTCACTTTAGCCACAGGTCAGCTCCCCTTTGCCAGCTGCAGGGTTGCCTTCTGAATGGCCTGATCCAGATCCCGAATTAAATCCTTTGTTGACTCCAAACCTACAGAGAGACGTATAAGTTCTTCTGTTACACCAGTCTTTTTCAAATCCTCATCACTTAACTGTTGATGGGTAGTAGATGCCGGATGAATAATTAGCGATTTCGCATCCCCTACATTGGCTACATGAGACCAGAGGGTAACATAATCAATGACTTTCTGCCCAGCTTCTCGTCCCCCCTTGATGCCAAACACCACAACCGAACCCGCTCCGTGCTCTAAATATTTTTGAGCGAGGTGATAGGAAGAATGATCTTTCAATCCCGGGTAAGTTACCCAGTCAACTGAAGCATGCCTGGTTAAGTATTCAGCAATTTCCTTTGCATTATCGTTATGTTTTTGAATTCTGAGATGCAGCGTTTCAAGCCCCTGGATCAGCAAAAAGGCATTTTCCGGACTCAGACATGCGCCGATATCCCTGAGCAGCTGTACCCGAAGTTTTGTCCCAAAAGCCTGATCAGGAACATCAATGGCGTAGCGAATTCCGTGGTAGCTGGCGTCGGGTTCCACAAAGTCCGTATGTTTTTCATGGTTCCAGTCAAACTTTCCGCCATCGACCACTATTCCTCCAATGACCGTGCCATGGCCGCCAATCCACTTTGTGGCTGAATGGACGACCACATCTGCCCCCCACTTGATCGGCTGACACCCGTATGGCGAGGCAAAGGTATTATCAATGATTAGCGGAATATGGTTTGCATGGGCAACGGTTGCTACCTGTTCAATGTCGAGAATATGCAGACTCGGATTTCCGATCGTTTCCGCAAAAACTGCCTTCGTTTTCGGTGTGATGGCTTTACGAAAATTTTCCGGATCACGGGGGTCAACAAACTTGACGTTAATCCCATATTTCGGTAATGTGACGGCAAACAAATTATATGTCCCGCCATATAAATCACTGGCAGCCACGATTTCATCGCCTGCTCTGGCAACGTTTAAAATAGCCATGGTTATTGCCGCCATTCCAGATGAAAAAGCGACAGCGTTTGTTCCACCTTCTAAAAGGGCTACACGTTTTTCAAATACATCCACCGTCGGGTTCATGATCCGGGTATAAATATTTCCCTGTTCTTGCAAAGCAAATAATTTTTGCGCATGGTCACTGTCCCGAAACACATAAGAAGTCGTTTGATAAATCGGAACCGCTCTTGCACCTGTTGTCGGATCAGGCTCCTGTCCTCCATGCAATAACAAAGTTTCCTTTTCGTACTTTCCCTCAAAATTAGTCATACGATCCACTCCTTTGCATTGATTGGCAATTTTCTAAAATCCCTTTCCTGAACAGGTCACCGAATAGTCTGGAAAAACATGCTGATCTGCTGATTGGGAGCCGAAAGAGGAGATATTTTAAAGCAGGAATTAAAAAACCCTCTTCCGATAAGAGAAGAGGGTTAAGTTGACAATCCAGCCTCCTCTTATCTTTCAGATCATGATGACCTGTAGGAATTGGCACCTTTTCAAGCTGAAAAAAAGCCTGAAGGTTGCCGGGCTTCATTGGGCCTAGTCCCTCCGCCACTCTTGATAAGAGTTATCCATTTACATATTCGATTGTTTAATCATGTGAAGTTAAATCGTATTATAAAGTTAAATTTTTGATATGTCAAACAATTTTGAAAAAAATTAAAAAATCCTTCCAGCTTTTTTTCTAATGTCAAATCAGATGTTGCTCATACTAATAACAGATTGTATGATGAAGGAGAGATTTTTATGTTAACGGACCATCAACTCACTTCCCTCCGGACGTATTTAATCAAGAGAAAAGAAACAATTGAACAACAGCTTACGAACAATGATCATTTCGATTTGAAACGAGGACATTACCATGAATCCATGGGAGAGCTGTCCAGTTACGATAATCATCCAGCAGATGAAGGAAGCGCCCTTTATGAACGGGAAAAAGATATTGCACTAAATGAACATACCGAAAAGGAACTGAACGATATTCGTGATGCGCTGAGGGCTATGGATGAAGGAACCTATGGAATCTGCGAAACCTGCGGCCGCGAAATTCCGTTTGAACGTCTCAAGGCATTGCCGACTGCTACACACTGTAAAGAGCACTCCCCTGACCAGAACGTTTCACGACAGCGCCCGCTGGAAGAAGGCGTACTCATGCCACCGTATGGAAAATTCGACTTTGACGACCAAGATGCTGAAGTATACGATGCAGAGGACGCCTGGCAGGAAGTCGCCAGATGGGGGACTTCAGAAACTCCCCAGGACATGGAGATTCCCACAGGTGACTACAATGATGTTTATCCTGAATCTGAAGATCGGACAGGTTATGTTGAAGATTATGAAAATTTCACCGGAAACGATATAGATGGAAAGAACATAACCGTTTACCCGAATGATCAGCACGAGAAATATGAAGAAGCTCTGGATGATGAAGGGATCATGACAACCTTTGGGGATTTGAAACCTTACGAAAAAGATCCCTATACGGAAGAAGAGTTGAAAAAGAGGAATAAGAGAAATCAGGAACAAAGTAAAAGAGAGTAAAGCGTTTGGGTTTTCTTATTTTCACGCCTTTCGAATAGAACAGACACATCCCAATAGTGCAAAAACTCAAAATCACAACACATAGTAAAAAGTAGAGGCTGAGACAAAACTTCCTAAGGAAATGAAATATCCGAACGATATTCGATCATCACATAAAATGAGTTCGGATTTTCTTTTACTTCGTCAACATGCTTCGCTTTCCGCGGGAACAGCCTAAGGCTTCCTCGACAGCTCATCTATTCTGTCTTTAGGGATATGTTCCCGCGACGCACAGGACGTGCTCGTGTCGACGCTTTAAAAAGGGAGAGTTTATTGTCACCCCCGGCCAGATTAGGGATTCCGTTTTTTTTATATTATCCGGGCACATACGGGTGTTTCATCTCCATATAGAAGGAAAAGAATGTGTGCTCGGTGTGCTGTCAAAGGGTGATTTTCTTGATATTTTTAACATTTTTACTGAACGTGACAGCCAATTGTTTGCCCGTGCCCTGACTGATGTGGAAGTGGTATCCATTCCTTTGAAAGAAGTAAGTCAAACCGTGGAACAAAATCCTGAGTTGGCCATGACTTTACTTAAATTTTTTTCCAACCGTCTGTTAGAAACTGTGGAGATTCTGGAACAAGTGGCCTACAGTAAAGTGGAAGAACGACTGATTTTTTTACTGCGGAATCTTTCAAGCACGACAGATTCCAGAGGACAATGGCACCCCATCCCCCATTACTTAACTCATAAGGATTTAGCAGGAATGATCGCTTCAACCCGTGAGACCGTGACCTTCTTACTGAATAAACTTTCCCAGACAGGACAGATCAAACAGGAGGATCAGCGAATCTGGGTGAAACTCGACTAAGAAATTTTGCGGATGTAAGGAACCTTACATCCATTACCCGTTAGATTTGATATGATTAAAGCCACATCTTAAAAGAAAGGAAGATCATATTGAATCATATTCATTTTGATGCTATCAGTCAGACCGTAGAACAATTAAAACAACACCCGGAAAATAAAATGAGAAAATGGAAGGCGAATGTAACATGGAAGGATGGAGTAAAAAATCTTGTATCAGTTCGGGATTTTGATTCCTATTTGGTTGACGAACCGGAAACCCTCGGGGGGACAGATGATGCCCCCAATCCTGTTGAATATTTAATAGGAGCTGCGGCAAGCTGTTTTGCGATTACTTTTCAAGTTATGGCCAGTCAGGAAGGGATAACCCTGCATGATGTCCATGTTCAAATAGAGGCTGATTTAAATGCAGCTGTCTTTCTGGGGCTGGAAAAAGGAAACGGGGGGATTCTCCATCCAAAAATCACCCTTCAAGCAAAAACAAATGCTTCAAATGAGCAGCTCAAACAAATTGCTGGTGCTGCACTGGCCAATTCACCTGTAATCGCCAGTCTAAAGGAAAATGTGAAACTTATCATTACTTAAACCATAAGTATTAAAAAATCAACAAACCAGTCACGACATACGATGTCATGACTGGTTTGAATGTCCACTTCCTGGAATCTGACCGTATCAGAATATGTTAAAGTCATCTATTTAAAAGAAAAAAGGATAAAGTAATCTTCTGATACCAAAGAATGGGAATCGGTAGCGTCTGAATCTTCTAAACCTCCGCGGTACTCCGTAACCATACCCCGGATAACCGTATCCACCATATCCATATCCCGAAAATCCGCCAAATCCAAACTGTCGATCTTCATCGTTTTGATCGGAATCCTTACGATAACTCCAATCTTTATCTCCTTCAGGGATCAAGAGAACTACATGATCATCATCCACATCTTCAATAATTCCATCATAGGTATTTCCATCATTCATTTCAATCATAACAAATTGAAGCATACTGTTCTTGCACTGATCATGTACCTGTTTTTGATAATCAGGCTGATCCATCATTCCATAAGATGGTGACATCATCTGGCCATGTGCTGGCATGTGCATATATGGGTTGTATCCATTCATTTACGCTCATCCTTTCTTTTTTCATTCAATCACATCATATTCACTATCTGGGTTTTTGTTACATTCTTTTATGACCTCCTCTTCTAATAATTCCGGCATAAACTTTCCGTGACATTCGCGGAATTCGATTCTGGGCAGTAACCATATCCGGGATATATATCATAAAGTATAGTGTATTTAAAGAAATAAGGAGGATGCCTAATGATAAACGAAAATGGATTACCTCAAGCCCCTCACAGAAATCAACCAGATTCTAATCGTCCCCACTGGCAATGGGGAGGTGGATTTGGACCAGGAATGGGATACGGTCCAGGAGCGGACTTTAACCATATCGGAGGATTCACACCCGGATATGGCCCAGGAACTGTTCCTGGATATGGTGGTTACGGCCCGGGTGCAGGATTTGGTGCAGGTACTGGAACAGTTGGACCTGGGTATGGCGGCTATGCCCCGTGGGCGAGTCAATTTGGAGCAGGATATGGCGGTTTTGGACCAGGAATGGGATACGGATCAGGTGGATTCGGTCCCGGTATGGGCTTTGGTCCCGGATACGGTGGAATTGGTCCAGGATTTGGAGGTTATAACCCTGGATACGGCGGATTTGGACCGGGATTTGGGTCCTATAATGGACAATTGTATGACTTTGATGATGAGATGTAATGATCCTGTTGAATCAGAGTGCGACAGCTGCTAGGTAAACGAAATGCCCACGAACCCTTGATATAAAAGCGTTTGTGGGCATTTTTAGTTAGACTGGTTGTGTAACCAGGGTTTTGGCTCAATTTCAATGATGTTTGGAGGCGTTTCACACCAATCTCTGCAATTAACCCCTCCGAAAACACATGACTAATTCCCTTAATCGAAGATAGCGTTTCCGGGATCCTTTTCGTCAGTTTTTGTATCTCTTTATCGGCGTTTCACCTGTAAGTCCATGTGGTGAATTGTACTGAGCGTCACACTTAACGAGATGTTGACGGGACCCTGCATTACCTTCATTGGTAACACGAAAATCCTTGATGGATGTTCCGACATCTCTCATGAAATGGATATCATTGACTGTAAACTTACATCCAAACCTACAAGCAATTGGGACATCCCAATCACCTCCTTCATTCTGGAAATCAAGACTTTTTCAGACCTGGGTGCCCATCGGAATCATCGATATTCCTCGTCATTAGTACCTATACAGAAGAAGGCCATTCATTGCACATTCATTCTTCTCACACGGTCCAAACTAGTGGTTAGACCTTCATGATTAATGAAGGGTAGCAGGCTTTTTAAACAGTCCGTTGACCGGCTGCAAGGAGAGTCAGCTCTTTTCCCAAAAAAACCTATCCATTCCATTATCCGATAGGTATGTTTGAAAAAAATGCCTGAGGTATCAATGGATCCTCATCCATTCTCAGACATAATGAGTTATTTAATTTTTACTCACTCAGTCTTCCCCATTCACGGGTGAAGCCGATGAAAAAATATAATGAGTAATCCTGAGCTCTCTCACATCAGAACTTCTATATGCGCATATAGGAGACTTAAGAGGGCTTAACAAAGGATCCGGATCCGACTGAAAATTCCTCTAAAGTTGAGCTCTAAACATATTATACGAAGGAGTGTAATATAAACAAACTGTGTAAGTAAGAAATGCGTACGGTTTCTTACTTACACAGTTTTTTATTAGAAAGAACTTGAAAACAAATGGGATGGTGGTTATACCAGGCAATAAATCTTTGGTGATAAACCAACTATTCATTCATGATCACCTTATGGAACTTGTCCTGAACTATTTGGAATAACTTCCACACTTTTCTTGTCAAGTCCCTAAAACATACGTGGGGATTCAATAATCCTCACATGTTTTTTCCGTATTACCAGAATGTAACTATTCTTGTTGTAGCTAACAATATGTGTGCTATAATTGACAAAGATTCTCTTTAAAGGGGGAATGAATATTGCAAATGATTTATTTAATCATTTCTTGTATATTTTCTATACTTAGTGGCCTTCCATACCTTTTTATTGCGTCTGATTATAATTTCTTTTCTATAGTAACGTTTGGTTCCAGTGGATTATTTGCCATGTTTCTACCTCTCATTTATGCCATTATAGGATTGTTGTTCGGACTGTTACTGGAAAAAAGCAGTAGGAGGATAATTTTACTAATTTGTAGTTCTGGCTTCTTATTTGTGAATTTAATTTACGTAATAGCGGTGGGAATTATGCTATAAATTAAGAGGCTGGGATAAAATCCAGTCATGAAAATAAAAAAGGGGAGAACTTCATCATGCTCCCCTTTTTTCTGATGTTAATTTGCTCTTGGCTTACTGTTAAAATCAATGGTTTTATGAGTTCCGTCACAGAAAGGTTTGTTACTTGATGCACCACAGCGGCACAGCGAGAACGCTTTTTTGGTTTCAAAAATATTCCCTTCTGCATCTACCAGTTCAACATCGCCCTTCACTAGAATGGAACCATGATCGTTAATTTTGATTTTTACTTTTTCATTCATATGTATCCCTCCTCACCATTTTACAATCATCTTATAATAAAATAGTTATCGTTTAAACGATTTATTCTTCTCATCATCGGATTTTAATAGCCCGAAATAATATTCATGCCAGAACCGGTCTTTAAAATAAAATCGATTTCTCAAGCATCCTTCATAAGTAAACCCCAGCTTTAACAGAAGTTTTTTCGAGGCTTCGTTATCGCCATCAACAACAGCTTCAATTCGATTAAGGTTCATCTCATGAAATCCGAACTCGATGACTTTTTGAATAGCTTCGGATGCTATTCCTTTTCTCCAGTGTCTCCGTTTTATTTCATATCCGATCTTAGCCCTTGTGAAATGTTCATCAAAATGGTGAAAACCGCACGATCCCACATACTCTTTATTTTCCTTCAGAATGATTCCCCAGCGGATATTTTTTCGTTCGTCGTACATTTTGTGTATCCACTGAATCAGTTCCCTGGTTTCATGAAGCGATTGATGGGTATCCATGCCATTGTACCTCATCACTTCCTCATCACTGTAAATATCAAAAATATCATGGATATCATGAAAATCCGGTTGTCTTAACTGCAAACGCTCCGTTTCGATTACAGGAAAACGTAAAAATACTTGTTTGATCCGTTCATTGATCATAACCCCGCCAACTCCTTCAATCTCTTTACAGTGGTTGAAAGGATTGATTTTTCCTAATTTTAACACAGTCTATCTACCAGATCATATCCCATTCTTATTGGCAAGGCAGAAGAGGGAAAGCCAGATGTGCATTTATTCGTTTGAATGATGTTTCAAATTCCAGACCTCTAGAAGAACAGGCATTTCATTTTTCTCTTCTTCTGTAACTTCATCCCATACAATTCCTTCAGGTTTCCGATATGGTGTATCCGTTTGAATGATTTCCTTTTCAGTTACAATCCAGTCAAGAGGCAGGTCATACGAATCCCGGGGTAAATCGTCACGAGTGACCTGAATGGAATGAACAGTAGTAGCTGCCGGAATGACAGGTTGGCCCAGTTCCCGGAGAATAGCATATTCCCGGTCAGAGTAACCTTCCCCTTTACCGATTCGGCGCCCATCTTCATGTACTGCAACCGACCCAGCAACAAATAGATCAATTGGCGGGATTTGAGTCAGTGGGATTTCCGTTCCGTACGATTTCATATGCTTGATGCTGGCAGCTTTTCGCTCTTCTCCCTCAGGAACCCATTCAGGTCTGATCATGATGAAACCCGCCCGGAGCCGGGGAGTAGGAATCAAAAGAATCTTATGATCCTTCAGGATGCGTTGCCTTAAAGGCAGCTGAGGGGCATCCGGGTTTACCTTGACTACTTCTGCGCGTTGATAAACATCCAGAGTGGTGAAAAGCTGTGCTGCTTGTTCTGCCCCTTTAAAATTCGGAATCCGATTCTGGAGAGGAAAGGGAAAGCGTCCTACGTTTTTCTCTGTCATACGTTTCCATATCTTCTGTCTGATATCATGTTTTGAAACCAATTCACCCATCCCCTTTCATCAAGTGAATATTTTGTTAGACTGGGATTCCTATCTGGATATCGATATACATCCTGCCATTCAAACTTTCGTTATGTAATTGATATATGATGATGCACCCGTGAAAACTCGATTTACTGAACGTTCAGGTTTCGTCCCTTAAAATTAAAAATATACCGCGTTATATTGGAAAGGGATTGTCAAATGGAAACGAAAAGGAGCTCCGTCAGTTAATCAACGGATGCCCCATTAATCCATTTCACATTCCGTTAGCCACGTGGCAGCACTGAGCAAATCAGGGAAGGATATATCTGCGTCTGTTTTCTCTTCACGGTCGCCGATGAATACCGTTCTGGTGCCGGCCCTTTTTCCAGCTTCGATGTCAGGTTCCCGATCACCGATCATAAAACTCCGGGAAAGATCAACCTGATATTTTTCTGCAAGATCAAGAATCATTTTTGGCTTTGGTTTTCTGCACGGACAATTCGCATGGGGTTTATGGGGGCAATAAGCAATATCGTCAACCGATGCCTGAAAGGTTTTGAGCTCTTTTTTCATTTTGTCATGCACCCGATGCAGATCAGATTCCTTCATATATCCAAGACCAATACCGCCCTGATTGGTCACAACGAACACTTTAAACCCAGCATCGTTTAATAGCTTAATTCCTTCACCTGCTCCATCCAGCAAATAAAAGTCTTCCGGACGATTGACAAAACGAACCCGCTCGCTTAACACTTCATTGATTACTCCGTCCCGATCAAGGAAAACGGCCTGATTCATTCGTTCACCCCTTCCTGTAAGACTTAGTATTTTCATTCATTTAAAAATCATGAGGGGCTATTGTTCATCTCCCTCGTTTAGACTGTCTGCTGATAAAATTCTTTCTTTCCACCGCATTTCAAACTCATCTATCGTTTCTTGAAAAACTGATTCAAATTGTCTCTCCATTTCTTCTGTATCTTGAACATGTTTCATCGCCAGATAATAATCCAGTGTCTTTTCTTCTCCATAAAAAGTAATCAGGGCATCAACAATACTGGCTTCGAAAAATGATATGGTAATCCCATAAGAGTCCCCATAATGGAGCCTTCCAATTCCATTCAAAGTGAAAAATTCAGCCTTTTCTTCATCTGACAATGGTGCCCAGTATTCGTTCAATTCCTGTTCATCGTGGATAGCCTCAGGAAAAGAATAATCTGCATATTCAAGCCAGTAAACATTATACAGGACCCTCTCTTCGCTTGCTTCCGGAAATTTCTGTTCATCAATCACATCATATTCATAGGTCAGTGCCAGATAACTGGCCATTCCTTCTTCAAACCAGTAATCCTCATATGGAAGTCGTTGATTAAATTTGCTGACAGCATGAAACAATTCATGCAAGAGTGTCTCACGGGGATCGAACAAAAATTCACCGTATTCATCATCATAAACCTCGGTAAATTCAGGGGAAATCCAGATCCTTCCGGTTAAAGGCTGATAATAACCTGAAAACAGTTCTTTTCCAAATAATTGTTCGTGATCAGTAAAAAAAATCGATATTTTATCCCCATCCCAGCTTTCTCCTAGAAAAGAGAGGATGTACCTGTACATGTTATCTATATCCTCTACCACGTACTCCATCTTTACCGCTTCGCCATGAAAATAAAGTCTCGTATATTTCGTTTCTGCCCTGTACCAGTCAGTACCTTCTACACCTGCCTCATCGGGGACTCCAATAAATGTAGCAAAAACAGGATCATATTCGTTACCGCTCTGTAATGAATCCTTTGCATCCTTATATGCCTGTTCCAGTTCGTTGATCCGGTGGTTTTGCCAGGTGATCCTGGAAGTGTATTCTATCTCTTTTTCACGCAATCTTCTTATTTGTTTTTTAAGCGTATCAACCTCTTCCAGCAACGTTTCATTTTCTTCCTGTAATTCTTCCAGATGGTTTTCCAGATCTTCAAGTTCCTTTGAATCAACAGCCTGCTGTCCGGGAACACATGCTGATAATGTGAAGAAACTCACCAAAAACATTAACCTTTTTATCATCGCGCTCTCTCCCAAAACTTTGATCAAATGACTTTATAGTAACTTGACATCCTGATAGATATAATACTCGCCTTCTACCATACGGTTTACTGTCTTAACCCGCACAGGTTCCTTAAACAACGGCCCATCAACGACCAGGGTGTGGTATTCCCCATTCTCTCCGCAGATGTCAACATTCTTCGGGAAAGTTTTCAATATGTCCTGATCAATGACTTTTCCCAGAAACTTCTCTGAAAGTTTATGATGATCAACAGCTGTGATAATTGTTTGATAGCCCAAAGATAGAAATTGATTCATCATATCCCTGGTTGATTCACCCCATAACGGAAACAGGGGAACGATGCCTGTTGATGATAAATTTTTTTCTCTGTATTTACGTACATCTTCCAAAAAAATATCGCCAAATACTACATACTCTACACCGGCCTGTTTTACCCTTCTCATTTCCCGTTCCATGATCTGTTCATATTCCTCATTGGTGCAATTGTCGGGAATGGGCACTTTTCTTAACGGAAGTCCCAGTGAACTGGCCTGATCATCGAGAATTTCCTCTCTTACCCCGTGTATGGCCGTTCGCCGATTGTCTTTATTCACAGTCGTGAACAGCGATTCAATCTCGTAAATGCCGCTATTCATGACCTTGTGAAGGGCAAGCATTGAATCTTTTCCTCCGCTGAAAGAGACAAGAGCTCTTCGTTTGAAACACAATGGATATCATCCCCTGTTTATGTTGTTTTGTGTTTATCATAACAAAGGATGAGCAATTCTGTCTTAACGCCAGAATAATTAATGTCTCCACTGTTTTTCGAAATTCTTAAAATTTTTATACAGTCGAGTGGAGAGTACCTCCTTTCATCCCGTATCACAACAGAATCCGAATACAAAAATTACTTCACACAACCGGTATAATTTCTGCAGACTGCTGAAGGCTTTCGAGGAGGATGCTTATGTGTACTGGGAGTTAAGGTGGTTCATGGGGTTGGACACTGCAAGTGAACCAACACAAAGGATCCGCACCAGCTGATTTTTAGCTATTCCGGAATAATAAAAAGGCCTTTTTACAAGGCCAATTACAATTACAGATATTTTTTTATGTCGTCTTCGATTTGTTCTGGTTCGGTATTTGGGGCAAAGCGTTTAACAACGTTGCCTTCCCGGTCAACTAAAAATTTGGTGAAATTCCACTTTATTGTAGATATACCTAGAACGCCTGGAGCCTGTTTTCTGAGATATGTAAACAGCGGATGTGCCTGTTCTCCATTCACTTCAACTTTGGAAAACATCGGAAAAGTCACCTGATAATTGACCGAACAAAATTGTTTTATTTCTTCATCTGTCCCTGGTTCCTGGTTTGCAAATTGGTTACAAGGAAAACCGAGGACTTCAAACCCTTGATCCTGATATGTTTCATATAATTTCTGTAATCCTCTATATTGTGGAGTAAAGCCACACTTGCTGGCCGTATTGACAATCAATAGCACTTTCCCCCTGTAATCGGAAAGGGGTTTTTCTTCACCTTCTATCGTTACGACTTTAAAATCATAAACGGACATGGGCAATCATCCTTTCCTTCATGTCTATCATCCTTATTTAAAACGGGACTACGAAAAAACCCGAACAGAAGAATAAAATCTAGCATCAAACATTTTTAGATGTTTGTAGAAAGCTGCCGAAAAATAAGCCATTTTCCTGTTTTACTATGGTTTAACCCGTTATAGCAATCGTTGAGGATACCGCTGAAAGATGTCGGTATGTTTTCAGTTTATGGCTGTTTCTCTTTCATATATTCAAGGACTTCCCGATCCATTTTTCCTGGTTCAAGCTCTCGCTCCTCAAAATTTTCAACATGGATAAATGAAGTGAGCGCTTTGAAAAGCTCCTGATCATCAGAACCATCTCTTTGAAGATAGCCGAGACGGTACAGTTCCTGTTCAAGCTCTTCCCTTATTTGTCCTCTGATTTCCAGTATGTTTGCTGGGTCTGGTTTTTCAAAATATAGACGCTGAAGCTTGTAAATCCGGATCAGTTCATGAATCGGTTCAGGATGGTCATCTACCCGAAGGTCAATATACCGATCATTAAAACCTCCATACCCGCCCTTTTCTTTTACAACATATAACGCAGCTGATTGTTTTCCTCTTTTGTCTCCACCGGCTTTTTGCCCTGCTTCCAGTGCCTTCAAAAGACGTTCAGCCAGAGATCCTTCTGTCTGTTCAAAGGTTTCTGCCATCCTGTCAACGGTTTCTTTTCCTACTAATATATTTCCCTGTGCAGCATAATGCTTACCCGAACGCCCTCCTGCCCATTCATAACATTGTTTTCCTGTAAAGGTAGCTGCATTCCCTTTCGCATCCACAATCCCAACCTGGCGCATATCTTTATCCGGATCATCATTGATTAACAACTCAAGAGTTTCCCGGGCGCTTTTCCCTTTTTCAAGGTGTTTTAGTCCTTCTGGTCCATAAGTTGTATTTGCATAAGATTGGGTTGCGATTGCTCCCACTCCAGATTTTGCCCAGGGAACAACGGCTCCCACTCCTAAAAACTTGGATTGTACGGCAACTCCTAATTCCCCGGTTTCAGGATCAAACCCTACAATTGAAAAAGTCGCAACGATTTGATTAGGAACGTTTTGCATTCATTTGTCCCCCTGCATGGTTGGATTGGTCTGTATGATTTCGGAATTCTCTTTCCGTACAGTCATAACAGAGGAGCGTTCCCTCCTCCCGTAGCCCCTCCAAATATACATTGACTTGATAAATCATCTTTCCGCACGTTGAACATTTTCCTGCATATTCTTGCAACGACACATCCACCCTTTTTTCAGATTCTGCGTTTGTATATGTTTTTTACATCTTCCCAGTAATACTTTTATTCGACATCCAATCAGTTATTCCTGCTCTTGTTGACTGATCTTCATTGCCTTACTCAATGGCAGCAGCACCATGTATTGTCAGACAAAACCTATTACATTTTTAATATAATGGTATATGGAGGTGTTTTTATGATTTATCTAGCAGGACTTATTCCTATTTTTATAGGATTTTATCGAGCTTACAAAAATACACATGAACTGGTCGTCAATCAGGTCCGGCTAAACGCAGATGAACATGCCCTCAGGGTTTTGCATATATCTGATATCCATCTGGAAAATCTGTCCGTTACTCCGGATACATTGTATAATCTGTCCAAAGGCGATCGCTTCGATTTAATTGCTCTAACAGGTGATTTTCTCGACCGTAGAAAAAGCATCCCCAAACTGATCCCTTATCTGGAAGTTTTTCAGTCCCTCTCCCCCCGCTATGGTATCTATGCGGTCTTTGGAAACCATGACTATGTGCTACGTAACAATGACTTTATCCAATTAAAGAGAACCCTCCAGTCCTATAATGTGAAAACCATGCAAAACGAGCATGATGTCATCCTATGTAACGGAAAAAGAGTCAACATTATCGGAATTGATGATTATAGTACAAACCGGAGTGACTTTGATCAATCATATCAAGGATTGAAAGAAGGTTACAATTTAGTACTGACTCATGATCCAAATGCAGTTCTGCAAATGCAAAACTATCACTTCGATTATTTATTGTCCGGACATTTTCATGGCGGACAAATCTTGTATCCAAAAGCCTACCATCTGGCCAAAATGGGGAAACTGCCGAAAATGAATATGATTAAAGGACTGCATCAGTATCAAGGTAAGCCATTTTATATCAGTGAAGGCCTGGGACAGACAGGCGTCAATATTCGGGTGGGGAGCAGACCGGAAATTACCATTCATGAAATCGGGTTAGCGACTTCCGTATCACACGTTCGTGCAAAATAAAATGGAAATCAGATCTGCCTGTGGCGGAGGCCGTAACTGGGGCTGATCTGGTTTCCTGTACTCCACACAACACGCTTCTATTGTTTCATATATGGGTTAACCATCTGTATAACCTTGTCCAGTTCCTTTGATTGATTGTAGTACATTTGTTTAGCGTTCTGATCATTGGTCTGCAGGGCGAACATTTCAAGATCCGCCTGAACCTTTCTGAGCTGGGCAGCCAGCAAAGGTTTTTGGGGAACTTTTTCACTTCGGTTCTGATCCTTCCTCAGATCTACATATACATTTCCCTGAGAATCGATTTGTGCCAAAAACACATCCTCAAATTCACTGGCACCTTGCTTCATAACTTCTCCCTTTAACCATTCTTTTGTATAACCAAGATAACTCAATCGTTTTTCCAGAACATGTCCATCTACAATCACCAGTGACGGAGAACTTTCCTCTAGTACACTTAATCCAATATCCTTTGGGGTTAAAGGCTGGTTCTGTGACTTTTTCATGACACTGATTCTTCCGTTTGTTTCAAGTATAGCCGTCTCCACATCACTTAATTTAAAAACATTTTGTCTCCGAAGCCCCATCATTAAATCGGCATGAGTCAGCCGAACCTTTTTCAGATTGTCCTCGAGTACTTCTCCATTTTGAACAAGCACAGTAGGATTGCCTTCAATAAGATCACGCATCGTTAAAGATTTTAAGGACAGAAAGGAAAACAACAATGACAATCCCGTAAACACACTAAGACCGATAAAACCATATAGAAAGGACTGATCCTGCCTGATTGCAACTGATGCGGCCATACTTCCGATTGCGATTCCGGTAACATAGTCAAAGAATGTAAGCTGAGAAATTTGTTTTTTGCCGAGTATTCGGGCGAGAATAAATAAAATAAAAAATATGGCCACAGCACGAATAATCATTTCCAGATATGTGGGCATCTGTGTATCCTCCTGTTCTTCTTTTCACTGTATGTAGATCAAAACATGATGGAGAGGGACCAAAACCTTATCAACCAGGCAAGGTTTTGGTCTTATGTTTGTGATGATGAATCTGTCTATATTCGCCTGGAACTACTGGTTTCCATATTCCGGTTCTTCATCAATCATTTCCTGTACCCGCTGCTCAATTTGCTGGACAATGGTCTGGGTTTGCTGAGCTGCGTTTTGATACATTTGTTTTGCGTTCTGATTGTTCGTCTGAAGCGCAAATGATTCAAAACTAGCCTGGGCACTTTTTAGACTGGCCACAGCCTGTTTAACTTGATCACCTACTGTCATTAACTTATACCTCCTTTTTAATCTGTCACTTTTATGTTGTTTCTTTCTCAAAAAGATTAATCAGGGAAAATTTTGTAATTGGAATGGAGGAGCTAACTAACCTTTTTCAGCAGTCATTTTTTGCATTGAAAAGAACCGAAGAAACATAATAAACTCACCATGGAGGTCATTTTTTAGCCAAATGCGTGAAGTTTTGTCCTTCATTAGGTTGATGAGGGACATTTTGAGAACGTTACTCGACCATTTTGTCCCTCATAGACCTGATGACGGACATTTAGAGAAGACATTTCTTCTATGTTGTCCTTCATCACATTGATGAGGGACATTTCTACAAAAATTTAATGGCCCTTTTGTCCTTCGTATTCATAACATTAAGGAGTTACAACTAACGATGTATGTTTTTAACTAATTTATCCTGTAAAGGACCCAGTGATTGTGGATTGGAAAAAGCTGAACCAGGCCAATCAAGTATTCCTTCCCTTAGACCCCTTATCAGATAAACGAGGAGCTGCCCCAAATGTACCATGTTCTTTTGAGACTGCTCCTCGAATCTGCCCTGTTCTTTACTGACTACTTGAAGAGCTTTCAGATGATGATTCTTCATGATGATCCAGAACCTCTTGACCATTTCGGTTCTGTTTCAGCTCGGACTCAAGCTCATAGATTTTGGCATATAGCCTTTCATTCGCCTTCCTGTAAGTTTTGACCTCTTCCTCGCACGCTCCCTTCTCCTCTTCTGTCTGTCTTAGCATATTCTCCTTTTCTTCTGTTAAATCTAAAATTTTTTTTGTGAGATTAGCTTCCAGGTTATGAAAACTCCTCACCCGGCCTTCCAGCTGTTCGATCCGTTCATTCAATTCCTCCCTTTCCTTTTCCAGCAGCTGAATTTTAGCTTTTAGCTTTTGTTTTTCCTCTTCTTTTTTATTAAGCCGGGCAATATAGATCGAATCATTTAACATTACTTTTTTATAGCCGTCCGTTTCCTTGTGATGATGAGCTTCACGTTTTGCTCTTTCCAGTTGCTCTTGTAACTTTTCAATCTTTAACAGGAGGTTTTCATTTTCCTCGAGAAGGGAATCAAACTGGCGGAATCGAATACGTTGTTGAATCTGTTTTAATTGGTTTTTGTATCGGTCTAATTCAGAGCGAAGATATACCATTGTTTGTTGTTCGTCAGCATAATAGGGTTCCCGGTCATGATCCACGCGTCTTTTTTTTCCCATATTTACCCCACCCTATTTCAATGATGTTTCTTAC
The DNA here is from genome assembly GCF_004342905.1 of Melghiribacillus thermohalophilus. Classification (GTDB taxonomy): domain Bacteria; phylum Bacillota; class Bacilli; order Bacillales; family Alkalibacillaceae; genus Melghiribacillus; species Melghiribacillus thermohalophilus. The sequence continues at coordinate 15,199 of NZ_SMAN01000015.1, read as the reverse complement.
ATATAGTATATTCTTATGCCCCGGGAAAGACGATTGTGATGGGATCAGGACAACTGGCTGGCCCAAAAAAGATGTAACCGAAATCAACCGGCAACATTCAAATGGATTCTAAACTGATCTTCTGGCATGAATGCTCTCCCCATTGATCTCATCAAAGAAAAATATCCTGGTCGACAGTGCAAGAAAGATGCATGATTCCCATTTCCGAGACCATTTTTGGCCTGATTCTGGTCTGGACACGTAAAATCCAAACCTGTGTACCGCAATCAGTCTATGAAACACATGAAACGTAAAATCTCGAAAAAACCATCGGGATTATTGGTGTAGGTGGTATCGGAAATGTGACAGCTAAAATCACTTGAGTTTTCGCATAATGGTGCCAGGGCTATGAATATCCAGCAGGGTATCTGATTATGTGGATCACATGTGCACGCCGGATCAGTTGAATGATATGCTTCATCATTCTTTCTTAACAAAAGAAGGGTTTTTACTCCCCTTCTCCGCTCGGGCCAACTTCATCATAAGAAAGGTGAACGACCCTTGTATAATTTCCTTTTTTAATATCTTCCTTGCTGGCCTTTTGATCCAGTTCTTCATCATCATCGATGCCAGGGGCAAGGACAGGTTCATCTTCTTTCTTTTGCTTCATTTGATTTGTTTTATCTAGTCGCATAATGATCACCTCTTTTCTTTAGTTTTTGCTATGTAAAGTGATTTATTCAGGGTAAATAACTAAAACAGGTTTAAGAATATACATTTTTGAGCATTTTCGACAATCTCCAAATAAAATACCTTCTGATACATGACTTTATTCTTATAAAGCCCATGTGTATAACCAGGAAAATTGTTGAAACTGCAAGATAAAATATGACGTTTTACCCATGGCTAAAAAACAGGATTTAACTACCGTAAATGGAAATATAAAGTGATATGGCAAAAAAAATAAGGAGGGGTTTAGGTGAAAAAAGTTTTAACTGTTCTTTTAAGTGTCATGCTTATTTTAGGATTTGTACTGCCTGTCCAAGCGGCAGACGGGCAGACAAATGAGGAAACGATTCCATTTACGGTTGTCTTTAAAAATAGTACGCTTCCAGGAAATATGGACAAGGTTATTGAGGACCATGGCGGTGAACTTGTTTATGAGATCCCGGAAATTGGCGTGGTTCAGGTTGAAGCACCAGCTTCATTTGCAAAACATGCTATGAAGCATTCATCCATTCAGGTAGCTTCACCGTCCCTTGTTGAAAAAATCCCGGAAGTTGACAGCATTCCGTTGGAAACTGAAGGCGTGAACCTGGAAGATGCCGTTCTATACGAAGCGTATCAGTGGGATATTAAACGGGTAACAGAAGACGGAAACAGTTTTGACTTAAATACAGGCAATCATGATGTGGTCGTTGGCATCATTGACACAGGAATCGATCTGAATCACCCGGATGTTCAGCAAAATCTGCTTCCAGGTTCTAAAAACTTTGTTCCTGCCGGTGGAATCGACGGGGTAGATCAGTCAGAGACGGGTGATATAACAGACGTGCAGGACCGAAATGGTCACGGCACCCATGTTGCCGGTAATATTGCTGGAAATGGTGCCATTTTGGGAGTAGCTCCTGATACGGGTTTCCGCGCTTACCGTGTATTTGGTGCAGAAGGCGGGGCATATAGTGCATGGATTATGAAAGCCATCGTTGAGGCTGCCAATGATGGTGTGGATGTCATTAACATGAGCCTTGGTGGCATTTATATTAAAGGGCAGATCTGGTATACAGATCCGGCTACGGGTGAAAGAATGAAGATGGGGAATGATGTCGCTGAATATGTTGCCTATATGCGTGCAGCCAAATACGCTGAGAAGAAGGGAGCACTCATTGTCACTTCCGCCGGAAATGACGGCTTAAATGCATCCAATAAAAAGGAAGTTCTTGAATTTGCCAACGAGCAGTATGGACCTCTCGGTTACGAATTTGTCGGTGCAGGTTTCTATACTCCTGCCTCTTTGCCAAATGTAGTAACGGTATCAGCAACTGGCCCAAATGATGAACTGTCCGTCTATTCAAATTATGGACCAGGGTTTATTGATGTTGCTGCACCTGGCGGAGATCTGAAACTTTACAATGAGTACATGGAAAATGGTAACTTTGATGAATACCTGAATAACCGTTTATTTGAACAGGAATTCAATTTAAGTTCTGTGCCAACTGTTGAATATTCTTATAATGAAGATGGTCAGATTGTTGACTACACCTATACAGGTCCTGGATACAGCTGGTATGTTGGAACGTCCATGGCAGCACCAAAAGTATCTGCTGTAGCCGCCCTGCTGTTTGCCGAACATGAAGGTGCCACACCGAAAAAAGTGAAAAACCTCCTGCAACAATCAGCAGAGGATATAGGGAAAAAAGGGAAAGACAAGTACTTCGGGCATGGCCTGTCCAGCGCTTATCGGGCATTGATGCATTAAAAAAGAAGCTCCTTAAGGGGATTAGCCCTTAAGGAGCTCCTTTCTTTATTTAAAAATAACCCCAGGATGCACCTACAATAATTAACAGAATAAACAGAACCACTATGAGCGTAAATCCGCCGCCATAACCGTAGCCGAATCCGCCATAGCCGAATCCGCCGTATCCAAAGCCCATATCTGATACCTCCTTAATATATTCATAGTTACATTAATTACATTATGTCAGTCGACCTATTGTGTAGAGGACAGATATGGAGATTTTAAAAAAATAGGCTGACGTCACAGGGGAACCATTTTTGGCTCATAACCTATTCTTTTTTTGTATCTGTTAAAGACAACGGTCATCGCTTCTTCTCTTGATGGTATGACTAACCGTACTTTCTGCGACTTCTTCCTTTACTTCTCCGATTATGGCCTCCAGATCCCCTTCTTTTCTGCTTTTTTCCACCTTTATCCTTTTTCACACGGATTGGCGGTACTTCAGATAAAGTGACCGGGGTTGCATCAGGCTTTTTGGTAAGCAACTTCAGCGCGGCAGCCAGTGCCGTGACGGAATCCATGTCCTCCAGCAAATTTTCAGCAATCTGCTTGTATTCATAATGATCCCCTTTTTCAGCTGCTTTTTTGATATCTTCTATAGCTGCCTGTTTGTTTTCTTCAATCACATCACTAACGGTTGGAACCGGCTGTCTTGCAATTTTCGTTTTCGTCACTTGCTCAATGGTTTTCAGCTGACTGATTTCCCTTGGGGTGACAAATGTAATTGCTTGCCCTTTTTCTCCTGCCCGTCCTGTCCTTCCAATTCGATGGACGTAACTCTCAGGATCCTGAGGAATATCAAAATTATAGATGTGGGACACACCTTTAATATCCAGTCCCCTGGCAGCGACATCAGTAGCGACCATAATCTCAATGGTCTGATCCTTAAAACGCCGAATCACCTGATTCCGTTTGGCCTGTGAAATATCTCCGTGAATTCCTTCCGCCGAATACCCTCGTTTCATCAATGCCCCGACCAGTTCATCAACCCGCTTCTTCGTCCGCCCGAACACAATCGCCCTTTCAGGAGAATGAATGTCCAGCAGGTTACAAAGTATCTCAAACTTCCGCTTTTCCTGGATTTCAATGTAATGTTGCTCAATATTTTTCACCGTCATGGTTTTAGCTTTGACTTTCACTATTTCCGGATCATTCATATATTTTTCAGCCAGTGATTGAATGCGTGTCGGCATGGTGGCTGAAAACAGCATCATTTGGTAACTGGATGTAATTCCTGCAAGAATCGTTTCAATATCATCAATAAAGCCCATATTTAACATTTCATCTGCTTCATCCAGAACCACCATCTGAATTTGATTGAGACGTATCGTTTTTCTTTTCATATGATCCATTAAACGCCCCGGGGTTGCAGCTATAATCTGAGGCCTTTTCTTTAAAGCTTTTATCTGTCGAGTAATATCCTGGCCCCCGTAAATGGGCAGTGTCCGGACTCCCTTAACCTGTCCGATCCGGTTCAGTTCTTCCGCTACCTGGATCGCCAGTTCCCGTGTCGGTGCCAGCACGAGTCCCTGAATACCTTCTCGGTTTTCATCAATTTGTTCGATTAAAGGCACACCAAAGGCCGTTGTCTTTCCGGTTCCGGTCTGCGCCTGACCTATCATATCTTTATGTTCCATCGCGATGGGTATGGCTTTAGCCTGGATGGGACTCGGTTCTTCGAATCCCATAGCAGAAATTGCCTGTAATACATCCTGGCTAAGATTTAAATCTGTAAATTTCAATTGATCTTTCCTCCTAAATTTATGGTTACTATCATTATTCCCAAAATCAAAAAAAAATTGAAAAGAAAAAAAGGTGATGCCTATTGTCAAAAGCATCACCTTCCAACTTTTTTAATTAGCCTTTTTGAACGTTAGCGGCCTGTGGCCCGCGATTACCTTCAACAATGTCAAATTGTACAGCTTCGCCTTCTTCTAGTGTTTTAAACCCGTCACTCTGAATCGCGGAGAAATGAACAAATACGTCATCTCCACCTTCAACTTCGATAAATCCGTAACCTTTTTCTGAATTAAACCATTTCACTTTTCCAGTATTCACTTAAACTTCCTCCTAAAAAATGTTTTCTACACTATAAGTTCATTCATCAAAGGCGAAGGGAACACTGCATTTTCATTTCAGTTTTTCTTCAAAACCATTCATGATCTATAACAGCAATAAAAAAAGCGTGCCCAGAAAATATGGATCATATCAAATCATTACACGTTTTCCGGCAGCTTTGACTTATTACCCATATATTCTTTAATAAATAAACTTTATAGCATATTATTTATTTTATAACGTATTGTTTCCAGTGTCAATCAATTTTATTCATTTTCTGGATAAATTGTACCGATGCCAGTATCCCCGCTCCTTTCATAACGAAGAACCCGAACCAAAAGGTTCTTAAAATCGACAGCAAGCTTACCCGTTTTTGTACATAATTTTACATGTTTTAGAGCATTTCTGATACATGTTTAATAACCGGTCCAGTTCAACGGATGTTTCAATGGTTTTTTCAAGCTTCATCCCATCATTTATACCCAGGCGAATCATTTTTTCTCTCAGGATCTCCATTTGAATCAGCAAACTGCACTTCAACATAATCGACTCTCCTTTACCCTCGGAAAACGTCTACGTAAATATAAAATGGAGCACGCAAAAACACCTTCATATCTCACTCCGATATTCATGTATAAATAAATGACGGATAAAGCTAGAGTGGAAGGATAATGCGGTAGATAAGTGCTTCGAATGGACAGGGATATAGGGAAGATATAATGATGTCACATTCAAATGTTAAGTGACATGTTTTTTTGTGTACATAGGAAAAAAGTTATGCGCATTTCGTATTATTTCTACATTTTATATCAATTTACCGTAATATTCAATGTTTTCTTGGCCTGTTTCATTGCAAATCCTTCTATGCTGGAAAAAAGCTCTAATACAGTTCGATATAAAACCAATAATGGTTGCCAATTAGATGGAAAATTTATGTTAAACTGGTCACAGGGTATGTGGATACGCACAATAACGAACTAAAGAAGGGGGATATACCTAATGTCAGAACATCACGATCGATCATTTCGGGATATGGATCTGAAAACAAAAATAGCGACTATTGCAGGAATAGTTCTTCTTATTATTATGGCGATCGGATTTGTCCTGGGCCTGTTTTTCTTTGGTTTTGCAGGGGCTTTTGAAATTCTCGGTGTTTATTATACTTCTCCCTGGTCATTAGCTGTTTTTGTTGTTGGTTTTTTTATTCTTAGTTTCATGATCGAATTGGTTTTCAAAGTTATTTTTTATGTCTCTGTCCGTAATCAATCAGAACCAGTAAAGCTCTTGTTCACCCGAATCTTTGTTGAAGTCGCATCAAACTGGCTGGTTCTCTTTATCGTGGATGAGATGATGAAAAGCATTACAATATCTCTGAAAGCGGAAATCATATTGGCACTGCTACTTGCTGTCATTGAAACCGTTTTTGATGGAAAGAAAATCAAACCAGGACATAATGGGGATCATTACCCAAAGTGAGTGCGTGACGGCCCAAACAGGAGAGTCAATGGCCCATAGTGAGTGCGTGACGGCCCAAACAGGAGAGTCAATGGCCCATAGTCAGTGCGTGACGACCCAAACTGGGATGCGGATGGCCCAAACAGAGGCGCTGACGGCCCATACAGGGGAACCTATGGCCCATAGTCAGTGCGTGACGGCCCATACAGGGGAACCTATGGCCCATAGTCAATGCGTGACGGCCCAAACAGGAGAGTCAATGGCTCAAAGTAGTTGTCGATTCCTGTTTTTTTCTGTATAGCATTTATTCGTTCGACTTAGAATTCTTCTTTTTATTATTGTAGTATTGCAGCAGCATTAAATTCCTGCAGGATTTTGGCAACAATAAACGCTCAGATTACTTCTGAGCGCTTTATGTGAAGTATAGAAAATATTTATTAAATAGTGACAACGATTCGTATGTATTCAAATTCCCCTACGTCTGGATCCGTTTTTATCTGATTATGTAGTTACATCTTCCTGAATCCTGCTTAATTTTCGCTGAACACTGATAGATGATCGATTCAGGATCGTTGCTATTTCACTATTTTTATATCCCTTTTTTTTCAATTCTTGCAGCTTTTTTTCCTCTTTAACTGTCCAGAACCGATACACCCGGTATTTTTCGATTCCCCCTTGAATCTCCTTCCGCCGCTCTTCTTCAACAAAATCAGGTTCTGGTGGTATCGAATGTGGTTCGATCTGGCTGAACTGTATTTTGTCTCTGTTTCCATCAGCCCAATTCCAAAATTCAACAGGATCCAGAAGGTAATATTTTTTATGTTTGCGGGTAATACGCTTTATACATTTCAATCCATGATTATCCACCCAGCTTTTGACGGTATTTCGATCAACTTTTAATAATCTGGCCAGTTCTCCCATTGTAATCAGTCCCGACTGAATTCTGGTATGATCCAGACCAAGCTTTTTCATTTTCATTTCCACGGATGTCTCTGTTCTTTCTAGATTTTTAGCTATGGTCGGAATGGAAAGTTTACCGACATTATTTTTTAAATAATTAATTTCACTCTTTGTCCATTTTTTTGTCATAGACATCTCTCCCCCATTCAAACATCCATTTTTTTATCTCCAGAACATTACTGGCCATTTTGTTGTCTGGGCAAAATCAAAATTTCCACACGCCGATTTTTGGCTCTTCCTTCTTCTGTATGATTTGAAGCAATCGGCTGATATTCTCCATAACCCTTGGCACTGAACCACCTCGGATCCAGCTTCTCATTCTCCAGAATGATTTTCATAAAATTCACAGCACGCATGACACTGAGCTCCCAGTTGGACGAATAATTGACCGTCCTGATCGGAACGTTATCGGTATGTCCGCTAATAATGATATTCCGAGGAGGATTAATCACCAACAAATGAGATATTTCACGGGCTACTTTTCGATGTTCTTCGCGAAGTTCTGCGCTTCCTGAATCGAATAATACATTATCTCGAATGGTGAGCATAAGTCCTTCATCAGATAAAGAAGTTTCAAATGTGTCCGACATATCTTTTTCTTCAATGTATTGTTCGATTTTTGCCTGAATTTGTCGGAGCTCTTCCATATCATCATGTTCGTTGGCTTTATTGACCTTCTCCACTTCATCAGGGGAAAGCATCTGATTAGACGGAAGGGGACTTGGATATTCAAACACACCTGTACCGCTGTCAAATTCCACTTTAAATACTTCCGCCATTCTCGAGAATTTATCGGCATTAATGGTACTCATGGAAAATAATACAATAAATAGAGCCAGAAGAAGCGTCAGTAAATCGGCATAGGGAATGAGCCAGGACTCATCAATATGTTCCGGGTTTTCCTTTTTTTTATGTTTCCTCACCTGCTACCCCCTCCTCTAAAAATTTTCGCCTTTCAACAACCGGTAGATAGGATGAAAGCTTCGTTTCAATTTCCCTTGGGGCTTCCCCTTCGAGTATAGAAAGAATGCCTTCAATCATTAACTCCCTTTGCTTCACTTCCTGCTGGGATTTTCGCTTCAGCTTGTTTGCAAAAGGGTGCCAGAGAACATATCCGGTAAAAATCCCGAGCAATGTCGCCACAAATGCCGAGGATATGGCATGCCCCAGCTTATCAATATCACTCATATCTGCCAGTGCAGCGATTAACCCGACTACCGCTCCCAGAACCCCGAGTGTAGGAGCATATGTACCTGCCTGAGTAAAAATGGATGCACCTAATCTATGCCGCTCTTCCATAGCCTCGATTTCTTCCGTTAAGACTTCACGGACATAATCCGTATCTTTTCCGTCGATCGCGAGAGTCATTCCATTTTTTAAAAAAGGATCTTGAATTTCATCCAGTTTAGTCTCCAGGGCCAGCAACCCTTCTTTACGGGCGAGATCGGCCCATGTGGAAAACATCGAAATAATTTCTGCATTGCTTTTAAGCTGCTGTTCTTTAAAAATAACTCTGAAGAGGGTAGGAACTTTTTTAATTTCATTTGTTGGAAAAGCAATGGTTACTGCTCCTATGGTACCTACAATAATGATTACAATGGCAGCCGGGTTGATTAAACTGGTGATGGCAACACCCTTCAGTACCATACCTACAAAAACGGCAATTAATCCTAATATCAAGCCGATCAGTGATGTTTTATCCATAACCATTTCTCCAATCTTTTAAGTGACTTTGTATTTTTTTAAAGAAAATGCTCACTACCTTATCAAATATCACAAGCCCACCATTACTGTTACGAAGGGTTTGGGCCGATCAAGCGTCCGAATTTTCAAAAAACTAAAAAAAGCTATCCTTAATAGAATAGCCAACCGTAGATTGGCAGCCCAGCCATCATGGTTCTATTAAGAACTTTAGATCTGAAGCTTTGCGTCCCTACCTTTCGATAGGTTTGCCTTTTTCAATCCTATATTTACCTTTTGATCTTATAAACACGCTTCTTTCTATATATTAATTGAGACTGATTCTAAAATCAACAATTTTGTCATATTTTGGTGAAAAAGAATTAAATTGATCGAAATAGGTCAATCCTAATTGATTACATGGGAATGTAAACCACTGAGAAAATCCTTTACCTGTTGAGGTGTTTTTGCATTTGCACTATGTAAATGGGCAATTTTTTCACCATTCTGAAAAACCAGCAAACTCGGAATACCCATCACATCATATGTTTCTGCAATCTCAGGAAAATCATCCCGGTTGAGCTCGTACCAGTCCAGTTCATGAAATTCTTCCATAATTGGGCCGATAAACTGATCCAGTCTTACGCAATCCGGACACCAGTCGGCATAAAACTTCACTATCGATCCTTTCCTGCCTTTGATGATTTCATCAAAATGCTCAACAGAATTTATTTGTTCCATAACTAACCTCCTCACATTCTCCTGTCACCTGTCGAAAATTCTTTATCAATGCTCTATTTTAACATATTATTTTTATCATAGTTTTTGGTTTTTTAAGATTTTTTATTTTTTCATCGTTTTGCTCAAAAATAGGTATAGATCATGATGTCTTTCTGATGACTAAAAACCGCCTCCCGTGGTCATATGAGTCATCATACGAGACGGAGACGGCCTTTCAAGCATTTCATCAAACATCACTGTACCCGGTTATTTTGCAAACACATGATTCCCTATTTTTACTGTTACCGTTTTAGCACGGAGCCAGGTGTTGGAAGTTTTCACTGGATTATAAAAATACAGTGATCCGCTTCCCTGCCCACGAAATGCCAGTGCTTCATCCACTGCTTTTTTCGATTCATAGCTCGCCGGCTGATTGATTGCTCCATTTTTTACCGGAGTAAATTGATTTTTTTGATAGATGACATCACGTATGGAATTGGGAAACAAATGGCTGTCTACCCGATTCAAGACAACAACTGCCACAGCCACTTTTCCTGCATAAGGCTCTCCCTTTGCCTCTGCTTCTACCAGTCTGGCTAATAGATCTTTTTCATAAGCAGTTACGTTTTGAGGAATGTTGAGGGTTTCTCCTACATAGATAATGTCTGAAGTCTTTTGATTGACACGTTTCAGTTCATTAACCGATACCCCATATTTTATACCAATCTTCCATAACGTATCTCCTCGTTGAACAACATGGGACGGTCCAGCAGCATTTCCATTAGGGGCAAAGAAGAAAGTAAAGGTACCCAGTGCAAGAACCGAGGAAAGGATGACTTTTTTCAATTTCATATAAAAAACCTCCCGATAGATTTAAACTCTATTAAAAAGTACCATCATCCCTGACCCGATTCATTACGTAAAGCTTTCCAGTGCTGCTAGAAATTAATAGATTGTCAGATTACGTATTCATAGTGAAATGATTTCTCCGATCTGTTGTAAAATCAAGGATTTCCACACCTTCAAAATCCTAATAATCAGGCTAGCGCGTCAGGTAAATGTTCCCTCCCCGCCCTAAAATTGACGGTCCCTGGCACCTGTCGAAAAATCTTTATTTATGGAATATATTGGGATATCTCTGTATGGCCTTTGAAGTTTTTGAAGGTAAGCCTGATGTTCACCGAGCTCCAGACTACACCTATCAACCAGGGACATACGCCCGTACATGGAAATAATCCAGACCATCTGAACAACGCTCACGCTTCTAATACGATTTTCTTTCAAAAAAAATTCCCCCGGGCAAACCCGGAGGGAATTCGGACTAAACAATGCTATACATGTATAACACTCAATAAAAGTAACTAACGGATTTGTATCGGGTAATGTTGTTCTTCATTTGCGATCAGTGTCTCTATTAGTTCCGCCAAATCAGGAGGAGCGAGTTCAGATTCAGGTATTTCCCTTAATTGTTCAACATTCATCCAGGAAACGTCCATTACCGTATCTTTTTCATGATTCGTCATTTTTTCCAGAGAAATCGAATCCCTCACTTCACCGATCTGAACGACATAATATTGTTCATGGCTTAGAAACTTCCCACTTTTACCCTTAATTTCGATTTTTCTCGTCCAGATCCAGTCTCCAATCTTTAGATCAGCTAAACCCGTTTCTTCCTCTAACTCTCTCATTAAAGCTTCTTCAAAACTCTCCCCATCCTTAAGCCCGCCACCCGGGGTAACCCAGAGAATTTTTTCATCTACGACATCTTTAAAAATAAATTTGAACAACAAGATCTCATTTTTTTCGTTCATGAGGATTGCACGTGCAGACTTTCTGATTTTCATCAAATACCTCCATAGTAAGCCATACCCGGCTATCTTTTAGTTAGAGCCATGTGCCAAAAACAAGAAGAACGATTGCCATCCTTTCCTTATTTTGATGGTGCAATATCATACCTAAGGGACAGGACCTTAATTCCGAACAGCCAGCTGTCGTGTCTGGCCTTGACCATCCCTCCCTCTTCCCATACGTTGATGATTTCATTAATAGGGAGCCGGATCGTTAGCTTCCTGATTGTCAGGTATACTCCCTGGTGTTCATCCCTTCTTCCAGTTGAAAAAGAAAACAGTGTCACCCCATTGCCAAATTGATTTTTTATGCTCAGGATACTCGTCATGCCGCCATATGGCAGTGGAAAAAAGACATTATAGTACCGCTCACCTCGTTTATTTTCATGGGTCGAATAGGCAGCCGCATAAATGGCTTTGTTTTTCTTTTTATCCGTTCGCACCCAGGCCCGAACGTTTTCACGCCCATCCATGGAATCATTCAACTTCAACATCCGGCTTTCCACTTCGATTTCCTGCTCATCTTCTAAAACCGGAAAATTCATTTGCTCAATTTTTGCTGACAGTTTTTTATACCATCGGGCAGCTGGCAAAAAGAACGGATGCCACTTCGGGTAAACAATCATATCATACTCTACAGTACGTTCATAGAATCCCCGAATCAAAGGGTGAACCTGTTCAGGCAGAAAACCGTTTCGTCTGAACACATCCATGGTATCCACCATTCCTTTCGGGTGATATTCTGTCTGCTGATCAACAAAGTTATGACGTTGAAAGAAATTGATGCCGATCACCCGGTCACCCTTTATCTTTGAAAAAGGAATGAACGAAATTGGGACATGAGACTGCGGGGAAAGAAAAAGTTATCCTATCATCCCCAGCCCAACAAAACCAATGGCATTTACCAGTCCATGAGCATCGATCATAAAAGGAATATCCACAACCCGAATCGCATACAAAAACGCCATTACCATCGAAAAGATGAGCAGAAGTGATGAAAGGTTGATCAACCAGTTTTTAATGATCAAACTCATGATCCCATACACGAGTAATGCCAGAACAAACAGGCTGACACTGATTACTTCTGCAATTCTGGAATAGGTAATTCCTGCAGCAATCAAGATCGGTGAAATCATAATCATTGCACTCATCCATTGATACCAGGCAGGAAGAGTCCTTTCATTTTTGATTATCCGGCCAAAAAGACCCGTAAACAACGGTACATACAATGAGGAATAATGGAAATGAATAGCCGTTAACAGAGCAACCAGGCCGGAAAAGCCAAACAGCTCCCCATCCATCATATACACGACGTACCATAGGCCTCCGATTCCCATATATATATAACTTACATCGATTAATGTTTCTTCAACATAATATCCACCTCTCGTAAAAAACCGAAATACTCCGTAGGCAGCAAGGAACACACAAAAAATCAGCCAGATGATTGCCATTCTGGAACTGACCAGCGCTAAATAGGCTGCCAAAACCCCAGGAGGATATGCCAGCAAAATCAGTCGAAACACTTTATGGTTATCGCCTGATAGAATGAAATGGAGAGGCAGATATACGGTCATTGATACATACAGAAGAGATTCGACGAGCGTCAGAGAATGATTGATATAAAAAAATGTTGTCAACACCAGTCCGATCAATGATGCTGCTGACAGATACTTTTTCATAGCAGACAACCTCTTTTTTATTGAAATTGGCCAGGTCAAGCGTTAATACATCCGTGTAAAAACCTCCGGGTAATCCACTACTAGTCCGTAAGAATCAACCTCTAAAACCGTTTCATATGTATCGCTTCGATAACAAAACTTTCGCTTCTCTCCTGTTTTCTGAATCCATTCATAGCTTTGATGGACTTTTCTGAATGCTAGATCAGGAACAGAAATAAATACCATTTCAAACTCTTGTGGTTGATCTAGTCTCCATTTTTTTCTGTTAATTGGCAAAGAATTGGTGAAGGGAGTACATGATAGATCGATATCAATCGCCCCACTTAAATCATGTAATTCCTGGCCTTTGATATCAAACCATCTTCCCTTTCCATCAGATGAAAGACGAAGGGACTTTCCGTTACTGATGGATACATCCAGTTGTTTCATTTCCCAGTTATGATTTAACCAGACTTGAAAATCAACTTTATAAGGAGAATGATCATCTAAGAAGATCACTGTACTATTCACTTTTATCTCATTGTTGAAAATCGTCAATTCCAGATACTCAGAACCAAATCCTTCTCTGGATCCCCATATGACCGTTTTTTTCAACATCATCCCTCCTGTAATCAATCTCGCGGGGTCGTTTCGAGGTTCAAATGATTTGCCTGCCATCCTCTGATAAAAACCGGTCACCACATTTAATGTTAGGAGAGCCTTCAGCAAATGACCTTCATTTACATACACCTGGTTGTATTTTCCATATAGCGATTGGAAGTTTTCGAGAACAGATTGATCAATAAGGCGAGCCTCTTTTCTATATGTAATTAAAGTTACTATACCAAATATCTGGAGTCATGAATAGACAGGAAAACCGTTTCTTGGTCAAATCACACCTATTTCTTAAGATACAAGTTTTAATCCTATTACGGAACTCAGGACAATGGTGATAAACAGGATCCGTTTCCAGTCTTTTGATTCGCCGTAACACACCATCCCTGCTATCGCTCCGCCAGCAGCACCTATCCCTGTCCAGATGGCATAAGCCAATCCCATAGGCAAAACCCGCAGTGCATAGGCGAGAAATAAAAAACTTGCGCCAAATCCTAATATTAGGAATAAAAATGACCATAAATTGCGATCCTTGTGGAACTGATTGATCATCATTACACCCACCATTTCAAACAGCCCGGCAATAACAAGTGAAATCCACGCCATCACGAATGTTCTCCTTTGACTTCATGGTCTTTCGTGACAAATTTTAAGCCTATGACACCTGCCAGCAATATAGCTATCAAAATTATTTTGGAAACCTTCATCGGCTCCCCAAAAAATACGATACCGGACATGACAGTACCAGCCGTGCCTAATCCGACAAAAACAGCATAGACTGTTCCGACTGGAAGTGTTCTTCCAGACATGATCAACAGATAAAAACTGATTAAAATGGAAATGATCGTCCCGGTCCATGTCCAGACATCATATGCATATTTTAAACCGATCACCCATAAAACTTCGAATCCTGCAGCGATGATGACTTTTATCCAACTGGCATTCATATGGGCAGCACCTCCGATTTTATTCTAACGAATATCGAAGTGACATTCATCTGTCAGCAAAAGACCTTATACCATGGCGGTTTGGATTCAGCATGAATGCAGACTTTTTCGTAAAATAACATCAGACGAGAACCCCACTCACATACCGTAACACTTGCACTCTCTTGTTCCTCATCAAATGATTCCCATTCCATTCTTTTACTATTAGGACGAACAAATAACAACTCGGTTTCACCATTTTGAACATTTGCACCTGAAAACACCGGTAATTATCTTTTTGTTTATTTATTTACATCAATCAATGATACAATGAATAATGAGGTATCCTTTTTTTCAAAAATAACTGTTGACATTGGCGACAAAAATCATTATATTTATATATGTCGAAACTAACAAATTTTCATATTTGATTCCGTAGCTCAGCTGGGAGAGCGCCACCTTGACAGGGTGGAGGTCGCTGGTTCGAGCCCAGTCGGAATCACTAAACGTTATAGAACCGCGTTGAGTCGTTGACTTGACGCGGTTTTCTCGTTATCATATCCGTTGACTTAAACGTTAAATGATTCGAACAAGGTGTCCCTGCTATTTTTAGCAGGGTGTAAATAAATTTCAATATTTTAGTGTTTTTGGTAAAATTATCAGCAAATGTTTTAAAGGGGGAAAGAATGAAAAACAGAATTAATCTTTTGTCATATATTTTTTCTTTCATTTGCATTGGTTTATTTATATTAGTAATAAATTCAAGTAAAATGGTTGCTG